>JAZNIL010000033.1:0-33524 GCA_045577435.1 Faecousia sp. | reverse complement strand
TGGTGCGGATAGAGCCGTCCTTCATACGGAAACGGCGGATAAAGGCAATGTTGGGTGCCTGGCCAATGCCCCAGCCCATACGGGCGGGCTTCAGATCTGCCAGCGCCATCACCGCCACATCTGCCATCTTATATTCCACTGCCTTGATGTATTCATGCACCAGAGGATCGGTGTTGGTCAGCTCGGCATCGGGTCCGGTGTGGGTATGGGAGCATGCCAGATAGATGGCATCCATGGGCACACCGGTCACCTGGTTGATATGGCTTCGGAACTGGCGGCTCACATCCTGCTTCAGAGAGCAGATGTCCATAGACATAAGCAGCACCTTGGTATCACCGCAGCACAGCGCCAGAGCGTCCAGATACAGATCATCCAGCACGCCCTCTGCCAGTCTTTTCTTAAAATAACCACGTACGTCTACACCCAGCATGGGGGTCACGTTTACCCGGGCAAAGCCCGCCTGCAAAGTATTCATACGAAACACTCCTTAATCATAAACCTTTTTTATATCACAGCTTTCCGAAAAAAGCCGTATACGGCCTCCGCGTTTCCCGACGTGCCGGAAAACGCGAAGACCGCTGTTTACGTTACAACTCCACGATGCAAACCATGGCAATCCGATCCATGCTGCCAACTGCCAGATACTTCTCATCCGGGGACAAGTTGACGCTGGACAGCACATTTGCCGCCACAGGGCCATCGTAGTAGCCGTGGGTATTATAGTTGATAATGCCAAGCTGGCAAAGGCCGGTCCGGTCATTACCGGCCCATACCATCCTGTATTTACCAGAACATTCTATCAAAACCTTTCAATTTATACAAGGCCTCTACCAAAAAATATTCACCATAAATATAGGGCTGGTTCACATCACGGCCATAGAAGGTAGAGCAGTTCTGCAGAACAGACTGTTCCTCCAGTGTCCAGTCGCAGTGACCGTCAACCAGAGCCTTGGTAAGCTTCAACGCACCATCCATATACATCTTCTTCTCAAATTCCGGAACTGCCTTGGCAATCTCGATCAGTCCGCAGGCAGCGATGGCTCCGGCGGACGTATCATAATACACAGGCTCCTCCGGTGACCGCAGATCCTCCATGGGCACATAACCGGTAGCGGCCACCGCCGCAAGGAAGTAATGAGCCACCTTCTTGGCCGTATCCAGATACCTCTGTTCACCGGTGCGCAGATAGCTGATGGCAAAGCCGTAGATAGCCCAGGCCTGGCCTCTGGCCCAGGAGGAACCCACATGCTCATAACCCTGGGTGTGGGCAGCTACGCCCTTACACGCACCGGTCAGGGGATCGTATCCGATCACATGGTACACCGAGCCGTCCGGGCGAATATGGTTTTGCATGCACATATCCGCATGGTCCATAGCCATCTGCTTAAAGGCAATGTTATTACTCTGCTCCGCAGCCCAATACAGCAGCGGAATGTTCATCATGGAATCAATAATGACCCAGCCGGCGCAGCCGCTGCCATTCCAAGACTTGATGAACTTTCCTGCCGCATTGTAGCGGCTGGCCAGCACTGCCGCTGCATGCAGGTTGCGGTTTTTGGATTTCTCGTTCCCTGTCAGCAGATAGTTGGCGCCTGCGGACAAGTGCCACATAAAGCCCACATCATGGTGCAGCACATTGAAATTCTCCAGAGCTCCATCCAACTTCTCCTCACAAAGCTCAGCAGCTTCCCGGTAGCTGTCCTTACCCGTAGCGTCATACATCAGCCACATAATGCCGGGCCAGAAGCCATTGGTCCATCTGCTGATCCCCTCAGGGCTGGAGAAGTCATCATGGACACCATTGACAGTAGTCAGAGGGATTTTATCCTTGCTTACCTTACTGTTATTGTACAGTTTCCGTTCCAGCTTTTCCCAGGAGCTGTCAATCCATTCCCGATTGGCGTACAGTTGTTTTTCCATTGCTATCACCTTTCTTTTATTTGTGCACTATTCTGAAAGCAGAGCGTTCTTCCCCAGCTTCCCATAGGCTTCTTTCTTGTTCAATATAACAGACTTAATCCTTTTGTCAACGGCTTAAACTCTTATTTTCTTCGCATTTATTTACAAACGATGCCCTTTTTTTGATACTGCCTAAAAACACGTAGCACAAGGACATAAGGCATCTCCTGGTAACAAGCCCCCTTGTACGGTGGGGCTCTGTAAGTACCACATACGCCAACACAGCCGGACAGCGTCAGTGCTGTCCGGCTGTCTGCATATCTCTATACAGGACAAAAAGGGCTTACACAAGACTTCTTGTTCGTTGCCGCACCCCCGAATCCATTGTTAGAATTCGCTGTGCGGAGCACCTCGCCCCAGGAGGCGGCCCGTGTCCACCCCTTACAGCCTGTGGAAATAGGCTCTTGCTTCGTTTTAGGGGCTGTTGCATTATTTTGCAACAGCCCCTGTCATATTTACTTTTCTTCTCCACAGGGAGAAATCATAGCTTGGTAGGCTCAATATGCCAGATTTCCCGGGCATACTGGCCAATGGTGCGGTCAGAGGAGAACTTGCCGGCAGAGGCAATGTTCATCAGGCACTTTCTGCCGAAAGCCTGACGGTCCGCGTAATCCCGGTTTGCCTGAAGCTTTGCGTCCATATAGGAAGCATAGTCCAGCAGCAGGTAGTAGTTGTCTGCCTTGCTCCAGTCATTACCATCCAGCAGTGCGTGGAACAGCTCTGCCTGCTCAAAATCCGTAGGCACGGTTCCGTCCACCAGCGTGTCCATAGCCCGCTGCAGGTGGGGGTTGGCATCGTAGATGCTCCGGGGATGATAGGATTCCTTGATGGCGTTGATGGTTTCCACGGTGGCGCCGAAGATATACTCGTTCTCCCGGCCTGCCTCCTTGGCAATCTCCACATTGGCACCATCAAGCGTACCCAGGGTGACCGCACCGTTGAGCATCAGCTTCATATTGCCGGTGCCGGAAGCTTCCGTGCCGGCGGGAGAGATTTGCTCGGAGACATCAGCGGCAGGAATGATGTGCTCGGCATAGGAGCAGTTATAATTCTGCACAAAGACCACTTTCAGCTTATCGCTGACGGCAGGGTCATTGTTAATCATCTTAGCGATTCGGTTGATATAACGGATGGTTGCCTTTGCCCGGGCATAGCCGGGGGCGGATTTGGCACCAAACAGGTATACCGTAGGCTGGAAGTTGGGCAGTTCTCCGTTCTTCAACCGGAAGTAGATATCCACAATGGAAATGGCATTCATCAGCTGGCGCTTATACTCATGCAGACGCTTCACCTGCACATCGAACATAAAGTCCGGATTCAGCTGCACACCCTCATGCTTAGCCACCACAGCGGCAAGCTGCTCCTTCTTCACCCGCTTGACAGCGTTAAAGGCATCCACCAATTCCTCATCGATCTGGGGTTTCAGCTCCTGAAGGGCATCCAGCTCCAGCAGGAAATCCTTGCCAATGCGGGCCTTCAGCAGTTCGGTCAGCTCCGGGTTGCACAGGCCCAGCCAGCGGCGGGGAGTAATGCCGTTGGTCTTGTTCTGGAAACGGTCCGGGAACACCCGGTACCAATCCTTAAAACAGTCATCCTTCAGGATCTGGGAGTGGATCTCCGCCACACCGTTGATATAGCTGCCCACATAAACAGACAGGTTTGCCATGTGCACAATGTCATTATTGATCACAAACAGTCCGGGATGCTCCTGACGCAGCTTGTGGTCAATGCGGCAGATAATATCCACCACAGTAGGCACCACACTGCGCAGCAAATCCAAAGGCCACTTTTCCAGTGCCTCACCCATAACGGTATGGTTGGTGTAGGAGAAGGTTTTCCGGGCAATCTCAAATGCCTGGTCAAAATTCATACCCTCATTCATCAGCAGACGGATCAGCTCGGGGATGGACAGGGCAGGATGGGTGTCATTGAGCTGCACAGCGTAATACTGTGCAAAGTTGCTCAAATCATTGCCGTGAATGGACTTATACACCCGGATCATATCCTGCAGCGAGGCAGAAGACAGCACATACTGCTGCTTGATACGCAGGCGCTTACCCTCATAAGTGGAGTCATTGGGGTAAAGAACTCTGGTAATATCCTCGGCCTTGTTCTTCTGGGTCAGAGCCCGCAGATAATCCTGATTATTGAAGGCGTTGAAATCCAGTTCCTCCTCTGCCTCACACTGCCACAGGCGCAGCGTGTTGATGTTGTTGGTGCCGTAGCCGATCACAGGCACATCATAGGGCACCGCCAGCACGGTATGGTCGGGGAAGTGGACCTTTACGGTGTGATGGTAACGGCGGTAGGACCAAGGATCACCGAACTTGGTCCAGTCATCGGCGTTTTCCACCTGGCTGCCGTTGTCATCAAAGCGCTGCTTGAACAGGCCAAACTTATACCGCAGGCCGTAGCCGGACAGGGGGACATTGATACTGGCAGCGGAATCCAGAAAGCAGGCAGACAGACGGCCCAAACCGCCATTACCCAGCGCCGCATCCTCAATATCCTCCAGCACAGCCAGATCCACACCCTTCTGGGCAAACAGTTCCTTCATTTCATCCAGAATACCCAGATTGAACAGGTTCGCATAAACCAGGCGGCCGATCAGATACTCCGCGGAGAAATAGTAGGCCTTTCTCTGGGTCTCTCTGGCCTTTTTACTGTGTCTCCAGTTATCGGAAATAGCCATCATAACGGCCGTGCCAAGGGCTTCGTGCAGCTCCTGGGGGGTGGCCTCCTGCAAAGATACATCGTGGCTGTACTTCAGCTGTGCCTCCGTAAACCTCATAATGGTCTGGCAATCATAACTCATATTCCAATTCTCCATTTCTTGCTGCAATCGGTCACATTGCAGTTTAGTTTCTTTCTCTATTTCCCAAGCGGCCGTACAATTCGGTCAGCCGGTAAATCTTTTGTGCCAGGTCCGGGGAGGCAAAACCCTCACCGGCCCGCCAGGTCCAGTTATCCCCGCTGCGGGTGCCAGGCAGATTCATTCTTGCCTCCGCTCCCAACTGCAGATAATCCTGTATAGGTACCACGCACAGCTCTGACACACTGGCCATTGCCGTACGGATCACACCCCACACATAGCCCTCCTGTTCCGTCAGACCCATGTACTCGGCGGCATACTCCACCGCTTCCTGAGGCGCGGTATCAAACCACTGGCTTGTGGTCATATTATCATGGGTACCGGTATAGCACACCGTATTAGGAGTATAGGTATGGGGCAGGTAATCAGAGGGCTCTCTGCTGTCAAAGGCAAAGCCCAGCACTTTCATCCCCGGGTAACCTGACGCTTGCTGCAGCTGCCGCACCTGCCATGTCATAAAGCCCAGATCCTCTGCGATCATCCCCACATGGGGCAGTTTTTCTTTCATCACCCGGATAAAGTCCATCCCAGGGCCGGGCAGCCATTGTCCTCCCCTGGCGGTAGCATCCCCATAGGGTACTGCCCAGTAGCTTTCAAACCCTCGAAAGTGATCCATCCGTACCACGTCATAGCGTTCCCCGGCAGCAGCCATACGGCTGACCCACCAGGAAAAGTTCTGGTTTGCATGCACATCCCAGCGGTACAGGGGATTTCCCCAAAGCTGGCCATCCTCATTAAAGGCATCCGGCGGGCAACCGGCCACCAGGGTAGGGGTCAGGGTTTCGTCCAGGCAGAAAAGCTCCGGCTGACTCCACACCTCCGCCGAATCGTAGGGCACATAAATGGGCACATCCCCAATGATGCGCACGCCCCGGCTATGGGCATAGTCCCGCAGGGCATCCCATTGGTGCTGGAAAAGGTACTGGACAAAGCAATAAAACCGGATCTTCTGGGCCAGCTCCGGATACACTGTCTCCAGGGCAGCCTCCCGGTGGAATTTATAAGGTTCTTCCCACTGATACCAGGGCTTGCCGCCATGGCGGTCTTTCAGCGCCATGAACATAGCAAACTGGAACAGCCAGCTCTCATTATCCCGGCAGAAACGGTCAAAACCCTCATCACCGGCAAACCGCTCATAAGCAAGACCCAGAACCTGCAGGCGGCTGTCATACAGCAGGCCAAAATTCACCCGGTCTTCCCGGTCAGACCACCGGCAGGCTTCCACCTGGCTTTTTTCCAGCAATCCGTCCCGGACCAGCATATCCAGATCGATCAGGTAGTGGTTGCCAGCATAGGCAGAGCAGGACTGATAGGGAGAATCTCCGTAACCGGTAGGGGTCACAGGCAGGATCTGCCAGAAGCTCTGGCCTGCCTGCTGGAGAAAATCTATAAACTCATAGGCTTCCTTTCCCATGGTGCCCACACCGTAGGGACTAGGCAGGGAGGTAATATGCATCAATATGCCACTGCTGCGCATAAACGTTCTCCTTAGATCAGGGTGCCACAAAGCATTGTATGCAGGAAGAACATCCCCCGTTCATAGCACCGGTAAGTATAGCCTGATTTTTCCGGCAGCAAACATCCTGCCGGCGTAGCACACTTCCTGTATAAGAAGTTACACTCTATGAGAGTAATATAAATACGCCATTTTGTCAAGCAAAACCAGGTATATAACTGGTGTTTCTCCTTTTCTTTTGGTTTTCAATGTATAAATCTCCCTTTTTTGGGAATGTTGCCACAAGCAAAAAATCAAGGCATACGCAAAATGCGTATGCCTTGACTGCTAAAGGGTCAGGCCCTGACAGATCATATCGCGCTAATCTGCCGGACACTCACCCGGGTCCGGTGAAATGTTTACAGAAAGAGAGATTACTGTGCGTCTCTCCAGATGTCCAGCTGCTCCTGAGTCTTGGTCAGGATTGTCTCGATGCCGTTGGCCATCAGGTCCTCAGCAAACTTGTCGCACATAACGTTGATCTCAGCCTCGCTCTTGTAAACAGAAGCGAAGTTCACTGGTTGTTGTACTCAAAGATAACAGTCTTAACGGCAGCCAGCTCGTCAGCGAAGGGAGCGGTGTCAACCACGACACCCAGGTTGGAGGAACCGATAGCGGTGCTGTTCAGTGCTGCCAGCTTTTCAGCAAAAGCGGAAGTGTTGCCAGAAGCGCTCTTTTCCTTAATAAAAAAGACACCCCCCATTGGGAGTGTCTTACTTGGTGCCGGCAACCGGAATCGAACCGGTACGGATTTTACTCCGAGGGATTTTAAGTCCCTTGTGTCTACCTATTCCACCATGCCGGCGGCCTAACTATAGTAGCACAGATTTTCCATCCAGTCAAGACAGACCTGTCAAAGCTGATCCAGATTCAAACTGAAGTTACCAAGGCATTCCTCTATAAACCATGTCAGTTCCGGCATATCCATGGCCCGCATGGATTCCATAGACAGCTGCGCCGCGGAATCAAATTCCGTATTGCCCGCTTTCTGCTCCTCAATGCACTTAATGTAGGCAGAGAGCTTATCGGCAGCCTTCACAATAGGTGTCACCTGAGGATCTTCCTCCAGCACCAGTGGCGCGTAGCTCTGCCGCAGCTGGGGTGGCAGCATATCCAGCAGCCGGTTTCCGGCAATCCACTCCACCTGCTTGTAGGCAGTTTTAATCTCCGGGTTGTAGTACTTGATGGGCGTGGGCAGATCCCCGGTAAGAATCTCCGAGGCGTCATGGTACAGAGCGGCCACAGCGCACTTATCCGGATCCGGGCCGGGCAGGTGGAGAATGTCCCGCCGGATCAGCGCCAGCGCATGGGCAAGCACCGCCACCTGATGGCTGTGCTCCTGAATATTCTCAGAAAAGGTGTTGCGCATCAGCCCCCAACGGGTGATGTAGCGCATTCTGCCCAGCAGGGCGTAAAACTCATTGGCCATAGATGCTCCTTATTATACCATCCGGCAGACGGTATCATACAGTTCCTTAGGATCCCGGCAGAAATGGGTGCCCCCTGCCTGATGTAGCTGCTGCTCATCCCGGAAACCCCAGGTCACACTCAAACAGGGCATACCCGCATTGGCGGCGGTAAGCACATCTACATCGCTGTCTCCCACATAAATGCAGCGTTCCAGGCCCAATTCCGCCATGGTTCGCAGCAGCATATCCGGCGCAGGCTTTCTGAGGCAGTCGCTGCTCTCGCCCCGGGCGTAAATATCCCCAAAATAATCTTTGCACAGCAGCTTTACCGCACGGTCCGGCTTGTTGGACACCACAGCTACGGTAAACTCCCGGCGCAGCCGCTCCAGCGCCTCCAGGACGCCAGGGTAGGGTGCGGTCTTGACCTGGGCGTGAGCGGCATAGTACTGCTGATAAAAAGCCAGCACCTCATCCACATCCGGGTCCTCCGGCGTTCCGGGCAAGGACAGCTCAATCAGCCGGCGGGCGCCGTTGCCCACAAACTCTCTTACCTGGCTCAGCGTCCGCTCCGGGCAGCCATAGTGCCGCAGAGTGTAATTGACAGCATCTGTCAAATCCTGGAGGGTATCCAGCAGGGTACCGTCCAAATCAAATAAAATTCCGGTTTTCAATGGAAATTCCTCACTTATTCTTTAATACACGAATATCACGCCCCACGAAGGACAGCAGGGTAAAGCTTCCCTGCAGCCGGGACGCAATCTGGGGGGAATACCGTCTTCCCAGCTCCTCGATGGTTAGATTGGCGGAAATTACCATGGGTTTTCCCGCCAACAGCCGGTCATTGACCAGAGTGTACAGGGCAGCGGTGACAAAATTGCCGGGCAGCTCCGTGCCAAGGTCATCCACGATCAAAAGATCGCACTGGGTCAGGGCCTGAATCTGCTGCTGGCTCTGCTCATCAGGGTTAAAGCGGTTCTTTTCCAGCTTGGAGAACAGGTGGGCGGCGGTTTCATAGCACACAGCAAAGCCCTTCTCCGCCACCTCACGGGCAATGCTGGCTGACAGAAAGGTCTTGCCCAGACCGGTTCCGCCCACAAACAGCAGATTGCCGCTGCCCATAGAAAACTGGCGGGCGTATTTGCGGCATACCGCCAGAGTCTTTTCCATAATGAACCGGGGGCTGACACCGTATTTGGGGTCTGCCGTGTCCGGATAGTATTCCAACCGGAAATTCTCAAAACGCTGCTCCGGGTCAGCCAGAACCGCAATCTGCTTTGTCTGCTCCTGCCGGCAAAGCTCCGTCAAGCAGGAGCACATGGCTGTGCCAATATAGCCGCTGCCGCCGCAATGGGGACACAGAGGCTCTTCGTTCAAAAAATCAGGTCCGAAACGCTCCTGCAGCAGTTCCTTCCGCTCCGCCTGCAGGGCAAGGTTTGCCTGCTTCACCTGCTCCATAGCCTCCGTAGCGCCGCCACCCTGCAAAAAAGCCGCCTGGGCAGCCAGTGCCATGGATCTGCGCAGCTCAATGTCGATTTCCCGGATTCTGGGAAGCTCAGCGTAAGCCTGATGCAGCCGGGACAGCTGCAGGGATTCCAAATCCGCCTTTTTTTGCGCCAGCTGCTGACGGGCCGCGCGCACAATTTCCTGTTGATATGCCATAGGTCAGTCCTCCTTCAGCAGCTTGTGAATGGCATCCAGCTCTGCCTGGCCCAGCTGGCCAGTAGCGCCGGATGGCTTGCGGTCGCTGTTTTTCACCTGTTCGCCGGTGATCATACCACTCTCCTGCCAGCGCAGGAGGATCTTGTTCATGTAAGCCCAGCTTAATCCGCCGGTATTCAGACAGGTCCGCTCATAGGCATTGGCCAGCGCCTCCTGATCAAAACCCATCTCCAGCCAGGCGTTGGCGTACCGCTCCTCTGCCGGGGTAAGACTCCTTCCCCGGATCTGGAGAATGTCCATAAGCCTACGCAGCTGGAAATTCTTTATGTTCTGCCGCTGAATAAAAGCGGCGGCTTCTTCCATGGTATCGATGCCCTGCTCTGCCCAGAAATAGGCCTCTTTTTCAATGGTCCGAAGGGAGGGATTGCGTGTACTGCCCTTTTGGCGCGCCCGATCCTTACAGTAGCAAACCAGCACGTAGATGACATCGGAAGGCAGACCCAGATACCGGACAAAACCCAGCAGAATCTTCAGTTCCTCCGTGTTCAGGCTCCTGCCCAGCAGCCGCTGCACTTCTCCATACAGGGAGCGGAAATCCCCGTCCGTATCCATGGCGCGGATCACATCGCCCTCGGCGTACTGGGGACGTTCTCCCATCATAACAGCAGGCTTTTTCTCCTGCCACAGACCCATCTGCCGCAGGGTAGCCGCGGCAACGGACAGCCGGGAATCTGTAAGCTTCAGCGCCTGCCGGGCATTGTCACTGGTGCCGCCACTGAGCAGATGCAGATATAACAGGGCGGCATCGCCATTGGCAGTGCACAACAGCCTTTGTACATCGCTGGAAGAGATATGCAGTTGTGTTTCCATAGCACCGCCCCCTTTCAAAAAATGACAATTTCCCGCGGCAATCGCCGCTACGGAAATCATTATAACATACCTTTTTCCCGGGGACAACGGGCTGTGCCAAAAGTTTTTTGAGAAAAAAACCGTCATTTTTTGGTGCACCACAGGATGTTGTGGTGAAAAGTTTTTTCATCACAAGGAAAGCCGGAACAGCCATAGCTGTTCCGGCAGTGATATTTGTTTATAACCAGAAAACGATATACACAGAGACGTAACCGGTTCAGAAAAAAACGATTACCGACCAGCCCGGTGCGCATTAGCCGTCGGCCTTGTCAACCTAGAAGAGGCCGATGCTGGCCACAACACCCAGCAAAATAGCAATGGGAGCCGTGACAAACCGGGAAAACAGCACAGAGGGCATCGCCAGCTTCGCCGTATCCGGTTCTGCCTGACCCAGTGCCGCAGCCGTGGGCACAAAATCGCAGCCATCCACCACGTTAACGGCAAACAGTGCCGGAATCGCCAGCGTCACAGGGATAGAACCCGCCGCGATCATCGTACCGATCAATGTACCCAGAATGCACGGAATTGCCGCCCCCGGTGCCAGTACCGGCGACAACAGTGGAAAGCTGATAATCAGAGTGAAGATCAGAACACCCCAAATACTACTCAGCAGTGGGGTAAGCAGCCGGGCAATAAAACTCCCCACACCGGTATAGGTAAGCACACCACTCATAAAGGACAGGAATATGAGAAACGGCAGAACACTTTTCAAAGTCAGGCTTACAGCCTCCTTGGCACCGGTGAAAAAGGCTTCCACTACCATGCCAATACCGTTACCCACACCCTGAATCATCCATGTGATGGTGCCCAGTACACCACTTTCCCTGTGGGCGGCAGGCTCCGAAACCTCCTTCTGCTCCTCTTCCTCAACCACAACACTGGCGGGACGATTCACATCCATGCCCTGCCGCATGGCAAAGAAGACCCAGAAACCTTCCGTCACAAAGGATCTGACCACAGCCAGCACACAGGCCGCCAGAAAAAAACGCAGCGCAACAGGGAAAGTGGAAAAGCCCAACTGCTCCACTCCGATGGCAATCCCCAGCCATACAAACAGTTCCCCGGGGTTCACATGGGGGAACAATCCCAGCAAGGGGCTGTTGAAGGTGGTACACGCATCAACGTAGCCGGCCCGCTGCCGCTGGGGCAGAAACTTGGCAGAGGTAAATGCCGCCGGGTTGCACAGGAAGAACCAGGAAATCAGGGGCAGAACCGTATAGGACAAAATACGGTATCTGGCAAGAAACACGGATAAACGCTCAATCCGTTTGCTGCCAATAAGATGGCAGACCGTATTGAATACCATTAATAGAACCAACACCGTGGGCAGAATGCCTGTGATATTCTCCACCAGCTTCTGACCGCAGGCCTCAAAAATACCGGAAAATGCTTCAGCGAACGCTGTCATGGGAATTGCCTCACTTTAAAAAAATATACCAATATACAGGTTTTCACCCATCAGGGCTTCTTTTTCTATCATATATGCAGCCAGAGGAAAAGTAAAGAGAAAAACCTGCCGTGGCGTAAAATGACACAAGGGCGCGCCATAGGCGCGCCCTTGGAATCTGCTTGAAAGGGGAATTACTTGCCTGCGCCAGCGATCTGTGCAGCCACTTCGTCAGCGAAGTTCTCTTCCTTCTTCTCGATGCCCTCGCCCTTGATGTAGTGGATAGCATCCACGAAGGCAATCTTGCCACCCAGCTTCTTGGCAGCGTCAGCAATGTAGCCGGCCACATCGCCCTTGAACAGGTCGCTGCGGACGAACTCCTGCTGCAGCAGGCAGGACTCTTTGTAGAAAGCAGCCAGCTTACCGGCAGCGATCTTCTCCTTAACCTGCGCGGGCTTGCCAGCCATCTTGGGATCGTTGTCCATCAGAGCCAGCTGAACCTGCATTTCCTTGTCCACATCAGCCTGGGGAACCTGAGCCTTGTCCCAGTACTTGGGATTCATGGCAGCGATCTGCATAGCCGCATTCTTGCCCACTTCGGTAACGTCGATGTCACCCTCAACAGCCAGGTTGACCAGAACACCGTGGGTGCCGCCCATGTGAACATAGGCAACGGAGGTGTTGTCAGCAAAGCGGTTGAAGCGACGGATCTGCATGTTCTCGCCGATGGACATAACCTTCTCCTGCATGATCTCGGTAACGGTCAGGTTGGAGTTGGGGTACTTGGCAGCCTTCACAGCTTCCACATCAGCGGGGTTCTCAGTAGCAACAACAGTAGCCAGGTTCTTTACCAGATCCAGGAACGCATCGGTCTTAGCGGCGAAGTCGGTCTCGGAGTTAACTTCGATCACAACGCCCACGCCATCGATCACAGTAGCGTATGCCACGCCTTCTGCGGCAATGCGGTCAGCCTTCTTGGCAGCCTTTGCCAGGCCCTTTTCACGCAGCCAGTCAACAGCCTTATCCATATCACCGTCGGTAGCCTGGAGAGCCTTCTTACAGTCCATCATGCCAACGTTGGTCATCTCACGCAGTTTCTTAACGTCCAGAGCAGTAAATGCCATTTTCGTGTCCTCCTATAAATTATTGGTAGATAGCACCGGGGTGCTATTTCATATTTTAATTACTCAGCAGCGGGTGCCTCGGCTTCTGCCTGAGCAGCATCCTCACCCTGACGGCCTTCGATAGCAGCGCTGGCCATAGCGGCAGCGATCAGGCGGATGGCGCGGATAGCGTCGTCGTTGCCGGGGATCACGTAATCGATCTCGTCGGGATCGCAGTTGGTGTCAACAATAGCTACGATGGGGATGTTCAGTTTGCGGGCCTCAGCAATGGCGTTACGCTCCTTGCGGGGGTCAACGATGAACAGGCAGGCGGGAATCTTCTTCATTTCCTTAACGCCGCCCAGATACTTTTCCAGCTTCTCAATCTCGCCCTGGTGCTTGATGACTTCCTTCTTGGGCAGCATTGCGAAAGTGCCGTCCTCTTCCATCTTGCGCAGCTGTGCCAGACGGTCGATACGGGTACGCATGGTGCGGAAGTTGGTCAGCATGCCGCCCAGCCAACGGGCATTGACATAGTAACCGCCGCAGCGGGCAGCTTCTTCCTTGATAGCGTCCTGAGCCTGCTTCTTGGTGCCGACAAACAGAACGTTGCCGCCATTGGCGCTGATCTCACGGACAAAGTTGTAAGCCTCTTCCAGCTTCTTAACGGTCTTCTGCAGGTCGATGATGTAGATACCGTTGCGCTCAGTGTAGATGTACTGAGCCATTTTGGGGTTCCAGCGGCGGGTCTGGTGACCGAAGTGTACGCCGGCCTCCAGCAGTTGCTTCATAGATACGACAGCCATTTTAAATTTCTCCTTTTGTTTTTCCTCCACCCCGATCATCTCGCACTGCCCGCCCTGAGGGCACTTGGGGGTACGATCACCGGGTGTGTGGTGTTAAATTACTATGGGCCATGCCCATGCCGAACTATTATACTGAACGCAAATGGATTTTTCAAGTAGTTTTTCCAAAAAATTTTAAGAATATTCCCATTTTTTTCAAAAAACCGGGTCTGTTTTCCCAGACCCGGTTTTTCAGAAAAATGACCCTTTTTTGATCCGGGGGACACAGCACTCCTCCGGCCGCACATCCACCAGAATAATATCCGGCCCAATACGCTTGATACAGTGCCAGGGAATCACATAGTCCTCCCGGCAGCCCAGCAGGCCGAACATGCGGTATTTCCCCGGCACGATAATCGCCGCCACATGCCCCTCCGGCAGTTCCACCCGGGCATCGCTGACAAAGCCCAGCCGTGCCCCTGTGGCCACGCAGATCACCTCTTTACAGTGCAGCTCTGTGAATTTGACAGACATACCCAGCCCTCCCGACCAAACAGTTTGCTTCAGTGTATGCCCGCCCCGGGCGGGATATGCCCGGGTTATGAGGATATCTGGAAAGCCTTGCGCATGGTTTTAATGGCACCCTTTTCCAGCCGGGATACCTGCGCCTGAGAGATGCCCAAAATCCGGGCCACTTCCATCTGGGTCTTGCCGTCATAATAGCGCAGAGAGAGGATTTGCTTCTCCCGTTGGTCCAGCGCCTTATAGGCACTGCTCAGACAGATATGCTCCATCCAGGAGCCTTCGGTGTTCCGGGTGTCCCGCACCTGATCCATAACCGTCAGGGGGTCGCCGCCGTCGGAATACACCGGATCATACAGGCTCACCGGAGCGCACACCGCCTCCAACGCTTGGGAAATCTCCTCTTGAGGCAAATCCAGCGCTTTGGACAATTCCTCCAAAGTGGGATCCCGGCCCAACTGCAAAGTGAGGGCTTCCTTGCTCTGAAGCACCCGGTATGCCACGTCACGGATAGATCGGGATACCCGGATAGGGGCGTTATCCCGCAGGTAGCGGCGCACCTCTCCGGCGATCATGGGTACACCATAGGTGGAAAACCGCACCTGCTTTGTGGGGTCAAAGTTGGCGATGGCCTTCATCAGACCGATGCACCCCACCTGAAATAAATCGTCCGGGGTCTCCCCCCGCTTTTCAAAACGCTGGATTACTGACAGAACCAGCCGCAGATTTCCCTCGATCAGCTGCTGCCGGGCATTCTCATCCCCCGCCTTGCTTCGCAGCAGCAGCTCGTCCATCTGCTTTTGGGTCAAAACATTCAGCCGGGCGGTGTTCACACCGCAGATCTCTACTTTTCCCTGCATGGTGAGCCTCCTGTATTCAAACGGAATACCAGAAGTATCTCCCAATAGGGGAAAAACATACCCTCCGCGGCCGCAACACCTGACAGAGTGCGGTTTGGGAGGGATTTTGTGGAAAGTAACCAAACTTTTAGCCCGGGTTGTGGCAAACACCCCCTGTAAATACGACATACTTTCCGGCAATGGCAACTTTTTCACCAAACTTCCGGAAAAAAGGCCGGGAGAAAAATGGGGACATAATTTGTTTTGGCTGAGAAAAAGGGATGATTATGCATTGGATTATGCATTACTTTTCAGAGGGGGCCGGATTGTGAAAAAACCGGGTTTAGCTGTTCAAAACCCACACTTTTCCACATTCTCCACAGCTTTTTCCACAGGGCTTTTCCACAGGGAACATGGTTTTTTAGCATCCATTTTAGTTTACATAATTATTTTCGGCAGGTTTCGACTTTTTTCCACTTTTTTGGATAAAGTAAAAAATGCCGAAGGGTATTTTTCTGTCCGAAAAATACCTCTTGACACCTGTCCACAAGGCGGACAGCTATTTCGCACGAAGATGGTCGGTTATCGTTTTTGCCTTGATCCGCCCGGTAACGTTTTTGCGGAGCGTAATTTTACGTATGTAGGGGCGGTCAGTGACCACCCGGTCGGCAATACCGACAGATAATTCGCATGAAGCTGGTCGGTTATCGTTTCCTCCCTGACCCGCCCGGTAACGTTTTTGCGGAACGTAATTTTACGTATGTAGGGGCGGTCAATGACCGCCCGGGCGGCAAGGCCGACGGATAACTCGCTCCAAGCTGGTCAGTAATCTTTTCTTCCCTAACCCGGTATCGTTTCTGTCGTATGTTATTTCTGGACTGTTACGCTATCTTTGTTATTTTCCCGGGGCGGACTTTATCCCAGCAGTACGTCCATCACCAGCATCACGCAAAAGCCCGCCAGAAGGGCGTAGGTAGCCCCCTGCTGGCTGCCATGGGCATGGGTCTCCGGGATCATCTCGTCGCTGATCACATACAGCATGGTACCTCCGGCAAAGGCCAGGGAGAAGGGCAGAATCACTGTGGACACAGACACCGCGAAATACCCCAGCAGCGTACCAATCACCTCCACCACGCCTGTGGCGGCGGCAGCCAGAAAGGTACGGCCCGGCTTCATCCCCGCGGCCAGCATAGGGCCGATAATGACCATACCCTCGGGAATATTCTGCAATGCGATACCGCCGGCAACCGCCAGCGCGTCACTAACATTGCCGCTGCCAAAGCCCACGCCGGCAGCAATGCCTTCCGGCAGATTATGGATAGCGATAGCGGTAACGAACAGAAGCACCTTATCCAGCTTTCCGCTGCCGCCGGGGTGGCTCTCCTGCTCTACACCGGACAGCTTGTGCAGATGGGGTACCAGCCTGTCGAAGAAGCTAAGACACAGCGCGCCGCAGAAAATACCCACAATGGTCACCACCAGCCCCAGCTTTCCGCCATACTCCAAGGAGGGCAGCACCAAGCCCAGTACCGCTGCCGCCAGCATCACTCCCGCCGCAAAGGACAGGACAATATCGCTGAATTTGTGAGAAATATTTTTAAAGACAAAACCCAGAACCGTGCCAAAGATGGTGGCACCGCCCACACCCAGGGCAGTAAGCAATACAATCTTCATACAAAACCTCCTCTATCCTGATAATTTTATTATACAAGCCAGAAAAAACTTGTCAAGATTTTTTAAGAATAAGAATCATTCTCGTTGACAAATGGAAAATTATGTGCTATAGTATAGTAAAAGCAGGCGCCGGAGTGCGCCTATTGAATACAAGGAGGATTTCCCCCATGCTCAGACAAGTAACCAAAACCATTTTTTACGTAGGCGCCAACGACCATGATGTGGATCTTTTTGAGGGTCAGTATATCGTTCCCAACGGAATGGCTTATAATTCCTATGTGATTATGGACGAAAAGGTCGCCGTTATGGATACCATCGACGCCAGCAAGACTGACGAGTGGCTGAAGAACATCGAAAAGGTTCTCTCCGGCCGTCAGCCGGATTATCTGGTTGTGCAGCATATGGAGCCGGACCATGCCGCCTCCATTCAGGCCTTTGTGGAAAAGTATCCCGCTGTAACGGTAGTTGGCAATAAAAAGACCTTTGTGATGATTGGACAGTTTTTCCCCACACTGGTGATGGAAAGCACCCTGACGGTGGAGAATCTGGACACCCTTTCCCTTGGCGATCATACCCTGACCTTTGCCTTTGCCCCCATGGTACACTGGCCTGAAGTGATGATGACCTACGATTCTCTGGACAAGGTGCTGTTCTCCGCCGACGGCTTTGGCAAGTTCGGCGCCCTGGACGTGGATGAGCCCTGGGACGACGAGGCCCGCCGCTACTACATAGGCATTGTGGGCAAATACGGCAAGCAGGTGCAGAACATTCTCAAGGTGGCATCCACTTTGGATATCAAGATTATCTGCCCCCTCCACGGTCCTGTGCTTACCGAAAACCTGGGCCACTATATCCGCCTGTATGACCTGTGGTCCAGCTACACTCCCGAAACCGAGGGTGTGGTGATTGCCTATACTTCCGTCTATGGCCACACCAAAGAGGCTGTGGAGCTGCTGGAGCGGGAACTGAAGGGCATTGGCGCGCCTAAGGTGACCGTGTTTGACCTGGCCCGCTGCGACATGGCAGCAGCCGTGGATGCCGCATTCCGCTATGACACTTTGGTTCTTGCCACCACCACCTATAACTCTGATGTGTTCCCCTTCAT
The DNA here is from genome assembly GCA_045577435.1 of Faecousia sp. Classification (GTDB taxonomy): domain Bacteria; phylum Bacillota; class Clostridia; order Oscillospirales; family Oscillospiraceae; genus Faecousia. Next base: position 15,806 of record JAZNIL010000033.1, on the reverse strand, counting down.
GCGCACCTATCTGGATAAGCTCACCGAGCGCAACTTCCAGAACCGCACTGTGGCCTTCATGGAAAACGGCTCTTGGGCACCCACCGCCAACAGGTTGATGAAGGAAAAGCTGGCCTCCTGTAAGAATCTGACCATTGCGGAAAACAACGTGACCATCCTGTCCGCCCTGAATGATACCAACCGGGCGCAGATCATGGCCCTTGCCCAGGAACTGGCGGCACCCTACACCCCGGTAGAAGTGCCGGAGAATATCATTGACCCCACAGCCCTGTTTTCCATCGGCTACGGTCTGTATGTGGTCACATCTAATGACGGCACCCGGGACAACGGCCTGATCGTCAACGCCGTCACCCAGGTTACCGACAATCCCAGCCGTGTAGCTGTAACCATCAACAAGCGCAACTACTCCTGCGATGTGATTGCCCGCACCGGTAAGCTGAATATTTCCACCCTGTCTCAGGACGCGCCCTTTAAGATCTTCCAGAATTTCGGCTTTCAGTCCGGCAAGGATGTAGATAAGTTTGCCCAGTTCAAGCACACCCAGCGCTCCTCCAACGGTCTGCTGTTCCTGGACAAATACGCCAACGCCTGCATCTGCTGCCATGTAATCAACACCCTGGATCTTGGCACTCACATCATGTTCCTGTGCGATGTCACCGAGAGTGTGAATCTGAGCAAGCAGCCCACCATGACCTACACCCACTATCTGGAGAACGTCAAGCCCAAGCCTGAAACGGACAAAAAGGGCTACGTATGTAAGATATGCGGCTGGGTCTATGAGGGTTCTGAACTTCCTGAGGACTTGGTATGCCCCCTGTGCAAGCACGGCGCCGCGGATTTTGAGGAAATAAAGTAAAAGTAGGGAAAACAACCATTTTTGTGACACCCCCGGTGACAACCGGGGGTGTTTTTTTACAGAATATTTCCAAAACAAGGCTTGCCTTTCCGGGCAAATTGCGCTAACATAATAGTAGCGAAGCTATTCATTCAGGAAAGGATGTTTCTTACTTATGATTAAAGTTGATATCTCCAATGTATGGGGTCAGTTATCTTTACCGGATCTGCTGGCTACGGAAAAAGAAGTGTTTGCCGCCCACCAGACTCTGGCTGAGGGCAGCGGCGAGGGTAATGATTTCCTGGGCTGGCTGAACCTGCCCGTAGAAAAAGAGACTGATGAAATCCGCCGTATCCGTCTGGCAGCAGAGCGGATCCGTGAGTCCTCCGATGTATTTGTGGTCATCGGCATCGGCGGCAGCTATCTGGGACCCCGTGCCGCTATTGAGCTGATGCAGGGCTGCAACCACAACATCGGCAAGAGCAAGGGCAACCCCCAGATCTACTACGCAGGCAACACCCTGTCCACCCGGGCCTGGAACGAGCTGGTAAGACTTCTGGAGGGTAAGGATTTCTCCATCGCCATTATCTCCAAGTCCGGTACCACCACCGAGCCTGCCATCGCTACCCGGGCTCTGCGCTGGCTGCTGGAGCGCAAGTACGGCACCGAAGGCGCCAGAAAGCGTACTTATGCCATCACGGACCCTGCCAAGGGCGCTCTGCGCCAGATGGCTACTGAGGAAGGCTGGGAAACCTTTGTCATCCCCCCCAACGTGGGCGGCCGCTACTCTGTGCTCACTGCTGTGGGTCTTCTGCCTATGGCTGTGGCGGGCATTGACCCCATGGAAGTGATGCAGGGCGCTGCCCAGGCAAAGAAGGACTACGACCTGCGCTCCTTTGAAAATCCTGTTTGGCTGTACGCCGCTACCCGGAATCTTTTGTACCGCAACGGTAAGGCAATTGAAATTCTGGAATCCTTTGAGCCCGGCTTTAAGATGATGGGCGGCTGGTGGCAGCAGCTCTACGGCGAATCTGAGGGCAAGGACGGCAAGGGTATTTTCCCCGCAACCGCCGAATTTACCCCCGATCTGCACTCTCTGGGCCAGATGATCCAGCAGGGTGAACGGAATATTTTCGAGACCATGATCCGTTTTGACGCCCCTGAAGCAAAGCTCACCATCGGCGGCGACTATAAGAATCTGGATGGTCTGAACTATCTGGAGGGCAAGACCCTGGACTTTGTGGATGAGCAGGCATTCCGGGGCACGCTGGCTGCCCATGTAGACGGAGGCGTTCCCGTCATCACCATGGATATGGGCCATTTGGACAACGCTAAGCTGGGTGAAATGTTCTATTTCTTTGAGTTGGCCTGCGGTGTGTCCGCCTATATGCTGGACGTGAATCCCTTCAACCAGCCAGGTGTGGAATTCTATAAGCGTAACATGTTCCAGCTGCTGGGCAAGCCGGGTTACGAGGTATAATTCCTCCCGCGGAGCGCCTAAAATACCTGTTTTAGAAAAACACTTCCCTTTTTCCAAAATAGGTGTTGCAAAATCTCCGCCAAACTGGTAGAATTACCATACAGCAAGTAAGCACTGTTAGCAAAGGAGGAATTTCCGATGATTCATGTAATTATGGGCCTGAAAGGTTCCGGTAAGACAAAGAAGCTGATTGATTCCATCAACGCCGCTCTGGCCGAGGCAAACGGCGATGTGGTTTGCATTGAGTACGGCAAAAAGCTGACCTATGATGTAAACTACCGCGTCCGCCTGGTGGATTCCAAAGAGTATGGCATTAAGAATCTGGACATGCTCAAGGGCTTCCTGAGCGGTCTGCATGCCGGCAACTTTGATATTACCAACGTGTACATCGACAATCTGTATAAGACCATCGGCACTGACCGTTCCGCCGGTGAGGATTTCATTCTGTGGTGTGCTGAGTTCGCTCAGGCCAACAACATGAAGATCACTATTTCCGTCTCCGATGACCCCGCTGAGGCATCTGAGGCTGTGAAGGCTTATCTGGTCTGATTTACAACACAACAGGGGCTGACCCAATGGGTCAGCCCCTCTATTTTTATCCCCCAGCCTGCCGGAACATCATTCCCCGTCCAGCAGATAATTCACCTGCTGCACAATCTGACCGTGGCGCAGATAGTATCTGGGTACCCGGCGGCCGATCCCGCAGGCAAATTCATAATTAAACGAGTCCGCCTTTGCCGCGATTTGTTCCACACGGATTGTTTCCTTCCCATCCGTACCCAGCAGTACCACCCGGTCTCCGGCCTGTACACCTGGAATATCTGACACGTCAACCATCAGCTGATCCATACAGATCCGCCCCAGAATAGGGGCTTTTTTACCCCGGATAAGCACATAGTAACGGCCGCTCAGGTTTCTGCGGTAGCCGTCGGCATAGCCCACAGCGATAGTCGCCACAACAGTGGGTTTTTCTGTGGTATAGGTGCCGCCGTAGCCTACTTCCCGGCCGGCTTCCAGTGTCTTCACCTGGGCCACCCGGCTGTACCAGTTCAGCGCCGGGCGGATCTCCAACAGGGACGGTTCCACCTCATCGCTGGGGTACATGCCGTACAGCACAATACCTGCCCGCACCATGTCAAAATGCCTGTCAAAATTCATAATGCCCGCGGAGTTGTTCAGATGCCGCAGGGGCACCTCCACCCCTCTGTCCCGAAGCATTTCCTCAAAACGGCAGAACCGCTCCGCCTGCTTTTGGGCTCTGGTCAGATCCCGGCAGTCTGCCGTGGCAAAGTGGCTGAACAGCCCCTCTGGGATCAGATTGGGAAGCTGGCAGATCCCCTGGCACAAGTCCGCGCTCTCCTGGCTGACCTGCATGCCCAGGCGGCTCATGCCGGTGTCCACGATAAAGTGAAAGGGCGCCTGTATATTCAATTCTACCGCGGTCTGAGACAAGGCTTGCGCATCCTCATAACAGAAGATGGCAGGCCGGATTCCCTCCCGCACTGCGTGGGGGTAGGCAGACCGGGGGGTATGCCCCAGAATCAGAATGGGCTTATGGATACCGCCCCTGCGCAGCTGCAGCGCCTCAGACATAGAACTGACACCAAAAAAGCCGCACTGCTCCTGCAGCAGCCGGGCTACCGGCACCGCCCCATGCCCATAGGCATCTGCCTTCACCACTGCCATTACCGGCACACCGGCTTTTTCCTGAATGGACCGAAAATTCTCACCGATCCTGTCAAGATCGATGGTCACATAGGAATTGTGGAAATGCAAAACGACCAGCTCCCCCACAAAGATTTTTTCCAGTATAACACAGCCCCCCAAAAAAGTAAAGATACGCTATTTTTCGCTAGTTGCCTCAGCCGAAGAAAAGGCTCCGCAGTTTCCTGCAGAGCTTTGGTTTTTTTGAGATTTACTCCATCACAGTGCCGTCGGGGTTGAACAGGGGTAGCTTCTCCAGATAGATCAGATCCTCCCGGTTTTGGGCATCGCCCTCTGCCAGCACTGCCATGCGGCCGGCAATAATGCCGCCGGCTTTTTCCACCAGAGTTTCCAGCGCCAGCAGGCTCTCACCGGTGGAGATCACATCGTCCACCAGCAGGATTCTCTTACCCTTCATCAGCGCGGCATCCGCGGTATCCAGGAACAGCTTCTGTTCCTTTGCGGTGGTAATGGACTTGACGGAGGATTCAAACACCCCTGTCATATACAGCTTGGGGCCTTTTCGGGCCAAAAAATACTTGGGAGCATTGGTCTGCCGAGCCATCTCATGAGCCAGAGGGATTCCCTTGGCCTCAGCGGTGATGATGTAGTCATACTCGGGCGCGCGCTTGAGCAGTTCCCGGGCGCAGGCCACCGTCAGTTCCTGGTCACCAAAGATGACAAAGCCGGCGATATACAGAGAATCCGTTACTTTACAAATGGGCAGATCCCTCTCAAGCCCTGCAACTTTCATACGATAAACCATGGAAAAAGCTCCTTTCCTATATCTGTCTTTATTATACGTTTGCTGGAAAAAAAGTCAAGACACTTGCCAAAACCTATGAATTTGAGTATGATATAAAAAACAAAAAGAAAGAGGAAACAACTATGTTTGAGGGATTTTCTCCGGAGACTGTGGATTTTCTGTGGGGCATCCGGATGAATAACAACCGGGACTGGTTTCAGGCCCATAAACAGGAATATGTGCAGTACCTGTACGAGCCCATGAAGGCCCTGGGCAAGGATCTGTTTCAGCCCTTTGCGGACAGGCCCGGAAACCTTTTAAAAGTCAGCCGCATCTACCGGGACGCCCGGCTTCACTACCCCCTGCCCTATAAGGAAAGCCTGTGGATCTGCATCCGCAAGGATGTCCAGTGGTGGGCGGAGAATCCCTGCCTGTATTTGGAAATTACCCCCGAGGGGGTGAGCTACGGTTTCTTCTACTGGCATCCCCCGGTATCCACTATGAACGATATCCGCCGGGAGTGGGAAAACCGCCCCGAGGAGTTTTTGGAGCTGATCGCCCAAACAGAAAAAGCCACCGGCGTACCGGTGACCGCGGAGCTGTACAAAAAGCCCAAACCCTGCAGCAATCCCGCACTGGAGCCATACTTTTCCTGGCGGGGTAATATTTCCTGCAGCCGGTTTATTCCTGTGTCTGAGGACATGTTCGGCCCGGAGCTGGGCATTCAGGCGAACGCCTTTTTGCAGGAGCTGATCCCGCTGTACGACTACTTTAACCGCTTCAGCGTGTAAATAACAACCGTCACCGCAGGCAGAGGGAATCCGCCTGCGGTGACGTATTTTGGGGTTACTTTTCGCTGATAACCGTCATTCTCGGGTTCGCCATGGGAATGTTCTGCCGAGTAAAAATATCCTGCACATTTTTGTTAATGGCAAAACAAACAGGGAAATAATCCCCGGTGGCGCACCATACCATCAGCTTGTACTCAGCCTGCCCGTCGGCGTATGTGGTCAGCGCCACTGCCGGCGCGGGGTCTATAAACACAGCGTCCAGCTTAGCGGCCTCCAGCAGAGCATCCATCACCTGCTGGGCAGGCACATTCCAGCCGCAGCGCACCACCACATCCACACGGCGCTTGCCGCTGATGGTATAGTTGACGATCTCCGTGGCCACCACAGAGGAATTGGGCAGGGAGATAATCTTATTATCTGGGGTAGCCAGTTTGGTATAGGCAATGCCGGTTTCCAGCACAGTGCCCTCCCGGCCTGCGATCTCCACATAATCACCGGGGGCAAAGGGCTTGGTGTAGATCAGAGAGAAGCCACCAAAAACATTGCCCAGGGCACTCTGCAAAGATAAAGAGACCGCCAAAGTCAGCACACTTGCCAGTGCCACCACACCGGTCACATCAATGCCCAGTTTATCGGCTGCCATTAGTCCCAGCAGCAGGTACAGTACAGGCTGCAGCACAGCCAGAGCCAGCTTCGCAAGGCTCTTGTCCAGCTTGGTTTTCTCCAGCGCCGACTGTGCCAGCTTCATAGCCACCCGGATGGCCAGAATGCCTGCCACCAGGATGATTACCGTTGGTAAAACTCTGCCAGAGAAGAACGACAGCAGGCTGCTCAGCCAAATTCCAATGGTATCAAACATAGGGAATACTCCTTTCGTATTGGTTGTTTTTATTGTATCACAATCTTTCCTCTTTGCAAGGGATGATTAAGCACTTCTTAAGAATTCTCCCTCTTTTTTCTTAAAGCTCCCTGTGATAGAATGGTCACACAAGGAAAGGATGATGCGGTGTGTATAATATTTTGATTTGTGATGACCAGCCGGATATCGTCAACGCCCTCAAAATTTATCTGGGTGCTGAAGGATACACCCTTTTTGAAGCCTTCAATGGCCTGCAGGCACTGGAGGTGCTGCAAAAGGAGGATATCCATCTGGTGCTGCTGGATGTGATGATGCCTATGATGGATGGGATTACCGCTACCGCCAAGATCCGTGAAAGCTCCAACGTGCCCATTATTCTGCTGACAGCAAAGTCCGAGACCCAGGATATGGTACTGGGTCTAAACGTGGGGGCGGATGATTATGTGACAAAGCCCTTTGTTCCCGTGGAGGTTCTGGCAAGGGTGCGATCTCAGCTGCGGCGGTACCATATGCTGGGCAGCCGCCCCCAGGGTGAGGACGAACTGGCCTGCGGTGGAATACGGCTCAATGACCGGCAGAAAACAGTGACCGTGGACACCGAACCGGTATCCCTGACGCCAATTGAGTATGACATTCTCAAACTGCTGATGGAAAATCCCGGGAAGGTTTTCTCCACCAAAAAGCTCTACGAGCAGGTATGGAAGGAAGCTCCACTGGGCAGCGAAAGCGCGGTGGCTGTACATATCCGGCACCTGCGGGAGAAGATCGAGATCAACCCCTCTGAGCCAAGATACCTGAAGGTGGTCTGGGGTCAGGGGTACAAAATGGAAGGGGGTAAGAACCGGTGAAGTATAGTTTGGGTATGAAGATTCTGGCAATCGTCCTTGCGGTGGTATCTCTGACTGCCGCTATGGGCAGTTTCCTTGCGGGCGTGTATTTTCTGAACACCAGCATATACGCCACGGAAGAATTTTCCCAGTGGGAGGCCCAGGAAACAGAACATTACGCCTACTCTCTGGCCCAGACAGTGGCCACGAGCTATGCCCAGGGGTATCTGAGCGACTGCCCTAATGAGCTGATTCAGCAGTTGGGACTATACGCAGATGGCATTCAGACCTACATCCAGTGGTACGGTATGGACGAGAACAAGGTGTTCTACCGGCTGGAAAACGAGGCAGGCCTGGTGCTGGATACCAATGCGCCGAAAAACGTCACCGGCACCGTCCATGTACGGGAGGTGGTTGCACACTATTGGAACTATGCGGAGTCGGAGGAAAGTGCGGATACCTTTTACCATGGAGAAGACACGGTCTATTATCTGCAGCAGGCAGCTACGCCCATACTCCGCGTGACCATGTGGTTCCAGGAGGGTGTGCTCACCGAGTACAACGGACTGCCCATACAGACAGTGCGGCATCTGTATGACAGCCGCTACAACGTGCTGTGGCTGTTTGGTATATCGGTGTTGGTGTTTCTATGCGCCATGGTGTATCTGTGCTTTGCCGCGGGGCGGAAGGTCTCCGGCGGGACACCTCAGCCCAGAGGTTTGAATTGCATCCCCCTGGACTTTTATCTGGCGGCGGGATTCTTCGCCTGTCTGGGGTTGGCTGCAGCTATCCTCCACGTTCTTCAGGCCGCTTTCAACACTGACAGCTTCAGCGCCCCATTCCGGGGAATGCTGATGGTACTGGCAGTGGCTTGCGCGGTTGTGATCTCCCTCATTGTGGTAGGCTTCCTCTTTGCCCTGGCAGCACAGTGCAAGGGGCACACCCATATGTGGTGGAACAACAGCATTATCGGGAGATTATGTAAACTCATATGGCGGGCAGCCCATTTTACCATCCGGGCAGTGGGAAAAACACTCTCCCTGCTCCCGCTGATCTGGCAGTGGGTGCTGATTCTGGCAGCAGAGGGAATCTGGCTGCTGATTGCCATCGCTGTACAAAGCGTGGTACTGCTGATTCTGGTAATACTGGCCATACTGGTAACTGTGGTGTATATCGCCTACTGCTGCGGTGTGATTTTGGCGGGTATCCGTCAGCTGGCCCGGGGAGACCTGTACAAAAAAGTATCCAAGCGGTTTTTGACCGGCTCCTTTGAACAGGCGGCAGACGAACTCAACGCCCTGGCGGAGGTGGCTGTCAACGCCGCCAAAAAGCAAATGCACTCTGAGCGGATGAAAACGGAGCTGATTACCAATGTGTCTCACGACATCAAAACACCTCTGACCTCCATTATCAACTACGTAGATCTTCTGAGCCACACCCGGGACGAGCAGTCCAGAGCCCAGTACTTAGAAGTACTGGCCCGCCAGTCCCAGCAGATGAAGCGGCTTCTGGAGGATCTGCTGGAAATGAGCAAAGCCACCACGGGCAATCTGGCAGTGGAGCTAAGTAACCTGGATTTGGTGGAGACGGTAAACCAGGCACTTGGAGAGTACGCCGACCGGCTGGAAAAAGCCAATTTAAGCGTGGTGTTCCGTCTGCCGGAACAGCTGACCTATATCCGGGCCGACGGGCGGCTAACCTGGCGTGTGCTGAGCAACCTGCTGAGCAACGCGGTAAAATACGCCCTGCCGGGAACCCGGGTCTATATCGAGCTGACCCGGGACACCGATTATACCGAGCTTTCCGTAAAGAACATCTCCCGGGAGGAACTCAATGTCCCGGCAGAGGAGCTGATGGAGCGCTTCGTCCGGGGAGATATCTCCCGAAACACCGAAGGCAGTGGCCTGGGTCTGAACATTGCCCAGAGCCTGATGGAAGCCCAGGGCGGCAGTTTGAGACTGTATGTAGACGGCGATCTGTTCAAGGTGACCTTGCGTTTCTCTAACCAATCATAACCATCTCCGCAAATAGTTTAGCATAGAGAAAAGGTAGACAACATGGTGGTTTTCCATGTTGCCTACCTTTATCTTATAACCTCACAGAGCCATAGCGTGCCAATGTTTTATTTCAGCAAATCATAGGCCATGCCACAAAACACCTTGACAGCCTTTGTCATATAACTCTCTTCAAAATCAAACTTGCGGTTATGGGCACCGGCAGAAAGCGGGCTGCGTACACGCATAAAGACAGCCTGCCCGCCGTTGCTTTGAACACGGTTCACCATGTAGGAGAAATCCTCGCTGCCACCCAGCTTTACGGAAAGATTTTCCGAAACCTTCATGCCCAAATGGTTAGTGCAGACCTCTGCGATTCGCTGGGTCAATTTCAGATCACCGGGCATGGATTCTGCCGCGCCCATAAGCTTTATTTCTACAGTGCACCCATGCATTGCGGCGCAATTTTCCAAAATGCGCGTAGCATAATCGCCCACATACTCATTGATTTCAGTGGTATCGCCCCGAACCTCCATCTCCATAAAGGCCTCGTCTGCAATCACATTTCGACCACTGCCGGCAATCAGCCTGCCCACATTGATCCGGCTTGCACCTCCGCTGTGACGGGGAATGGCGTACAGGCTTGTCACTGCGTTGGCTGCTGCCAACAGTGCGTTCCTTCCCAGATGGGGACTGCCACCGGCATGGGCTGCCAGGCCACGGAAAGTCACATCGTACTTATAAGAAGCCAACGAGCCATAGGAGCCCGGGGTGATATCGCTGCCTTCACCATCCATACCGGTGGTGTGGCAGCCCAGCAAATAGTCTACATCATCTAGGTGCCCGTTAGCAACGATGGACTTCGCACCCCGCAAGCCCTCCTCGCTGGGCTGGAAGATCAGCTTGACCGTACCATGCAGATATTCCCTGATCTGCATCAGCACTGTAGCAACACCCAAACCGGATGCGGCATGTCCATCATGTCCGCAGGCGTGCATAGCGCCGGCATTGACGGAGGCAAAGCCTTCCTTTGCGGGAAGATGATCCTCCTCCATAGATTCGTTAACACCCAACGCATCAATATCGAAGCGCATGGCAACTGTGGGACCCTCGCCGCAGCGCAGGATTCCAATCACACCGGTCATGCCCCCTTCAGTGGCTCTGACAAATTCCGGATCCGCGCCCTGATCGATGGCACGCTGATATGCCTGCTTCAGCACCTCATCCGAGGGTACGCCCATACGGGCATCCTTCTTGCAGACCTGTTCACCTACAAGGACTTCATAGCCCAGCTCCGTCAGCTTTCTGGCGATAATGGAGGAGGTACGCATTTCCAGCCAGCCCGCTTCGGCATGTTTGTGGAAATCTCTGCGCAACGTGACCATCTGGGGCGCTGCGGCCTCGGCCTTTTCAATAATCGTCTGGTACAGATTCATAGCCGTTCTCCTTAGAATTTAATATAGCCTACACCATCAACGATTTCGATATTCGTTCCGTAAGGCTTGGAAAGCTCCGCTAAATACTGCAGCGTCTTTTCGCTCTTGTTCATCACCGGGCGGCCTTTTTGGGCTCTGGACTTTTCCATGTTCAGGGTCACGGGATACAGCTGTACCTCAGTAATCTTGCCGTCTTCCATGGTCCATGCAGCCATAACGGAGTTCCAGATCTCCGGCAATGTGCCGTAGCCGGCAGTACCGTTCTTGCTGCGAAGATCCATATATTCGCCCACCTTCATATCGGGGCTGTAGCCCTTATTCACATAAGCATCCCAGGGCTGGTATTCCACAGTTTCGGTTTCAAATATGTAGTTGCCGATAGAATACAGAATCAGGCCATCCTTATACCGCTCAATACCCTGCAGCTCATGGGGACCGTGGCCGATGATCACATCCGCGCCGGCATCGATGCAGTTATGGGCAAAGGTCTCAATGAACTGGGAGGGGATATTGGTCTGCCGCTCATCATAGTGGTGGCTGTGGATGCTCACCAGTACAATGTCAGCCTGCTTTTTGGCCTCTTTGATTCCCTTGACCATCCGCTCCATATCTGCCCCGTGGGGAACAGACTCTACCCAGCAGTGGTCATCCAAAATAAAACGGCTGGTTCCAAAGGGGAACTGTCCTTCCGGATAGGGCGCGGTGTAGCCCAATTCAATACTACGCTCAGTGGAAGCATTGATTTTAGTGATCTCCGCAAGCTCCTGAACCATATCGTAATGGGCCTTGTCCACATGGAAGCGCTTGAGGCAGCGCATAGGGTTGGCACCGGGGCGGCCGGGTAGATCCTCAGACTGAGCACCAGCACGGGCAGAGTCATTTCCGGAGGAATTGCAGGCAATCATGGCGACTCGGGCATACTTGGTATCCAGATAGCAGGGTTTGGAGGCATCGCCCAAATCCTTGCCGGTACCGGCAAAAATCATATCCCGCTTTTTCAGATGTTCAATGGTAGCCAACACGCCGCTCTGGCTGTAATCACAGGAATGGTTGTTGGCTGTATTGAAAATGTTGAAGCCATACTCCTTCATATCGTCCAGGATGTGGGGGTCAGACATGGCCCAGGTTCCGCCGCTAAGGGCTGAGGGGATACCTTCCCGGTCGTGGAAGGTGCTCTCCAGATTCAAAAAGGCCACGTCATGGGCTTTTACGCAGGCCTGCACCTGGTCAAAGCCTTCATAGCCACCCTTGGGAAGTCTTTTGGTGGCAAATGCGTCACCGGCTGCAATAAATGTTGTTTTTGCCATAATAGGATACCTCTTTCGTTCAATAATCATTATGCCAAAGGATTCGTTACGGGCAAGCCTTTCTTCCAATCTTGCTTTTCTACTTAAAAAATTTTTCGTACTAAAATTTTTTCGTACCAAATCATTGTAAATCAGAATGTTCCATCTGTCAAATCCAATGTTGCAGAAAAGCTAAAAAACAGCAAATACGAGTCACTGCAACGAAAATGGTAATATGGTATGCCGGTGCTATGGATTTGTTGCGCCGCTATCCGGCAAAGGAATATGTTAGTCAATGCATCAAAAACCCCTCCTGACGGAGGGGTTTTTTCAGCAGCAGAAAAATCTGCCCCGGCAGCAGAAAAGCTGAGCCAGATAGCACAGGCACAAAGAGGCAAAGGGGGAAGCACCCATGGTAAATCCACGGAAATTGCCTGCCTGCCGGCGGTAGGATGCGCCGCCGTTTTGAATATTCTCCAAGGTATACAGGTATTCCTGATTGCCCGGATCCATGGAAACCGCCTTGCGAATGTGCTCCAGAGCAGTAACTTGATTGCCCATACCGTCGTTTGCCAGTGCGGACAGGTAGTACCACCGGGCGTTCCGTTCCTTAGACGAGGACAGTGCGTTGAGGGCCTCCTGATACCGGCGGTATTGGATGTACCGGTAAGCCGCCTGCTGATAGGGATCTCCGGCTGTTTCCTGCTGCCGGTACTGGCCGAAGGGGTCATAGCCCCATGCCCCTCCAAAGGGGTCATAACTTCCCTGTCCGGAGTGCTGACCGGCATTGTGCTGCGCCTTTTCCGGATTCTTAATCTGCTCATAGGCGGCATTGACCTGCTGCATTTTTTTCGCTGCCACAGGGTCCCCGGGGTTCAGATCCGGGTGATATTTTTTTGCCAAACGGCGGTAAGCCCGCTTCACTTCCTCGTCAGAAGCATCCGGGCTGATTCCCAGGATCTTATAAGGGTCGTCAATCATTGTGATCCTCCACCGGGTGTTTGCCACCCTTTTGTCTTCTGCGGTACTGAAGCCAGATACCGCTGTAAAGTATGTTGTCCAGAATATCCTTGTCCTGCACCAGGGGGAGCTGTTCGTAACACCTGACGCAGCCGCCCATTGCCATCACCAGATACTGCTCCCAAGTGTCCCACTGGGGCTGCTCCATGCCCATGGCAAGGAAAGGATTGTACTGTTTTTTTCGCTTGTCTCTGGCAAAGTCCACCGCCGCGTCCGCAAGGTAAATATACCGGCCCAAACCCATGCCCATTTTTCTCAATGTATCTGCCCACATATCCTGCTTGTACACAAGCAGCTCACCCATCAGCGTTCCGAAGCAAGCGGCAGGTTCGTCAGGATTGGGACAATTTTCTTTTTCCAGCTGGTTAAGCCTTTGGATGCACTGCTCCATGGCGGCACACTGGCGGGGGTAGTCCGCCCGGATTCGTTCCAGCTCTGTGCCGAAAATATCCATCAGAGCAATGGCTGCGCAGCTGCCCTCATCCCGATAGTCATCCAGCGCTTTATAATACGCCAGTGCCACATTCATATCCGCCCCATAGCGGATGTACGCATTGTCTGTCCAAGGCCGGGGACGCAGAGGGTGGAGCCGGCAGGCCCGGCCTCCGGTGTGTTCCTGTGGCTCATACAAACTCATCAGCAGCAATGATAAAAACGCGCAGTCGTACCGCAGCCCCAGCCTTGCCTGCTGACAGGCGCTGCCACGAATCTGGCGGCATACGCCGCAGTAGACCTGATGATAACGGGCCAGCTGCCCTTTGTCCAGTTCCTCCGGATTGGCCATCACAAAACCAAACATTCCCACACCTCCCCTGAAAGAAACGGTACTCTGGCATTTTCTTACAGAATACCGAAACATTATGAACAACCCATAAACAAAGGGGGAATTTTTATTCTTTTTCTACGTTTTCTCTGAGATACCTGTTGATAACCCCGCCGTAAAACAGAATAGACATGCAGAAATACAGCCAAAGCATGCTCAGCGCCACGGTGTACACAGAGCCGTATACACCCCAATAGGCCGCAAAATGCTCCACATACACCGAGTAAGCCTTGGAAAACAGCAGCCATCCCACCGACGCCAGCAACGCCCCGGGGACATTCCACTTCATATGGCCGTGTCTGCCGGGCAGCGCCGTGTACATGGCGGTAAATAAGGCACTTTGCAGCCCCAGCAGCACAAAAAACCGAAGATCTACCACTTGGCTGAAAAAGCGGTATAAAAAACTGTCCGTCACCGGAAACATCTGCAGCAAACTGCTGCCAAACACGCTGAGCACCAGCGTCAACAGCAGCACCACCAGAAACGCCAGGGTATACACCAGACTCCGCAGCCGGGAGCGCAGGTAACCCCCCGTCCGGGACACCTGATAAATCTGCTGCAATCCGGCAGTGAGGGCATGGATCCCCCGGCTGGCAGACCACAAAGCAGTAACCGCCGACAGGGAGACCACCGCGCCGGAAGTGTTATAGTAGGTATTGAGAATCAGCTTTTTGGCATAGGGCATCAGTGCCGAGGGGATCAGCCCCTCCAGCGAATCGGCAAAATACTCCGGCTGCAAACCGGTATACCGCAGCAGCGACAGCAGCAGAACCAGCGCCGGAAACAGGCTCAGCACCAGAAAATATCCGGCATGGGCCGCGTGGGCGGGAATTTTAAGAGCGGCAAGATAAGAGCCAACACGGCGCAGTTTATTCCACATATTGGCAGCTTCCTCCTTATGGAAAAAGGCCCATCTGCCATTGTGCAGCGGGCCTTTGCACGCAATAGGATATGCCAAAAAGAAGCTTTTATTCTGCGGAAATCAGGTAATAGTACACGGGCTGTCCGCCACGCAGCAGATTCACATCCGCATCGGGACAAATCTCAGCAAACAGGTCTGCCGCCTTCTGGGCATGGCGTTCCTTGATGTCCTCACCGTAATAGATGGTGATATAGTCCTTGGCTTCGTCCCGGACCTTCTCTGCCAGAGCCTTCAGCAGCACCTTAATGTCCTTGCTGGTGCCAAACAGGCTGCTTCCGTACATAGCCAGATAGTCACCCTCGTGGATATCATAGCCGTCAAAATCAGAATTGCGGGCTGCGTAGGTAATCTGCATAGTATCTACCGTACCCAGCGCCTCGTTCAGGGCTTCCTCATTCTCCTGGGCAGTGCCCTCCGGATTGAAGCTGAGCATGGCGGTAATGCCCTGAGGCACGGTCTTGCTAGGGATGACCACCACATTCTTGGGGGTCAAGGCATCCACCTGCTGGGCAGCCATAATAATGTTCTTATTGTTGGGCAGCACAAATACGGTCTCGGCAGGCACCTTGTTTACAGCCTCCAGAATGTCCTGGGTGCTGGGGTTCATGGTCTGGCCGCCGGAGATGATGCCATCCACGCCCAGATTCATAAACACGTCCGCCAGACCGTCACCGGCGCACACAGACACCACGCCCAGAGCCTTTTCCGGCTCGGCGATTTTGGGGGCGATCTCGTTTTCGGTCATCACCTTTTCGGTGTGCTGCAGGCGCATATTCTCAATCTTCACCGTGACAAAGCTGCCGTAGGCCACCGCCTCATGCAGGGCTGTGCCGGGGTCATCGGTGTGGACATGCACCTTAATAATCTCCTCGTCATCCACCAGCACCAGGCTGTCGCCCAGACCATTGAGGAACTGGCGCAGCAGGTCGGGGTCCTTGTCATTTTCCCGGGAGATGATAAACTCGGTGCAGTAGGTAAAGGTAATATCCTCGTCGTTAAAGTCGGAGAAGTTGGCCTGTTCCTTTACTTCCGTCTGGTCTGCTCCGGACTCGGGGGCAACGATGTCCTCACCCCGCAGGGCGCA
>JAZNIL010000032.1:0-33279 GCA_045577435.1 Faecousia sp. | reverse complement strand
TGCTGGTGCGCAGATCACTTTGGGTACTGCACTGACCTATAATGGCAAGCAGCAGACCCAGACCGTTGCAAGCGTCAAGATCGACGGACTGACTGTGACCTACACGGTTTCCGGCAATACCGGTACCGATGCAAAGGGCTACACCCTGACTGTCACCGGTAACGGCAACTTCGAGGGTACTGCTACCGCAGATTGGAGTATTGCCAAGAAGAATATCTCCGGCGCAACGATCACTCTGGGCGACAGCCTGACCTACAACGGCAACGAGCAGACCCAGGAGGTTACTGATGTCAAGATCAGTGATCTGACCGTAACCTACAATGTGACCGCCAACAAGCAGAGCAATGCAGGTAGCTACACCCTGACAGTTACCGGCAATGGCAACTTTGAGGGATCTGCAATTGCTGACTGGAGCATTGCAAAGGCCAAGCTGACGATCACCGCGAATAACAACAGCATTACCTATGGTGATGTTCCTGCTGCAAATGGCGTGACCGGAACCGGTTTTGTCAGCAGCGAGAGCATTGAGGATCTGTCCGGCGAACTGACTTATTCGTACAACTATGAGCAGTTCGGCAATGTGGGAACCTACAAGATCACTCCCGCTGGCTTGACCTCCGACAATTATGCGATCACCTTCGCAGACGGAACCTTGACCGTCAATGCCAAGGCCATCACCGTCAAGGCGGATGATCTCAGCAAGGTCTACGGCGAAGCCGACCCCAAACTAACATACAAGGTTGAGGGACTGGTAAACGGTGATCAGCTGACTGGCGAACTGAAGCGTGCTGCAGGTGAGAATGTTGGCGCTTACGCCATCACCTTTGGCACTCTGGCAAACAGCAATTACGCCATCACCTTCACCGGTGCAGAATTGACCGTTACCAAGCGGGATGTGACCATTACCGCAAAGGATCAGAGCATTACTTACGGTGAAACCATTTCCGGTGCGGAAATCACAGCTACCGGTTTGGTGGATGGTCACAGCGCAACCGTGACCCTGACCTCCAGCACCGCCAATGTTACCGTAAATGGCACCATCACCGCCGGCGCAGCGGTCATTACCGTTGACGGAACCGATGTGACAGACAACTACAATGTCAGCTACACCTCCGGCAAGCTGGTGATTGAGCCCGATACCTCCAAGATCGATGCTCTGACCACCGATAACGTCACTTCCGCTAACGAGGAAGATATCAAGGCCGTACAGGCTATGATGGCTTCCGCTGAAACGGACGGTGTTGACGAGACAACCGCAGCGGAGTGGGCAGCCATTACCGCAAAGTGCAAGGAACTGACCAAGAAGATTGAAGCAGTGGAGGCCGAAAATGCCCGGATCGCTGATGCAGTCTCCGAGTTTGATTTGGCTACCGTTAAATCTTCCGATGAAACTGCGATTTCCCAGCTCATTTCTGACATTGACGATCAGCTTGCAACCAACAACCTGACCGACGAGGAAAAATCCGAGCTGGAAGGTCTGAAAACCAAGTGCAATAACCTGATTGCCAAGATCGACGGCACCGAAACCCTGATCGGACAGCTTGACAAGACAGTTGATGATCTGGATGCAGAAACCGTCAAGTCTACCGACAAGGCCACTCTGGAACAGGTCATTGAAGATGCCCAGACTCTGATCGATAGCGGCAACGTCACTGAAGCTGAGAAGGAGGCCCTGGTTAAGACCCAGGAAGATGCTAAGGCTCTTACCAAGGTGATCGATGATACCGCATCCGAAAATAAGGAACTGACCGACCAGGCAGCTACCTTCGATGAAGATACCGTTAAGTCCACCGATAAAGAGAATCTGGAACAGCTTGCTAAGGATATCGAAGATTTGCTGGATACCGATAACCTGACAGAGGACGAACGTGAGGTTCTGGAAACTATCCGGGAACAGGTAGCGGGCATGATCGACACCATCGAAGATACTGCCGAGGACAGCAAGGATGCTGCCGAGATAATCGATGCACTTGATCCGGCAACCGTTACCTCTGCGGATAAGGAGGAATTGGAGCAGACAATCGAGACCATCGATAAGCTGCTGACAGCGGACCATCTGACAGAGGACGATCGAAAGGCTCTGGAAGATGCCAAGGCCGTTGCCGAGGCTCTGATCGAGAGAATCGAGGCAGCTCAGGATGCAACCGATACTGAGAACACCGAGAAGGTGGAAGATGTAACGGCTGATAACGTTAAGCCCAAAGATAGGGAGGCCCTGGAAGATGCCAAGGCTGACCTTGAAAAGGCTTTGAAGGACAACGCAGGCAACTACACCGAGGCAGAAAAGAAGACCATTCGGGACGAAATCCAGCGCATCGAGGGTACAATCGAAGTGCTGGAAAATGTTGAGGATCTGACTGAAGCCATCATCACACTTCCTGATACTGTGGAGCCGGACGATGAGGAAACCGCTCAGAAGATTCTTGATACCAAGGAAGCCTACGACGAACTGACAGACCATGAAAAGTCCCTGTTGAGTGAAACCGCTAAGGATAAACTGGATGCGCTGGTAGCCGCTCTGACCGCCTACGATATCATCAAGGGCGACGGCGGCAAGTGGACCAGGGACAGCGACGGAAGCCTGAGCTTCACCGCAAACGGTTCGTTCAGCAAATTCACGGGCATTAAGGTGGATGGCAAGATTGTGGACGCAAAGCATTACGCGGCCAAGTCTGGCAGCACCATCATCACCTTGAAGTCTTCTTATTTGGAAACCCTGTCTTCTGGTGTTCACGCCATCGTTATTCTTTACACCAACGGCGAAACCTCCGGTACCTTCCAGATCGAGGAGAAGGAAATCGAACCTGGACAGCCCACTGAGCCGGATATGCCTACCGAACCCGAGGAGACCAGGCCCGCAGAAACTGAGCCAGAGTCATCCTCTCCTGCAACCGGCGATGATTCCAACATCATGCTGTATGGTTCCATGTTTGCCATGAGCTTTGCTGCAATCGTAGTTCTACTCCTCACTTTTAAGAAGCGCAAGCAGAATTGCGCATAATCACAAGCGCGAAATGGGCGGTGACGGATTTTATTCCGTCACCGCCCAACTTGTTCTGGGGATGCTGTTTACAAGATGAAATTTGAGCGAAATCGACACCAAAATAAAAATTTAATCCTAACAGAACACGAATATATGGGTCCTAACTGGACACAAGCAGAGGGCTTCATCCTCGGGGTCGGCGCTAAGATGTTCACGATTGCTGGGCCGGTGATCGTATATGGAGTTTCAGCGTCAGTAGTTTATGGACTTATTTATTGGATAACAACCCTATTCTAATACAAAAGGCTTGACCGCTCGGTCAAGCCTTTGTTCTTATATACCGTTAACTTCCTTTACGCGCTGCTCACAAAAGTCTAAAAATGTATGCCAAATATCACTGTCTATAAAGGGATTTTCTTTACCTTTTGATTACAGCTCACCCTTCCTGCAGGTGTCGTTATTCCAAACGTGGTTGCCGATGAAAACGTCCACTTTTTGTTGGTGAAGCTGTTTCAGTGAGTCTAAATAGTCTGATACACAGTTTGGATATTCATAATGTCCGGGTGTCAGCGTGTTGACACCGGCACCGCCGAACGTACCCACTCTATAAGTTTTTTCATTTTCTTCTGTATCAAAAAACAGAGAAATACAGCCCTGTGTATGACCGGGCGTTTCAAGAATGTCGATTCTGGTATTACCCAAACACACGCGATCTCCGGATTGCAATACTGCATCGGGGGCGAAAAATATTTTTGCGTTTTCCGCATCTTTATAACCTATAAAAGTTTTGGCACCGGTTAAAGCGACTAAACCCGCAGTAGCTGCGGTGTGATCACTGTGCCAATGGGTGTGAATGATATATTTGATGTCAGACAGCTGAAAACCAAGCCGATAGACAGAGTCCACCAACATAAAAAGGGTGTCCTCATAGCCGGTGTCAATTAAAATAAGACCGTCCCCGGTGTCGATCAAGTGGGAAGATGCCGGAATACAACCAACAAAGTACACATTGCCGATAATTTTGAAAGGCTTTACAGATCCTTCGTAGTGCTTTGAGAAGATTCTGCGTTCAAACATTTGTGTTCTCCTTTTCGCAATACGCAAAGAGTGCGTGCATATCTTTTGTAAGATAGAGTTCTTTTTTCCAAACAAGCGATATAGAAGTCGTTACATTGGGAGAGAGGGAAAACCAATGAATGGCATCAAGCTGTTCTGCTCGTTCTTTGAACAGAAATCCAAAGCCAGCATTTTTTGCGATCAACTGCTCCAAAGTAGATAGCTGGGTTGTTTGGTGTATGATACTGGGGGTGAAACTGTGAGAATCGAATAGTTTTTGCGTGTTGTCGTGGTGATAAAAGCTATTGGAGAAAAGGATAATTGGTAAATCTTTCAAATCTTCTATACAGAGATTGGCCTTCTTTGCCAGAGGGTTATCTTTTGAAATGCAACAGACATCCTCGTAAATGCGAAATACTTTCGAATGGTACTTAAGGGTATCAATGGCTTGGGTATCCGGTATAAATGCAAAATCTAAAAGATTGTCCGACAACTTTTTTAATAATTCAATGCCGCCGACTTCAGAAATGGAAATTTTGATATCGGGGTGTTTCTTTCGGAGATATTGTAAAAGACCGGGAAGGATCACAGCGCCCGTCATAGGAGGAACACCCAGACGAATTGTTTGGTGAGACTGATTATATTCAGACATAATGCTGCTGACAGCATCGGACTGGGACAAAAGTCCGTTACACAGCGTCAGAAATTTCTCTCCGGCATTTGTAAGAATAAAACCGGTACGCTGACGCTTGATAAGTGTGGTGTTGAATTCTTCTTCCAGAGCTTTGATGGCAGAAGAAATGGAGGATTGGGACATATGACATTCTTCTGCAGCTCTGGAAATGTTGTGATATTTACAAGCCAGACTAAAATATCGCAAATGCTGTAAATTCATATTCTCACCCTTATTAAAATTTTTCTCTTATTTTACGAACAACTTCGTCGCCTACCTGCGAGGTGGTAGCAGTGCCGTTCATATCCGGGGTCAGTGTGCGCTTCTCTATCAGGATTTCTTCAATAATGCCAATGAGCCTATCTTCCCATTCAGGGTATCCCAAATGGTTCAGCATTTGTGCGCAGGACCAAACGGTAGCGAGGGGGTTGGCAATTTGCTTTCCGGCAATATCCGGCGCAGATCCGTGAATCGGCTCGAACATAGAGGGGAATTTTCGCTCGGGATTGATATTTGCACCCGCAGCCAAACCCATACCGCCGGAAATGGCGGCGCCCAAATCGGTCAGGATGTCACCAAACAAATTAGAGGTTACTACGATTTCGAAGCGTTTGGGATCTTTTACCATAAACATACTTGCAGCATCTACAAGATAGCTGTGGGTTTTTACATCGGGATAATCCTTTGCCACCTCTGCAAAAATCTGATCCCAAAAGACCATAGAGTAGTTTAACGCATTGCCTTTGCTGATGCTGGTGAGGGATCTGCCTTCACGGCGGGCAAGATCAAAGGCATAGCGGATCACCCGCTCGCAGCCCTTTCTGGAGAAAACACCGTTCTGAATCACCACTTCATTGGGTTGACCGGGGTATAACCAACTTCCGCTTCCTGCGTATTCACCTTCGCTGTTTTCTCGAATAAATACCATATCAATATCTTCGCAGCGGACATCCTTCAAGGGCGTGGGAGCGCCCTTCAGAAGCTTTACAGGTCGAATATTGATATACTGATCAAACTTTTTTCGGATAACCAGCAGCAGATCCCACAGGGAAATGTGGTCAGGCACACCGGGATAGCCTACCGCACCCAGAAAAATGGCATCATAACTTTTCAGCGTATCTATTCCATCGTCTGCCATCATTTTGCCATTTTCCAAATAGTATTGGCATCCCCAGGGGAAATGGGTGAAATCAAAAGAGAAACGACCGTCGACCTGACTGACAGCTTTTAATACCTTTACACCTTCTGCCAATACCTCTGGACCGATACCGTCTCCTGCAATAACAGCAATTTTGTGTTTCATAAAGCACCTCCGGTTTTTTTAAAATAACAATAGCATAAATATAGATATTTGAAAAGCACAAAAATATAATTAAGTTATTATTAAAATTGATAACTAAATAATAAGAGAATAAGAGATATTTAGTCCTAACAGAACACGAATGTATGGGTACTAAGTTGACACAAGCAGAAGGCTTCATCCTGGGCGTCGGCGCAAAGATGTTCACAATCGCAGGTCCGGTGATCGTGTATGGCGTAAGTGCAAGTGTAGTTTATGGCTTGCTCTATTGGATAACGACCTTGTTTTAAACGTTGAGGGAGTCCACTTGGACTCCCTTATCAAGTATACTGTAACTGGCAGCAGAGGACTTTTGTGAAATGGAAAGCTGTGCTACAATCAATTTACAACGGAATAAAAAGAAGTGAAAACGGGAACGGATTTGCACAATTTGGATTGCAAGAACGAATTGTTTCAAATTTATTTTTGCCCTACTGTAACAAAATCACTTTTGAGTTGTTATATAAGTGTAAGATAGAAGGGGGTGAGTCCATGACACAGGAGGATATTTATCGGGAAAACTATCCAATCGTATACGGCTACCTGCTTTCTCTATGTGGGGACATTCCTTTGGCAGAAGACCTTGCAGCAGAGAACTTTTTCAAAGCGTTTTTACACCCACGACGCTATGACGGGCAGTGCAAACTGTCTACATGGCTTTGCACCATCGGACGAAACCTGTACATAAATGAAGGCAAGCGGCAACGTCGCAGCTGCCGTCTGCCCACTCCCCCTGCCTCAGCACCGAATCCGGAGGAGCTGCTTTTGGAAAAAGAACTGCTTGCACAGTTATACCGTACTACACGGCAACTGGAACCCCCTATGGTCAGGTGTTTTTTATGCGGATGGAAGGGCTCTCCTTCAGGCAGATTGGCGAGGCAATGGGTAAGACTGAAAATTGGGCACGAGTGACCTTTTTTCGGGCCAAGGTAAAAATTCAGGAGAGAATGGAGGATTTATAT
Organism: Faecousia sp.; assembly: GCA_045577435.1. Classification (GTDB taxonomy): domain Bacteria; phylum Bacillota; class Clostridia; order Oscillospirales; family Oscillospiraceae; genus Faecousia. The sequence continues at coordinate 26,266 of JAZNIL010000032.1, read as the reverse complement.
GGATGACTGCAATATCGTTACAGACCTGCTACCTACTTACTGTGATGAACTGACAAGTGGGGAAACCAATACCTTTATTCGCACCCATTTAAATAACTGTCAAAGTTGCAGCAGACTGTTGGAACAGATGCAAAACAGACGAGAACAACAGAAGGAAGCGGATATCCGACGGGCTGAATTTAAGGCGGCTGTGGCTGTATATGAGTGCAGGTATCGAACGCGGGTATATTTGGTGGCGTTGGCCTGTCTTCTGCTGATAGCTATATTTTTTGCGTTCCGTGCCTGTAGTTTTGATTTAGCAATTGCAGCATCGGGTTTAAACCGGAAGCAATTAGAGGTGGTGCAGGAACCAACTACAAACGCAGACGGTAAGATGTTCCAGGTTGTCTTTTCTCAAACAAAGGAGGATTACGGAGCACTGGCTTATTTGACGAAAAATGCGCTTGGTTTTTGGACTATAGATGCAGTGGAAATTGCCACACCAGATAAACCATACGGTGCCGCTCAAATCGTTTGGAGTGAATACCTTTTCTCTATTTATGGTGGTCAGCCGCAAATAACGACTGTTTTTCATGTGGTATATGCCGGGAACAATGCCATAGGCTCTTTTGAACAGCTACCGCAGGAGCATATCCCGGGGAATGTGGCAGTTCTTGCTACCCAGCATGTCAGTAACTACTACGTTCATGTGATTACTGTTCTGCCTAGCGGCGGTACAGCCTTTGGTATTCTCCCATTGTTGAAAGAAAGCAACTTAATCTCCTAACATAAATAGCGGTTTTACTTATTAAGTCACTATCCGTATAACACTGCGTCCTGCTTGCACACCAGCAGAAGGCTTCATTCTGGGTTTCGGTACGAAGATGTTCACCATTGCCGGCTCGGTTGTTGTGTATGGTGTTTCGGCAAGTGTGGTTTACGGATTGATTTATTGGATAACGACCTTGTTTTGAACGTAGGGAACGACCTGTGTGTCGTTCCTTACTTCGTTTGGGCACATGAGCAACGGTATATGGGCTGTTGCTTGGATATGTACAGCCTATAAAGCTTGTGTCGGCTGTGGCACAAGCTTTGTGTGTAACTTAAAAACACATAATAAAAATACGGAATTTTTGCAATGGGAAGAGGAATATTTTGTCTATATAGGTGAAAGGCCATTTAAGGAAAAAGAAAGGAGGCGGCCATGGAGGATAAGCAGATCATTGACCTGTTTTGGCAACGGTCCGAAAGCGCAATATCAGCAGTATCTGAAAAGTACGGTCCTTATTGCAGCAAGATTGCGGGGAATATTTTGGAAATCAAAGAGGATGTAGAGGAATGTGTGAACGATACCTGGTTGCTGGTCTGGCAGATCATACCCCCGGACAGACCAGTGCGGTTAGCGGCATATTTAGGAAAGATTGTACGCAATGTTTCCTTAAACCGGGTAAAGTATTTTTCCGCAGAAAAACGCGGTTTTGGACAAACAAACCTCGTTCTTTCCGAACTGGAGGAATGTGTACCGGCAGCAGACAACGTGGAACAGGAAATGGATGAACGTATTTTGATACAAGCTATCGGCCGATTTCTTCGTTCTTTGCCTGCCGGGAGGCGCAATATATTCATTCGCCGCTATTGGTATATGATGTCGGTAAAAGAAATAGCAAAGATATACGGTATGAGTGAAAGTAAGACAGCATCTTTACTGTTCAGGAAGCGGAAAGATCTAAAAGTACATCTTCAGAAGGAGGGGATATTGGTATGAAAAGCGAGCGATTATTGAACGCCATTGGTGAAAACGATGATGAACTAATTTTGGAAGCTATGGTGATGCCTTCTGAGTCCCAAAACCCAAAACAGATCCGCTGGATAAAATATGGTGCACTGGCTGCGTGTTTGTGTCTGCTGTTGGTTCTTCCCATTGCAGCTGCCAGTAACAACGAAATGCTGGTGGATATTTTTGCAGACATGACCGGTTGGTACATCCATTCAAAGGAATACTATACAGACAGAGATTTTTCTAAGGAAGTCCGGTCTCTTTCTAAGGAGTTGGCGGGGGAACAGACCTATCTGCCTATGGATAGTCTGGAGCAGACAGAGACATTTTTGGGTATTGCAATACCAGACAATCCACGGTTGTCGGAAACAATCAAAGATGAAGTACACATTGAGGTGGAGGTGAACGGTCAGAGAATCCGGTACGATACCCCTTGCTTGGTATATTTAGCATTCGATGAGAATGGGGCTGTGACGGCAGCGGATGCAAATGCGGCGTTCCGTTATGGGCAAATGCATTTGTATGTCATGTACAGAATACCCACAGTAGATGCTGTTTCCAAAGGTGGAGGTGGCATTGGCGGCATCGATGCGAATATTACGGAAACACAGAGCTACATTACATCTTCCGGCAGAGAATGCGCGGTGATTTATACAAGCACCGGAGACGGTATTTTTTCCGGATATGGATATACCGTTGTAGATTCCATTTTGGTGGAGCTGTCTTTAATAGGTAGGTCAGAAGAAGAAATCCAGCAAGCAATGACGGAAGTTCTGGAAGAATTTGCATGACACAACTGTCTCCTGCTTTTGATTTAGTAAACAGCCACCTCTGTTTTAAACAGATAGGTTCATCTTATGAGCGCTTACTGTACACACGCACGGACATTTACATTAGGCGTTCATGCTAAGCTACTTACAATCGCCCAGTGATTGCCTACTGTGTTACCGCAAGGGGAATTGTTTATTGGATAACAACACTATTCTAATAGAAATAAGGCTTGACTAATGTCAAACCTATTTCATAGTTCTGCTTCAAAACAATATATGTTGCCGTAACTCCAACTGTAAGCACTCCCGTTGTGACGGTCAAAAGTTAACCAAAAATATCGTTTCCGGCTTCCCATTACAACAGGAATTACAGATCCCCAACCACGAAAACCACCGTCGTCAAAGTTGAATTTCACTTCGGTCATACCGTTCTTTGTGTATATACGGTAATTGGCGCGCTTATGAAAATCATTTCCACAAATAAATGCCATTTCACCGTTTAAATTCACAAAGGAGCCACCGGTTTCTGCGCCCGGATAGCCTTTGCCGATGTAGGTATAACCTTGAAACGGGTCGTCGGATTTGAAAAACAGATATTGATACTGTTTTGTTTCCGGCAAAACACGGCAAATAGCCATATACCACTGTTTTTCTGCTTCGTTGTAATAAAAATCCGGATCTTCATCACCTTTAAAACCGACAAATTCTGCAAATTTCTCTTGTGTAGCGGCTCTCATTGAAGTCACGTCAACGACATTTACACCGAAGCGAGGTTCTCCCTGAAAAACGCCGTGGCACAAAATGTGCTTGTGTTCAAAGGCGGAGGTCCAGATGTACCATTCCTTTGTACTTCGGTTATAAAGAAGAGAAGATGCTAAAAAGTTACGCCAAAAGCCATCGCCACAATCAAAGAACAACGCACCGGTTAATTCTATATTACTGGTTGAAGGGGTCCAAGAGAATACGCCTTGAAATCCACCTTCCTGCATACGGATAGATGCGGTGAAGTAAATCTTTCCGTTTTCGAATATCGGCTCGGCGTTTTCATAACAAATTGCGCGAATATCCGCTTGGGAAATACCACAATCAATATAGGATGAAACCCCGTTAACCGCAACCGTGCCGTTGGTATATACGGAAACGAAGCCTTGTTCAAACTGTTTTTGTTGATTGGAGAAGGCAAACACTTCTGATTCAAAGGTGTGGATGTGAGTAGGCTTCCTGTTTCTCATGAAGTAAACGTCAAATGCGCGGGGGCGACAAGAAACGATCATGGTCATGGTAGAGAATTGTTCTTTCAGCTCTATACTGAGATTATCCGTGCCATCAAAAAACACAAGAGCGGTACCGTTGCAAAACAGTTTTACTGTACCGTCGGCTAAATGAAAAACAAACCCGCAACTACCGCCATGGCTGGAAAAACTGATTTCGTAAGTCGCATAGGGAAAAAAACGGGTGAACATCCGCTCTACCCACCCATCCTGAATGTTATACAGATTGTTCTCCACCTGCTCCTGACAATGTGGATCCTTTTCTATAATAGGATATAAATCGCCACGCTTATCGTTCACAAAATCCTTTGTAAATGTCATTTCTCCAAGGGGGATCTTAGTGGTCCTATACATGGATTTTGAAAATATACGATAAAATTTAATGTCGTTGATGTTCATAGTATTTTCCCCTCTAATTGCGTTTATAGGATTATACCATTTTTTAGAAAACATGTAAAGGTTATTGAAAAGTAATGAATCCTAAGTTGACAGCAGCAGAGGGCTTCATCCTGGGCGTAGGCGCAAAGAGGTTCACCACTGCCGGCACTGCCATCGTCTGAGGTGTCCCTGCTACGGTAGTGTATGGGCTGATTTATTGAAAATATACGGTTAGGTATATGTGGGCACTGGCAGTGCCTGCCCGGCTGCGTAGTGATAGACTATGGAAAGGGGCGGCCATTGGCCGCCCTGCTATATCCTATTGCACTTCTTTGGGGAAATGACGCGGGGGCTATTACTACTTTCCCACAAAAAATACCTGTTACACTGGGATTCATAAAATGCGGACCGCGGCCTATGATTCCATCATAGGCCGGGGTTTTACATGTTACACAAGGTGTAAATTAACGATATATAATCTGCTCTACCGTATACCCCGCTTCCCGGAGAGTATCCACCAAACCGTTTTCCTGGAGCAGATGTGCCAGACCAACAGCGAAGAACACGGTGTCATCACTCTCCAGATAGGAAACCGCCACATCCAACATACCCTCGTTGCGCCGGACGATCATGGATTCCAGATACTCCAGGTAGAGGGCATGTTCTTCCTCGGACATATCAGGTGGGACTTCTTTTAACGCCTCCCGCAGGACAACCTCATCTCCGGAGCACCATAATTCATAGAGGGACTGTACTTCTTCACAGTATTCCGCTGCGGTATATCCAATCGTTTCTTCCAGCAACAGCACCTGTAACGCGGGGGAGAAGTTTAAGGTCATTTCAATCTGGGCCAGAGGGGACTCTACCTCACGGATTTCCTTATCCTGTTCTTTGGCAAGCTCCAGCAGCCGCATATCCATACCCTTTTCAGAGCGGAGCTGTCCCAGGGACAGGTAGAAATCCTCAATGGGGGTACACCACAGATAGGGCTTCATATATTCCATGTTGCTGTTATAGCTGCCGCTGGCTTTGAGCAATTTGACCGCTCTGTTATAAACGTCAGCGTCCAACTGCTCTTTTGTGGTAGTGCCATCGGGATTGATATAGGCCGTGGCAAGCTGGGAAGCAACTTCTGGATCAGTTTCTATCTCCTGCTCCAGAGCTATGACATCTGCCTCCACCGCCAGCGCATCAGACTTATCCAACGCATCATAGACTTCGTCGGGGAGGAAGGCAGTACGGCTATCACCCACATGGATGGTTCCCATCAGATACATTTCTTGTCCTGCGTCACCGGTTACACGGTAAAATAGGGGTGTGGCTTGATTCTCAGGGGCGGTTTCGCCGGTGAGGGCTTCGTGGGTGTCGGGATTTACAAGACGGAAGAATTGGGCAATTTCCAAACTCAGGATATAATCGTCACCTTCGATGGTATGAATGCCGCTGTAAGTTGTTCCGGCAGAAACGGGGAACCCGTCAGCCGAATCCAGAACCATAAAGTAGGTGCCGGTGGTGGTTTGGTAGGCAGATGCATAATTGTTCAGGTAATCCTCATCCTGGAAGATTGAGTCGGCAGTGAAATCGGCCATGGCCTGGCCCCACTGTTCATCCAACTCCATTTCCAGATAGGTCAGACCGCCGATATCCTCAGCCTTTGCGCTGACGATGTAGTCAAGAGCGGGCATATTGCTGTCGTAATATCCTTGGAGATAGTAGAACATATCCTCCGGTGTGACCTCAGTATCTGGCTCCGGATTACTGTCACCCTCAGCATAGGTATAGACACCGTCCTGGAAATGCTCGGTTTGAGTGAAGGTGCTGGTTGCCATGGCGCTGTCCATAGAGGTAGCAGTATACTGTATGTCTGATATATGTTCTTGACCGGTACCGGTATAGTGCAGTTCAGCCTGCTCGGTAAAAACATAGCCGGCTGCCTGACTGGCAATTGTCTGATTGATTGTGGCGGACGCGGTTTGTGCGCCGTATATGTAGAGAACAGCTGTATCATAGAGTCGGGGGACATTAATAGAATCAATCTTTTTGTACGCTGCCGGCTTTTCGGGAGGTGTAAGGGCAGCGTCATCATAGATCTCTGCCTTGGCAGTGACTTCCATGGAAACGGTACGCACGCCCTGGACATATTCTATGGTATAGGTAGTTCTTGCAAGGGTACCGTTGTTGGTAATTTTGGCAGTACCGTTGGCACTGACGAATTCTGCGCCTTCAGGCAACGCCCAGCTCTCCGGTCCGGCAGGTTCACAGAAGGTCAGCATGACACCGGCATTGGTCTCGTCTGCGGAAATGTTGGCATAAAGGGATTCATCCAGCAGCACTGCAGGAGCAAATCTTGTGAGAAATTCTGCCGCGGTCATGTCGCCCTGGAAGCGCCCGGTGTTAGATACGTCCACATAAAGTACACCGTCTTCGTAGTATTCCGCAAATTCACTGCCGAGACCGCCGGCCTCCAGATCCTCGTTCATGCTTGCGGCAAAGGATTCGGTGCCGATGCCGGTTAGGATCAGTTTCTGTTCAGAAACCAGTTCAAATGTTTCCGCGCCGCTTGAAATAGTCTTTTTGGTGGTCAAATCAATAGCAACATCCTGTGCGTTCCGCAGGGGCTGCGCAGCTTGGGTATACTGGTCAGAGACGGGGGGTTCTGTGGGTGTCTGTGTGGTAGGCGGCGTGGTGGCCGGATCTACAGTGGCTGGGGTGCCGCAACCAAAGAGTCCTATCAGCAGCGCAATGCACAGCAACAGCGACAGCAGTCTTCTTATTTTATGCATGAATCATCGTCCTTTCTGCTTTTTGAATGAAAAACAATATAACTTAAAATTAATATAACAGATAAGAATATATATGTCAATAAATATAAAATAAAAGATGTATAATCTTGAGGCTTTGTGTATTTTGCACAGTTAGTTTTCGAGGATATTGTATAATGCCTGTGGAATCCCCAGAAGGTGGTCATACAATTAGACAGATATATTTTACAATGATGATAATGTGGTGATGGTTTTGAGACAATAAAACGGTTGCTAATAGGTGTGCCTATGGAGAATTGCCCTTCCCGTAAACATCAGGATACCTTGACAAAGCCACCATTTCATACTAAACTGTATCGGTATGAAATTGTAACAGAAAACAGGAGACATAATGAAACAGAAAATTCAGCTTTCAGACCATTTTGGATACAGCCGTTTGGTCCGTTTTACAATGCCGTCTATTCTTATGATGATCTTTACATCCATTTACGGTGTGGTGGACGGCTTCTTTGTGTCCAATTTTGTGGGCAAAACCCCTTTTGCTGCAGTGAATTTCATTATGCCGTTTTTAATGGTGGTGGGCGCACTGGGGTTTATGTTTGGTACAGGTGGCAGTGCGCTGATTGCCAAGACTATGGGGGAGGGTAAGAGGGAAAAGGCACAGGAGATTTTCTCTCTGTTGGTATATGCAACGGTGATCAGCGGCGTGGTGATCGCGGTGCTCAGCATTATATTTCTACGACCCATTGCTGCCTTTCTTGGAGCGGAGGGTTCCATGCTGGACGATTGTGTTCTTTACGGCAGGATCATTTTGTTTGCGTTGCCCTTTTTAATGGTTCAGTACGCGTTTTCCAGCTTCGTAATCACGGCGGAAAGGCCCAAACTGGGTCTTGTTGTAACCGTGATCGCAGGCGTTACGAATATGGTCGGCGATTTCGTGTTTATGGTGGTGCTGAAGTGGGGGATTGTTGGCGCGGCATTGGCCACGGCTGTGGGTCAGGTTGTGGGCGGCATTATCCCTCTTGTATATTTTTCTGGCAGAAACCCAAGTCTGCTGCAACTGACAAGACCCAGGTGGGATGCCATGACCATTCTTCGTACCTGCACCAACGGCTCATCAGAATTGATGAGCAATATATCCATGTCCATCATTGGTATGCTCTATAATTCCCAGCTGATGAAATACGCTGGGGAAAACGGTGTTGCCGCTTACGGGACGATCATGTATGTTAATTTCATTTTCCTGGCTGTGTTCATTGGCTATGCCACAGGTGTCGCGCCAATCATCAGTTTCCATTACGGTGCGGCCAACACGGGGGAAGTGAAGGGACTTCTTAAGCGCAGTACAGTTATTGTGCTGATCGTTTCAGTAATTATGTTTATAACTTCAGAATCTTTGTCCATGCCGCTTGCGGGGATATTTGTTGGCTACGATAGGGTGTTGCTGGAAATGACAGTGCACGCATTTGCAATTTATGCGGTTTCTTTCCTGTTTTCGGGAATTGCTATTTTTGGTTCGGCGTTTTTTACCGCGCTTAACGATGGATTGACATCCGCATTGATCTCCTTTTTAAGAACATTGCTGTTTCAAAGCGCGGCGGTAATGCTTATGCCGCTGGTGTGGGAACTGGACGGAATATGGTATTCCGTTGTGGCAGCAGAAATAATGGCCGTGCTGGTAACAGTAATATTTTTGCTGTTTAAGCGCAAGAAATACAAATATTAAGGAACAGGCTCGCCGGATGGCGAGCTTGTTCGTTTGCACGTGCCTCTGTTACAAGCATAACCAATGGCTGCACCCGGTGGGTGCAGCCATTGGTTATATAGGAAAAATTCTAAAATATGCTTAATGTAATTTTCTGTACCATGGTGTAAAGTCTTGGGCTGTCATATAAAATGCACTTAAAACAGCGACCTGTTCATACATGAAACCTATCATAGGTTTCACAGCAATCCAGACACAGCTTTTTCCCACCTGCAAGGCGAATCCAATTGGCACCTGTGGTTTCACCGCAGCAATCGCAGGTGCAGGAGTCAAACAGCCGGGCCTTTTCCGGCAGCTTGACAGTGGTTTGCTTCACGTCAAACATTTCTTCCGGGCGGCAACCTTGATAGTAGGAAAAGGCTTCTTCCTTGGTCATTCCAGTGGGCTTGGGCTTCAGCACCAAACGGACGGATTTGCCGGTCTTGCGGTTATAGAAGGAGAACGCCTGCTTGCCCCGTATATGAAACAGCAGATTTCCCTTGCCGATGCTGCAGCCCAGCATTACTTGAATGCCGTCTACACCGCATGCATCATTTTCCGCAATGCACACCACCTGTTCATCTTCGGAAAATTCCAGATTTAATAGCTCGATAGCATACAGACTTGCATTATAACCAATTGTCAGGCCACCACATTCGTGACCGTGAAAGGCCACGCAATCTTGCCAAGTTTTCATAAACGCACCCCTTATTCTTCTACCAGCACCATGTGCCGGCCTTCCATTTCCACTATCTTTGCGTCAACACCGTAGACCGCTTGCAGTGCCTCGCTATCCAAAATGCTGCGGTCACCATGACGGTAGACCTGTCCGTCTTTCAGAAGCAGGAAACGGTCGCAGAACCGCAGCGCCAAATTCAGATCGTGGATGACTACCACAGCGATCATATTGTCCTTGTGGCAGATTTCCTGGACCATTTTCAGCACCGCATATTGGTTCTGGATATCCAGGGCGCTGGTGGGTTCATCCAGCAGCAACACCTTCGGCTGCTGTGCCAAGGCTCTTGCCAACATCACTTTTTGCTTTTCACCGCCGGAGAGCTGGTTTAAGAATCTGCCCCGCATATCCTCTACATCCAGCCGGTGCATGGCATCATGGACGATCCTATGGTCTTCTTCCGTAAAACCCCATTTCATATAGGGTCTTCGGCCCAGCATTACCACATCGTGAACGGTCATTTGGGTGTTGGGAACACTCTGTGAAACAAATGCCACCTGCTTTGCCACCTGCCGGGCAGATTGTGTCAGCAGGTTTTCCCCATCCAAAATCACCTCGCCGGAGTCCGGTTTCAAAATGTGGTTGAAGCATTTGAGCAAGGTGCTTTTACCCACACCGTTGTTGCCAAGGATGGCCAGAAATTTGCCGGGTTCGATGCTGAAGGATACATCCTTGAGGACTTCCGGCGAGCCCCTGTAATGGTAGCTTACATTCTTAATGTGCATCATTGTTTTTTACCTCCCTTAAACAGAAGGTAAAGGAACAATGGGCCACCCAGAAACGAGGTAATAGCACCAATGGGCAGGATCACAGGACTAATGACGGTTCTTGCGAACAGATCACCCAGCAGAAGCAGGGTTGCGCCGCCTAAGATAGAACCGGGAATCAGATACACATGGTTGTTGCCCACCACCATACGAACGATGTGAGGTGCTGCCAAGCCAATAAAGCTGATGAGACCCACACAGGACACCACCCCGGAGCTGCACAGACAGCACAGTACCATATTCACAAGGGTCAGACGCTTTACGTGGATACCAAGGCTGATGGCAGTTTCCTCACCACTGAGCAGGGCGTTGTAGTCCCAGCGGTGGATAAAGCAGTACACGCACAGGATCGCCACAATAGCTGCCATGCCACCGAGGTCTTCCCAGGAGGTAGCGCCTAAATCACCAAAGGTCCAGAACACCAAGGTGGATAACTGCACTTCATCGGCAAAATATTGAATGAGGGTGGTTGCTCCGGTGAACATAGAGCTAATGGCCACGCCCGCCAGAACGATGCCTTCCGGGGATATCTGCCGGAACCTGGACAAGCCGAGAATCACCAAAGCAACAGCAATGGAACCCAGGAATGCGCACAGAGGTATCCCAAAACCTGTGGTACTTCCCATACCCAGCACAACAATGGCGAAAGCCGCACCGAAGGTCGCGCCCTGAGACACACCCAAGGTAGATGTGGACGCCAAAGGATTCCGGAGAACCGCCTGCAAAATGCAGCCGGCAAGGCCCAAACCGCCACCGGCAAGGATTGCGGTCACAATTCGGGGCAGGCGGTTATTCTGCACAACCAAGTTAATCTTTCTGTCAGAGGACATTCCAAGGATACCCTTGACCAGATCTCCAATGGGTGTTTCATAAGAACCAGCCCGGAGACTTAGCAGGATGGTCAGCAGTAGAACACCGCTTAAGATAATTAAAAAGCTGATGCTTTTTACCTGATTCTTTCTGTAAAGTTCGTCGATGTTATTCTTCTCCAATTTTAATCGGACGGAATTCATAACCGGCCTCCTTAAGTCTGTCATAGGGGTTCACACCCAGCAGCTTTTCAAAAATCTCCTCCGCCTTTGCTACTGGGTCCACATCCTGGAACTGTTCCGGATACATCACACAGGCTGCGTAGTAAGCATCTGCCAGCGCTGTTTCCAGATTAGACGCAAAGGACCGGAAGGAAATTTGAGAGTAAACGTTTCCTTTTTGCACAGCGGTGAGGGCGTTATAATAATCGGGATTTGTGGTATAGTCCTCTTTGATAAGGCTCATGCCATTGAAGTCCACGAAGATAATATCCGGGTCCCAGGAAAGTACCTGCTCCAGGTCGATGTTAAACGCACCGTTTTGTCCGGTGGTATCTGCCAAGTTCTTGGCATGGATCAAGGCAAAGGGGCCGTATCCAGCTTCTGTTCCCTCGAAGCCGTGGTGTCCCTTAAAAGATACACCACCCACATAGACGGAAGGCTTGTCTTCTTCCGGGATGTCCTTGGTTCGGTCATCCAGATCCTTTTGGACATTTTTTAAGTAATCCGTCAGTTCTGTTGTACGCTCTTGAATGCCGTAAAGCTGCCCCATAATTCGGATGGTCTCATAGGCGTTGTTATCCAGAGTGGTATCGCTGCCGGGAACCACTACAACGGGAGTGCCGGCCTTGGCCTGCAGATCGTCTGCCTCCACAGAGGCAGATTTACTCATAACAATGACATCCGGGGCCAGTTTGATGATCTCTTCCGCATAGGGCTGACCGTTAGTGCCGATGACAGGCAGATCCTTGAACTTGTCGAAATTCACGTAGTTGTAAAGACGGGACATAGCTTCCTTGGTTTCGTAGTCCTCTACACCGATCACCAGGTCCTGTGCACCCACATAGCAGGTGTACCGCAGAGCGCCCACACCCACACAAACGATGGATTCTACTTTCTCCGGCACTTCCACCTGACGGCCTGCGCCATCGGTGATGGTTTGTGTTTTCTGTGTATCCGTGCTGCCGGCATGGCAACCGGCAAAAAGACTGGAGCAAACAATAGCCGACAGAATCAAAGCAAATATTCTTCTCATAAGTTTTTTCCTTTATATTTTTTATAGCTGCATTATAAAACATACCAGAGTCTGCAACAAGCCGGGTGGGGGGATATTTTTTGATGATTTTTTAATATCTCATGCCGGAATGTGACTGATACTGTACATTTTCAGTAAAATTTGCGCAAGGTGCAGAAAAGTGACTTTATCACAGAAATCCATAGGGTGCAATGTTATCATAAAGCTACAAAAAACAAGGAGGTACTCTTTATGAGACTGAAAAATAAAGTGGCAATCATTACCGGTGGAAGCCGGGGCATCGGCTATGCTACCGCGGAAAAATTTATTCAGGAAGGTGCTACTGTCATTCTGTCAGCCAGCACCAAAGAATCTGCAGACAAAGCAGTGACACAACTCAAAAACAAGTATCCGGAAGCCACTGTTGCCGGTATCAGTCCGGACCTGGCCAGCCTGGATTCCGTTAGAGCGGCGTTCCGGGAGGCTACCCAGAAATATGGCTGTGTGGATATTCTGGTGAACAATGCCGGGGTTTCCGAAAGCACCCCTTTCATGGAATACACCGAAGAGACATTTGACAAAGTTATGGATTTGAATGTGAAAGGAGTGTTCAACGCTACCCGGGCTGCAACAGAGTGTATGGTAGCAAGGGGGAAAGGCGTAATCCTATCCACATCTTCCATGGTCAGTATCTCCGGTCAGCCCAGCGGTTTTGCCTATCCCGCATCCAAGTTCGCGGTCAATGGTCTGACGGTATCTCTTGCCAGAGAGCTTGGCCCTAAGGGAATCCGGGTCAATGCCGTTGCCCCGGGCATTACCGAGACCGATATGATGAAAGCAGTTCCCAAGGAGGTTATCGACCCTATGATTGCAAGAATCCCCCTGCGCCGATTGGGACAGCCGGAAGACATCGCCAATGCTTTTGTGTTCCTGGCATCCGATGAGGCATCCTATATCACCGGCGTAGTGCTGAGCGTGGATGGTATGGCAAGAGCCTGATGGGTTGGGAGATGATATTGTACAGAAAACCATGGGAATGAATAGGCCTTGCGGAGGGTTTGCCACGTTTGCATGGGAAAGTATGGTTGTAATTCCGTTTTTCCTGTGATACAATGACTTCAAGCAATAAACGGTAAGAAAACTAGGGATTGGTGGACGATAGCATGATCGAGCACAACGGGTCAACGCCCATGTATCAGCAGCTGGCAGATAAAATTACGGAAGATATTCACAGTGGAGTCTATGCACCGGGTAGTAAATTGCCCTCCGAGAACACCCTTTGCCGGGAGCATCAGGTGAGCCGAATCACAGTGCGGCAGGCACTAAACCTGCTGTCCCAGAAGAACCTGATCATGTCTGTCCACGGCAAAGGCAGCTTTGTCAAGCAGCCTGAGATTCACCACGGTCTTCAGAAAATTGTGAGTTTTCGCAAGGTGCTGCAGGAACAGGGCTTGGAGGGCTATTCCCGCCTGCGCAGTTTTGTTGACAAGGAAGACAGTCCGGAACCGGCACAGCAGTTCGGAAAATACTGCTGTGTGCTGGAACTGATCGGATATGCCAATCACAAGCCAATCGTATTCTACCGCTCTTATTTGGCGCAGGAAATGGGCAAGAAAATGCTTGCGGCTGCAAACCGGGCGGAGGCTGAGGGGAAAGCCTTTTCTACCTATGACCTGTACGTAGAACTCCGGCAGCCTGTGATCCGGATCCAACAGCAGCTCCGGGCAAAAAATGCCGACGCTATACTCTCAGAGGTGATGCACCTGCCTAAGGGAAAGGCTGTTTTGTTGCTCCAGTCCTGCTATTACGGGGAAAATGACCAGCTTCTGGAATACAAAGAGGCATATTATGACTCGGATATCTATTCTTTCCAATTGAACAGAGAAGTCTGAAAAAGTGCCGTAAGGATCCAGCTTGGAACTTTGCGGCACGTCTTTGTTTAAAAATGACTTAAAATCATCACAGGGTTTTCAATGGTGGATAATATTTTCTTAGAAAAGGGCTTGACAAAACCGAAAGAATAGGATATACTTTGTTCAGCTTGTAATAACAAGATATATCAAGGAGGGTACATATGGCAAAGGATACTCTGCGAATTATTTCGCCCAACGGACATCTGGGCTTTGCGCCCACCAAAGAGGGAAGCTTTTGGCTGGGTGCTGCCACCAAGCCGGATTACTACTGCTGTGATTCCGGAAGTGATGACATTGGCCCCGTCCCTCTGGGTGCTGATAAGTGCGCCAGCCATAAGGATTGGCAGTACCACGATTTAGAGCTGATGCTTCTGGCTTCCCGGGAACAGGGTGTGCCCATGATTATCGGCTCTGCCGGTGATACCGGTACCAACAGCCGGGTGGACATGTATGTGGACATGATCCGTGACATGGCCAAGAAGCACAATATGAAAAAGTTCAAGCTGGCTTATTTCTATTCTGAGGTAGACAAGGAATACTTGCGGAAGAAAATGTGTAATGGTGAGACCATTGAGGGCCTTAACAGCCGCACAGATCTGACACTGGAGGAACTGGATGCCACCACCCGTATTGTGGCTGTGGCCGGTGTTCATCCTTTCGTCAAGGCTCTGGAGATGGGTGCTGATGTGATTATCGGCGGCCGGACCAGCGATGTCTGTGTGTTTGCGGCTGCTGCCATCCATGAGGGATTCCCGGAGAATATTGCCTACTACACCGGAAAGGTTCTGGAATGCGCTTCCTTCTGCTGCGAACCTTATGGCGCAAAGGAGTCTGTCATTGGTACAATCACCAAGGAAGATGTAAAGGTTACCGCCTGTGCCCCCTTCCAGCGCTGCACCATCGCCTCCGTGGCGGGTCACGCTATGTACGAGCGTACCAACCCCTACTACGAATACGTGGCGGGCGGTTGTCTGGATATGCGGGAGTGTCATTACGAGCAGTACGATGAAAAGACCTGCCGTATTACCGGCCCGAGATTTATTCCCATTGACGGCCGCGTGAAGGTCAAGCTGGAAGGCTCCGGATTTGTAGGCCACCGCTATCTGGGCATGGCGGGTATCCGTGATCCCTACACCATTAAGCATATCGACCAGGTTATCGATTGGGCCCGTTCTCAGGTCAAGGAGCGCCATCCTGATGAGAAGTATGAGCTGAGCTACCGCATTTTCGGTAAGAACGGCGTTATGGGTGATCTGGAACCCATTAAGGAAACCAAGTCCCACGAGCTGCTGGTAGTTGTGGAGGGCGTTGCTGATACTGAAGCCCTTGCTGAGGAAGTGACCCTCATTGGTATGCGCCAGATTTTCTACGCCCGTCTGCCTGAGGTGAAGGGTACAGCCGGTACGGCTGCCTTTGTTCTGGACGAGGTTACCAAGATCTCTGATGCATACATCTGGACAATGGACCACACTGTGGAAGTGGACGATCCGCTGGAACTGTTCCCCATCTCCATGGTAGAGATCGGCGAATAAGGAGGATAGCTATGAAAACGATGAAACTGGCTGATCTGGCCAAGACCATTCGCAGTAAGAACGCCGGCACAGACCGCATCACTTTCGATATCATTTTCCGGGATCCGGAAAACTATGATCTGGTAAAAAAGAGCGGTGTTTTGAACCCTCAGTTTGTCTGCAATCTTTATGGTATTCCCGAAAGTCGTTTGGCCGATTTTGTGGAATTTGACCCCGGCTATGCCATTAAATTTACCATCAACCGCCTGCGTCCGTCAGGCTCTTTCGGTGAGGGTGACGTTTTCGGTTGCCAGCAGTATGCGCCTCTGCTGGACGTGGAAATTCCCGTGGAAGAATAAGGTATATTTGCTTCAAGGGGTAGTGTGTGCCATACTATCCCTTGAAGTGTTTTAACAAGGGGGTTCTTATGGAAAGACCGTTGATTGGCGTAACCTGCGGGCTTAGCAGTGAACGCTGTAATGACCTGTCGCCAAATATTCCGTTCTACCATGTATATACAGACTATTGTGAGGCAATCTGGAACGCCGGCGGAAATCCGGTGATTTTGCCGCCCATTGCCGGCGCAGGTGAGGAAATCGTGAATGATCTGCTGGAAAGCTTAGACGGCGTGTTTTTTTCCGGCGGCGGTCTGTCCACTGCACCCCAGAAGGCAGTACTGGAAAAACTGATGGATCAGCAGCCTGTAAGAAGTCAGGCAGAGCAGGCATTGATCCGTGGCTGCCAAAGGAGGAAACTGCCCATCATCGGCTCTTGCCGGGGACACCAGATGATATGTGAAAGTCTGGGCGGAACTATGGCTGAGGACTGTCTGGAGGGACACAGCCAGAGTCATCCCTATCATACGCCCAAGCATAATATTACCATTGTGCCGGACACAAAACTGGCGGCCATTGTTGGCGGAGAAAGCTGGAACGTGAATTCTATGCACCGCCAGTATGTGCAGACCTGTCCGGATGGCTTTCGTGTCAATGCCTTTGGCCCGGAGGGCTGCATTGAGGGCATGGAAGCGGAGGATACAGATTGGTTCTGCATCACCTTCCAGAACCATCCGGAGATGATGATCTATGATGCCCACGCTCGGGGGCTGATTAAGGCGTTTGTAGATGCGGCAAGAGTGTGTAGGAAGGCAAAGTAGCCCATGGAGGTTGAGTATGTTTGACCTGTTAATTCGCAACGCACTAATTGTTGACGGTACTGGTGCCTCTGAATGGGAAGGGGATGTGGCGGTAGCGGATGGAAAAATTGTGGCAGTGGGCAAGTCACTTCCGGTTGAAGCGGCAGAAACCATTGACGGCAGAGGACGGGTGTTCTGTCCGGGATTTATTGATGCCCACGGACATTCGGATTTTACTTTGTTTGTGAACCACCGGGGTGAAAGCAAGATCCGTCAGGGTATTACCACTGAGGTGACCGGTAATTGCGGTTTCACGGCAGGGCCAATCACCCCGGATCACCGGGACGATCTTGTTCACTATTTGGCTAATACCATCGTCTTGTCCGACCAGCAACGGCAGGAGTGGACCTGGTAGACTCAGGATGCCTTCCTGTGCCACAGCGCCCGTAACGGGTTGAGTTTCAATGTGGTTCCTCTGGTTGGTCAGGGTATGATCCACGTTGGTGTGATGGGTTTTGGAGATCGGAAACCTACGGAAGAAGAATTGGACCGGATGAAATCCATGCTCCGGAAGGAGCTGGATGCGGGCTTCTTCGGTATGAGCATGGCTTTCGAATACGAGCCGGGAAACACCATGGACATGGAAGAAGTGGCTGCGCTGTGTCAAGTCTTGCGGGAATACGGCTGTATTTACACCATCCACATGAGAAATGAGGGTATGGATCTGCTGGACTGTGTAGACCATGCCCTGCAAATCGCCCGGCTTTCCGGCTGCCGGGTGCAGATATCCCATTTAAAGGCCCGCTATATTGCCAACTGGGGCAAAACCCGACAAGCACTTGCCCGTATTAAGGCAGCTCGGCAGGAGGGTTTGGATGTGGCTTTTGACGTGTACCCCTATGCTGCCTATGGAAGCGGACTGATCGACCTGATTCCACCCTGGGTGAAGAAGAATGGCTCCCGTATTATGTGTCAGCGCCTTCGGGATCCGCAGCTGCGGGCCAAAGCGCTGCGGGATATGGAGCAGGGATTAGAAGGCTGGGACTCCATTATGAAAGGCGCCGGTTGGGAGGATTGCGTACAAATCGCAACCTTAAAGACTCAGGAAAACAAACCGCTTGAGGGTCTGACAGTGGGCCAGATCGCCCGGAAGCGGGGCTGTACTCCCTATGAGGCCGTGGTGGACCTGATGGTGGAGGAGGACTCTTCCATTAAGTGCGTATGGTTTGCCATGGACGAGCAGGAGGTTATGGAGGTCATGCGGCACCCCCTTGCTATGTTCGGCACCGATGGCCGGGCCTGTGCTACATACGGTCCTTTAAGCAAAGGTGCGGTCCATCCCCGGTATTATGGCACGTACCCCAAAATTCTTGGGCATTATGTACGGGAAAAGAAGCTAATGAGTTTGGAGGAAGCCGTCCATAAATCTACCTCTGCCGTAGCCCGGCAGTTTGGCATTGAAGGACGGGGCGAGATTCGGGAAGGTTATTGGGCTGATCTTGTACTGTTTGATCCGGAAACCATTACCCCCACAAACAGCTTTGAAAAACCCCACAGCTATCCTGAGGGCATTGAACTTGTGGTGGTCAATGGCCGGATCGTGGTAGCCCACGGTGTTCATACCGGTGCGCTTCCCGGTGAAATTCTGAGAAAGACTGGAAACAGGTGATATTTTGGAACTGTCTGTATTTACAGTGCTGGGCATGCTGGCGGTGCTGGCGCTGATTTCCTATGTGGGTATCCGGGCTGGCGGTAAGATTAAAACCGCCAAAGATTTTACAACGGGAAGCGGCATGGGCATGCCCATGGTGGCTGGGTCATTGATCGGCACACTGGTAGGCGGCGCCTCCACCATCGGTACTGCCCAGCTGGCCTTTACGTACGGCCTGTCCGCCTGGTGGTTTACCTTGGGTGGTGGTCTGGGACTGTTCTTTATGGCCATTTTCTTCGTGAGGCCTCTGCGAAAAAGCGGCCTTTCCACCTTGCCCCAGATTCTTACCCGGGAATACGGAAAGCCTGTGGCAACCACGGCGGCAATCCTTATGTCCGTGGGTACGTTTATCAGCATAGTATCCCAGCTGCTGTCCGGCGCGGCGCTGATCACCTCCCTATGGCCCATGAAAGTCGCCTGCGCAGTGCTTGTGGCTGCGGTTCTGATGGTAGTATATGTGCTCTTTGGCGGCGCGTGGGGCGCTGGCATGGTGGGTCTTGTCAAAACCGTCCTGTTGTATGTTGTAACGCTAATCTGCGGCATAACAGCCATCACCAAAGCCAGCGGATTGGGGGGATTCGACCTTCCCGCGGAGCAGTATTTCAATTTCCTTGCCAGGGGTGTTTGGAAGGATGGGGGAGCGTGTGCCTCTCTTGTATTCGGTGTCCTGACCACCCAGGCCTATTTCCTGCCTATTATAGCGGCTAAAGATGAAAAAACTGCCAGAAACGGCTCTGTTTTGGGCGGTGTGCTGACAGTGTGCATTGGTCTGGCGGGAATTTTGGTAGGTCTTTATATGCGGGTGTATTTCCCGGATACGCCGTCTGAGTCTGTGCTGCCTGTGTTTGTCATGACCTGCCTGCCGGACTTTGTGGGCGGTATCATTCTGGCGGCCCTGCTGGTGGCACTGGTGGGTACCGGCGCGGGGTTGGCTTTGGGAATCGGCACAGTGCTGTCTGTGGATATTTATAAACCCCTCCTGCGTCCCAAGGCATCGGAAAAAGAGCAGCTTTTGGTGTCCCGGGGACTGATTCTGGCGATTCTGGCTGCGGCAAGTTTGTTTGCGGCCGGGGAGGCGGGTTCTATGATTCTCAACTGGAGCTTTTTGTCTATGGGTCTGCGGGGCGCGGTGATGTTTGCGCCGATGTGTTTTGCGCTGTTTGCCCCCGGACGGGTGCCGAGGAAATTTGCCGCGGCTGCCATTGTGACAGGCCCGGTGACGGTGCTGATATCTTCCTACCTGCTGCCGGAGCATATAGACCCCCTGATTCCCGGTATAGCAGTTGCCCTGCTGATCTGCCTTGCAGGCTACAAGCGGGTAAAAAACCACTAACTGGCACAAGCCGATTTAGAAAACGCCCCCGGCAAATGGTCGGGGACGTTTTTTGCCCAAAAGAAGTCTCCGCAGCTTCTTGGCTGCGGAGATTTTTATACATGATTCAGTTCTTCCAATTTTTCCTCATCCAGAATTTCAATGGTTCCTCTGGTCAGACGAACCATGCCCTCACTCTGGAAGTATTTCAGCATCCGTGTCACAACCTCTCGGGCGCTCCCCAGATGGCTTGCGATAATCTCGTGGGTGATCCTGAGGGTGCTGCTGTTTTCAATGGCGCTTTCCTCCAGCAGGAAATGGGCCAGCCGCTTGTCGAAACTTTTCCACATTACCTGTTCTACAAGCCACATCACATCGGTGAACCGGGTGGCAAGGATTTGATTGGTATAGTTTGCCACGGCAGCGGATTTCTCCATCAGTGCTTTGTAGAAGTAGGGGGGAACAATCCAAAAATCGGTTTCTTTTTCCGCCATGATGGAAATCTCGAACTGGATGGAGTTCATTACGCAGGAAGCGGACAGCAGACAGATATCCCGGTCAAACAGGCGGTAGATGGTAATTTCCCGCCCTTCATCAGAGGTTATGTATGCCCGCAGCTGACCGGAGCGGATCAGCAGCAGGCCCATACAATCATTACTGCCATTATGAAGCAGGGTGCCCTGGGGAACCTTACGGATTGTGGCAAAATGAAGCAGCTGCTCCTGCTCCTGGGGTGTGAGCTTGTCAAATATAGGGAAGTATTGGGACAAAGCCATATCTGCCACCTCATTTGGAATAAATTACATGGTTAGAATAACACTGATTTCTTTCGGTGTCAATTATGCCGTTTCCAGAAGCTTTATCAGTGTGTCATAGACATAGTCCACACTTGCCTGCCGGACGGCATTTCTGCCAATATTGCCAAAGCGCATGGTTTTGGTAATGGTTTCTCCATTAATATAAAAACCGAAACAGACCGTGCCAACGGGCTTTTCCTCTGTACCCCCGGAAGGACCGGCAATTCCGGAAATTCCCACACCGACCTCAGCGTTGCTAGCTTTGGCGGCGCCAATGGCCATTTCTGCCGCCACCGTTTGACTTACCACACCGTGCTTTGCGATGGATTCAGGGCTGACCTCTAAATACTTGATTTTTGCCTCGTTTGTGTAGGTGACAAAGGAAACGTCTATAACAGCCGAAGCGCTGGCCACGTCTACGATCCCTGCCGCTGCCATGCCTCCTGTGCAGGACTCCCCAAAGCAAATATGCCAGCCTTTTTCTGCAAGCAGTGCCACCAGTGCAGGGGCCTTGGATTGGGTGGGGACAGAACTGGCAGAATCGGCCTTCGGCAACAAAAAATCCTTCATATTAAACGCTCCTTACGGTGAAAACTCCCCTGCTTCCGTAACAGGAAGGAACTTCCCGGTTATACAATGGTATTATTTCTGAGATTCATTAAAAGAGGACAGGGTAGTGTGAATTGCTTGGAGAATTTTAACATCTGCCACTTGACCATCATGCTCCGGGATAAAACAAATCTTTGAGATATCCCCACCCAACAGGGTTTTGTACCATACCAGAGCCGCTGCGTATCTTCCGTACAGCCAGGACAGGTGAAAGCCATCCCGATTCAGGGACAGACCCCCGTTTTCATAGTCAAATGTGCCGGTATGCTCCCGAAGGTACTGGATTGCATCTCCCACGGGGATGATCGGACAGCCCAACTTTTGCGCCCCATCCCGGTAGGCTGCGGTCAGTGCATTGTACATTTTCTTTTGGTCATTGCTGTAAAAGGCAAAACCGCTGTGATCGGCATCTTTTTCGTAAGCCCAGGTCTGGTGGATGTATACTTTGGCATCGGACAGGTTTCTGACGCTTTCGTAAAGCTGAGTCAGGTAAGGGTAATAGGTGGAGGGATCTCCGCTGAAATGGCTTGCCTGTTGGAATGTGATCACGTCATGGTTATCAGACCGGAGCGCCTCCGTTATGGAGATTTTTCCCTCTTTTACGCCGTTTATTTCCAGATCATAGGCAGGGCTGCCGCACAAAAAATTTTCCCAGTGGGTCTGCAGGGAACAGCCGCCTATATACAGGTTCACGGCATGGATATTCCCGTTGTAAGCCCGTGCCACTGGGTGCAGCCACTTATGGGCGTCTTGGGAAAAGCTGTTACCTATGCTTAGAACCTTCATAAACGATCCCCCTCCGCAACATATATATGCCCATTTATACAGCAGTCCGCGGAAAAAGTCAAGACCGCTCTGATTTACTTGCGCATTATGCAGAAGTGGTGTATAATGAGGAAAACAGGAGGTGCTTTCTCATGGAGCTTTTGCAGCTGAAGTATTTTAAATCGGTGGCAGAGATTGGAAAAATATCAGAGGCTGCTGAGGTTCTGTTTGTTTCAGCGCCGGCGCTGAGCACCTCAATTTCCCGCTTGGAGAAGGAATTGGGCGTACGGTTGTTTGACAGAACCAATAACAAAATCATACTTAATGAACAGGGCGGAATTTTTCTGCGGCATGTGAATCAGGTGTTCGACAGTTTGGAAGACGCCAAGACGGAATTACGCCAGAGTATGCTCCAGCAAGGTCCCCATATCAGTGTAGCCAATGTAAATTCTACGATGTGGGTGGATATGATCATGGCGTTTACCTCGGAGTATCCCCAATTTACCTTGTCGTGGAAGAGTATTGCCCTTTCCAACTTGGCAACGAATGGGTTTCCCGTGCAATACAATTTCTTGTTGGCGGACGAAACGGATATTCCCACGACCTATAGGGAGGAATTGGAAAGTGTTTATCTATTTGAGACGGAACCTATGGTAATGCTCCATCCGGAACATCCGTTGGCCAATGAGAAACAGATCAGTGTGGAAATGCTGGAAAAGGAAAAAATTTTCCTGCCAATGCCGGATTTTCCTCTGTATGAGAGGGTCGTGGAACTGTTCAGGGCAGCAAATGTTTCTTTGCCCGGGGAAAACCAATACCCGTTTCTTGCAAGGGTGCGGATGGTGGCAAATAATCTGGGGATATCCTTTGTTTTGAATAACTCCAGCAGAATTATCCATGAAGATTTGCGGTATGTCCCCTTACAGGATCCTTTTGACCCATGGGTTACCAGACTGTACTGGCGGAAAAACCATAAACTCACAAAAGAAGAATGTATTTTTAAAGAGTTTACAGAAAGCTACGTGCATAAGTTGCATTAAGTTTATGTTATGCAGGCGTAAATAACGGATAATTGCCCCAGGCCTGATTTGGTGATATAACTGTTGTAATATTAGCAACAGGGAGATATCAGATAATGAGGCTGAAAAAGGGACGGTTTGATTATAAATGGGTGATTCTGGTAATATGTTTTTTGATGGAGTTTAACTGTTTGGGTTTTTGCAGCAGCAATGTGGGGCTGTACCTGGCGGCAATTACCAAGGCGCTGGACATAGAAAGAAGTCTGTTTTCTCTTAATTCCAGTATACGTTACATAATGACCACGCTGATCTGCCTGGGCTTTGGCACGTTTCTTTATAGATTCGGCCCCAAAAAAATGATCGTTGCCGGTTTCGTGGCCCTGTTCAGCGCTCTTATGATTTATGCCCATGCCTGGAAACTGCACCACATTTATCTGGGCGGTGTGCTGCT
Source organism: Faecousia sp. (assembly GCA_045577435.1). Lineage (GTDB taxonomy): Bacteria > Bacillota > Clostridia > Oscillospirales > Oscillospiraceae > Faecousia. Next base: position 2,816 of record JAZNIL010000032.1, on the reverse strand, counting down.
TGGTGTTGGCGTTACTTTCACCGGTTCTACTATGGTGGGAACGATTATCCGCCGGTGGTTTCATGACAATGTAGGTAAATTTACCGGCATTGTGATGTCTGCCAATGGCATCGGCGGCGCAGTTGCGGCGCAGATCATATCCCCGCTGATTAATGAAGCGGGCAATCCCTTTGGCTACCGGAATGCCTATAAGCTGTCTGCACTGATTACCTTGGTTGTTGGTGTTGTAGTGATCCCTCTATTGCGGGAAAAGCCCACGGAAACCCCCGTGGTTTTTGAAAAGAAGCAGAGAAAAAGGCCAAGCTCCACCTGGGTGGGCATTGATTTTGTGCAGGCAAAAAAGAAACCTTATTTTTACCTGTCCGGACTTATGGTGCTGCTTACAGGCATCAGCCTCCAGAGTATCGGCAGCTTTTCTTTGACCCATATGCAGGATGTGGGCTTGTCGGCGGGATTTGTTGCCACTGCGGCTACAATCTCCTCCTTGGTGCTCACCGTATCCAAGATATTTGTTGGCGCGGTCTATGATAAGCGGGGTCTGCGTACAGCCATACTGGTCTGCCATTTGGCTGCTATTTTCAGCTTTGTATTGAAAGCCCTGCTGGAAGATTCTGCTCTGGGTCAAGTGCTTGCTATAGTCGCCGAGGTGTTGGCTAGTTTAGCGTTGCCGCTGGAAACGGTAATCATGCCCTTGCTTGTCAATGACTTGTACGGAGACGCGGGCTATAACAAAGTTTTGGGCGTTTATGTGGCGCTGAACGCTGTGGGACTTTGTATTGGTTCCCCTTTGGGAAATCTTTGTTATGATCTGGTGGGTACATATATGCCTATTTTGTGGGGTTTCAGCGCTCTAATGGTGGCAGTGACAGTGGGGTTTCAGTTTGTGCTGATCAATGCCGCACGGGACAAACAGCGGCTCTGTTTACAATCCGGTTCAGAAGGAGCATGAAGAAACCGGAGTGGCCCATAGGTTGACAAAGTAACAGAAACCCCGCTTTTTTGCTTGCGTTTACACTTTTGCCGGATTATAATGGGGGAAACTGGGAAAGGTATGGTAGGCAGCATGAAAGCTTGGATGCATTTTGTAACCATTACGCAGCACCATATGATTGTTATGGAGGGTTGCTTCCGCGTGGGTCTGTACTGGCAGGGCCTGACCCATGACCTGTCGAAATACTCCCCAACAGAATTTTTAGTAGGAGCTAGGTATTATCAGGGGGTTTGCAGCCCCAATGCTGCCGAGCGGAAGGATAAGGGTTACAGTGAGGCGTGGATTCACCACAAAGGGCGTAACCGCCACCACTTTGAATACTGGAACGATCTGAATCTGGAAACAAGGCGCTATGAGAGTGTGCCCATGCCCAGAAAGTATCTGGTGGAGATGGTTATGGACAGACGGGCCGCTTGCAAGACCTATCAAGGACAGGCTTATACAGATGGCTCCGCTTATGCTTATTTTGATTCCAGCCTGGAAAAGACCATTATGCACCCCAAAACCCGCCGAGAGCTGGCTTATTTGCTGGAAATGCTGCGGGATGACGGGGAACAGGCACTGTTTGCGTATCTAAAAAAACATGTTTTGGCAGGAAAACCTTTTCCGTGGGAGGAATAGAAAGCCACCAAAAGGGGTATCCTGTTATAGGCAGAAAAAAACGTAAAAACAGGAAAAAAATGCTTGACTTTTTGCCTTCTTTGCGTATAATAATATTCGTGCCTGCGATAGAGGATTTGTGTAACGGTAGCACACCGGACTCTGACTCCGTTTGCGGGGGTTCGAATCCCTCATCCTCTGCCAATTGAAACAACCATAGCAATTCGAACCCCCAAGGGTTAGAACACTATGGTTGTTTTATTTTTTGCATTGCAATTAGCGGCTTTTTCAAGCCGCTTTTCCTATATTCTATTTAGAATCCTTTTGGTTAGATTGGAAAAGCTGTGCTAAAAAACTGAAAACTGAGCGATTCGAACCCCAATGTCTAGCTTACGAGTCTTCAAAAGGTGTTGCTGCTCTAAGGTATTCCTCCTCTTTCTTTTGGGGAGTCTTGTAGCGTATTGATTCGTGAGGCCGTTCCGTGTTATAAAACTCAATATATTTGTCAATTGCCGCTCTGAATTCCCGTTCGGAGCGGTATCTGTATCTATACAACTCCTCACGCTTCATGGATGAAAAGAACGACTCCATGACTGAATTATCGTAAGGTACACCTGGTTTTGAGAATGATTGTGTAACACCACGCGCTTTTAGATAATCGGAAAAAACACGTGCTCGATAGTTACTGCCCTGATCGGAATGAATGACTAGACCAGCTTCAGGTTTTCGAGATTCGTATGCAGATTTGAAAGTTTCTTTTGTTAGGTGCGTACTATTGCTAAAACCAACTTTGTGGGCAATTACCCTGCGGGCAAATAAATCGATAATAGCACAGATGTAATACTGCTTTTCCTTGAATCGGAAATATGTAACATCGCTGACCCAGATCTGATTTGGCCTGTCGGTCTTAAATTGTCGCTTCACGAGATTTTTGCATTTACGGGACTCATCAGTATATTGTTTCTTTGCGCCGGAACGAATGCTGCATAAACCCATTTCCTGCATCAGCTCACTGACAAAACCCTTCGTTACCGAGATTCCACTTTCTTTTAATAAGGCTGCGATTTTAGGCGCACCAAATATTTGGTTACTGTCATAGTATATGCGAAGAATCCGTTCACGCATTTCCTCCCGGCGTCTTGCAGCAACGGTATTTCCTTTCTTTCCACGCTTGATATAGTTGTAAAATGTGCCTCTTGGAACATCCAGTGTTTCACACATGAGA
>JAZNIL010000031.1:0-9455 GCA_045577435.1 Faecousia sp. | reverse complement strand
TGCCCATAGACCAGGTTCTGTCACCAATATTGATGGGCGAAAAATCGGTACCGGCAGCCACCACATCTTCCGATGCAGTAACCGTTGCATTTAGCGCCAGATTCTGTGCAGCACCGGCAGGATTGCCGTAAACTTCCAGCTCATAAATGGTGTAGTGACCCCAAATCAGGCTGGCATCTACAATCTGCAACCGCAGACCGATAACATTCTTCTGCTCGGCAAAGGTCAGTGCCTTGCCCTCCAGGTCATTTTCAGACCAAGTGACATTTTGGGCGCCACCAATCTCGTTCCAGGTTTCTCCGTCGGTGGTAACTGCAATTTTCCACGCTGTAGGTGCCTGACCACTGTACTGGTTGAAAAGTACCACCTGAGAAATATTTACAGGCTCACTCCAAGTCAGGTAATAATAATCTGTCTGTCCATCCAAAGAGCTTGCTGGGCGGGACAAAGACCAGGTTCTGTCGCCTTCATTGAGCTGTGACGCAGAATTGCCCAGGGTAGCACTCACTTCTGCAGAGGCCGTAGCATTCATCGCTACATTTTGGGTGCCTTCGGGAGCTGCGGTAAAATCACCAAACACAGGTTCTTCCGGGACTTCAGGTACATCCGGTTCCTGAACTACCGTGCCATAGACCTCCAGCTCGTAGATGGTGTATGCTCCCCATTCCAAATTGGCATCCACGATCTGCAGACGCAGACCGGTGATGTTCTGTTGTTCTGCAACAGTCAACGCTTTGCCTTCCAGCTGATCCGCTGTCCAGGTCACATTTTCGGCAACAGCGATCTCATTCCAGGTTTCTCCGTCGGTGGTCACAGCAATTTTCCACGCTGTGGGAGCCTGACCGCTATACTGGTTAAACAGAACAACCTGCTGAATGTTGACGGGCTGATCCCAAGTCAGATAATAGTAATCTGTCTGTCCCTCTAAGCTGCTTGCCGGACGGGACAGTGACCAGGTTCTGTCGCCTTCGTTCAGTTGTGCCGGAGAATTGCCAAGAGCTACATTTACCTCGGCAAAGGCAGTAGCATTCAGAGCCACATTCTGTGTTCCCTCCGGTGCAGATACAAAATCGGAAACAGGCGTTTCAGGAATCGTTTCCTCAGGCTCTGTTACTTCCGGTTCCGTAACCTCCGGTTCGGTTACATCGGGTTCTGTGATTTCCGGTTCTTCCGGTTCTGCAGGTGTGCCAAAAATCTCTACCTCATATATGGTGTAGTGTCCCCATTCTATGTTGGCAGAGGTAATTTCCAGCCGAACACCCAAAACATCCTCCTGCTTTTGGAACGCTAAAAGTTTACCTTCCAGCTGTTCCGCAGACCAAGTTACATTCTCCGTCAGTGCAACACCCTGCCAGGTTTGCCCGTCGGTAGTAACATAAACTGTCCAGCCGGTGGGTGCCTGACCGCTGTACTGGTTAAAGACTGCCAGCTGTTCCACAGAGACAGGCTTTTCCCAGATAAATTCCAGATAGTCATCCTTGCACTGGGTTCCGTCCACATAACGGGCATAGGAATGTTCATTGACCAAGCCATCGTTGATTCGGTAGTAATCAGAAGAACCGTCATCGGGCTTTGCCACATTGGCCATAGCCTGAGAAATGCTGATATTGGCCTGAGGTGCCAGGTTCTCCAAGCCTTCCGGTACTTCTGCAAAATCCGTAACAGAGATTACAGGAATTTCTGCTTCTTCGGGGTCTTTATCCACTGTGCCGTAAACTTCCAGTTCATAGATGGTATAGTGTCCCCAGCCAACATTGGCATCGGTAATGTTGACACGCAGGCCAATAATTCCTTCCTGCTTTTGGAATTTCAGGACCTTGCCCTGTCTGGTTTCCTCTGCCCACTGGACATTGCCGGTATCGCAGACACGGTTCCAGTTAGTTCCATCCTTTGTAACATATACAGACCATGCTTTAGGAGCCTGACCGCTGTACTGGTTAAACAGAACAACCCGATCCACCGTCACCGGCTTTTCCCATGTAAAACGAATCCAGTCGTTCTTACACTCTGTGCCATTGGCATAACGGGCATAGGAGTCATCATTTATGAGACCGTCGTTAATCCGTCCGGGATTGCTTGCGGCATCATCAGGCTTGGCAGCCTTCACCATAGCATCAGATATTGTAATCGTTGCCAGGGGCGCAACATTTTTCATTCCTTCAGGAGCGCCCACAAAATTACTGGTAGGCGTTCCAATCGGCGCATTAGGATCGGGGGCAGCAACGCCCTCTTTATAAATCTGAACCTTATTGATAACAAAGTTGCCCCAGCTCATGTTGGCGGATCTGACAATCAGCTTCAGTGCCACAATACCGTCGCCGTCAGCAACTGGCAGACGGGCGAATTCCAGCTTCTCAGACTCTTCAAGCCAGGTGATGTGATACAGTCCCTTACTTTCCCACTGACCGCCGCTTTTCTTGGTCTGCAGTTCAACATAGGTGGGCGCCTGTCCCAGCGCATAGTTGACGTACATATCCACTGTATCCACATTCTGAACTGTCTTCCAAGTGAAGGTCAGCTCCTGAGGTAGCGGATCGCCGGCAATGCTGGCAAAGCCATCCACGCCGGGAACATTTGCATCATTCACCGTTTCGGGGCGTGAGCCTTCTGTATGACCGTGACTATAGGTCAATGTTGCAAAGGGAGAGAGGTTGCCAACCTTAGGCTCTTCCGTCATAATCTGAGACTGAATCTCCGTGATTTCAGGCATTTCCTCTTTGCTGTTGTATATATGTATCTTATTGATGACATACATATTCCACCGCAGATTTGCGTTATGTACGATCAGCTTCAATCCGATAATATCTTCCCCATTTGGAAACTCCATAGTGGCACATTCAATGGCTTCCATCTCTGTTTTCCACTTGATGGTAAAGTTGGCCGCCTTTTCCCACTGCCCGCCCTCTTTCAGTGTTTGAATCTCCACAATATTGGGTGCCTGACCCAAAGCAAAGTGAACAAACAATTTCATCGTATCCACCGTCTGGGGACTGTCCCACATAAAGGTGAATTCCTGAGGGAAATTGGGTTCGGAGGTGCTGGCGTAGCCGTCACCGCAAACCGGATTGGTGCTGTTGATAGCCTCAGGACGGGAATTGAGTGCCGGTTCGTCGCTATAGGTCAGCGTTGCCGCAGATGCCACATCGAAATAGGTATTCGGTGCACTAGGATCCCGGACAAGTTCAGACTTGATGGGTGTTGCGCCTTCCTCACCGGGCAGTACAACGGGATCGGTAGGCTTCGTCACACCATTGGGATAGCCTTCTGCTTTTTTATAAACACGAACATAGTCAATTTCCCAAACCTTGGGGAATACATCACTGGGTACGCCGCTCCAGTAGGTGGAATCCGGATCGTCATTGATGTACATACTGAGAATCATACACATCTCATACTGAGGAGACTGCTCTGTGCGTGCAATCTCCACGCCGTCCACATAGAATGCCAGGTATTCCGGCGTCCAATCCATAGCATAGACATGATATTCATTCACGTAGTCCTCTTCCATAGGAATCTGGACCATCCAATCCTGTAAATCCTCGTCTGTCCAATTATAGACCTTGGGAGCGTGAACATTGGGTGCATCAAACCGAGTCTCAGTGATGTCAATCTCGCCAGTTTGCAGAGAGCCGCTGCCATCTTCACGGGCATCCGCCTGGGTGCCGATCAGCCAAAACGCAACATGACCGCCACCACCGCCCGCCGGCATCTTATAGCGAATCTCAAAATATCCGTACTGGGTAGTATAGCCCTCATAGGGAACTACATTGGCACCAATTGCCGTTCTCTCATGCAAACTGTTTTTGTTATAGCTTTGGATGCCGCATACCTTAAATCCTTTCGGATTCTCCTGCTCATAAAAAGTCGGACGGTCTTCATCAATCTGCAGCTTCAAAGAGCCGTCACTCACATCATAATCTGCCATAAAGCCGCTTAGAGAGGTAGTGGCATGAGGCAGATACTGGGGTAGCCACTTGGTAAAATCCAGCTCATCTCCATCGAATTCATCATGAAAATCCAACACATAGCCTTCTTTTTCCAGAGGAGGTGCCTCTTGTCCCTTTTCCCGGCAGCCGCCAAATAAAACACAAATCAGGCACAGGCTTAATATTAGGATTAGGTTCTTTTTATGCATTTTTAGAACCTCCTTTTAGGAAATTATTCTGCGTTTTCTAAATATTCCGCTGCAACCTCGTCAACTTTTTCCAAGGCGCCCTGTACAGACTTGGTTCCCAAAACCAACTCCTGCAGCACAGAGCCGTAAGTACCGAAGCAAGCGGCATCACCCCAGTTGTGCCATGCACAGTAGATGCGACCATTATCCAATACTGTTTGTACAGCCGCAAATTCTGCAGGCAGTTCATAGCCTACATCCTTATGCTGGCTACCGGAACCAGGAGAACCCGCTGCCATAGCCTTTTGTCCCTCGGGAGATGCAATAACTTCCATCACACGGTATGCTGCGTCATAGTTCTTGGACTTTGCATTCAGACAGAAGCCACCACCGGCACCGCCAACCACGCAGGCGTTTTCGGGGCTGTCGCCCAGATACGGCATCAAGCCAAAGTTCATATTGAAGTTCTTTTTCTTAATGGTATTGTAAGCCCATGTGCCGGAGGGGTACATAGCTGCAATACCGGTTACAAATTCATCCATTGCCTGGTTATCGTTGATACCCAGGTGGTCAGTATTGATATAGCCCTCGGTGATGATTTTGCTCCACTTATCCACATAAGGCTTCCAAGCTTCTGCCATCTTAATCTGTCCCTGAGAGAACTTGTAGTCAAATTCCTTGCCTGCATCCTGCAGCAGATACTCAGAGGTGATATAACCCAGAGAACACTTCACCAGAGAGTCGCCGCCCTTGGCACCGATTGTGAAAGGTTGTACCCCAACACTTTCCAGCTTGGCGCAGACAGCAAGGAATTCGTCAAAGGTTGTGGGAACTTCAATATTATGCTCTGCAAAGATATCCTTATTGTAGTAAATACCCTCATACCAGGTGTTCATGGGCACATAGTAGTTCTTTCCGTCTACCGTATCACCGACATTGTGGGTAAAATCATCATTGTAGAGTGCAGAAACATCGGCAAGTAACCCTTGTCTGCCATAGTCCAGTTCTTCGCCCACACTAAATGCAATAATATCATCGGCATTGCCGCCCAGCAGCTTTGTGCTGGTGGTCATAGAGTAGCTGGCATTGCTCACATAGTTATACTGAATCTTAATATCGGGCAGCTTCTCCTCAATCAGATCGATCAGGGGCTGCATAGTATCCTGGGAATTCCAGTAAGTCATTGTGATAGTAATCTTATCGCCATTTTGCGCAGTACCGCCATTGCCGCAAGCAGCAAGTCCAAGTAAAGTCACAGCAGCCAAAAGAATCGCTAAAAATCTTTTCATCTTGTCCTGTTTCCTTTCTGTCATTAAAGTCCGTTCTTGTTTACATTGCCGTTAATGGTGATACCACCATCCAAAACCAGCACCGCACCATTCATATAAGAACCGTCGGTTGCTAAGAACAGTGCCGTATTGGCAATCTCCTCCGGTCTGCCCCAACGGTGAATGGGGGTCAGTCTGTCACGGAAGAACTGATCGTCAAAATTCGGATCTGACAAATTGCTTTCGCCAACCATAGGCGTTTGAATTGCCGCAGGGCAGATGCAGTTGGTACGGATATTGAAAGTACCGTATTCCACCGCTAAAGAACGGGTTAGAGCAAGGGTTGCACCCTTGGTTGCAGTGTAAGCATCACTGCCAGGAACACCGGTAACCGCTGCCGAAGAGCCGGTATTGATAATACTGCCGCCGCCCCGCTTTTTCATCAGAGGGATGGCATACTTGGTACAGTAAACCGTACCATACAGGTTAATCTTCACAATTTTATCGAAGATGCCCATATCCAGCTCGGCAAGACCGGTATCCCGACCACCCCAGAATACGGAAGCGTTGTTATACAGCACATCCAGTCCACCATACACAGTGTCAATATCTTCAAATACTGCTTTTACTGCTTCCTCATTGGAAATGTCCACGGGATAGGCCTTTGCCTTACCGCCTGCCGCTTCAATTTCTGAAACAGCTTTATTTGCCGCTTCGGCATTCAATTCCAAAATCAGGACGGTTGCGCCCTCTCTGGCAAAGATATCCGCTGCCACTCTGCCGATACCGCCGCCGGCACCAGTGATGGCACAAATCTTATTTTCAAGCCGCATATCCATACCTCTTACTTGCAGATGTTCAGGATTTCTTCTTCAATGTAGGGGGCGGTCAGGTGGTACTGCTCCCGGAGCCACTGCTGGGAACCAACCTCGTGGACATACACATCGGGAAGGGCAATTCGCTTCATCTTCACGTTGGTACAGCCCTCGTCCATCAGGACTTCGGCAACTGCGCTACCCAAACCACCGGACATATTGTGTTCTTCCACAGTAATGATTCTGCCGGTTTCCTTAGCAGCCTTGACGATAGCTTCCTTGTCAATAGGCTTGATGGTATGCATAGATACCAGCCGGCAGTTGATTCCCTTTGCACGAGCTGCTTCCACAGCCTTTTGAGCCTCGTAGCCGATGGGGCCGCAGAAGAATACGGTGCAGTCGGTGCCTTCTTCCACAGTAATTGCCTTACCTAACTGGAAGTTCAGGGATGCTACATCACCGTGGTGAATATCCTTTTCATTCTTGTAGCCGCAGCGGTAGAACACAGGACCTTCATATTCAAAGGTTGCATATGTAGCGGCTTCTGCCTCTTTGTTATCACAGGGAACAACAACAACCATATTGGGCAGGGCACGCATAATGGCAATATCCTCGGTGGAGTGATGGGAAATGCCCAGCGCACCATAGGAAACACCGCCGCCGATGTTGACGATCTTCACGTTGGCATTGTGGTAGCAAACATCGTTACGGATCTGCTCCAGGCAGCGCAATGTGGGGAAGTTGGCAATAGAGTAGGTCAGTGCGATGCCGCCTTCCATGGCGATGCCACAAGCTGCACCGGTCATCTGCTGCTCCATAACACCGCAGTTGTAATAGCGGTCAGGGAATTTCCGGGCAAAGCCCTCAATTTCACCGTAGCCAATATCCGCCAAAACCATGTGGATTCGGGGATCCTTTTCAGCAATCTTAATCAGTGTCTTATTAAATACGGTTCTCATAAGTTATACCTCCAATTCACGGCAGCCAGCTTCCAGGTCTTCCTTGGTTACATGCCAGTAGTGGGATTTTACAGTGTTTTCCAGGAAACTGACGCCCTTGCCCTTAATGGTGTTGCAAACGATAAAGGAAGGTTTACCGGGCTGCAGGGGCAAAGCCTTAAATGTGTTCTCCAAAGATTGGAAATCGTGACCGTCTACGGTCTGAACGCCCCAGCCAAAGGCAGCAGCCTTGGTGGCAAAATCGCCCAGGTCACAGATATCCTTGGAGAAGCCCAAAGCCTGAATCCGGTTATAGTCTACAATCACGACTAAGTTTTCCAGATGATGCTGACCAGCAAACATAATAGCCTCCCAAGTGGAGCCCTCGTTGCAGTCGCCGTCAGACATCATACAGTAAATTTTGTGCTGCTTGCCCTGCTCCTTGGCCGCCAGTGCCATACCGGTACAGACGTTCAGTCCGTGTCCTAACGAGCCGGTAGAGTATTCCACGCCGGGAACATAGTGACTGATGTGACCCATCAGCTTGCCGTTATCGCAGTAGTATGTATCCATCCACTCTCTGGGGAAGAAACCAAACTCCACCAATGTGCCGTAAACCACAGCACCGGCGTGACCCTTGGACAGAATAAAACGGTCACGATCTGGGTCTTTGGGATTCTTGGGGTCAAACTTCACAAATCCGCCGCCGTACAGCACAGCCATAATATCCGCTGCCGACAGCATACTGCCGATATGTCCGCCCTGACCTACATAACACATATGCAGGCAATTCTTTCTGATTCGTTTTGCTAAGTCCTTGTATTCTTCGTACATAATCGTTCAACCTCCGTTAGTCTATTGGGAAAAATTTATCAAAAAGATACTCGCTGATACCCCGGAACGTCATTTCCTTCGTTTCAGAAGCGAACCGGATTTTCAGCTTTCTCATGTGTTGACTGGTTACCTTGTTGCGAATCCGCAAAGCAAATTCTTCTTTTTGCTCATCCGTCATCATTTGGGTATAAGAACCGACAATCAATGCAGTGTCCACATCCAAAATATTCATGCTGGTAGACACACCAATGGCCAAATACTCCAGTATTTGATCTGTCAGTTCTCCTTTACTTTCCATCAGCAGTTCATTAACCACGGCCTCCAGGCATCCCGTTTGTCCGCAGGAGCAGACCGTATTGGCAGGAACCTTAATATGACCAAGCTCGCCGTGCATATAGTTGGCACCGTGCTGGCAGTTGCCGTGAATAATGGTAGATACACCGATACCGTCGGCGCCCAGTATGTAAAGCTGGAAATGGGAACAGCTTTTTGCCTTGCGCTGGGCATATTCCCCTAACGCCATCAAATTACCGACCCGTTCCAGGTGAACGCCACAGCCAAACCGATCAGCAAATAGCCCCTTCAGGCTCACATTTTGCCAGCCCAGCTCAACGGAATACAGCACCGTTCCTGTACGACTGTCGATCTGACCGGGAAGAGAAATTCCAAATCCGATGATCTCCTCTTCCGGGCAAAGCTTCATACCGTCAATCAGTGCGATCTCCTGCTTTATGTTGGCAGCAAACGCCATTGGCTTTACGCCGCTTTCAAAGCTCAGCTCTTTTTCGTAAAGCAGAGTTCCATTCATATCCATCAGGCAAAGTACCCGGGATCCCCAGTCAAAGGCATAGAACTTTTTGGCTTTACCATTAAAAATAAGATGCTTGGCTTTTCGTCCGCCGGTGGATTCACCCTCTCCCGTTTCCATCACCAATCCTCTTTCCTGCAAATTGGTAATGACCTGGGTTATGGACGCCCGGCTAATATTTAAGTTTTCAAAAATATCTGTTCTGGAAACCTGCTTATGGGTTTTTATATAATGTAAGACACCGTTTCTGTTTCTGACTGCCGCATCTACATGGGATAAAAATAGGTTATCCATACTATATCCTCCAATCTTCTTTTTTTACTTTCCGAAATAAGTATAGCACATTCATTTCCGGTTGTAAATACCTAATTTTCTTCATCCAAGCGTATTTTTCGAGATATCATTAGGCATTTTGCCTGATTTCCACTAGGTGTTTCGGATAAATTTGCAAAATTTTCCAACAAACTTTTTTCAGAAAGTGAAATTTCCTCTTCCATTTTCAGAAATTATGGTGTATACTCATAGCATCTGCATAAATAACGCGATTCTAACAAGAGGTGATTTTATGTCCAAAAAGAAAAAACCGATTCGATCTGTACGCAAAATTGGTTGGAAGGATACTCTTACTTATGAAATGATGATCGCACCCTCGCTGATCTTATTTCTTCTTTTTACCAT
>JAZNIL010000030.1:0-6668 GCA_045577435.1 Faecousia sp. | reverse complement strand
GGGGGGATTGCCGGTATCGGTTGCGGATGCCGGGATAGTGTCAGGGATATATTCTACGATATCTTCGATGCGGCAGTCCAGAATCTCGCAGAGGTTGTTTATTGTATATAACGTGACGGATTTTCCTTTTTTGATACAGTTGATGGTGTTTGAGTTAACGCCCTTCTTAACTGTCAGATAATACACCGTCAAATTCTTCTTTTTTAGGGTTTCCCAGAAGGGCGAGTAGGAAATCATAATGCAAACAACTCCTTTGAGTTAATTCTACATATATGAACAAAAAATGAATATAGATAAAAATTTATCTATATTTAGGTTGAAATTTAAAAAAGGTTGTGCTATAATCTTTTCGATTGTCCTATAACCCTTGGAGGGAGGTAAAAAAGATGGAAGTTTTGAAGGTTATCGTTACTATTTTCGAGGTCATTGCAAGTATTGCTTTGATCCTTGTGATTGTTTTTCAGTCCGGCAAGGAAGCTGGTATGGGTGCTTTGACCGGCAAGAGCGAAACCTATCTGAGCAAGAGCAAGTACGGCAATCTGGATAAGATTCTGGCCTCTTCCACTAAGTGGATCGCTCTGGCATGGATCCTGCTGACCCTGGCGCTGAGCTTGATTCCCCAGGCGTAATGAAACAGACCACAGGAGTTTTTCCTGTGGTCTTTTTATGCGGTAGATTTTTTTATTTTGGTGTGATAGAATAAGAGGAACACATTTGAAGGAGCGTTTTTCTATGGAAGAACTGAAACTTGCCGGCCTGGAGCCTAAGCCGGTCTTTGGGTATTTTGAGAAGCTGTGTTCCATTCCCCACGGTTCCGGCAATACAAAAGCCATCAGCGATTATCTGGTTTCCTTTGCCAAAGAACATGGCCTTTCTTATCGGCAGGATGCCCTTAACAATGTGATTATCTTCAAGCCGGGAACAGCCGGATATGAGGATCATGCCCCTGTGATCCTCCAGGGACATATGGACATGGTTTGCGAGCAGGATGAGACCAGCACCATTGATATGGCCAAGGACGGCCTGCAGATTGACTATGACGGCACGTACGTTTTTGCAAAGGGTACCACCCTGGGCGGAGACGATGGTATTGCCGTTGCCTATGCGCTGGCACTGCTGGCAGATAACAAACTCCCTCATCCACCCCTGGAAGTAGTGATCACTGTGGATGAGGAAACCGGCATGTACGGCGCGGCAGGGATAGACCTGACCGAACTGAAGGGCCGCACCCTCATCAACATTGATTCCGAGGAGGAGGGTGTGTTCACGGTTTCCTGCGCGGGTGGTGCCCGGAGTACCATCTGCCTGCCTGCGGAACGTCACCCGGTCTACGGCCCCTGTGTGAAGCTGACGGTAGAGGGCCTGCAGGGCGGTCATTCCGGCGTGGAGATCCACAAGAACCGGGCCAATGCTAATAAAGTGATGGGCTTGTTCCTTGACCGGGTGCAGAAGCTGATGCCGGTGTGCATTACCAGCTTGTCCGGTGGCGCCAAGGACAATGCTATACCCCGTTCCTGCCAAGTGACCTTGGTGGCTCTGGGCATGTATATTGAGCGGATCAATGATATTGCGGAACAGCTCCAGCAGGAGATTCGGCAGGAGTATGACGAGCCGTTTGCGGTGGTTCGGGGCGATGATGTGGATGCTCTGGGCGGCAACGCGCTGACCACACAGGATTCTGCAAAGGTGATTGCCCTGCTCAATGCTGCCCCCAACGGCGTACAGGCCTGGAGTCAGGACATTGAAGGACTGGTGCAGACCAGTCTTAATCTGGGTGTTGCCCAGCTGAAGGAGGAACTGTATCTCACCTTCGCCGTGCGCAGCAGTGTCAACAAGGAGAAAACGGAACTTTTGGACCGTTTGCAGGAATTGGCAGCCTTCTACGGCGGCACGTGCAGCCGGACAGGGGACTATCCTGCCTGGGAATACAAAAAGGACTCTCGCCTGCGGGACACCATGGTGGATGTGTATGAGAGGATGTATGGAAGCAAGCCTCAAGTGGTGGCAATTCATGCGGGTCTGGAGTGCGGTCTGCTCAGTGAAAAATTGCCGGGGCTGGACTGTGTGTCCATTGGCCCCATGATGCAGGATATCCACACCAGCCGCGAAAAGCTGAATATCGCCTCCACCCAACGTGTTTGGCAGTATCTTCAGGAAGTACTGAAGCAACTTTGATGCTTGGTAAAAGAATAATAGGAGCACCTCCCCATGGGGAGGTACTTTTACTTTCCACGCACCAGATTGACAACCCATTGCAGATCCTCCCTGTGCAGAACCTTCACAAGACACAGACTGCTTCCAAGGAGCAGGCAGAAAGAAAGTATCCGAATCCAGGGGTAGGGGAGGACGTTTGCCGTGTAGATGGCAAAAATGGTGGCGGCCCCGGTGAGAATGGGCACATGCCATTGGAATTTGCACATGGATATTTTAATAAGTCTGCGAAAGCTCAGAAGAAAATTGATTAGGTGCGTAACCAGAAAGCTGAAATAGTACCCCTGTAACCCATACACCGGAAGCAACAGGTACAGTAACGCCACATCCATAGATGATGTAAAGATGTTGTACCGCACACATATTTTCTGCTGGCCCAGACCTTTGGTCATGGCATCGGTAATGGCGTCGCAGTACAGCATAGGGATCAGCAGGGCATAGGTTTTTAAAAGAGCGCCTGTCTGGGAATTGTCGTACAGCCACAGACAGATCCGCTCGGCGCACAGGAACATCACGCCGCAGCAAATGCAGCCGTAGAACATGACCACACGCAGGCTGCGGTTGACCAGATACTGTATCCTTGCAGTGCTTCCTGCCGCGTTGCATCTGGCAAGCTCCGGAATCAGCAGCTCAGCTAGGCCGTACACGATACACGCCGGGAACATGAGCACCGGAAAAACCATTCCGCACACCATACCGAAAGCGGCCAGAGGATCCGCAATGCCGGAAAACAGGGACAGCCGCTTTGGCACCATCAGGTTTTCCGTGGTAGTAATGCCGGTCTTCAGGTCATCTGCCAGAGCCAAGGGTACAGCGGCACTGATAAGTCTTGCCCTGACAGGGATTCTTGGGGCAGGAGGAACTTTCTGCCGCAGCCGCAGCAGAACCAGTGCGCACAGGGTAAACGATGCTCCCACAAAGCTGCCGCCAACTACGGCCTGACAGGCGCGGGCTGGGTCGGAATGGACAAAAAAACGAAGTGCCGTAAGCGTAAACCCCATGGAGAAAACCTGCTCAGCCACCTCCACGGCAGCCAGTGTTCCAATTCTGTTGGCGGCGGTGAAGTACCCGGTCATAACTCCGCACAGGCAACTGATCGGTACGCTGAAGCTTAGAAGCCGGACAGCTCCCGTGGTTGCTGGATTCCCAATCCAATTTTCTGCCAACCAGGGTGCCAACAGATACAGTGCCAGTGCCACAGCTCCACTGCATACCATGCTGTAACGAAAGCAACCGGACAAGACCCACACCACGTTGCCCGGCTTCTTACGTCCAAGCTCCTCGGCGGTTAAGTACATGGTGGCGGTACGTATGCCTGCCATACCTGCTGTCATAGCCATAGCCCCTACCGACAGTACCAGCTGCACCAAACCCACGCCGGCGGCGCCGATTTGCCCGGAGATATACACCTGGAACGAAGTGGATACCATCCGCAGCAGCAGATTCACCCCGGTAAGCATTAGTGCGCTGTAAAATATCGGCTTGCTTTTTCTCAAAAAACCACCCCTTGTCCAAAATCTATTCGGACAAGGGGGTAATTATTACTTCCAATTGACCCACTGGCAGTGGATCGCCAGGGGACACTGGGCGCATTGGGGGGAGCGGGCGGTGCAGATATCTCTGCCGAACAGCACAATCCGGTGGCAGAAATCGCTGCTCTCCTCCGGGGGAAGAATGGCACGCAGTTGGGTTTCCACTTTCTCAGGCTCTTTGCCAACGGACAGGCCAAGCTTCCCACAGATACGAATACAGTGGGTGTCGCACACAACACTGCCGGGAACGCCATAGATATCCCCAAGCAACAGGTTAGCGGTTTTTCTTCCTACACCCGGCAGGCGGAGGAGTTCCTCCATAGTACCGGGTACTTTGCCGTCATAGTCGGTCAGCAGCATCTGACATGCCAGTACAATATCTTTTGCCTTCTGCCGGTAAAAACCGCAGGAATGGATATAGGTTTCCACATCCGAAATATCTGCTCCGGCCATTGCTTCCAGCGTGGGATAGGCCTCAAACAAAGCAGGTGTTACAAGATTCACCCTTGCATCGGTGCACTGGGCGGAAAGCCGGACGGCAATCATCAGCTCATAATCCTTTTTATACTGCAGGGCGCAGGGCGCGTCTGGATAGCACTGTTTAAGTGTTTCAATAATCTCAAGTACTTTTTTCTGCATAAAAGCTCTCTTTTCTTTTGTTTTCTTAAGTTTATCATAAATTGCCGGAAAAGGGAAGAAAAATTATCCCGTCACATGATGCCTGTCCCAGGGATATTATGACATGGGGCCGCAAAATGACTGCAGTCCGGCCCGTGGCTTTGGAGGGGGAAGCAGTGTTTTCCCCTCCGGCTTAGCTCAACATTCCTCAGCCCAGATATCAGCGGTCAGGGCAGAGATTTCATATGTGGTATGCTGCACGCTGCCTTGCGGTGTAAGTTTGGTGTAGTTTCTGCTTTGCAGTCTGCCGCATACATGCACTGTGTCCCGTATCTGGCAGCCCGCAATCTCCTGAGCGGTTCTGCCCCAGAAAATACACGGCAGGTAGTCTGCGCGCTTAAAGGCCCTTGGCACGGCCAGCATGACATCGCAAATTTCCCGGCCCAGAGGCGTACGGCGGAAATTTGGTTCCCGGCAAACTGTACCTGTGAGTATGACCTCGTTGACAGGATCTCCGCACTCGGCGGTGATACCGGTGGCAAACACAAAGACCATCAGATGCCGCGTTCCGTCAGATCTATGGTTATGGGAACGAATTTGGCCTGTAACCGTCAGCATGTCTCCGGCTGTTGGATCCAGTTCATTCAGCACATGTTCCGGGACGACCACCGGAAGCACATCCACTGTCCCGGAAAGCCGGGGGACTTCCAATAAAAAGCGGAAAAACTGTTTTCCGTGATTTTCGTGGGAAAAACAGGGCAATGCCTGCAAAGTTCCACGCAGAGTGACAGTATTGCATATTTGTTCCATAAGTACCACCTCAAAAACCAATGTATGGAACATCCTATGTGCATTACTGAAAGAAAGAACTATTTGTCATGGCGGTAGTTGGGGGAGTTTTTGCGGTATAAAACAAAAAATTGGCACCTCCCGGAAGGAAAGTGCCAATCAGTAGAAAAATACATTATTCAGCCACAGGAGACGCCAGCTTATTCAGGTCATTTTGCATCATGCAGTAGTTGATAATGCCCAGCCCCAGAAGACCAAGAATCAGGTACAGCACAGAGTTGTCCTGATGGTCAATGTTCCTGGCGGCACATCCTTCTGCCAGCTTTTTCTCAGCCAGGAAGAAGCCCAGGAAAGGCAAAAACAGTATCAATACAATTTCCAGGATGCCATTGTCAGCGGGATCCTTCACGGAAACGGCATCCCGCGCCATGGAGATTGCCCAGTAGATACCATAAATGCCACAAGTAATTAGGGTAAAGATAATCGCGGTAACAATGTTGCGGTTTTTAATATTCATATGAGAACCTCCCTACTTAATATCACTATTACTTTATCATAAAGGAAATTACTGTGTCAACAAAATATTGCAAAATTCCACAAAGAAGCTTACAATAAGTAAAAGGAGGGGACTGCATGACGAGAATAAGGCGTATTGTATTGGTAAGTGTATTTGCGGCAGTCTCCTGCCTGGGGCTATATTTACTGGTACGGGCTGGTATGAGAATACCTTGTGTGTTCCACTTGGTTACAGGGTTCAAATGCCCGGGCTGCGGCAATACCCGGGCGGTGCTTGCGCTGATGAGAGGAGAGATACTGGCAGCACTGAGGTATAATTGGCTGTTTCCTGTGGAATTCTTTTATCTGGGCTGGGTATACTGCCATACGGCATACAGGTATTATAAAACTGGAAAAGTAAGCTACCGGCCGCCATTTCTATGGTTGGACGGGCTGATGCTGTTTGGAATTGTGCTGTGGGGTGTTTTACGAAATATATTTTACCTATAAAAGGTGCAGTTGACTTTTTGTTAATAAGATGGTATGATTTACCGGCATGGAGAGTTGTCCGAGCGGTTTAAGGAGCCAGTCTTGAAAACTGGTGATGGGGAAACCCACCGTGAGTTCGAATCTCACACTCTCCGCCAACAGGAAAAGCCACCCATAGGGTGGCTTTTCCTGTTGGCGGAGGTATGCGTGGAGATTCGAAAGTTAAATCGTAATATGCCAGTGGCATATTGCTGCCACCAGTTCAAAAACTGGTGGCTACCTTGATTTTCACCTACAGTGAAAATGTAAACGAATCTCCACTCTCCGCCTTAGGGGCAATGAAACATCTCCAAATTGGTCAGCAAGTATGAAAAAAGCCACCCATAGGGTGGCTTTTCAGTCTGTCAAAAAACTTCCAATACGCCCCCATTTCTGGTATAATAAAGGAAACGGGGGTGTTATTATGGAACAATGGAGAAAAGATGCAAGAAGCGAAGCAATTATCGTAGATTTAGAGGCACTTGTCCCGCAAGA
>JAZNIL010000029.1:0-43032 GCA_045577435.1 Faecousia sp. | reverse complement strand
CGAAAAGGTTGCAATTGTCGGCTACAACGGCGCGGGAAAGACAACGCTTACCAAACTGTTGATGCGGCTTTACGATCCCACTGAGGGAGAAATCCTATACAATGGACGGAATCTGAAGGAATACGACATTCCCTCCCTCCGCAGCAGAATCGGTACAGTGTTCCAGGATTATAAGATCTTCGCTGCCACCATCGCAGAGAATGTTCTGTCTGACACCTGCACGGAAGCGGATCGTGAGATTGTCACAGATGCGTTGACGAAGGCTACCTTCAATGACAAACTCACCTCTCTTGAAAAAGGACTGGATACCCACTTGACGAAGGAGTTCTTTGATGAGGGTGTAAATCTTTCCGGAGGAGAAAGTCAGAAGGTTGCCATTGCGCGGATCTTTGCCCGTCCCTATGACCTTATCATTATGGATGAGCCGTCGTCCGCGCTTGACCCTGCGGCAGAATACGAGCTGAACCACACCATACTGGAATACGCAAAAGACAAAACAGTGGTGTTTATCTCCCACAGATTGTCTACCACCCGTATAGCAGACAGAATCCTTATGTTTGCGGACGGAAAACTGATTGAATCCGGCAGCCACGACGAGCTGATGGCGCAAAACGGCAAGTATGCGGAAATGTTCCTCCTGCAGGCAGAAAAATACCGCACAGCATAACCGACATAATGAGAGGTCGTGTCGCTAAATATGATTACCGGAATATACTGATATGAGGTGATCCTATGCAATATTGCGGGAAAAGACCGTATGCAGCAGCGCAAATCCGTGGCGGAATGGAAGCACCGCAGTTATCCGGATGTGTTCAGTTTTACCAAGAGAACGGGTGTGTGTTAATTGTAGCGAAGCTTTCCGATCTGTCTAAAGAAAATGAGACAGGTTTTTTCGGATTTCACATTCATGAGGGCGATAACTGCTCCGGAACTGACTTTTCCGGTACAGATAGCCATTATAACCCTTTTGGCCAGGCACATCCAAAACATGCAGGCGACCTGCCGCCATTGTTGAAGTGTCAGGGGAATGCGTATTTGTCCGTGAGAACGGATCGGTTTTCTGTGTCGGATATTATTGGACGGACTGTGGTCATACACAGCGATCCTGATGACTTCCACTCCCAGCCTGCCGGTAATGCCGGAAAGAAGATTGCCTGCGGCGTGATCTGTAAAGTTTAACAATTGTTTTGTAGTGTAATTGAACTACAGAAAAACAATAGCACCATCCAAGGCAGGATGGTGCTGTTTTGCGTAATCCTCCAAAAAGGGAGTTTCGATTGCTTACTTGTATTGTTAGCTGCCATCTCTCGGTATCATATCCTACCGATTGGCGGGAATGACGGCTTGTCATAATTAATAGCTTTCCCTTGGCTTTAGACGGGGTCATACGAAACGGCGAATGAATTGAAGTAGTTCAACAAGGTTGTTGCAATTATGAAGATTATTGAAAAAATTGACGCAACATGGTACAATATTTGCAGAAATAGAATGCACATTGATTGGAGGGAATGTTATGGCGTATGATTTAACAGAGCCGTTGGTAATTGGTATTAGCTCACGTGCATTGTTTAATCTGGAACAAGAGAACAAGATATTTGAGGAGCAGGGAGTAGATGCTTATGAGGAATTTCAGGTAAAACACGAGAGAGATATTCTCCAAAAAGGTTCGGCATTCCAGCTTGTAAAAGCATTTTTGAAACTTAATCGATTACAGGAAAAAAGGCTTGTTGAAGTCATTGTTATGTCCAGAAATAGTCCAAATACGAGTTTGCGTATTTTTAACTCTATTAAAGACTATGAATTGGACATTACAAGAGCCGCATTGACGGGAGGTGCTGAAATTGCACCTTATCTAAGAGCATTTAAAACAGATCTGTTTCTTTCTGTTCATGCGATGGATGTTAAGCAGGCTATAGATAATGATATTGCGGCAGGTATGATTTTGCCCGGTAGTCCGCATGTTGATCCAAGAGCCAAAATTGAGCAAATTCGCATTGCCTTCGATGGTGACGCAGTTCTGTTTGCTGCTGAAGCAGAGAGAATATATCAACACAAAGGGATGCAGGCTTTTGCAGATAATGAACAGGCTAAAGCGGATATTCCACTGCAAAGAGGGCCCTTTGCGAATTTTTTGACAACAATAGCGCATATACAGTCTTTGTTTAAGGACAAAGAAAGTGCACCAATCCGAACGGCTTTAGTGACATCCCGAAACGCACCGGCACATGAACGCGCAATTAAAACACTTAGAAATTGGGATGTGCGTGTTGATGAGGCCTTTTTCTTGGGCGGGGTAAGCAAGAAGGATATCCTTTCTGCTTTCGGTGCACACATATTTTTTGATGACCAGCATGTACATGCCGATTTGGCTTCAGAAGTTGTTCCGTCTGCAGTAGTTCCGTATCGCGAGGGCGACGACCCCAGGCTGTAAACTGCACAATATTATTAGGATAGCAGTTTGGTTACTTGTCTTAACGGATAGCTCTCAAAAAGCCATATAGGGAGGGAACTTGATTTTTTACAACCAATTTGCTATTCTATACATAGAGGCTGGTGCGTTAAATACCCCTTTTTATAATAGAAAGTGTGAGAAGGTACACATTTATGGATCATTATTTTGTTGGTCGTACTAAGAATGATTTGTCTGAAGTAGTTGCATCCAATAAAGTTGAGTACGCTTATTTTGTGGATGAACAAATTGATGAAAAAAGAACATTGGATCATTTGGTGATTACCAATTCGACATTTTCCAATATTGGTTTTAAACGGTCCAATATAAATCTATGTGATTTTTCATTTTGCGTTTTTATTAATTGCTATTTTAAACGTGCGCAGCTACACCAGGTCAAATTTCAAAGCTGTGAGTTTATTAACTGCAATTTTGAAGGTGCAACGTTCATTGGTTGTGATTTTCAGTATGCTGAATTTGATGGATGCTTTATACCTTTTTCTGCAATGGAGGACAACCTCCCACATGAAAAGGAGAATTTGAATGGGGCACTGTGCAGAGCACTTTCTATCCAGTGCCTAAAGTTAGGTGCAGTTGAAGATTATAAGCAATACTTGTTTGAGGAGCGCAAGGCTGGGGAGATACATGCTATCAGAAAGCTGTTTCACCCAAGTGGCTCGTACTATAGCAAATATAGCTTCTTTGATGGTATAGAAGGTTTGCTATACTATTTGAGAAGCAAGGCAAGTAAATTCCTTTGGGGATATGGCGAGAAAATGGGCGTTCTGGTAAGGAACATTATTCTGGTAATTTTGGGGTATGCAGCTGCTTATATGTTCAATATCCAGAATATGCTACAAGGGAAATCAAAATATGATTGTTTTGCAGCAGTATATCTGAGTGCATGTACATTTTTTTCCGCGAGTATCGATTTGCTGCAACAGAGTTCTTTGTGGCAACTGCTCCTTCTGTCTGAACATATATTAGGTGCTATTTTAGTTGGGTTCTTTGGTGCGGCCTTGTTTAGGCAAATTAATCGGAGGTAATTAAACTGTTGGTAGCAATGCAGGAACAACTAAGCGCATATGTGCGTACGCTCCCCAGGGAAATTCTGGAAGCAACGGATGCCATTTATTTGTATGGTTCTATGGCGCGTGGCGATGTGTCTGTTGACAGTGATTGTGACTTGTTGATTGCAATACGCGATTGTGATGACAAAAGCTTTGAAAGATTAACAAAAGCAACAGAGGGGTGGCACACAGAACTAAACTGCGAATTTGCACTGTACCAAATCAGCGCCCTAAAAGCGATGCAAAAGAAAGGGTCGCTGTTTTTGTGGCATATTAAGACTGAAGGAATAGAACTCTTTTCTAACGGGGAAGAATTAAAGGGTATTTTAGCGCAATTGCCGGCATATAATGGGGGAGCAGAAGCAATATCTGAATATGCGGAAATAATGAAGGATATTGATATCGACAATACGGATGAAATTGAAGTTATCAATTATAACCTATCTGTAATGTCAACCCTAATAAGGAACATTTGCATTATATGTTCTTATGAATTAGGGACTCCGCGGTTTGGCCGCATATCGCCAGTCGAAGTTTGCGCAGATCATTTTGGCGAACAATTTCCAATCGATATGCAACAGTATAAAATGCTATATCGGTATAGGGTTGCTGTTAATCGCAATAAAAGCATGCCCCATCAAGCTGATATCGCACAGTATTACAATGATTGGAAAAGAAAGACGAAGAAACTTTTAAGTTTAGCATTATCTATAGTGGAGTGAAATGAGTATGGAATTTAGTGTTGATAAAAGGCAAGCACAGGCAATGGCGGCGTTACAGCAGTTGTTGCTTGATTCAAGAACACGTCCGTTTTTGTTTAGAACTAGGTTTGAAAGAACAATGATTAAAGTGCAATCCCTGGCAAAAACAACAGGTGATGTTGTGCTCGAAGATTGTGCAAAAGCTGCTATTGCAAAAATGCGTAGTATAGTTGATAAGAGCAACTGTACAGCAGATGGGATTCTTACTAGTTTTATTGTATTGAAACCCGATATAAGCAATGTTATTGAATTGCTTAAGAAGAGAAGTATTTCAACAACATCATAAGAAGTTTTAATACTAAAACATTGGCAATATGAATCATACGTGATAATAATAGCAGCTTAACCATCAATTGTAATACATGTTGCTCGAAAATTGTTTTGAAAAACTTGAGAAATATGGTATAATTACCTTAGAAGAAATATAGAAGGAGGAAAAGGTATATGGGAAGAGTTTATACGATTGATGAAATTAGGTCTATCGTTGCACCTATCGCCGCCGCCCATGATGTGGGTCGAATATATCTTTTCGGCTCCTATGCACGAGGTGAAGCGACAGATAGTAGTGATATCGACCTGCGTGTAGACAAGGGACGATTGAAAGGCTTATTTGCGTTGGGTGCGCTCTATGCAGACTTAGAGGATAGTCTTGGAAAGCAGTTAGATCTTTTGACAACCGGTAGCTTGGATCAGAAGTTTTTGCAGAGAATTGCGAAGGAGGAGGTTTTGATTTATGGCAGTTAATGAGCGCGATAATCAGATCCTCGAGAAGATTGTTAAGTACTGTGAGGAAATTGAACATGCTCACAGTGAGTACAACCGCAGTTTTGCATCCTTCTGTAGCAACCCTACCTACCGTAATGCTGTTGCTCTCTGCTTGATGCAAATCGGAGAACTGACCAATAAACTCTCTGAAGAATTTAAAGCAGCACATCCAGAGATTCCCTGGCGTGCGATTCGTGGTATGAGAAATGTCGTGGCTCATGAGTATGGTAATATCGACGAAGAGACCGTTTGGGAAACTGCTGAGAATGGCACACATGAGTTAAAGGATTTTTGCGAGAAAGAATTGGAAAACGGTTGACGAGCATTTGTCACACCAATTTGTTTGATATATTAAAAACTATGCCCCACTGGACAGCAATTCCGGTGGGGCGGTGTTATTTTAGACTTCGGGAAAGGTTTTCTTGAATATTTGTCACTTTTAGCTATAATAGAACATAATAAAAGAAATCATTGACGGAAACAACAATAGAGGAGTGATGTGTGTGAAAGTTGCCGTAAGGGAGATAAATAAAGCATCTGCAGGGAAGAATTGTAATTTAAAGAAAACTAGCCAAAAGTCGGGACATAAAGATTATAGAATATACAAATTTCTAAAAAAGAACCCTGGCGTATTTGCTGGAACTGGTGCGGCATTTATAGCTATCCTTTCTGCACTAATAACATTTTGTAGCTATATGTATGAAAGAGCTACATTGAATTACTGGAAAATTGACCCTGATTATATCAATATCAGTTCTGTTAATCGATTGTATGAAACAATTGCGGCGTTTATCTTTATTTGCGTGCTACTTGTTGTTATCTTTGTAATAGATATGATAGCAGAGAAAACAACCGGAGTAAGAAGAAAAGTCCTATATCTTAAAAAGATTAAACGCGAGTATCGAAAAGAGGTACGTAAGATAAGACTTCAGAGAGTGGTATTATGGCGTTCTCGGAAAACCAAAAGCACCTTGTTGGAAGACCATGCCAATAAGGCTAAAGTAGCAATTGAGCAACTTGATAATAAACTGAAAGAAACGAAAAAGCAAATGAACCGCCAAATAGTAGGACACTTGCTTTTGTTAGATATAGTGCTAACAGCATCAATGTGCATTTTGCTATGGGTAGGATTGGCAGAATCTTTAAATACAGTTGTATTATCGGTGATCTCATCGATGGTAATAAGCCCCCTTTTGTTAGGCATGCTATATACTATGACAAGAAATGCTTTTGCCAATAAAAAGGACACAAAAGATGATGCAACACATGATTATGCTGAACTGGATATACAGATAAATGTGCCAACAGTGTCTCTTCCTTTGAAAAAGATTCTGTCCGGCCAGTATAGCATAAAACAACCAGATCATAAAATAAAACGAATTGTGCCGGCTTGTTTACTTATAGTTGTTATTGTTATTGCGGTGTTTATTGGGTTGTTTTATTTTCTTGGATATGAATATATTGCCGATCGTACGCAATTTAAGATTATTACCGATCAGAACGAGATGGAATATGCTGTTGTTTACAATAGTGGAGAAAATGTGATTATTGCCCCATGCAGAGAAATAGAGAATTGCTTAATTGTTGATACAGCTTTTCAGAGAGTAATCCCAATAGAAGGATTAGTATATGAAGTTCGGCGATACGACGATGCAGAACCAGGTTCTTTTGTCGACAATACAGACGGAGTAATTAGTTCTGTTTTTCTTAATGGCAGTTCATAACTAGGAGGCTGTGAGGCCAATCTGTGCTTCTACAATAAAAAGACAGTCAGCTGTTTAGCTGGCTGTCTTTTTGCGAGGCGGACGCTAACCCATTTAAATGCACCTAAGACTGACTGTTAATTATGGTGATAATGAAAGTAATCTTAATCATACCCAAATTATTGGACAGATAAAGTGCTATCGTATACTCTGGGGTGATGTAATATGGATTATTTATCCGCATTAAATGAAAAACAATTAGAAGCTGTGACGGCAACCGAAGGATATCTTCGGGTAATTGCCGGTGCAGGCAGCGGCAAGACCAAGCTGCTGGTGAGCCGGTATGCCTATCTGGTGAAGGAGTACGGTATCAATTCTGCCAACATTCTCTGCGTAACATTTACTAATAAGGCCGCCGGAGAAATGAAACGGCGTATCCGCAATCTGATTGGCCAGGAGTACGATACGTCTCTGATCTGTACATATCACGGATTCTGCGTCCGAGTACTCCGGGAAGATATTGAGAAGATATTCTATCCAAAGGAGTTCCAAATCATCGATAATGCCCAACAGAAGGCGATCTTGGGAGATATCTATCAGAAATTTGAACTGAAGCTGGACCACGCCAGCTTTGAGAAGATTATCAAGCAGATCGCATTCTTCAAAGCAAGGCATCGGGATTATGTGGCGAAGATGTGCTGCACCGATCATTGTCAGATCATGCCGGAAATTGCGACGGTGGACGATCAGATTATTGAGGAATTTCTGCAAAAGCAGAAGCAGATATATGCTATGGATTTCCACGACCTTTTGTATTTCGTGCTGGACATTTTTAACCGGTGCCCGGAGGTCTTGGCAAAATGGCAGGATCGGCTGAACTATATCCAGGTGGATGAGTTTCAGGATAGCTCCAACACGGAAATGGAGCTGGTGGACAGGCTCTCGGAAAAGCATAGGAATTTAATGATCGTGGGCGATCCGGATCAGAACATCTACGAATGGCGGGGCTCCGATGTGAAGCTGTTGGTGGATTTCGATAAAACCCATATCCCGACCAGAACAGTCATTCTGAATCAGAATTACCGCTCTACACCACAAATTCTTCGCTGTGCCAACACACTCATCGAAAAGAATGTATTCCGGCTGAAGAAGGATCTATTTACCAAGAGTGGCGATGGTGTGCAGGTATACCATTACCATGAGAAAAACGAGTTTGCCGAGGCAGATCAGATCATTGCCAATATCCACCAAATCCGCAAGGAGACTGGCTGTAATTACGCGGATTTCGCCGTTCTATATCGCTCCGGATTTCTCTCCCGGGTCATCGAAAAGAAGTTCACAGAGAACGGCGTTCCTTACGAGATTTTTGGCGGTGTCAAGTTCTATCAACGTATGGAGATCCAGGATGTAATGGCCTATCTGCGGCTGGTGGCTTTTGACGACGACATTTCTTTCAAACGCATTATCAATAAACCCCGCCGGAAATTCGGACGCGTCAAACTCCAGCGGCTTCTGGAGCTGCAAAAAGACGGCGAATCTTTATTCCAAACCCTGCAGGACAATTTGGACGATCTCACCTTCAAGGGAAGCGGTGTGCAAGGGCTTGTGGATATTATTAACGCGGTGCGGCAGCTGCACCAAACCATTCCCCTTTCCGAGTGCGTGGAGCGCATCTGCACGGATAGCGGCTACGAGAAGTATATCCGGGAACTGGGGGACATGGAGCGGTTTGAAAACCTGTCGGAATTCAAGCGGATTGCCTCCGAGTACGAGAATAATTTCGGAGAAAAAGTATCCCTCAAGGAATTTATCAACCAAATCTCCCTGCAATCGGAGGATGATAGCGAGGACGCCTGCGATATGGTAAAGCTGATGACCATTCACGCGGCCAAAGGCCTGGAGTTTCCTTATGTATTTGTTATCGGTTTCTCGGAAGGTATCTTCCCCTCTGCCAAGACCATCGAGGAACGGAAAAAAATGGGTCTGGAAGAAGAGCGCAGGCTGTGCTATGTGGCGATCACGCGGGCAGAAAAGAGGCTATTCTTGCTGGATAGTGAGGGCTTTACCCAAAACGGCAAGCAGAAACTGCCTTCCCGTTTTTTGAAGGAGATCGGCGAGGAGAACTATATCCGTGTAGGTACGATTTCCAAGGAACTGCAGTATAACGCTGACCGGTATGCGGCGCAACTCTACGATGAGCCGGTAGTCACGCCACCCAAGACCGCAGGCACAAGAGTGACCCACCCGGCATTTGGCGAGGGTGAAATTCTGGGCTTCGGCAGAAACAATAACAGCTACCGGGTGAAGTTTGATAAGCTAGCAAGTGAGCGGGAGATTTCTGTTGATTTCTTCAACAAGCCCCGCACATTGCCCCAATTACCGCAGCCGGTGGAGAAAAAGCCGGAGATTCCCACAGAAGAACCGGCACAGGCACAAGAAGAAAAGGCAGAAATCCCTACCGAAGAGCCGGTGCAACCGGCAGAGGAGACTCTCATTGAAGAGAAACCGCAGCAGGTAGAGGAGCCTGCTGATGACCCTTTGGACGGTTACGAGGAAGTGGATACATTAAATCTGCAGAGGTCGGAATCCGGTCAGACTGTAACAGAGGAAAAGGCTCCCGCAAATAAGCCGCAGCAACCGAATTTAGAGGATTACGACAATCTCTGGAAGCGGGACGATGTGCCCAAATCCGGCTGGGTCTGCACTGGTATTACCGATTTGGGCGAGCCTGTGGGTGTCTGCGAAATGTGTGGTCATCAGATCATTCGCTATGTCCACCATATGGTCCATCCCAATTTCCGCAGTTTGGGTGTAGGTTGTATTTGCGCAGGTAAAATGGAGGGCAACATTGAACAGGCCAAGAAGCGGGAACAGGACTTCAAGAGCAAAGAAGCCCGGAGAGAAAACTTCAAAAACCGGCATTGGAAGACTTCCAAAAATTCCAACAGTTACTTAAAAATCAAGGACCATCTTGTTGTGCTGTATTACCACAAGAATTATAACAATTGGAAATATTCCTTGGACAACCAATTCTGTCCCGAAACTTATTCCACCCGGGAAGAAGCAATTGATGCTGCTTTTGAGGCGCTGGAAAAACTCAGATAAAAAAGTAATAACCCCTAAGGCTTAAGCCTTAGGGGTTATTGTTACTTCGAACGCAAATATATTCCTCACAATGTGCAGGGTTCGTATTTGCGTCCCTTGGTGACTCGCCGGAGATTCGAACTCCGGACCCACTGCTTAAAAGGCAGTTGCTCTACCGACTGAGCTAGCGGATCATGTGGCTGGGATGGCAGGATTTGAACCTACGAATGCCAGAGTCAAAGTCTGGTGCCTTACCGCTTGGCGACATCCCAATATAGCGGCCCGGCCGCCGGACACACTGAGCATTATAGCACGGTTGTCAATATTTTGCAACACTTTTTTTATCATAACCAAAAAACCTGAAAGGATTCTGCCTCTGCCGTAAACAAAATACCTATACCCCCTTGTAAATTTCTTATTTTTATCGTATACTATGTAAATATTATATTTTCCATAAGTGAGAGAGGGATTGTTATGGAACTGATTTCTGTCCGTGACCTTTACAAGAACACAGAAAAGTATGCTGACCAGACCGTTACCATCGGTGGTTGGGTGCGCAACCGCCGCCCCAGCAAGCAGTTCGGTTTTATTATGCTCAACGATGGTACCTACTTTAACCCCATCCAGGTGGTTTACAACGATACCATTGAGAATTTTCAGGAGGTTTCCAAAATTAACATCGGCGCTGCGCTGATTATTGAGGGTACGGTCGTCCTCACCCCTGATTCCAAGCAGCCCTTTGAGATTCAGGCAAATACTGTGACCGTAGAAGGCCCCTCCACCGGTGACTTTCCCCTGCAGCCCAAGCGCCACTCCATGGAATTTTTGCGGACCATCACCCATCTGCGTCCCCGAACCAACACCTTCCAGGCGGTTTTCCGTGTCCGTTCCCTAGCAGCTATGGCGATCCACCAGTTCTTCCAGGACCGTGACTTCGTCTATGTTCACACGCCCCTGATTACCGGATCCGACTGTGAGGGCGCGGGCGAAATGTTCCAGGTTACCACACTGGACCTGCAGAATGTTCCCATGACCGAAGACGGCAAGGTGGATTTCTCCCAGGATTTCTATGGTAAGCCCACCAACCTGACCGTTTCCGGCCAGCTCAACGGTGAGACCTTCGCAATGGCCTTCAAGAACATCTATACCTTCGGACCCACCTTCCGGGCAGAAAATTCCAATACCACCCGCCACGCTGCCGAGTTCTGGATGATCGAGCCGGAAATCGCATTCGCCGACCTTTCCGACGATATGCAGTTGGCTGAGGATATGATTAAGTATATCATCACCTATGTGCTGGAGCGGGCGCCGGAGGAAATGAACTTCTTCAACCAGTTTGTGGATAAGGGTCTGCTGGAGCGCCTGCACCATGTGGTGAACTCTGATTTCGGCCGCGTCACCTACACCGAGGCCATTGAGATTCTGGTGAAGAACAACGACAAGTTCGATTATCCTGTCCATTGGGGCAGCGACCTGCAGACAGAGCACGAGCGGTACCTGACAGAAGAAGTGTTCAAGCGTCCTGTTTTCGTCACAGACTATCCCAAGGATATCAAGGCATTCTATATGAAGCTCAACCCCGATGGCAAGACCGTAGCGGCTATGGACTGTCTGGTTCCCGGCATCGGCGAGATTATTGGCGGTTCTCAGCGTGAGGACAACTACGATATCCTGAAAAACCGCATTGAAGAACTGGGCATGAATCCTGAGGACTACGGTTTCTATATGGACCTGCGCAAGTACGGTTCTGCCCGCCACGCCGGCTTTGGCCTGGGCTTTGAGCGCTGCGTTATGTACCTGACCGGTATGGGCAATATCCGTGACGTACTGCCCTTCCCCAGAACCGTGGGCAACTGCGAGCTGTAATTGACCAAGGCCTTTTTAAAAATCCAATATTTTTTGCTCCCCGGCTTAGCCGGGGAGCTTTGATATGACCCATACAAATACTCCCTCATCCAACGGATGGGGGAGTATTCTTAAATTCACTTATTCTGTGTTATATTTTGCGTTTCATTCCGCTCAACAAAATCAACAATTGCTACGCCGATGTAAGCTTTGTAACAAAAGCAAACTGTTTCCAAAATACGTGAGTACGGATATGAACCAGCGCAAAATTTCCTCATTTCTGTTTTCTTTTCTGCAATTTTCCGGCCATATTCCTCTTTTTCCGAGCCATGATAAAATCGAAGGAGGAGATGGTTGATGAAACTTTTTAAAAAAGGACTTGCGGTATTTGCGCTGGTATGTATCTGCTTATGTGGGTGCGAAAAAAATCAGCCGCCCCTGCCGGCAATGGTAGAAAAGGTAGATGTCTATGGCAACCACCAGGGTACTGTTCTGCGCCGGTATTACACAGACCCGCAAAAAATGGAAAAAGTTTTAAATCTACTCAGGCAATTTCCTTACCGGGGCAAAACCACGCTGGATCCCTTTTCCTTGCCTGGGGATGAATTTTCCATCACAGTTTCCCTGACCGGAGGAGGCCGCAAAGTGTATCATGTGCAAAGCGGGGGGTTTCTATGCCGTCCCGGCGGTAGCTGGGAAAAATCAGACCGGGAGGTCGCAGAAAGGCTATTGCCAATTCTGGAGGACACTCCCAGTGATCTTTAGTCATTCCAGAAAGGCTCTTTACATTCCTCGCACCGTCCAGTACGCGATTTGAGCTGCAGTTCCTGGCTCTTAATACTGACTGTGGTGCAGGGCGGTATGGATTTGGTAATAAAAACGTTAGAGCCAATCACACAGTGGCGGCCAATCACCGTTTCTCCGCCCAGCACAGAGGCACCTGCGTAGATAGTCACACCGTCCTCAATGGTGGGATGGCGGCGCTTACCCCTAAGGTTTTGCCCGCCACGGGTAGACAGAGCACCCAAGGTAACACCCTGATAGATCTTGACATTTTCTCCAATTACCGCTGTTTCGCCCACCACGATACCGGTACCATGGTCAATAAAGAAATACCTACCAATGGTAGCGCCGGGATGAATATCAATGCCGGTAACGCTATGGGCATGCTCCGTCATCATTCTGGGGAGCACCGGCACTTTCAGTGTGTACAGAATATGGGCCAGCCGGTATACAGTAATAGCAAACAGGCCGGGATAGGCGAAAATAATTTCTCCCGTACTGGTAGCCGCCGGATCTCCCTCATAAAAGGCCTCCACATCCGTCTGGACCACAGCCCGCACCTGGGGGATTTGCCGGAAAAACTCCAGGCAAATATCCTCCGCATGGGCCTGGGCGGTTTGTTCCTCCTCACCCTGGCTGCGCAGAACCAGGGCAATCTGCCGGTTGAGGTTGAACATCACATCCTCAATGAGCATAGAAAGGTTATGTTTGGCATTATAAATGCGGTAGTTTTTATCTTTATAGTAGCCGGGGAAAATAATTCTGCGCAGTTTTTCAATAATATCGATGACAATATCCTTATCCGGGCGGAGCATATCCATTTTATCAATGTCCCGGTTAGCGCTGTAATCGCAGAGGATACTGTCTACTACACTTTCAATTTGCTGTTCAATAGGTGACATATTCATCCCTCCTGTTCATCCTTTTATATCACAACCCCATCCCCTTGTCAATGTTCCCCTTGACGCAAGGATGTCCCTGAATTATAATTTTCTTAATCAACTCACCGGAGGTACAGTTATGGAAAAGATTTACACTTCCGCCCACCAGCTTATTGGCAAAACACCCCTTATAGAACTACGTGCCCTGGCTGCCCATATGGGGCTGAAAGCAAGACTCCTTGCCAAGCTGGAGTATTTTAACCCCGCCGGCTCTGCCAAGGACCGGGTGGCTCTGTCCATGATCTTAGACGCGGAAAGCAAGGGACTTTTAAAGAAGGGCTCGGTGATTATTGAGCCTACCTCAGGAAATACAGGCATTGGTCTTGCCTGCGTGGCAGCCGCCAGAGGCTACAAGACCATCATTGTCATGCCTGACTCCATGAGCCGGGAACGGCAGCTTCTCATGGGCGCCTACGGCGCAGAGCTTGTGCTGACCCCCGGGGCATTGGGCATGCAGGGTGCCATTGACAAAGCCAACGAACTGGCTCAACGCACCCCCGGCAGTTTTATTCCTGACCAGTTCAACAATCCTGCCAATGTCCAGGCTCACTATACCACCACCGGTCCCGAAATTTGGGCAGACACCGACGGCTGCGTGGATGGGTTTGTGGCTGGTGTTGGCACAGGCGGTACCATCACCGGTACAGGCCGTTATTTAAAGGAGCGAAACCCCAATGTAGAAATTGTAGCCGTAGAACCGGCAGCCTCTGCCCTGCTTTCCGGGGGCAAAGCCGGCCCACACGGCCTGCAAGGTATTGGCGCTAATTTTATCCCCAGTATTCTGGACACGACTCTTCTGGACCAAATCGTTCCTGTTACCGAGGAACAGGCCTATGCTGCCGGCAGAGCGCTGGGCGCTCTGGAAGGGATTCTGGTTGGCATTTCCTCCGGCGCTGCCCTCCATGCAGCCATCGAGGAGGCAAAACGTGAGGAATACGCAGGCAAAACCATTGTGGTGCTCCTGCCGGACACCGGCGACCGTTACCTCTCCACACCCATGTTCCAATAATGATTAAAAATCTCCTGCCGCAGCTTGCGGCAGGAGATTTTGCTCTTAATATTCCACACGCTTAATATCTGCGCCTAAGCTGGTCAACTTCTCAACAAGACGCTCATAACCACGTTCAATAAAGTGGATATTTTCCACCACCGTGGTTCCCTCCGCGGCAAGGCCCGCAATCACCAGTGCCGCGCCGGCACGCAGGTCATGGGCACTAACACGAGCGCCTTTCAGCCGGTGTACACCGCTGACAATGGCAGTTTTGCCATTAACCAGAATATCCGCGCCCATGGTGGTAAGCTCCGTGCAGTAGCCAAAGAACCGGGTCTCGTACACACTCTCCGTCAAGCGGCTGATACCGCTGGCAAGGGTCATACACACACAAATCTGGGACTGCATATCCGTGGGAAAACCGGGATAGGGTCGGGTCTTGACGGTGGTGTGACGAAGGTTTCCGTCCGACAGGATGCGGATGGAATCATCATAATTGACCACCCGCACTCCCATTTCCTGAAGCTTTCCGGTAATACAGTCCATATGCTTGGGGATGACATTTTGAATTAACACATTGCCGCCTGCTGCCGCCACCGCAGCCATATAAGTACCGGCCTCAATCTGGTCCGGGATAATGGCATAGCTACCGCCCTGCAGACGTTCCACACCGTAGATTTTTACAGTATCCGTACCCGCGCCGGAAATATGGGCACCCATGGTATTGAGGAAGTTGGCCAGATCCACAATATGGGGTTCTTTTGCGGCATTTTCAATCACCGTTTTTCCCGGAAGCAGACAGGCCGCCATGATAATATTCATGGTAGCGCCCACACTAACCATATCCAGGCTCACACGGTTGCCGTGCAGCCCATAAGGGCCGGGTAACAGGTTTACATAATCCTCTGTTTCGTCCACATCAGCACCCAAAGCACGGAAGCCCTTTACATGCTGGTCAATGGGCCGGGAGGCAAAGTTGCAGCCACCGGGCAGCGCCACGTTTGCCTTATGGAAACGGCTGAGGAGCGCGCCCATCAAATAATAACTGGCACGGATCTGGCATACAAGCTCAGGGTTGGGACTGGTGCTTCTGATATGGGTACAGTCCAGCTCCACCACACCGGTAGGGGCATCATAAGCTACTTGCGCGCCCAAATCCCTCAAAATTTCCAGAAGAATATGTACATCCGAAATATCGGGTACATTTTCCACACGGCAGGTTCCCTCCACCAAAATTGCCGCGGGCAGAATCGCTACCGCCGCGTTTTTGGCACCGCTGATAGTTACTGTCCCCTCCAGCTGGTTGCCGCCTATGATTTCATATCCAATCAAGGATGATTCACTCCTTGCATTTTATCGTTCGCTCACCTGCTGATTATACCACACCGTTGTGATTATGTAAAGTACATTTTTCTCCGCTTTATCGGCGTAAACCCTTAGGATAGTGGTTTTTCAGGACTTTTCCGTCTCCTTTTCCCCATCCAATGGAGAAACCATCCACATGAACAAGACACCAGCCACGCTCCCGGGCCGGCAGGGTAAGACCATGCATATAGTCTCTTATCTGCTGGCCATCACCCTCCAGATTGACCTGCACACCTGCTTTTTTCAGCCACAGCGCAAGGGCATGGGCAGGTTCAAACCTGTCTTTCTTCACCTCTCCCAGCTCCAGTCCCGGGCGCATGACCTTCACACCGGAAATATCCGGCATATCCTCCGGTGCCCAGAACAGGCTTTGGCCAAAATTCACTGCCCTGCCTGCCGGCAGTTCAATGTCCAATTCCCGGGCAAATTCCTGCCAGAGGGCAGGCAGCTTTTCTCCTTTGGGGCAGATAGATTCCTGCTGTATTCCCTCTTTTTTCCGCAAAACAGCGGCGAAATGTCCCTCTCCCAACAGTTTGTGGGGCCACAAACGAAAGCTGCCATCCTCTCCCTTGGCAAACCAGGGGGCATCCACATCTTCCATCACAAATTCCGGGTGGGACTGTAAAAACCCGGCAATGGCCCGTTCGTTTTCCTCCGGGGCAAAAGTGCAGGTGGAATACACCAACCGTCCCCCGGGCCGTACCAGTTGGGCACCTGAGTGGAGGATCTCCCCTTGCCGCCGGGCACACATTTCTACCGTTTCCTGACTCCAGTCTGTCACTGCCGCTTCTTCCTTGCGGAACATGCCCTCACCGGAACAGGGAGCATCGATCAAGACCTTATCAAACAGCTCCTTGTATTTCTCTGCCAGCCGCTGGGGATGCTCGTTGGTCACCAGCGCGTTGCAGATTCCCATTCTCTCCACATTTCTACTGAGTATCTTGGCTCGTTTGGGGTTAACTTCATTACACAGCAAGAACCCTTTTTCCATCAATCTGCCAGCAATCTGTGTAGCCTTTCCACCCGGAGCAGAACACAGATCACACACCAGCTCTCCCGGTCTGGGGTCCAACAGTGCCACAGGAGCCATAGCACTTGCCTCCTGTAAATAGTATACGCCAGCTTCGTGATAAGGGTGCAAACCGGGCCGCGCCTGAGGATCATAATAGTACCCATAAGGCTCCCAGGGCACCGCTTCCCCCACAAAAGGAAGCTGGGGTATTTCCTCCCCTTTTAGAGGATTAAAACGCAGTGCCACCGCCCGGGGACGCTCCAGGCTCTGCAAAAAAGCTGGGTACTCCTCCCCCAGCTGATGTTCCATTCTGATCAAAAACTCCCGTGGCAGCATAACCTTTGCTCCCTTTCCTTCCTCCTAAACAGGACGAAATATATGTGATACCTGTATTGTACCACAGAACCGTCCTCTTTTCCACAGAAAAAGCGGCGCAGTTTAACTGCACCGCTTTTATAGGAGAGTTTACTCTTCTTCCTTGGCCTCAGCAATGATCTTATCCTGATTGCCCTTAGGAACTTCCTCATAGCGAACAAATTCCATAGTGAAGAAGCCACGGGCCTGGGTCATAGCCCGCAGGTCGATGGCGTAACTGCTCATCTCAGCCTGGGGAACTTCCGCCTCAACGACGGTATTACCGTTGCCAGCGGGGTTCATGCCCATAACACGGCCACGGCGCTTATTGAGGTCACCGATCACATCACCCATATAGGTATCGGGAATGGTAACCTGCAGGGACATAACAGGCTCCAGCAGAGTGGGAGCCGCATTGGGCATAGCTTCCTTGAAGGACAGGATAGCTGCCAGTTTAAATGCCATTTCGTTGGAGTCAACAGGATGGTAAGAACCATCGTACAGGGTAGCCTTCAGGCCGACCATGGGATAACCGGCCAAGGGGCCTCTCTGAACAGCTTCCTGCAGGCCCTTCTCAACTGCGGGGTTAAAGTTCTTAGGCACAGCACCGCCAACAACGGCCACGTCAAAGATCAGTTCATCCTGCTCTTCTTGAGGCTCAAAGCGGACCCAAACGTCACCGAACTGGCCGCTGCCGCCGGTCTGCTTCTTATGACGGCCATGGGCCTCTACCTTCTTCTTAATCTTCTCACGGTAAGCCACCTTTGCCGGGGACAGCACAGCGTCCACACCAAAACGGCTCTTAAGCTTGGCAACCAGAACATCCAGATGCTGATCACCGGCGCCAGAGATAACCAGCTGATGGGTTTCAGCGTTGTTTTCCAGAGTGAAGGAGGGATCTTCGTCATTCAGACGGTTCAGGCCGGTACCAACCTTTTCTTCCTGGCCCTTAACCTTGGGGGCAATGGCCATGGAATAGCAGGGTGCCGCATAGGGAATGCCCTTGAGGTTAACCACCTTGCGGGGATCACACAGAGTATCGCCGGTCTTAACCTTGTCCATCTTGCCGATGGCACCGATATCGCCACAGGTGAGGCACTTGACTTCGCTTGCCTTCTTGCCGCACATTGCGTACAGGCGGCCCAGCTTCTCTGTCTCGCCGGTACGGGCATTGACCAGGGTGGTATCAGAATTGATCTCACCGGAGAGTACCTTTACATAGGAGTACTTGCCGTACTGGTCGGACACAGTCTTGAAAACAAACGCAGAGGGGACACCGCCGGGGGACACAATAAATTCTTCCACAGTGCCGTCAGCAGTGGTAGCCTTATGATAGTTGCCCTCTACAGGGTTAGGCAGCAGGTCGATAATGTGGTCCATCAGCATCAGGCTGCCCATGCAGGTCACACCGGAGCCACACAGCACAGGGAACAGGCTCAGCTCCTTAACACCTGTGTGCATGCCCTTGACCATCTCCGCATAAGTAAAGTCATCGCCTTCAAAGAAGCGGTCCATCAATTCCTCGTCGGTTTCAGCAACGGCCTCTTTCAGAGTGTCGGTAAACTCCTCGATCACGGACATCTTGTCATCGGGGACGGCAATCTCCACTCTCTTCATCTTCTGCATCTCGTATGCCCGCTTGTTAAGCACATCGATGATGCCAGTAACCTTCTTGCTTCCATCCCAAATAGGAACAACCACGGGAGCAATCTTATTGCCATAGCGCTCACGCAGAGCTTCAAAAGTAGCATTGTAATCGGAATTTTCCTCATCCACCTTGGAGATGTAAATAAAGCGGGGCATATTCCGTTCTTCACAATAGTTCCATGCCTTCTCAAAGCCCACAGTAATACCGTCCTTAGCGGAGCAGACGATCACCGCGGCATCGGCGGCACGAAGGGCTTCCATAACAGCGCCGGAGAAATCAAAACCGCCGGGAGTATCCAGCACATTGATCTTCACATTCTTGTACTCCAGGGGAACCAGTGCGGTGGAGATAGAAATATTACGGCGGATTTCTTCCGGATCGTAGTCGCAAACGGTATTGCCGTCAGCATTTTTGCCCATACGGTCAATCGCGCCGGTCATGTAAAGTAAGCTCTCTGCCAGGGCAGTCTTACCTGCGCCGCTATGGCCCAGCAGACAGATATTGCGAATAGAATTGGCTGTGTACATGGTATGTTTATTCTCCTTTCGGGAAGGAATCAACCTTCCTTTGCTTACAGTTGGGTGCAAAGCACCGCAACAAGGACATTATACACGAACCTTGCCCGGATTTCAATGTTTATTTTGTCATTTTTACGAATGATTTTCCTTTGAGCTGGAAAATTTATCCAAATGGTCGTTTTTACCGTATGTAAAAAGAGATACCGCTTTATTTTCCACACATACAAAAGGGTCTGTTGCAAAGAGTCCAAATCTATCGTCAGAATTTATAGAAAGCGGCAAGCCAAGAGTATAGGTATGATTGCCACCGGCAATCATGGTTGTTTATAACTTGCTGTACAGAACTCCACCCCTGCTGGCTGCCAATGGCAGCCCCTACATCCACAGGATGTAGACTTTTGTATACTTTTAGGGGCTGTTGCTAAATAAAGCAACAGCCCCTTCCTAAAATGTTAAATCGTACGTGTCCACTCCGTGAGCAAAAGTCCCGGTATCATCCATACCAGTTGATACGCCAGCACATTCACCGGTGTCAGCAGGTACATCGCTCCCAGCAGCACCAGCGCCAGCATCATGCCCATGCCCAGAATACCCCCGGCCATGTGGATGATCACACCCAGCCGTCCCGCAAGGCGCAGCGCTCTGGCACCTGTGATACCATAGGCAAAGGGAGCCAAGCCCTGTGTGGTAACCATCAAGGCCGATACTCCATCGTCCGGTATGGGCATGTCTTGCAGTTCCTGCCGAATCTCAGGTTCAGGGAACAGAACACGCTTGGTATTTGCGCCAAATTTATACCGGATAAAGCTTTGACACAGCACAAAATCTGTGCCGGTAATCACCGGATTGAGCCTGCGGTAAGAGCACAGGGTGGACATACCCGCTGTACCATCCTTTGTCTTCTCATAGGTCAGCGCAAACAGGCCGCAGAATTCCCCTTCAATGGCGATATACACCGCGTTGCTTACCTTGCCGCTTTCCGGCACTTCAATGCCCATTTGGTTCATAAAGCTGATATTACCCACCAGCACCGTTTCCTGGTCAATGGTACCGCTGACACCCCCATTATAGCAAACCACATTCTCCGGGGTGTAGTGGATTCCGTTGCGGCTATCCAGCACTTGAGTAAACACAGGCTCCAAACCGCTGTCACAAGCACCAACCATAGCCGCGCAAAAAGCCACAACGTCGTCTGTATTCCGGCTGCCAAAAAATTTCACGCCGTTCATCCGCAT
The DNA here is from genome assembly GCA_045577435.1 of Faecousia sp. Taxonomy (GTDB): domain Bacteria; phylum Bacillota; class Clostridia; order Oscillospirales; family Oscillospiraceae; genus Faecousia. The sequence continues at coordinate 22,508 of JAZNIL010000029.1, read as the reverse complement.
TGTGCCTGCCGGATAAATATCCTTGTGTGTCAATGGAAACACCGCTTTGCCACACAGGGCCTCCACGCCCTGCCAACCGCACAGCACAGCACCCAGCCTGTGCAGCCGCCGCTCCAAAATAGCATAGGGGCGGGTCAGGGTAATAAACATGGTAGCTGGCATTGCCGCCAGCAAGGAAACAGCCGTGGCCTGAATACCCATGTGTAAACCATGGTATACACCTGCGGTAATACCAATACCTGCAGAGGCCAGCATGGCACCAAAGCAATACCAGAACAAGGTTTTCTCCTGCTTGGTGGGCTTGTCATAGTGATCCATAAAATGCTCCACCTGCCCCTCTGTCCGTACCAAGCCTTTGCGGCCCTGGTAGTAATCCGGAACAGCGGCTATCCCATCCAAGTGGGTGGCCTTGCGCATGGTGTCCATCTGACCCATTTCCGTCACCCGGCGGTGATAGGTGCCCCACAGGGACATGGTCACCTGCAGACTGAACGCGCCGCAGCAGGGAATCCGCTGCTGCTGCAGGCAGAACACACCGTCTGCACAGCAAACCACAAAGGTCACAACCAACAGCGTATTGGGGCTGAACCGGCCCTTAAACAGGTCTGCCATGCCCTCGATCATCTGGAAACTGCCCAGCAGCGCAGAAACCAACAGTCCCAAAAACTGGCCAAACACCATCAGCCGCAGCCGTTCCGGCTGCACCATACCCATAGCATCCATCACCGTTGCGCCTATACACATCAGTGCCGTCAGCATGCTCAAAAAAATGGCAATCTGAAGTTTTCCTACACCCTTTTCAGACAGGGCATAATATCTTCTTTCAGGGCCCGCCACCAGCTTGCGTTTGAGTTCACGCAGGCGGGATCGGGGCTGGAAAACAATGGGCTGGGGCGGTATATACTCGCCCATGGGCTGCTCATATTCCGGTTCCCAAGTGGTTGTAAACGCCTTAGGCTGGGTACCTGTCTGCTCTTCCTGCAGCTGATTTTCTTCCTTGGGGCCGGAAATATCCTTGGGATCGATCCGGATAGCATCCAGACGGATGGTGTCCCCTGACACTTGATTCTGCGCCACCGCTTCCCGGATCTCCTGAACCGAAATGGGCTGGGTATCCCCCAACGCCTCAGCTGGCTGCTGTTCTTCCGTTACATTCAATTCCAGAAATTCCCGAAAATCCTCAGGCAGCTCCACTTCCTCCTGCTGTTCATCCGGTTCTTCGTGGAATTCCTTCATGATTTCTTCCAGATCCAATGTCTGGCGGTCTTTTTCTTCCATGGAAACCTCCTTATTTGCCTATACGCTGACGGACAGCCTCATACAGCAAAATAGACGCGGCAGCAGAAGCGTTCAGGGATGTGATTCTGCCTCTCATAGGGATATGCACCGTCACATCACAGTTTTTCTGCACAAGGCGGCTCATGCCTTCACCCTCGGAACCAATGACGATAGCCGCAGGCACCGTCAGGTCTGCCTGGTACATGGGAATAGAACCCTCCGCCGCCGTACCGAAAATCCAAACGCCCTTTTCCTTCAGCTCGGCAATGGCGCTGTTGATATTGCCCACCTTTGCCACCTTCATATACTCCACAGCGCCGGCAGAGGACTTTGCCACCGTGGCGGTCAGTCCCACGCTGCGCCGCTTGGGAATAATCACACCATGGGCACCCGCGCATTCACCGCTGCGGAGAATAGCGCCCAGATTATGGGGGTCAGCCAATTCATCGCAGATCACGATCAAAGGTGCCTCTCCCCTGTCTGCCGCTTCCTGCAGAATGTCATCGATGGTGGCATACTCTCTTGCCGCTGCCAAAGCAATCACGCCCTGATGGGAACGGGTGAAGGACATGACATCCAGCTTTCTTCTGTCCACGCTTACCACCACCGCGCCGGCCTCTTTCGCCTGAGCCGCCAGGTGCTGCAGCGCCCGGTCGGTATCTCCCGCAGCGATGAACACCTTGTCAATGGTTCTGCCGCTGCGCAGGGCCTCCGTCAAGGCGTTGCGGCCCTCCAGCTGGTTTTCGTTCTCCTGCTCCAATTCCTGCTGGGCTCTGCCGCGGTCATTTCTGCGGCTTGTATAATTATCTTTTTCCGGTCTCATAGTTACATTCCATCCTTCCAACCGTACAAAAGGCCACACTTTCACTCTATATCAAGTATTATACCAGATTTACACTTTGTTCTCAACATGAATTTTTCCGGATTGTTACAGGAATTAACAGAAAATTTACCTGTGTTTCGGGTATCATTCATTGCAGTACGTAAGAAAATGTGATATGATGATGAAAAATATGCACCCTTTCAGGAGGCAATCCTATGGATTCTAACCACAACGATAAAAACCGCCCCGGCGGCAACGGAAAACGGCCAAAAAACCTATGGCTGACCATTATGATCACCGCGGCCATCGTGATTTTGATCAGCACCATCTTCAATGCCGTGTCCCGCAGCCAGTATACCCAGACCACCTATTCTGACTTTCTGGCGGAGAAAGCCGCCAACAATCTTCAGGAAGTAGAGCTGCGCTATGACCGGATCGTTTACCTGACCCGTACGGAAGCAGCCAAGCCTGCATCTGACCAGAAGGCATGCTTCACCGGCCTGCCCTCCGGCGGAGACGCCATGGCGCTGGCGGAAGATCTGAACCAGATGGGCGTGAAGGTCTATCAGCAGATCGTGGAGGACAACTCCACCATCATGCTGATCCTGTACTATGTGATCATGTTTGGTGTCATCTTCTTTATGACCAGCATGCTCAGCCGCCGAATGAGTGGTGAGGGCATGATGGGCGGGTTCGGCAAGAGCCGGGCTAAGGTCTATATGGAAAAGCAGACCGGTATCACCTTCCAGGATGTTGCCGGACAGGATGAGGCCAAGGAATCCCTGCAGGAAATCATTGATTTTCTCCATAACCCCCAGAAATATACAGAAATCGGTGCTAAGCTGCCCAAGGGTGCGCTGCTGGTAGGCTCTCCCGGTACCGGCAAGACTCTCCTTGCAAAAGCAGTGGCCGGTGAGGCGGATGTGCCTTTCTTCTCCATTTCTGGCTCTGACTTTGTGGAAATGTTTGTGGGCATGGGTGCCAGCCGCGTCCGTGACCTGTTCCAGCAGGCCGCCAAAGTCGCGCCCTGTATCATTTTCATCGATGAGATTGACGCTGTTGGCCGCTCCCGGGATTCCCGTTTCGGCAGCAATTCCGAGCAGGAGCAGACCCTGAACCAGCTTCTTTCCGAGATCGACGGTTTTGATTCCACCAAGGGTATCGTGTGCCTTGCAGCCACCAACCGCCCCGAAATTCTGGATAAAGCGCTGCTCCGTCCCGGCCGTTTTGACCGGCGAATCATTGTGGACCGGCCTAACCTTCAGGGCAGATTGGATACACTAAAGGTTCATACACGGAAAATTAAGCTTTCTGAGGACGTTGACCTGCAGCGTATCGCTCAGGCAACTGCCGGTGCGGTAGGCGCGGATCTTGCCAATCTGGTCAACGAAGCAGCCCTGCGGGCTGTCCGTCAGGGCCGGAAAGCGGTGAATCAGGAAGACCTGCTGGTTTCCTTTGAAGTGGTAATCGCAGGCACAGAAAAGAAGAACACCGTCCTTACCGATACGGAAAAGCGGCTCATCGCCTACCACGAGGTGGGTCACGCATTGGTTGCCGCTCTGGAAAAGCACTCCCAGCCCGTCTCCAAAATTACCATCGTCCCCCACACCTCCGGCGCGCTGGGCTACACCATGCAGATGCCTGAGGAAGAAAAATTCCTCCACACCAGCCAGGAGCTGCACACCGAGCTGCGGACGCTGGTCGGCGGCAGAGCCGCGGAAGAAGTGGTGTTTGGAGTACAGACTACCGGCGCTTCCAACGACATCCAGCGGGCAACCTCCCTTGCCAGAAATATGGTGTCCCTGTACGGTATGAGCGATGCCCTTGGCCTTATGGCACCTGCCAATGTAGGTAACCAGTATCTGGAGGGACAGACCTATTTGGACTGCTCCCAGGAAACCTCTGCCGCTGTGGACCGGGAAGTCAAAACCCTTCTGGACCGTTGTTACCAGCAGACCAAGCAAATCCTTACGGACAACCGCAGTTTTTTGGACGAGATCTCCGAATACCTGCTGGTTAAAGAAACCATCACCGGCGATGAACTGATGCGCTTTATTGACAAATCAAACCACGCAGATAAGCAGGAAGCCATAGAAGACACCTCCTCCGAACAGGCGTAATCATACCCAGTAATTTTTTCAGCCACCGGTTTGCTACCCGGTGGCTGAACTGTTTGGTTTGATTTTTTCAATTCCTTCATTGCAGTACCACGCCGGGTATGCTACAATGTTTTTATAATTGCCACAACAAAGACAATGGCTGTAAACAGCCGGGTGAGACTATGACATATAACAAAAAACAATCTTTTAAAGCCCTGCTGGTTTTCCCGGCAGCGCTGATCTACTGGGAACTGGTATTCCGCCTGTTTACAGGAGGGGCGCTGCCCAGTATTGCCACGGTGTACATTCTGCTGCTGTCCGTTGCCTACAGCTCTCTGGGATATCTGCTGTCCACCCTAACATCCAAGCCCGGAATCAACCGGGTTATCACGGAGACCCTCCTGCTGCTGACCAGCCTTGCCTATATTGTCCAGTTTTTAATTTTCCGGCAATTTAAGCAATTCTACGATATCAACACCATGACCGGCGGCGCAGGAGATGCCCTCACCGGATACTTCTATGAGCTTATGCAGCTGCTGTTTCATCAGGGTGGTATTTTCATTGTACTGCTGCTTTTGATCCCAGTGCTGGTGTATCCCTTTCTATCCCGGAAGCTGCTCCCCGCTCTGCCAGGAACCTTGTCCAACAGGCTTACAAGTATTCTCACTTCTCTAACCTGCTATAGCCTTGCTCTTGTACTGATTTTGACCAGTCCCATTTACGGCCCAGTGTATCACGGCCAGTATAACTTCCAGTCCGCTGTATCCGGCTTTGGTTTGGTGACCGGTCTGCGTCTGGACCTGCAAAATAAGCTCTTTGACAGCGGCTATTCCTTCGAAGCCCCTGAACCGGCAACCCAGCCCACCGAACCGGAGCTGACAGAGCCCCCTGCTACCCAACCCACGGAAACCACCGGAGAAACTGAGCCTGCCACCGAAGCCACTGAACCGGTGATTGAATACGGCTACAATCAATTGAATATTGATTTTGACAAGATCAACGAATCCGCGCCTTCTCAGGTACAGGAGCTGAATGCCTATGTAAGTTCCCTGACCCCCTCCAAGCAAAACGAGTACACCGGCCTTTTCGCAGGTAAGAACCTTATTTTTATTACCGCAGAGGCTTTCTGTGCCGAGGCAATCCGGGAGGATCTCACCCCTACACTGTACCGTCTGGCCACAAAGGGTTTTCAGTTTACCGACTACTATCAGCCCTCCGGTGCCGGCACTACCGGCGGAGAATATCTGAACATTTTCGGTATGATTCCCACCAAAGGCGGGCAATCTCTAAAAAGCACTGCCAATCACTACAATTTTTACACCATCGGCACACAGCTGGACCGCCTGGGCTACTATGGAAAGGCGTACCATAACAACGACTATACCTACTACAACCGTCACATTACCCACGAAAACCTGGGGTATTCTGATGGCTTCATGGGCTACGGCAACGGAATGGAAGACTATGTCTACCCCTACTGGCCCCCCAGCGACTATGAAATGTTTACTGCCACCATCCCCCAGGTTCTGGACAAACAGCCCTTTAACCTGTATTACATGACCGTCAGCGGTCACAGCAACTACACCCCCGATTTCCACGACATGGTAGCCCGCCACTGGGACCGGGTGAAGGATCTTCCCTATTCCCGGGATGTCAGGAGCTATTTTGCTGCCAATCTGGAGTTAGAGGATTCCCTGACCTATCTGGTGGAGCTGCTGGAGGCGGAGGGCATCGCCGATGACACCGTGATCTGCATTGCCTCCGACCATTTCCCCTACGGACTGGACTCCGACGCTACCGTGGGAAATATGCCCCTTTTGTCAGAGCTTTACGGATACCCCGTGGAGACTTACCTGCAGCAGGACCACTCCCGTCTAATTCTTTGGTCTGGCTGTCTGGAGGACAAAGAGCCTGTAATCATAGACTCCCCCGCCTCCAGTCTGGACATTCTGCCCACCCTGTTTAATCTGTTTGGTGTGGAATTTGACTCCCGCCTTCTGCCCGGCCGGGATGTGTTTTCCGACGCGGAACCACTGGTATTTCTCACCAACTACGACTGGAAAACAGACCTTGGTACCTATTATTCCGGCAGAGCAGCCTTTGAGCCTGCCAGCGAGGATACCGTTATTCCGGAAGGATATGTAGACCGGATTAAGGCCGTGGTGCGCAACAAAATGACCTACTGTAAGGGCGTGCTGAACACGGACTATTTCCGGTACCTGTTTGCGCCGGAGCAATAACCGTTTTAGGAAGCACTGTCCCAAACTTCCTATGGAAAGGAGTTCCCCATGGATTGGAATCTGGAAGAAGTCATAGCCCATTATAAGAAACTGGGAGCGCCTCAGGATCAAAACGCTTTCATAGAACTACTAAAGGAAGTACAGCAATTTCACGGGGGCAGTATTCCCGGCGGACTGCTCACTCCCATAGCCCGGGAACTGGCAATCAAAGACAGCTATCTGCTGGCCATCATTAAGCGCATCCCCCGGCTGCGGCTGTCCAATACCCATGTGCTTGAAATATGCGCCGGTCCCAACTGCGGGCGGCACACACCGCTGGCAGCTTTTGCGGAAACCTTGGCTAGTCCCTCTGTTACCGTAAAATCTATGCCATGTATGCGCATGTGCGGCCAAGGCCCTAATATCAGATGGGACACCAAGGTATACCACCGGGCTACACCGGAACTGCTGCGGCAGCTGACAAAACAGGATTCCCCGAAAGACGAAACCTAAGTAAAAGGCGTACCGTTTCCAAATAACGGTACACCTTTTTATAGCAAAGCGGTAAGTTTTATCTGCTTTTCTCCCGGGAAGCCAGATACTCCTGGGCATAGTGGGCTGCCACCGCTCCGTCTGCCACAGCCGTCACGATCTGCCGAACGGACTTGGTTCGGAGGTCTCCCACTGCGAACACCCCGGGGACACTGGTCTGGGTGGATTCGTCGGCAACGATATAGCTCGCCTCATCCAATTGGAGCTGTCCCTGCACCAATCCGGTAGCCGGTTTTCTGCCAATACTTACAAAGAGTCCATCGCAGGGAATCTGGATCTGCTCCCCTGTATGTTTATTCTCCACCACCACTGCCGTAAGCTTTTCCCCGTGTATCAGCTGGGAAACCGTGCTGTTCCATACAAATGTTACATTGTCCGCGCTTTCCAGTGCCTGATGGCTGATTTTCTCTGCCCGCAGGGTATCCCTGCGGTGTACCACCGTAACGCTTTTGGCCACCCGGCTCAGCAGGAGCGCATCCGCAGCGGCAGTATTGCCGCCACCTACCACCACAACATCCTTACCCTTGTAAAACATGCCGTCGCAGGCCGCACAGTAATTGACACCCTTGCCAACCAGCTCTTTCTCCCCAGCCACTCCTAGTTCTCTAGGGTTGGCGCCGGTGGCGAGCACCAGAGTTTTTCCGTAAAATACGCCTTCGGTGGTGTGAACCTCCTTTTGTTCCCCCTCCAGAACTACCTTTGTCACCTCAGCCAGTTCTGTGACTGCACCAAACCGCTCCGCCTGCTGCTGCATGTTCTCCCCCAAGGTAAATCCATCGATTCCCTCCTGAAAGCCGGGGTAATTGTCAATTTGAGTGGTCAGGGCCATTTGTCCTCCCGCAGACAGTTTTTCCAGAACCAGCACCGTCATACCGGCTCTGGCGGCATAGAGCGCCGCCGAATATCCGCCGGGACCGCCGCCGATAATCACCATATCATAGCTGCGTTCCATCACGTATTCCTCACTGCCCCAGATTTTCCCGAAGGAAGTTGTCTATGGCCGCCTTGGACTCCGGCGCGGTAACAGAGGCCAGCGCTTTTCCGTCCCGATACAGAACCAGCGTGGGTATTACCTGAATTTTCTCCTGCGCTGCCAGTTGGGGCTCCTCATCGATATTCACTTTTGCCACCACAATCCGGTCTTGATACTGCTGCCCAATCTTCTCGTAGGCGGGGGCAATCCGACGGCAGTAGCCACACCAGTTTGCCCAGTAGTCTACCAAAACCGTTTTTCCCTCTGCCATAAGATTGTCAAATTGTTCCTTGCTGATATTTTTCGCTGCCATATTCGCCAGCTCCTTTCTTTTTTCTTTAGTATACCCATTTTCCCCGGATAGTTCTGTGACAATATCACAAAAAGGGCGTGTTGCAAACAATTGCAACACGCCCTCAGGCTTAGACTATTCTTCAGAGAACTGATCCTTACCTACGCAGCACAGGGGACATTCAAAATCCTCCGGAACGTCCTCCCACTTGGTGCCGGGTGCAATACCACCCTCGGGATAGCCCTCCTCCTCATCATAGATCCAGCCGCAAAGGTCACATACGTATTTCATAATGTTTCCTCCTTTTATTGAATATTTCCATCCACAGATGTGTCTGGATGATTTCCAAAAACAGTGAAAACCATTCATCCGGAAGTTTTCTATTCCTGAAAAATGTTTCTGCCACAAGATATAGCACGTCTTTCTCCACTTGTCAAGAGCGGATCATGCACCCCCGGCAGAATTCCAGCCAACTGCGCCGATTCGCTTTTTATAACGAAATCCCTCTGAATAGCTTCCACCGGCCTGTGATGGATAAGCAAACCACTGCGCCAATGCCCGCGATCGCTGCCCAAATCAAGCTGGTACCCTGCCAACCTATAGATTCGGACAAAAGCGCGATGCCGTATGTAGAAAGAGCGCTGCCCACATAGGTGCAGCTGTTAAGGACACCGGACACCAGAGAAACGCGTCCAAACCGGCGGAACTGCCTTGGCGCCAAACTGATGAGCATAAAATTGACACCGTGCATACAGCCCACCAGCATTGCCATCAGCAGCGTCGTAACCAGAACACTGCGGCCCATAAACAGGGATAAAAGCAGTGAAGATACTGTACCGATACTAAAAATCAATCCTGCAGCTGCCGTTTCATTGGAAATTTTCTTCCGAAACAGCCATGCGGCGGCTTCTGTACAGGGAATCTGGAACAGGGGCAGCAGTACACCTGTGAGAATGGCCGAGGAACTGTCCATGCCAAAGTTTTCGGACACAAAGGTGGGCATCCAGTTGGTGACGCCATCCCGCAAGGATCCCTGCAGAATGATTCCCAGCATAACCAACCCCATCAGCTGCAGAGCGTGGAAGTTAAACGGTTGTGCTGTATTGGTGACTTCCGCCACAGTTGTCTTAGCAGCACTGACAGCACACTTTCCAAACCAGCGCTCAAAAATGGGTTTCCAAATAAGGGCCATTGTAAGAGCCGCGATACCGCTGAAGGCAAAGACCGTCCGGAAACTGCCCAACCGGATCAATACCGCGGCGCTGGCATATACGAATATGGTACCAAATGCACTGCCCTGGCTGACCCAAACACAAGCCCGACTGTAACGTTCCTCCGACAGCTGGGCGTTCAAAATACACACAAGCGGCGGCCACATACAGGCCTGGGCAAACCCGTTGACCGCCCACAAAACGGGCAATACGGAAGGGTTTTGCAGGAACGAAATGCTAAGGTTCATGGAAGCGGTCACTAAAAGGCCAAATAAAATGATATTTTGGGGTTTGAATCGGTCGCCCAGCCAACCGCTGAGAACCTGACCTGTGCCATACGTCACCGCGCACAGAGTCAGCGCCAGTGCTGCCACCTGTTTTTCCGCAAAGCCCGATTGGATCAATTCCACCATCACAGCAGCCAGATTGACCCGGGAGATATAACTGGTAAAATATACCGCTGTGCAAATAACTGTCAATTTCACATATTTCTGTTTCTGTGTCATGGACTGCACTTCCTGTATCCGTGTTATTACTGATATTTACAGTAAATCATAGATTTTCCCATCGCAGGGAAAAATATAACGAAAAAAGAAAACGAATATCCTTTCGGATATTCGTTCCTTTCTGGTGCGCGAGGCGGGACTTGAACCCGCACGTCCGCAGTGAACACTAGAACCTGAATCTAGCGAGTCTACCAATTCCACCACTCGCGCATATGTGCTGCTTGCTTTCGCTCAGCGCTTGAGTATCTTATCACAGCAGCGTGCCTTTGTCAACATTTTTTTCAAAAATTTACGGAATAATTTTCAATCCTTGTAGAAAAGCAGGCAATGGCAGTAGCCCTTAAAATTAGGGTCGGCAATTTGCTCCCGGAACTCTTTGCAGATACACTTATTCTCCTCTGTCCGCTGCAGGCGGCAGGGGCAGTATCCGCCGGTGCGCTTCAGGCCATCTTTAATGGTCTTTACCATTTCCTTATCCTCGTTCAGTCTGACCGCCATGTACATCACTCCTTTGTATCCATTATATCCTTTTTCCCATACCTGTCAAGACACCCTTTCCTTTTCCGCGGAAAGATGCTATAATGACTACTGTACTTGTAATTTCTTCTTCGGGAGGTCAAAATATGGATTTTCTCCCCATTTGTAAAGCGGATATGGACGCGCGGGGCTGGACCCAGTGCGACTTTGTATATGTGATTGCTGATGCCTATGTGGACCATCCCTCCTTTGGTCACGCCATGATCAGCCGTGTTTTAGAGAACGCAGGCTACACCGTGGGCATTATCTCCCAGCCCAACTGGAAAGATCCCAAATCTGTTACCATCCTTGGGAAACCCCGTCTGGGTTTTCTGGTATCCGGCGGCAATATGGATTCTATGGTGAACCACTACTCCGTCACCAAGCACCACAGAAAAACCGATGCGTTTACGCCCGGAGGGGTTATGGGCAAGCGTCCGGATTACGCCACCATCGTCTACTGCAACCTGATTCGGCAGGTCTATCGGGATGTGCCCATTCTCATCGGCGGCATTGAAGCAAGTCTGCGCCGGCTAGCCCATTATGACTACTGGTCCGAGAGCTTAAAGCGTTCTGTTTTGCTGGACGCGCAGGCAGACCTTCTGATGTATGGCATGGGAGAAAAGAGCGTTGTAGAAATCGCCGACGCCCTCAACTCAGGGCTGGATGTGAAGGATATCACCTATATTGACGGCACGGTTTACCGTGCGAAAGACCTGGATGACAGCCTTCCCACCATTGTGCTCCCCTCCTATGACACCTTAAAGGCAGACAAGCGGGAATATGCCGCCAGTTTTAAAATTCAGTACGGCAACTGCGACCCTTTTACCGCCAAACGTCTGGCTGAGCCCTACGGCAAGGAGTATGTGGTGCAGAATCCGCCCCAGAAGTCTCTCACCACCCAGGAGATGGACGCAGTCTATGCCCTGCCCTACTGCCGCACCTACCACCCCAGCTACGAAAAAGCAGGGGGCGTTCCTGCCATCGAGGAAGTAAAATTCAGCCTTGTAAGCAACCGGGGCTGTTTTGGTGCCTGCTCCTTCTGCGCCCTCACTTTCCACCAAGGCAGGATTATTCAGACCCGCAGCCATGAATCTATTCTGGCAGAGGCGGAACTGATGGTCAAAGACCCAGATTTTAAGGGTTATATCCACGATGTGGGTGGCCCCACCGCCAACTTCCGCCACCCCGCCTGTGAAAAGCAGCTGAGCAAGGGTGCCTGCGGAGGGCGGCAGTGCCTGTATCCCACCCCCTGCAAGAATATGCGGGCGGATCACTCAGATTACGTTGCTTTGCTGCGCAAGCTGCGAAAAATCCCCGGGGTGAAGAAGGTTTTTGTCCGCAGCGGCATCCGTTTCGATTATCTGCTGGCAGATAAGAAAGACACCTTCTTCAAAGAACTGGTTCAGTTCCATATCTCCGGGCAGCTGAAGGTAGCGCCGGAACATGTATCCGATGGGGTGCTGCACAGAATGGGCAAGCCCAAAAACGCGGTCTACAACAAATTTGTGGACAAATACTTCCAGCTAAACAAAGCTTACGGCATGAACCAGTATCTTGTCCCCTACCTGATGTCCAGCCATCCCGGCTCCACACTGAAAGAGGCCATCGAGCTGGCAGAATACATCCGGGATATGGGTTACAATCCGGAGCAGGTGCAGGACTTCTATCCCACTCCCTCCACCCTGTCCACGGTTATGTACTACACAGGTCTTGACTGCCGCACCATGGAGCGGGTCTATGTTCCCACAGACCCTCACGAGAAAGCCATGCAGCGGGCGCTGATTCAGTACCGGAATCCCAAAAATTACTATCTTGTGCGGGAAGCCCTGATCAAGGCCCACCGGGAGGATTTGATTGGTTCCGGTCCTAAGTGCCTTATCCGGGCAGTCCCCCCCAGAAGCGGCAGCACACCTCCTCCCAAGCCTCCGGCAAAGGGCAGGAAACCCACAAAAAAGTCACCCTCCGGCAAACAGGGTCATCATAAAGGACGCAGGTAACTTATGAAAAAAGCAAATTTCAACAATCAAAGCCTTCTGCGGTTTCTGTTTGTCCTGTACGGAGCGGTCATGCTGTGGCTGCTGTTTGGCAGAAATGTGGATTGGGACACTGCCCTCTCCTACCGGCAAATGCTTACGGGGAACATCAACCTGCGGCCGCTGCGCACAGTTGGCAACTACCTGTATGTACTGGAGCACAGCACCAATGCGGCCCTGAGAAAGACATCTGCTGTGAATCTTGGAGGCAATGTGCTGCTGTTCATCCCCGCAGGCATTCTGCTGCCCAAGCTATGGCAGCCAATGAGGAATTTTTTCCGGTTTTTTGCGCTGTGCGTGGGTGTCATTTTCCTCATAGAATCGGTACAGCTGCTGACACTTCTGGGCAGCTTCGATGTGGATGATTTGATACTGAATATGGCAGGTATGACCATTGGATTCATACTATTCTGGTTGGTCAAGGCCGTAACAGGAACAGGCAAGGAGTAAAGATGACAAAGAAAAACATTATTTTTGACTTAGACGGTACGCTTACCGACTCCGGCGAGGGCATTATCAACTGTGTGGCCATGACGTTGGAGCGTTTTGGGCTGCCCGTCCCCTCCCGGCAGGAGCTGCGGGTTTTTGTTGGCCCGCCTCTGGATCAAACATTTATTAAATTCGGTGTCCCCACAGATAGGGCTGCGGAAGCCATCGCCATTTTCCGCAGCCGGTATGTGCCCGTGGGCATTTATGAAAACCATCCCTACCCCGGAATCCGGGAAATGCTGGATGCCCTGAAGACCCATGGACACCGGCTGTTCGTAGCCACCTCCAAGCCGGAAGAAATGGCCCTCCAGGTTCTGAACCGTTTTGATTTGGTACAATATTTCCAGAAAATCTGCGGCGCTACCATGGATGGCAGCCGGATTGAAAAATCCCATGTAATTTCCTATCTTATGCAGCAGACCGGCCTTGCGGAGCGCTGGGTGATGGTGGGAGATACGGAATATGACGTTCTGGGTGCCAGCCATCACGGCATCCCCACCTTCGGTGTATCCTGGGGCTACGGTCAGATGGAGGCCATGAATGCCGCCGGCGCTGTGGCCATTGCCCACTCACCCCAAGAGCTTTTAGCCCTGTTGGACGTATAAACAACCGCGCATTGCGTTTTGCAATGCGCGGTTACTGTTATCCCGGAAAAATATTGGTGATATACAGCAAAAACGGCAGCACCAGGGAAAACAGGCTGATGAGCCAAGGGTAGAGCACTCTACGGGAGCAGAACATCAGCAACAGACATACCGCAGTCACCGCCAGTGGTCCCACCACCGCCAGCTCCCGGGTAATCATCATGGCGTATTCCCCGTTTGCCTGCAGGTTGATCCCCACAGCCTCCGGCAAGCGCTTCATATTATCCACCGCCAGTCCTATGGACAGAGCAACCACAGGAATTGCCAGGATCACCGCTCTGAATTTGTATATCCAGCTTGCCAGCAGGGAGATCACCTTGCCCACGCCCCGAAATATATTGCCGGTAACGGTGCGGGCAGGCTCTGTCTTATTCAAAAAGCCCTGCCATTTTTCTTTTATGGTACGCATATTGATAAGCCACCTCCGTGGGTTATTTTCTGTACTTCATGTATCATAGCATACTTTCTTTTTATTTGCAACACATGGGTTATTAGTCCTTTTTATCGGACACATATTTCAGTATCCTTGTGGCATAAGATAAACCACAAGGAGGTAACACCATGAGAACTGCAATTTTAAGATTTCGCCGTTTTGTCAACTATTCTCCCTACCCCAACGCAGCCACGCCCAAACAGACACTGCACAGGGTGCTGGACATTCTGCTGGTCACCGCCAGTGGGGCTGGAATGGCAGCCACGCTGCTGCTTCTGCTGGCAATGGTATAATTATCTTCGTTTGTTGTCCCGGTAGAGCGCCGCAAGGCCCTTGATCAGCAGGTTCTTATCATAGATAATCTCCCGCCTGCACATGGGCACAATGAATTTAGCAATGCCCCCTGTGGCAATCACGGTGGTCTTGCTGCCAAGCTCCTGCTCCATCCGCTCGATCATGCCGTCCAGCATACAGGCAGTGCCCATCATAATCCCCGAACGCATTGCATCTACCGTATTTCTGCCAATGGCCCGCTTAGGCTGATCCAGCTGCAGGCCGGGCAGCAGCGCGGTGTGGTCTGTGAGGGCATCCATGGATATCTTCACACCGGGAATGATGCAGCCGCCGATGTGGGCGCCGTTTTTATCCAGTACGGACATGGTAGTAGCAGTTCCCATATCGATCACAATCAGAGGGGGTTTATGTTCCCGCAGAGCAGCCACATCTGCCACCACCAGGTCAGCACCGGTCTGCCCCGGGTTTTCCAGCAGGATATTCAGCCCTGTTTTCAGTCCCGGGCCTACCACAAGGCTGTTCTTGCCTGTAAGTTTCTTGATCGCTGTCTGGAAAGAATTCAGAAGCTGGGGTACAACAGAGGCAATAATCCCTCCCTCAATAGACTGGGCTTCGATGTTGTAAATATCCAGGATGCTTTTCAGCTCCACGCAGTACTGGTCAGAGGTCTTTGTGGCCTCTGTGCGCAGCCGCGCCTCAAAGACGATGGAATCTCCCTCCACGCCGCCCAGCACAATATTAGAATTACCAATATCTACGGTTAAAATCATGCTAATTCCTCCAAATTTTCCGCTGTAAGCTTTATACATCTTTGGATCTGTCCGTTCTCCAATTTCACAAGAGCCGCGCTGCCACCACCATAGCCGCAGCTTCCCGGGTTGATGACCCACAGGCCGTCTTCCCGGTGGCAGTCGTACACATGGGTATGTCCATACAGGGCCGCCTGTGCCCCATACTGCCTTGCCCGGTCCACAAGCCGGTACAATCCGTCCTTTACAAATTCATTATGCCCATGGGTCATATAAAGCATAACACCGCCCACACTGTAACAAAGCATTCTCTTTACCTGAGGTGGGCAGCGAAACCTGTCGCAGTTACCAGGCACCAGATGCACCGGGATATGGGGATATTCCTCCGCCAGAACCTGGCCGTCATCATAATGGTCTCCCAGATGTATGATGGCATCCGGTCTGACTTGCTCCACACATTCCCTCATAAAACGCAGTGCGCTGTGGGAATCGGACAAAACTAAAATCTTCATAGTACACCAACTGTTCCAATGTGCATATAATGGGATATCGATATTTATTATAACAGGCAATTGAACAGGAGGCAATGCGCGTGCAGAAAAAATCTGAAGATTTTTCCCTGGAGGATGCCATGGCGTTGGCAAAAACGCCCACTGGGCAGCAATTGCTCACCATGATGCAGCAATCAGACCCTGCGGCTGTGAATAAGGCCATGACAGCGTTAAACGCCGGCAATTACACAGAGGCCGCCAGAGCACTCTCCAAGCTGCTCACACCGGAGGTGGAAAAGCTGGCCCGGGAACTGGGAGGGTAAGCCATGGACGATATGGAAAACAAATTAGGAGCCATTCTTGGTAATCCGGAAATGATGCAGAAAATCATGACTCTGGCCCAGAGCTTTGAGAAACCTGCCCCCGAAGCTCCGCCTCCAAAAGAGTCGGAGGTAGTCTCCTCTCCGGGGATGCCGGAAATAGATATGGGGATGCTGAAAAAGCTCTCCGGGTTTATGAGTGGGTCTGCTATTGATAAAAACCAGCAGAGCCTGCTCCGGGCGCTGACACCCTACATAAGCAACGTGCGTATCCGAAAGCTGGAGCGGGCCATGCAGGCCGCGCGGATGGCATCCATGGCAGGCAGCCTCTTTGGCGGCGGACAATTTCCCTTTGGCAGGTGATGGTGTATGTATAACCGCTATATTCCCCAACCGGACGGCTCTTACCGGCGAAACCGTGTACCGGACCATCCCCAGGTACGTCCACCCGGAAGGACCCCTCAGGCACCGCCACCAAGGCCCATCCCCCAGCCGGAGCCACCTGATCCGCCACCTGATCACCGTCCGGTGCAGGGAAGCAGCATTTCCGGCTTTCTAAGGCAGCTGCTGCCAAAAGATTTTGACACTGCGGATCTAATCATTGTCCTTCTCCTACTGCTGATGGCAGGTGACAACGAAAAAGAACGAGGCAATGCACTACTGACCATTGCGCTGTATTTTATCATGTGAAAAAGGCGCGTTGTAAAACGTTAAGACCTATCGTTGGATTTTGCAGGGGCAACGGTTCGTGGCCTGCGGGCTGCCAATGGCAGCCCCTACACCCACAGGATGTAGATTCTTGCATAATTTTAGGGGCTGTTGCTTTATCTTGCAACAGCCCCTCATTTCTGCTTTTATCAGGCAAAATCAGACTCTTCCGCAGCGTTCTCCTCAGCGGGAGTTTCTTCCACAGGTGCTTCCTCAGCGAGAGCTTCCTGGTTAGCCTCCTGTGCGCAGCAGCACTCGTCCTCACAGCACTCTTCTTCACAGCAGCACTCGCCTTCGCAGCAGCAATCTTCCCCACAGCAGCAGCTACAGCTGAGCAGCTTCTTTGCCCAAGCCACCAGCTTGTCGCCATAGGTTGCCAGCAGATAGACAGCGCCGGCTACAGCGGCCAGAGCAGTCAGGATTTTAACAATTGTATTGAAAGCTTTCATAAATATTACCTCCACTTATAATTCTACTGGTTTCAGTATAACCAAGGTCTTAAAAAAATGCAACAGAAAAATGTTAAAAATACCCATCCATTCCCCGAACACTCACTTCTCCGGAACCTATGGCCTCTGTATGCCCATCGGGGAACTCCACCACCAGACAGCCGTCCTCATTCAAATCCACTGCCCGGCCTTCCCGTCGCTCCCCACCATGCAGCAGCACCACGTCCTTTCCCAGGGTAATACAGCTTTCCCTGTAAAGCGCCATGGTCTGCTCCTTTTGAGAAAGCAGAGTATCCGAGAGCCGCCACAGCTCCTCTGTCATAGCCGCAGCCAGTACTGCCGGGTGGACAGCTTTTCCGCTGACTATGGCAATGGACGTTGCCAGATCCTGCAGTTCTTCCGGGAAATCCTCCCGGCTCTGCAGGCAGTTGATGCCCACTCCTACCACACAGTAGTCAATCTGACCGGTTTTGTAATCCACAGCTATTTCTGTGAGAATACCGCCCAGTTTCCGTTTTTGGGTCACCAGATCGTTGATCCACTTCACCCCCGGCTTCACACCGCTGACCCGCTCTACCGCCTTGCACATAGCCACCGCTGCGGCACAGGTAAGGTGCATACATTCCACAGGCTTACATTTTGGCCGGAGAATGGCAGACAGGTACACGCCCATGCCCTCAGGGGAACAGAAGTGTCTGCCCATACGTCCACGGCCACTGGTTTGATTGCCTGCTACCAGCACCGTTCCCTCCGGCGCGCCGGCCTTTGCCAAATTGACCGCCTGGGTATTTGTGGAATCAATGGTATCATACCAATGCAGAGTGTCCCCCCAGGGACACTCTGCAGAAAGGTTTTGTAAAATACTCTGTTTCATAGCTTAGTCAATGTCAGCTTTCACTTCTTCGGGAGGATTGTCCAGAACCTCCGGATGGGCAAGCAGCCGGCGGTAGTATTTGAAGAAGGTGGCATAATAGTAACCATCGCAGATACGCTCATCCAGCGTCATCTTCAAATCTATGTACTTTCTCTGGACAACGGTTCCATCCTCCTGCACCTCCAGTGCCCGGCGCTTGCAGCCAAAGGCACCAAACACAGGCAGGTTGCCGAAGTCGTACAGGTGATGGTAAATGGGAGGAATACCCAAGCTGCCCATAGAGGTAAAGAACAGGCTTCCATGGAAGGGGCTCAGTTCTGTAAGGAACTTAGGCAGCAGGCCAAAGTAATCCAGCAGCTTCAGCAGCCACACCACAAACTTCAGAACTACGCTGGGGATCAGATTCAGCTTCATAATCAGCGCGTCCAGGCTGGAGTCCAGTTCTTTCGTGCTCTTGACTTCCTCAACCGCAGCATTGAGCTTGTTATAGACATCAATAGCGGTGTCATAGGGACTCAGGTGCACCTTAATGGAGGTGTCGGGAGATTCCACGGTCATCTCCTTCTTCACCACCATGCAGTACTGGATATCGTTACCGCGGGAGTAAACCTTCTGACCGCTGATAAAGCGGTTCAGCTGGGGATAGCGGGCAACGCCACGGACATAGGCTGCCAACAGCACATGAGTAATGCCAAAATCCGTATACCCCTCTCTCCGCTTCTGGCGGATATAGCGGTCAATATTGGTGATTTCAAAGGATTCCTCAAACAGATTAGAGCAGGTATTACGCTCCACCTGGAAAAACGCAGTAATCTGCGCCATAGGCTCCAGAGTACGGATTTTTCTTCCATCCTTCCGGTCGCCCCAAGTGGGATGGTATTCCCCATCCGCATGTACACGGACCGCAAATACTGTCAGCACCAGACCAAGGGTCATCAGCAAATCCGGCAGCAGGAACAGCAGATCCCCGTAATTACCACTGAACATCAAGTCCCTGCTTTGATAAAGTCTTGCTGCCCAGGGGAACGCTACCAGCGGCAGCAGCAGCCATAAAAACCGCTCCCGGCCAGCTGTGATCTGCGTATAAATAACGGCCACAAACAGCAGGGCAATCCCAAACAGCAAGATAATCAGCCGGTCATTTCCCCCATAGCGCACGCTGGAGAATACAAAGTAGTAATACAGGCAGATCATCCAGACTGGAATGGCTGTCTTGTAAAAATGTTCTTTGCCATTGAGCAGGCAGATCAGCGCAAACAGCAGGGCTGCCGCAACCGGCAGGACGATTTGGCTCCACACCTCGGCGCCTTTCTCACCGACAAAAATAAAACGAGCCACTACCGAGCAGACCATGCAAAACGCCACCAGCCAGGTCAGCACACTTTTGTTGCTGACATAGTAATGTGTCTTTTTTTCCATAGCACTGTCATTTTAACAAATTGTTTACAAAAAAGCAAGAAAAAAAGCTGCCTGTACGGTCTGTACAGACAGCTCACTTCATTTACTTTGCAAGGAAGCCTACCTTTTTGTAGACTTTACGCAGAGTCTTTTCTGCCACATAGCTGGCTTTCTGGGCACCGTCCCGGTAGACCGATTCCAGATACCCCTTGTCCCTCAGCAGCCGCTGAGTCTCCTCCCGGATGGGACGAAGAGTCTCCACCACCGCTTGGCCCACACGGGGTTTGAACGCGCCATAGCCCAGACCGGCAAATTCGCTTTCAATCTGTTCGTAGGTCTTACCTGTAACAGCGGAGTAGATGGTCATCAGGTTGGCAACGCCGGGCTTGTTCTCCTTGTCATAGCGGACACAGTTCTCCGTATCGGAATCCGTAATAGCCCGCTTGAACTGGCGCATGATAACTTCCGGTGGATCCATCACCAGCACTCTGCCGGTATCCTCATTTTCGGACTTGGACATTTTCGCCAAGGGATTGGTCAGGCTCATGATTCGGGCGCCCACCTTGGGCACAAAGGGCTCGGGGATCTTGAACACATCGCCGTAGATACCGTTAAATCGGCGGGCGATCACATGGGTCAGCTCCACATGCTGCTTCTGATCCTCACCTACAGGCACCAGATCCGGCTGGTACAACAAGATATCGCCTGCCATAAGAGAGGGATAGGTGAACAGTCCGGCGTTGATATTATCCGCGTTTTTGGCGGACTTGTCTTTAAACTGGGTCATCCGGGACAGCTCACCGAACATGGAGTAACAATCCAGTACCCAGCCAAGCTCCGCGTGCTGGTGGACATGGCTCTGGACAAACAGGGTGTTCTTCTCAGGATCCAGACCACAGGCAATGTACTGGGCCAGCTGTTCCAAGGTGCGCCGGCGCAGATCTGCTGGGTTCTGCCGGACAGTGATGGCATGCAGGTCCGCCATGAAGTAGAAGCAGTCATACTCCTCCGCCCGCTCTGCCCAATTCTTAACGGCACCCAGATAAGAGCCCAGCGTCAAATCTCCGGAAGGCTTGATGCCGGATAACATTCTTTTCTTTGCTGCGGTTTCTTCCATTTTCTTTCCCTCTTTTTTGGTAATTTCCTGTATTCTATCACACACAGCAGAAAAACGCAACGAGAAATTGACTTTATCCGTAATGCCATGGTATAATGGGGGAAATTCCGGGGGTGCTATCTCCAAGTCCCCCAAGTTTGTTCCGGATACTATGAATACGTAAGAGGTATTTTCAATGAATTACGATTTTTTGGCGCAACTGCTTTTTCCCCATGTGACCGAAACACCCCAGCAGGTTCAGGAGCGTTTCCCCGCCAGAGTGCTGCCCGAGGGCGCGGTGGTTACCCGCATGGCTCCCTCTCCCACCGGTTTTGTCCATTTGGGCAATCTGGTGCAGGGCATGATCTCTGAGCGTATGGCGCACCAGAGCGGCGGCGTGCTTTTCCTGCGTGTGGAGGACACCGACGCAAAAAGAGAGGTTCCGGGCGCGGTGGAGGTGCTGATTGATTCCCTGAAGCACTACAATATCGTGTTTGACGAAGGCGCTACTCACGACGGCGACTCCGGCCTGTATGGTCCCTACCGTCAGCGTCAGCGCGCTTCCATCTACCATGTGTTTGCCAAGCAGCTGGTCTCCGAGGGAAAGGCCTATCCCTGCTTCTGTACCGAGGAAGAACTGAGCGCCATCCGGCAGCAGCAGGAAGACGCAAAGGAAACCACTGGTTATTACGGCAAGTACGCCATCTGGCGTGACCGTCCTGTGGAGGACATTCAGCAGCAGCTCGATGCCGGACATCCCTGGGTGCTCCGTTTCCGCAGCGAGGGCAGCATTGAGAACCAGTTCAAGTTTGACGATCTGGTGAAGGGCAAACTGACCATTACCGAAAACAACGTAGATCATGTGCTGCTGAAATCCGACGGTATCCCCACCTACCACTTTGCCCACGCAGTGGATGATGAGCTGATGCGCACCACCCATGTGGTCCGTGGTGACGAGTGGCTGCCCAGCCTGCCGTTCCACATCCAACTGTTTAAGGCTCTGGGCTTTAAGCTGCCCAAGTATGTGCACATTGGGCCGCTGATGAAAATGGATGGCAATTCCAAGCGCAAGCTCTCTAAGCGGAAGGATCCGGAGCTGGCGCTGACCTACTACAAGGCCGCTGGTTTCCCCATCAAGGCTGTGCAGGAATACCTGATGACCGTTCTCAACTCCAATTTCGAGGACTGGCGCCGTGCCAATCCCGACACCCCCACCGAGGACTTTAAGTTCAGCCCCAAGAAGCTGAATCCCGCAGGCAGCCTGTTTGATTATGCTAAGCTGGTGGACGTTTCCAAAAATGTTATCTCCCGCATGGACGCCCGGAGCGTATACGACCAGCTGTTGGAGTGGGCGCAGGAGTTTGACCCCGGCTTTGGGGCAAAGCTGGCGGAAGATCCGGACTTTGCCGTGAGCATTCTGGCCATTGGCCGGGGCGGTAAGAAGCCCAGAAAGGATCTGGCCACCTGGGCGGATGCCAAGGAGTACATGGGTTTCTTCTATGACCAGTACCTGCAAAGCCCTGTTTTTGACGAAAAATTCTCCCCGGACACCGTTAAGACCGCGCTGGACAAATTCCTCGCTGTCTTTGACATCGCTGATGATTCCGGCGTGTGGTTTGACAAGGTCAAAGCGATTACCACCGATATGGGCTTCACCACCGATATGAAGGCTTACAAGGCTGATCCCACTGCCTACCCCGGCACGGTGGCTGACATTTCCACCTTCATCCGTCAGGCTGTCACCGGCAAGACCAACTCCCCTGACCTGTATACGGTTATGCAGATCCTCGGCCATGACCGCACCTGCGCCCGTATCAAGGCCGTGATGGAAACCCTGTAACAACTTAAAATGTACTTGGCGGCACCTCCTGCAAGGAAGGTGCCGCCTTTTTTACAAAAAAGCAGACAGGCAACAACTGAAGTGACCCCAAAAAGTTAGACAAATATTTCTAACTCAAATTGTTTAAGCTGCCGAAAGGGCTTGCTGTCTGTGTAATGCAGGTGGCAAGCCCTTTAGTCTTGCCTTAATTCGCCGGTTATTGTAGTAATCAATATAGT
>JAZNIL010000028.1:0-6383 GCA_045577435.1 Faecousia sp. | reverse complement strand
GAACCTACGACCTCCGGGTTATGAGCCCGACGAGCTACCAACTGCTCTACTCCGCGATATTGGAAGGTTCACCCTCGAGTGCTTATATATGATAGCACATCAGGCCGCTGTTGTCAAGTGCTTTTTATGTCGCTTTCTGTGGAAACAAAAATATTTTTTGTCCGTTTTATCGTACGTTCTATATGCTATGCTTTCTCCATCATGTCCATAACCTTACGGTCCTTCCATTGACAAGTACTCTTTTGTGTACTAAAATAGTTAAAAAGGCTTGTATTTGTACCTGTAAATGTACACAAACAAGGAAGGCCGGAGGGTACGTTATGGAGAATTTGTATGAACATATTGAGAACCTGTGCCGCCAAAAAGGAATCCGCCCCGGGAAGCTGTGCGCTGATCTGGGTATCAGCCGCAGTTTAATGACTGACCTGAAAATGGGACGCAAGAAAAGTATCCGTACCGAGACTGCCCAGCGGATCGCCGTCTATCTTGGTGTATCTGTGGACAAACTGATTTGCCCGGATGAGCAGAACGATTTCAGCATTGAGGATGTGGACGTGGCCTTTTACGGACAGTACAGGGAACTTACCGACGAAGACAAACAGACCGTGCGGGATATGGTTCGCATCATGCGCCAGCGGCGGTCACAGAAGAGGGAATAGCCGTGTTTGAGCTTGCCAATTTTTACGACTTTTGCAAAGAACACAATGTAGATGTGATCCCCTACTTTGGCTGTCCCCAGCCGGGAGCCACAGTGCGGGACGGAGGCTATTACGGTGTGTTTTTGGATTTTTCTAAAATCCCTTCCACCCGTATGCTGAAAGGGATCTGCTGCCACGAAATGGGCCATGCCGCCACAGGGGCGCTGCACAAGGTGGACAGTTCCTACGAGCTGGTGGAGCGCAGCGAGTACCGGGCAACCCGGTGGAGCGCTGAGCACATTCTCACTGTGGAGGCATTCACCACTGCCTTCCGGGCAGGGTATACCCAGCTTTGGCAGTTGGCTGAATATTTTGACCTGCCAGAACCGGACATCCAGAAAGCGCTGGATTACTGGACCATCAGCCGGGGTATTGATTTTCACTCCCTTGCGGAAGAAGCCGCATGCAACCATCCGTGACCTGTATCTGCCTAATGCTCACAATCCTACAAAAACAGAAAGCAGACTATTATTCCCGCTTGCCTTAGCAAGCGGGAATTTCCTTACATATTCGCTTTAATGGTCGAGATCAGGATATCTCCGGCTACCACCCGGTCCTCCGCGGCAAAGCCCTGGGCAAAATTATCCGAATACAGCACCTGGGCATTGGGCGGGAACTCATCGTCTCCCTCCCAGACTATGATCTGCATCTGATAATCCCCAACCAGCCGGAGCTGGTATCCCGCGTCGCCGTGCCGCACCGGGACTGCGCCCATTTTCTCCGCAGCAGTCCGGAATGCGCCCACGCGGGTGCCAAAGGTAAACGCCGCCCGGGTCAATACCCGTCCGGTATAGGGCTTAATGTACATTTCTCCCCAGGGCATCTCCCGGAAGGTCTTCCACTGTCCATTCCAAGCCGTATTCTTGCTCTCCAGAAGGTAGCGCAGCAGGAAGGTCTGGGCAGGCAGTGGAGGAACCGGACCGCCGTCCAGAGCGCAGATGGTGTACTCCGGGTAGGACAGAGCAAATTCTCTGCCCAACAGCTTCACCGTAAAGGCACTGCCGTCAAAGCCTACCTCTTTCAGCCTTTCGGTCACATCCGCCGGATTTAACGCCCGGTATTTATTCTCATAATAAGCAAAAGGGACTTCTTCCTTGTGGTTTTCTACTTGCATAGGTTCTCCTTTATCCTCCGTGGACACTGTTTGGGAACAGCCTGGCATCCGTATGGGGCAGGAAGCAGGCCGCTACAAAGGCATCCATATACCCCGGATGGGTGGACAGCTCCAGGTAGGTCATATTTGCCCCTACCTCGCCGCATTTTTCCGCAGCCTCATCACTCATGACCATGGCGTAGGCGCCGGTGAGAGAGGCGTTGCCAATATAGTGGTATTTGGAAAGCTCCACATCCGGAAGCATACCGATATTCACAGAGTTTGCCATATTGATTCCCGAGCCGATACCACCGGCCACGTACACATGATCGATCATATCCACGGTCATATCCACGGCGCTGAGCATGGTGTCAATTGCGGAGAAAATGGCGCCCTTGGCACGGATAAAGTTATCGATATCCACTTCATTGATGGAGATTTCCCGTCCGGTTTCGGATTCCTCCGCCTTGGCCAGCACATAGCGTCCCATACCGTGCTCGTCTCGGGCTACCCGGTCACCCTCCCGGCTGAACAAACCCCGGGCATTGATAATACCGCAGCAGAACAACTCCGAAATAATGTCGATAATGCCGCTGCCGCAGATACCCACCGGCTTCTGTCCCGGTTCACCCACAATGGTGAGGCTGGGCTCCATGGTGTCCTGGTCGATCCGGCAGGCTTCAATAGCACCATCGGTGGCCCGCATGCCGCAGGAAATATCACCACCCTCAAAAGCTGGACCGGCAGAGCAGGCACAGCTCATGAGGAAATCCCGGTTACCAAACACGATTTCGCCATTGGTGCCCAGGTCAATAAACAGGCTCATCTCATCCTTGTCCCAAAGGCCGGCAGCCAAAGTACCGGCAGTGATATCGCCGCCCACATAAGAGCCGATATTGGGCGCAATGATCACCGACGCCAAGGGGTTGGCGGGAAGCTTCAGGTCACCTGCCAGCAGCCCCTCCCAAGCGAAAAAGCTGGGGATATAGGGTTCCATACGCACAGGTTCTGCATCCACACCCACAAACAGGTGGTTCATGGTGGTATTGGCTGCCACGCACATCCGCAGAATAGACCGTGCAGAAATCCCCGTGGTCTTGCACAGATTGGCAATAATGGGGGTGAGGGTCTCCTTGATGATGGCATCCTGCAGCTTTTTCCTGCCGCCGGGACGGCCCTGTTCAATGATACGGTTGATGACATCCGCGCCGTAGCGGATCTGGCCGTTACCGGAAGAACCCTTCGCCAAGATCTTACCGGTGGTCAGATCTGTCAACACCATGGTAACCGTGGTGGTGCCAATGTCGATGGCGCAGCCTACGATGGTGCTGTCCTCCGGGGAGGAAACCTCCATACAGATAAAGCTGTCCCCCTCCAGCTGACCCTTGACGCAGACGTGGAAACCGTATTTCCTCAGGTCGCTGGCCAGTGTGAGCATTACGCTGTAAGGGATCTTCACGGCGGATACCCCCAACGTCTCCCGCAGAGCCCAGGTCAGGCGCTCGTTATCGGGCATGGTGTCCTCCAGACTGGGTTCGGACATCTCCACCACCACGCTGCGGAAACTGTTTTGGAAGGTGATTCCGCTTTCCTGAAGCTGCTGCTGCGCCTGCTCAAAAATCGCAACTTCCTTGGGGCTGGACAGGTCCGCGGTCTTCATTCTGGATTGGTAAGCGCTGGCAATATCCGGCACCCACACGGTACAGTCGGTGAGCACCTTGCAGTTGCAGCTCAGCCGCCAGCCGGCTTCATATTCCTCGTCAGAGATGTGGCGGGACTTAATGGTTTCCAATTGTCCCTCGATGAGCTTCACACGGCATTTGCCGCAGGAGCCGTTGCCGCTGCAGGGGGCATCAATGGCTACATTGCCACGGCGTGCCAATTCCAGCAGATTATCTCCGGCGTTACATGCAATTTCAACGGGATTTGCTCCCTCAATTTGGAAAATTACTTTCATTCATCCAATTCCTTTCGGCGGCTTCCGCCGCTGCTATCGCTAGTGGGTGTTAAGCAGGACGTCCTTAAACGCGCCTGTTAAAAATGGCACGGTGGAGAAATTCCCCACCGTGCCGGATGGGATTACATTACATCAGAGGATCCAGACCCAGAACGGGATGACCCTTTTCAGTGAGCCAGGTGTACAGTTCTTCCGCGTCGCAGGTGACGGTTTCATCTGCCACCATGTCGGCAAAATTATCAATGCCGTAGAGTTCCTTAGCGGTCTTGTTCAATCTCTGGGCTACATCGTCCTTCAGTTCCTTGGGCATCCAAACAATACGCTCGATACCGCCTTCTGCGTACAGGAACTTCTTGGAGGCGATAAAGTGGCGGCCATGGCCCATAAAGCCGGGCGTCTGGACACCACCGCCGGTGCAGCTTGCCAGTTCGCCGAAGGTCATGCCTGCGGGGGTCATGCCCTTATACTCACGGTTTACAATGATGACACCGCTGGACACAGCCTCAATACCACAGATACATTCGAAGCAGCCGCAGGAGGTCATGGGGTCTTCCAGGATGGAATATAGGGTCACGCTCTCCACCGCGCCGTGAGTAGCGTCGCAGATCATGCGATTGACTTCCTCATAACGACCCAGACGCTCATCCATGAGGCCCTTCTTCTCAATGGGCTGGCAAGGACCGTTGGGATCCAGCTCGTTGGTAGCCTTGGCATCCAGCCAGGAAACCGCACCGCACAGGCCCAGACGCTCAGGTGTTACCACGCAGCAGTGCGCGGGAGCAAAGGACTGGCACAGAATGCAGGTGTAGTAGCGGTCCACGGACTCGTCGGTCATAGATGCCAGACGGTCATCTCTCTGGGCATAGCGGGGCATTGCCACCTCATCCCGGAAGGTCTCTGCCTGCTGGGATGAGGTGATGATGGTGACCTGGCACTTATCCACCACCGCGTCGAACTCGTTCATAATCATTACATAGAGAACTTCCGCAAAGTCCTTCAGCCGCAGGCCTGCTTCATAGGCAGCGTTAGATACACGGACACGCACCTGATTGCGCTGACCGGTATGCATGACACCTTCCATATAGTTAAACCATGCGTGGAACTTACGCTCGATAACAGACTCGAAGTCCTCCTGCATCTTCTTGCCGGCCACTTCCACATAAGTAACCAGAGCCAGATCCTTAGCCTGATCCAGATCCGGACCAATGATGGAGATCTTGTGATCCTCAACTTCATCCAGCTGCCGCATGACAACCAGCTCAGCGGTGGGGTTCTTGGAGGACCAGCACTCGTTGTGCATATCTGCCTTACGGATGATCTCACCCTCAAAGGCAGCGGCAAAGGCCACGGGAATGGGCAGCTCTGTTACCTTGATTCTGATATTCCGCAGTTCCAGAGACTTCTTCACGGTTTCTGCATGATCGCATACGGATTCCAGCGCGCCGGGAACCTGATTCTCACCCAGGTCGATATCCACAACCACGGGGAAGCCCAGAGCGATGGCTCCGGCACCGGCAGAAACCACCACAGCGTCAATTGCGCCGAAGGTATTCACAAAAGCGGGTACTCTGTTCTTGGTGTAATCCAGCAGACCAGCCAGATTGCCGGGCTGAACATTACCGAAAATCAGGGCCGCGCGGATAGCAACAGTGACCACGTGGATCACAGAGGTAACATCATGACCCAGAGGGATCACACGGAACTCCAGACCCATCTTCACGCCGTTTTCAGCGCACTGCTCGATCACGTCGCCCACCATAAAGGTCATGATACCCTTAGACTGGTAATCTTTGACCACCTTGGCCACGTCTTCAGCGTTGTCTGCCTTGCCCAGCACCACCGCCACACCGGGGATATCTCCGGTAACCAGAGGCACTCCCAGAGACCGTATGATGGGGTCGGGGACAAAACCGATGCCGCTGTCATTTTCATAGGGATTTTCACAATCTACATACTTAAGGCCTTCCAGGATCTCCGCGCCTACCGCGGTAGCAAGGCCGGCATTGAGGGCCTGACCCAGGTCTTCCTGATTGGTAATCAGGCTCTTCAGCACGCCCACGCAGGCAGTCAAATCGCCCAGTGTCTTGACCTTTACGCCGGTAGCTGCATAGATGGTGGGGAAAAAGTATGCAGTGTCAGGAAACGCGATGGCTTTATCTGCACCATACTTGGCGATAGCATTATTGACAGCGCCCTCGGTAAGGCCTGCCACAGCATTGGAGCCGCCATAGATCAGATCTGTTAATACGCTCATTAAATTTCCTCCCTTAATATTGTTAGTTTACATAACATGCGGTTAGTGCATTGCCTGGGTATACCGGAAAAAAGCAATATTCGGGAGGGAGGTCACTCCCTCCCGAATATGCTACGGGAAATCTAAGGATTTTAAAGGGTATGCTTACAGATCCAGATAGGAATCAGAATACAGAACGTTGTTCTTGAAGATGTCACAGGACTTGATGGTCTCCATCAGGCGCTGGTCGTTGGGGTTAACGATCGCGGAGGTCAGACCCTGCATCATGCACATAGCAACCAGAGTTGCGTCCATGATGGGACGGACGTGCTTGGGAGCGCCGTTGGAGTTGTTGGACAGACCGCCGGTGGACTTCAGGCCCTTGTCGGAGAACATCTTGAT
>JAZNIL010000027.1:0-6297 GCA_045577435.1 Faecousia sp. | reverse complement strand
TTGCAAATTTTCTTCATTCCACCGCACCACCTACACCCGAACAGCCGGATTTCGCGTAAGCGATTCCACAAATTTCCCGTCCCGGAGGGACCCGAAATCCGCCTGTTCTGTGGACAACTCAAAGTGCTTGCTCTACCACCGATCAACCCCTTTGAGCCGCCCACGGTCGCAAAAGGTATAACACACTAGACTTTCCAACGGAAAATCGTGTGCCAACAGGGCGCTTTCACCCCTATTGGAAACCCAGAAGTAAAGGAACCTGCAGTCCCTTTACAATCCCAGCTCGTTTATGCATCTGTACCCACAAACTGAAAAAACGGGTTTGTATGCACAGAACCATAAACGCAAAAATCCCCACAGTCGATCCTCCGGTAAGAGAGAAAAGACTGTGGGGATTTTTATATGCCGCATTCATGAAAACGATAGAAATTCATGCGTCACGCACCGCTTTGGCGATGCAATTTTCAAAATACTCATATCCAGTCGAAAGCTGTGGATAATAATTGAATTTCTGTTGATGATGGAATTTTATGAAATTTATGGTGAAATAAAGCGGGCAAAACCAAGCCAACACTAGAGACTACATTTCCGTAAACGCATAACCTCCATATACAATATTATTTTGGGCTCTTCTGTGATGACATCACGCTTTTAGAAATCATCTCCACCGCAGCAAAAAGCACCCGCAGATTCTCCTACAGATTCCCAATAATCGCTCCGATTTCTTCTTCTGTCAACGGACGGTTTAACGAGAACGCTTTGGTAACTGCCTGTTTCAAAACACGGTGTTTTTTCAGTCGCTCCCTGTTTTGGTGCGCCCATTCCAAAACATCCTCTGTGCCATCCGGAATCGCATTCTCAATTCGTTCCCGTAAACACGCAGCAGCCGCAGGACAAGTTCCTCCCGTGGATATGGACACGGTCAGATCCCCCTTGGTGATCAGTCCGGGAAAGTAAAAGCTGCAAAGCCGCGGCACATCCACCACATTGACCGGGATACGGTATTGTCCGCACAGTGAAGCAATTTCTTCTGCTTTCGCAACATCCGTGTCCCCCACAATCACCATAGCCGGCGCGGTTCGGGCATCTGCTTCCGTAAAAGTCTGCTTATGGGTCAATACAGCCTCGAAAGGCTTCATTTTCTCTGCTTTCTGCCGGATTTGCGGTCCGTCTCCGATGAGATAAACCGTCTTTCCGGACAAATTAACGCTGATGGGAAAATGATTCATAGTTTACTCTCCTCGCAGTAGTATCGCCAGCCGCCTTCTGTACCGGTACGACAGAGCCGTACCCCAAATACCGAAGAAATCATTCCGGATGCATAAATCTGCTCCGGCGTTCCATCCGCTACGATTTTTCCATCCCGCATCAGTATCATGTGGTCTGCCGTTTGAAAGGCATGGGGAAGATCGTGAATGATCATAACAACGGTCTTTCCCTGTGCAGCCAGCATCCGCGCCTGCTGCATCAGCTGCAGCTGATGGGAAATATCCAGATAGGTGGTCGGTTCATCCAAAAGGATCACCGGCGTATCCTGGACCAGCGCCATAGCAATATAAACTTTCTGCCGCTGTCCGCCAGAGAGATTCTGCACCAACTCATCTGCCAACTCCGCAACACCCATGGTTTTCATAGCAGCATCCGCAATGGCATAGTCCTCTTTTCGGTAGCGGCGGGGATAGCCCAAATAAGGAAATCTGCCATGGAGAACCAGACGCTCCACCGTAATATCCGGAACCTGGCGGCTTTGGGCAAGGTATGCCACCCTCTGAGCTAGCTGTCGCTGTGGCAGCGTCAGGATATTCTCGCCATCCAGTACCACTTGCCCGCTGTCTGCTGGGATGATTCCGCACAGGGCTTTCAACAGTGTGGATTTTCCGCAGCCATTAGGGCCAAGGATCACGGTTACTTTTTCGGATGGGATCCGAAAATCTACATGTTCCAACACATGTTTGTCCAAATAACCGGCACTTAAGCTTTTCACTTCAAGCATGAGCGTGCCCTCCTTTGCGTTTCAGCAGCATCATTAGGAACATGGGGCCACCGATAACAGACATCAAAATACCCACAGGCAGTTCATAAGGTGCAAACACCACGCGGGAGACCGTATCACACAATGTCACAAATCCCGCGCCACCCAAGGCGCACACAGGAAGTAAATATTGGCTGTCGCTGCCGGTCAGCTTGCGCATCGCATGGGGCACAATCAGGCCAACGAAGCCCAGCAGTCCCGCAAAACTCACCGCCGCTCCCGCCAGCAGTGCCGCCAGCACCAAAAATACGGTGCGCATTCGCTTCACCGGCAGGCCCAGGCTTTTTGCTGTGTCCTCTCCCAGTGCAAGAACATCCAGTTCATTGTGCATAAGCAGCAAGGCAGTCATTGCAGCAAGAATCAGTACCCCTGCCGGCAGAAGACGGGTATGGGAGACGGATGCAAAGCCGCCTGCCCGAAAATCCACACTCATCATGGCAACCTCTGGAATCAAGGTGGTCACTGCTTCGGAAAGGGCGTTTAAGATCGCATTGACCGCAACGCCTGCCAAAATCACAGTCGTACGGGAAGCACCTGTCTTTTGCCCTACATAAACAACCAGAAGCATGGCACCCATGGCACCTGCAAAAGCCGCACCGGCAATGGCCCAGCCGGATAACGCACCCAGAGCGCAGCAAACCGTTACCGCCAAGCCTGCGCCTGCGTTGACACCGATAATACTGGGAGAAGCCAACCGGTTATGCAGCACAATCTGGATCACCGCACCGGACACCGCAAGAGCCGCGCCGGACAGCAGGCAGGCAGCCGTTCTGGGCAGGCGGGAATACCAGAAGATAAATCCGGCAGTTCCCTGGGGACCGGCAAGCAGTGCGCTGTACAGTTGGTTCAAGGTCAGTTTCACGGAGCCAAGGCAAATACTCAGCAGCGCTGCAGCCACGCAAAGCAGCAGTGCTCCCCCAATGACGGTTTTCTTACTTTTCATTGCTTAAAATCGCCTCTAATCTTTCGTAGGCTTCTCCCCAACGGTGGTTGGGTTTTAAATTATACAGGTTTTTTTCCATGATGTAGACCCTGCCGCCCTTCACCGCTGACAGCTGGCTCCACAGAGGATTGCTTTCCAGCTCCAGAGCAATTTTCTCCATCATGCCGTCAGTATCGTCTCCCCGCTGAACAATGAAAATATAGTCAGGATCTGCTGTCAGGATATATTCCAGACTCAGATTTTCCAGCAGGGATTTCTCAGAATCCGCAATATTGACACAACCCAGAGATGCCAGCATCTCGCCCAGCACATTATTTTTACTGTTCTTGGCGCTGATATTGGAAGCAGATGCCACCATGCACAGAACCGTAGGCGCTTCCTCTTCCGACAAGCGCCGACGGCTTTGCGCCAAAACAGCCTCGATCTGCTTTTGTACGGTCAGACCGTTGACCTCATACAAATCCTTTCTTCCGGTGATATCGGTACATATCTTCAGCAGCCGCAGATAGTCATCAAAATCGCCCACATCAAAATAGGCAACTGGAATCTTTGTGGCTTCCAAGGTTTCCTTCCATTCCACATTCTGTCGGGTATTCGTACTGGCTAAAATAAAGTCCGGCTCAGCGGACAGCAGAAGTTCCATGCTCAAAGATTTGGTGTTGCCCAGATTGACTGTATCTGCAGGCAATTCCAGCTGCAGATCATCCCAGGCATCGTCTGCGGTGGCGATCACCTCACCACCGGCCAGCTGCCAAATCTGCGCAAAGCTACCCAACAGCGCTGCTACACGCTGAGGATTATCCACGGTGATCTGTCTTCCAAGATCATCGGTAAAGGTCACGCCTCCGGCTTCTGCCGTTCCGGATGCGCCACAACCGGTCAGCAAAAACAGGCTCATCAACAGTGCTATCATTCGTTTCATATATAAACCTCACGGCGAACATTCAAGTTAATAGTAATTTATCATGACACAGACGAAAAAAGAAAGGACCACTGCGGCAAAAAGGCATAATTTCCCCTCAGGCAATGGCTCCTGAGGGGAAACTTTCAAAGCCCTTTCACCGTCTTACGCGGTCCGGCAGTTTCCAATCAGGGGGATGATTGGTTTCCTATGAAATTAGCAGGTGGCACCGCCCTTAACGGTCTTGCTCAGGATGGCTTCCTTATCGATGGTACCGGTGGTCAGCTTCTCGTTGACATAGTCGAAGCCCAGACGGTTGACGGTATCGGCAAAGCGCTCGCCGGAGATACCCTCGTCACGGAACAGCAGAATTGCCTTTTCGACAACATCCATAACTTCTTCTTCACTGGTGAAAATCTTGGTCAGAGGCTGGCCATGGGCAACCTTCTTGCCCCAGCGGCCGCCAATATAGACCTTAAAGCCGTACTGATATTCCTCAAATGCACCGAAGGGGCACTTGCCGGCACAACGGCCGCAGTTGTTACATGCATTGGGATCGATGCTGATCTTGCCGTCAACGACCTGAGCGATCTTGATGGGGCAGGACTCCACTACCTGGCACTTCTTACAGCCACGGCACTTGGTGTAGTCGACCATGGGAACTCTCTGGCCGATGATACCCAGGTCGTTCAGGCTGGGCTTAGCGCAGTTATTGGGACAACCGCCGACGCAGATCTTGAACTTGTGAGGCAGGGTGACACCGTGGTAGCCGATGTAGAACTTCTCGTGGATCTTTTCGGACAGACCGTAGGTATCGGCCAAGCCGTACTGGCAGGTGGTACCCTTACAGGAGACAACAGGACGAACCAGAGAACCGGTACCGCCAGTGGACAGGCCATGCTCAGCCAGGAAATCGATCAGAGGCTGAATATTCTCATGCTTGACGCCCTGGATTTCCAGAGTCAGACGGGTAGTCATGGCAACAGCACCGGAACCAAACTTCTCTGCAGCCTCTGCCACAGCACGATGCTCATCGGAAGTGATCTTACCATTGCGGGTAATGACACGAACATTGAATACGTCGGGGTAACGCTTATCCTGCAGGCAGCCCAGACCCTTGACGCGCTTGATCTCCTCGGGAGGCAGAACACCGCCTTCGAACTGAATCTTTACCTGGTTTGCGAACAGACCGCCTTCCAGAGCCAGGGTGTTGGTGTAGCCGTATGCCTTCAGACGGTTCTGCAGGAAGTAGCTGCGCTTACCCTTTGCGCAGACCAGCAGCAGCTTTGCGTCCTTGTCCAGACCCTCGATGGGGCCGTTGACGGTGCTAAGGTCGATCCACTTGGCACCGGGCGTTGCAACAGCCTGGTTCAGGTTCACGTCGATGACAGTGTAGCCCTCGGCAGCGCCTGCTGCGTACTCAGCGGGAGTGAAGGTCTCGAACGCGCCGGACATCTTGTTCTCCAGAATGTAGCAAGCCTGGACGAAGGGATGAATGGCGGTGGAGAAGGGAGGCGCGTAAGCGAAGTCCAACGTATCGAAATCCTCGACCTTAGCGCCCATCGCGATACCGGTAACAGCGATGTCGACCATCTTGTCCACAGCACCTGCGCCGATGACCTGGATACCCAGCAGCTTGTGGGTGGTCTTGTCAGCGATCAGCTTGGTAACGAAGGTAGAAGCATCCTCATAGTAATGTGCCTTGTCGTCGGTGACGCAGGTCACGGTGATGGCATCGAAGCCCGCAGCCTTAGCCTGCTCCTCGGTCAGACCGGTACGGCCTGCGTTCAGATCGGCAGCCA
The DNA here is from genome assembly GCA_045577435.1 of Faecousia sp. Lineage (GTDB taxonomy): Bacteria > Bacillota > Clostridia > Oscillospirales > Oscillospiraceae > Faecousia. The sequence continues at coordinate 619 of JAZNIL010000027.1, read as the reverse complement.
GCTTGACAACGCCGGTGCCCAGGCTGCCGCCGTACACAGCGGTCTCGCCGGTCAGGTTCTTGGCCAGGCAGCGGCCGGTGATGTTGGCGGTAGAGCCCATAGCGGACCACTGGCCGTTGTTGGTGATGCGGTTGTAAACCTGTGCGCAGTCGCCCACAGCGTAGACGTCCTCCAGGTTGGTCTTCTGCTGTGCGTCCACCACGATGGTGCCGCGGTTCATCTCCAGACCGGAATCAGCCAGGAAAGCGGTAGCGGGACGGACACCGATGGCCATGACCACCACGTCGCCCTCGAATGCGCCGACGCTGGTGCGAATGCCGGTAGCCTTGGTCTCGCCCAGAACTTCCTCCAGACCTGCACCGGTCACCACACGGATACCGCGGGTCTGCAGCTGGCGGCGGATGTAGTCAGCCACCTCTGCGTCGAACAGGTTGGGCATGGCCTGGCTTGCCATATCCACAACGGTCACCTTCAGGCCCTTGGCCAGCAGGTCCTCAGCGATCTCCAGAGCGATGAAGCCTGCGCCAACCACCACAGCGCTGCGGCAGTTGTTCTGGTCCACATAGCTGCGCAGGTTGATGGCGTCGTCGGGCGTACGCATGGTGAACACGCCGGACAG
>JAZNIL010000026.1:0-3010 GCA_045577435.1 Faecousia sp. | reverse complement strand
GTGACCCAAGGATTTGCCTTAATTAATTGTCTTCCTAAGACCGCTTGGCCTCCGACTTTTGTGTTCGGGCCCTTAATTTCTCAATGAAAAAAGGGCGGTCTTTTTGACCACCCAACAATATTATTCTATCACAAGCAATATAGCACTGTCAAGTCGGATCGTAGCCATGTCGTTCTGTGAGCCAAGGAGTTGCCTTAATTAATTGTCTTCCTAAGACCGCTTGGCCTCCGACTTGGGAAGTTCGTCTTTCGATTCCGTTTTTCATGGGAATCTATGATTGACTAGATCATTGGTATCACCTCTTTGTGTCTTAATAATAACCCATGTTTCCACTGTTTTCAAGATGGGATGTTGTATGAAAAAACGGGGTCAAAATGTCCTCGAAATGCCCCTAAATAATGCAAAAGGGAGAAAGTTTTCTTGAGAAACAAATCGTGATTGACAGTGCTATATTGCTTGTGATAGAATAATATTGTTGGGTGGTCAAAAAGACCGCCCTTTTTTCGTTGAGAAATTAAGGGCCCGAACACAACTTCTTCTCCTGCGAAAGAAAAAATACACATAAAATAAAATAGGCTATTGACTTTCCCCCTTGTGGAAGGTTTATACTGTTAGCAAGAGAGGCGGTGGTACGGGTGAAGATCAACGAGGTGGAGGCCCTGGTTGGCATCACAAAGAAGAACATTCGGTTTTATGAAGAGCAGGGATTACTTTCCCCGAAACGGAATTCTGAGAACAGCTACCGGGATTATGGGGACGAGGAAGTGCAGACGCTACGGCGGATCAAGCTGATGCGAAAGCTAGGCGTCCCCATCGAGGATATCCGGATCATGCTCACAGGTAGCCACACAGTCGCAGACGGTATGCGCAGGCATCTGATCACTCTTGAGAGAGAAAAGAGAAATCTGCAGCAATCCATTACTCTATGCCAACAGCTACAGAACCAGGATGTTCCCATCACAGAAATGGATGCCGACACAATTCTAACACAGATGTCAGAGCTGGAGCGAGGAGGTACTACATTCCAAAACAAGCAGGTACAGGATATCCGGGTGCGGTATATCGCGCCAGTGGTGATTGCTGTCATTGTTGTAGCAGTTATGGCAGGCCTTAGCGGAATTCTGTTTTGGGCTTACCATATTGCCCCGGAGGAAGCACCTCCTTTGTGGTTCCTATGGCTGATCGTTGGTATGTTTACGGCTGTTGGAGTAGGCGTAATATTGGCTCTGATGCAGCGAATCCGGGAAATTGGGAAAGGAGAAATCGACGATGCAAAACGATATTAGGCACAAGAAAAAGAAAGCCCCAATTATCTGTGCGGCAATTGTGATCGGTCTTTTAGCCGCTTACTTAGCGGTCATTCTATTTGCATTAATAGGAGAAGCCCATGGGGAATTGTTCGCGCTGATCTTTTTGCTGCTCTATGGCGGACTAATCGTTGCAGTCGTTTTCGGTGTGATTGCAGCCCTTCGACAGCGGCTTAAGGAAATTGAAGGCGGTGAAGAAGAGGATGCAAAGAAATATTAACGAAGAAGCACAAAAAGGCCGCCGCCATGATGCCTGGAAAAGCGCCATTATTGCGACAGTTTGGATGCTGTTGTCAGCATCAATGCTTTTATTGCTCCGACATTATTATGTACCGGAAGGCTTCTGGAGCGCTGTGATGCTGATTGCCGGATTGCTGGAACTGGGGATGATTGTCCCTGTCTGGATATTACTCAAAACAAGACTCAAAGAAATTGAAGGAGGAGAAGAAGATGCTGCTGCTCAATATTGATCATGTTCCCGGACGGGAAATGGAAGCACTGGGAATCGTAAAAGGAACGGTGGTCCAATCCAAAAATTTTGGTAAGGACTTCATGGCTGGAATGAAGACTCTGGTTGGCGGCGAAATTAAGGGGTATACCGAAATGCTGGTAGAGGCTCGGCAGATCGCCACCAAGCGAATGGTCGACGAAGCGGAGGCCATGGGCGCTGATGCCATTGTGAATATCCGGTTCGGCTCTTCTGCTGTGATGCAGGGTGCCGCCGAAGTCATTGCCTATGGCACTGCGGTGAAGCTGAAATAACGACATAAAGGAAGCGGATGTACTTCATCGAAAGTACATCCGCTTTTTTATCCGATCAGATTCAAAAGCATCTGTGCATATTGTTCCGGGTGGTTCAGGCTTAAATCACCATGGCGGTATCCGGGGAGGACTTCCAAAGTGCTGTCCGGAATCATGTGATTCAGCAGTTTTCCGGATGTGCGGATGGATGCTTGCTCCTTGCTGCCGAAAACGATATGTACCTTGGCTTGCGTATCCCGGAGAGCAGGCTTTATAGAGTACGCGCTGTTGGCTTGCAAAAATGCGATCATATCTTCTTTGCTGATTTTGCAGGTATCTCGGTAGTAATCATCAAACAGTGTTTTGGGGATTCCCAGATAGGCAGCCTGCATTTTGGCGAACCACTTCTGCTTGATCAGACCGTAGCTCATACCAAAGGTTGATTTGATTAGCGCATGGGTCAGCTTCATAGGTTTGACCAGCGCGCTTTCAATCAAAGCAAACCTGCAAATATCGGGTCTTTGTGTCAGCATTTCCACGGCGATCTGACCACCTAACGACAGTCCGCAGATTGCCAAAACTTTTCCGCCAAAAAACTGGTCAATATGAGCGATGATCCTTGCGGCATTCTCTTCAATGGAAGTAAAGGGGGCATCACTGCCTGCGTGACCGTCCAAAATCGGCTGAATCACACGGAAACGGTCTGATAACAGCTGTGCCACGGCACGGTAGTTCCACCAGGACAGACCACCACCGTGGAGCAGGATGACTGTTTCCGGATTCTGATTGCCGTATTTTACATATCGCATGATTGATCAGCCTTTCTGGTTCTTTACTGATGTTGGTTATGAGAAAACGCCACCATTATATTTCTTCTGAACCCGCAGCAGCACAGCGATTGAAATCGCAAAACCCAAAAACAGTAAGTCGGAGGCCAAGCGGTCTTAGGAAGACAATTAATT
>JAZNIL010000025.1:0-6353 GCA_045577435.1 Faecousia sp. | reverse complement strand
TCACGCATCATTGTCTCTACAACCATCTGCTTAAACTCGCCTGTATGACGTTTGTTTGGTACTCCTTTTGGCATAGAAAAACACCCCATTTCTTAGTACAAGTATTATAGCATACTTGTCTAACAAATGGGGTGCAGTTCATTGGTGCGTGTCTTCTTTATAGCAGCATTGACTTGCTGTTAAATCATTATTTGATTTGCAGATCTTTTATACCATGGTAGCCGGATCCAAAAGTCTTTCGATTTCATCTTCAGACAGCAGTTCCTTGCTCTTGAGAACCTCTCGTACAGATTCACCTGTCTTAATAGCCGTTTTGGCAATATCGGCGGATTCCGTATATCCCAGTTTGGGGCAAATTGCTGTAATCACGCCAACAGAACCCTCTACAAGCTCGCGGCAGCGTTCTTCGTTTGCGGTAATACCAGATACACAGTTTTCTGTAAATGTCATTACAGCGCCTGTCAGTGCCACAATAGATTCGAACAGCTTATGATAGAGAACAGGCTCTGCAAAGTTTAGCTCCAACTGGCCGGCCTCCGCAGCCATCGTGATACACATATCATTACCGATAATGCAAAATGCTGCCTGGGACATTACCTCAGGAATAACAGGGTTTACCTTACCGGGCATAATAGAGGAGCCATTCTGCTTTGCAGGCAGGTTAATTTCCTCGAAACCGCAGCGGGGGCCGGAGGACATAAGTCGGAAGTCGTTGGATATCTTAGAGCAGGAGATCGCACAAGTTTTCAGCGCAGAAGATACATAGGCAAACGAGTCCAAATTCTGGGTTCCATCCACAAGGTCGTCAGCCTTGGTCATAGGAAGACCAGAAATCTCAGAAAGGGTGGGTGCCAATGCTTTTACGTAGTCGGGGTTTGCATTCAGTGCAGTACCCACTGCAGTACCGCCCAAATTGATGGTGTACATTTCCTGGAGCGCAACATTCAACCGCTGAATGTCTCTTTGAATGGCTTTGCTATATGCACCAAACTCTGCACCCAAACGAATCGGCACAGCATCCTGCATTTGAGTGCGGCCCATTTTGATGATGTCACGGAATTCCTCTGCCTTTTCCAGTAATGCGGTATTTAGCTGCTCAACCTGTGCGATTGCCTTTATTAGGAGCTTGGCTGCAGTCATTTTTGCGGCAGTGGGAATGACATCGTTGGTGGACTGTGCCCGGTTTACATGGTCGTTGGGATGAACAATGGTGTAGTCACCCTTCTCACCGCCCAAAATCTCGATGGCGCGGTTGGCAATCACTTCGTTAGCATTCATGTTTGCTGTGGTGCCTGCACCACCCTGAATGGGATCACAGATAAACTGATCATGAAGCTTTCCTGCGAGAATTTCATCACAAACCTGGCAAATAGCATCCTTCATTCTGGTGTCAAGTTCGCCTACAGAGTGATTACAAATTGCGCAGGTCTTCTTGATTTCTGCAAGGGAATTGATGAACTCAGTTCTGAGTCTCTGTCCGGTAATCTGAAAGTTTTCAAATCCTCTGAGAGATTGCACACCGTAGTAAGCATCGATGGGAACATTCTTGGAACCAATAGAGTCTTTTTCTACACGGTATAACATATGATTACGCTTCCTTTCTATGGTCGTCTTTAGATTCTTGCCACGCCGGTAGCCCGGGCAGCTTCCGCAACCGCCTTGGCAACGGCAGGACCCACACGCTCATCAAAAGCGGCGGGAATGATATAGTTCTCGTTCAGCTCTTCGTCAGAGATCAGATTTGCCAGCGCCATAGCTGCTGCCATCTTCATCTCCTCGTTGATGTCGGATGCACGGACATCAAAAGTACCGCGGAAGATGCCGGGGAAAGCCAGAACATTATTGATCTGGTTGGGATAGTCAGAGCGGCCGGTAGAAACCACCTTGGCACCGCCTGCCTTGGCATCATCGGGGAAAATTACGGGAGTGGGGTTGGCGCAGGCAAAGACGATGGCATCCTTGTTCATGGTCTTTACCATCTCAGTGGACAAAGTGCCAGGTGCGGAAACGCCGATGAAAACATCCGCACCCTTAATTACATCAGCCAGCTTACCGGTCTCCTTCTGAAGGTTGGTAACCTCTGCCATTTCCTTCTTGATCCAGTTCAGGCCCTCACGGCCGGCATAGATGGCGCCGGTACGGTCGGTCATAACCACATTCTTAAAGCCTGCGCTCAGCAGCAGCTTCACGATAGCAATGGCAGCAGCACCTGCGCCGGAAGTGACCACCTTGACCTCTTCCTTCTTCTTGCCGACCACCTTCAGTGCATTGGTAAGACCTGCCAGGGTGATAACAGCGGTACCGTGCTGGTCATCATGGGAGATGGGAATATGGCACTTTTCCTTCAGCTTCCGCGCGATCTCAAAGCAGCGGGGTGCGGAGATATCCTCCAGGTTTACGCCGCCAAAAGAGCCGGACATAAGATAAACGGCGTTTACAAACTCGTTCACATCCTTGGTCTTCACACACAGGGGGAAGGCGTCCACGTCAGCAAAGGCCTTGAACAGAGCGCACTTGCCCTCCATAACGGGCATACCTGCCTCGGGGCCGATATCACCCAGACCCAAGACCGCGGAGCCGTCGGTGATGACCGCACACAAATTGTGACGGCGGGTCAACTCATAGGACTTGTTGATATCCTTCTGGATCTCCAAACAGGGTTGCGCAACGCCGGGAGTATAGGCCAGGGACAAGTATTCCTTGGACTTGCAGGGAACCGTGCTGATCACTTCGATCTTGCCGCCCCATTCGGCATGCTTCTTCAAAGATTCTTTTGCGTAATCCATATCTATTTTTATCCTTTCAGATTATTTACAATTTTCTAAGTAGGCAATTGGGCCGGTTTCATAGAGGTTGTTGCCTTCACTATTGATTACAACCACCACCGGAAAATTTTCCACTTCCAGTCGGCAAATAGCTTCTGCACCTAAGTCATCATTTTCGGCAGAGGATCTTTTCTGTGGTGGAGGATGGCAGCTGTCCGGTCGGGGATACTTGCGTTACAATCCACATAGATGTGGATATACTCTTGACCGCTGGCCGCATCGGTATGATGGGTAATTGTTTCCATTAGGTCGCAGGTGGCAAACGGTCCCATGCCGCCTAATATTCCGATGGCTTTGCGCATCTGTCATACCTCCTTCTTGACAATATCGTATATCACCGTTAGAATAAAATCAAATATTTATATATTTATGCTTTCTATAAATAAATGCTTATAGGAGTGGTGATAGATGTTTCGAAATATGGAGTATATCTACGCAGTTTACAAAGCAGGCAGTTTTTCAGAAGCGGCCAAGGAACTGTATATCACGCAGCCATGTCTGAGCGCAATGGTGAAGAAGACAGAGACACAGTTAGGCGTACCGATTTTTGACCGCAATGTCAAACCCTTGCGTCTAACAGAATACGGCGTTCAGTATATTGCGTACCTGGAAAAAATTGAGAGTTTGGAAGGAGAGTTTGAGCAGTACCTGAGTGATGTTCGGGGACTGCGTACCGGAAGTCTTTCCATTGGCGCTAACACAGTACTGGCTTCATTTGTATTACCGTCGTTGATTCAAAAGTTTAAAACACAATATCCCGGTGTACAGGTGCAGCTGGTGGAGGGTAGTGTGGCCTACCTGGAGGATGCGCTGATGCACGGACGGCTTGACTTGGTATTGGATAATTGCCAACTGGACAGCAACGCCTATTTGCAGTACCCGCTTGGTACTGAGCACATTCTCATAGCCGCTCACAGAGGAATCCACGATGCGGATAGATGGGAAGGTTTTTGCCTTGCCCATGATGATATATTAGCTGGCCGTCACACAAAAGCGGATACACCTGCACTCTCCATCAATGCTTTTGCGGACACACCTGTTGTTGCTTTGCGAACGAGTACGGATACACGGCATCGCATGGATGCCATCTATCAGCAGGCAGGCATTCATGCGGATATTCAGCTGGAGGTGGATCAGCTAACAACTGCCTACAATATTGCATGTACTGGTCTGGGAATGACGCTTGTTAGCGATACACTGCTGTACCAAATGCCTTCCAGCCTAGATATGTGCTATTACAAGCTCTCTGGCAATGTGATTACCAGAACCATCTATATGTCTCATAAGCGTTCCCGATATGTACCCTTAGCAATGCAGAAATTTATGGACACTGCAATTTCTATATTAGCTGATGATATTGCATCTGTTTTAAGGTGAAATACATGTGTAGGAGTGAATGATCTCTTTTGCATTCTTTAGTGCTGAAAAAGTGACATCAAAAGTGGGCATTAAAGACAACAGGAAAAGGGCACCCTACGGGGTGCCTTTTTCCTGTTGGAGGAAGAATAGGGACAGATTTGAAAGACAAATGCAGTGTTGATGAGCGTTGCCGGCGAGGGTGGTGCTCCGCGCAGCGAATCAAAATCTCAATGATTGCCGGTGGCAATCATACAATAACGATACTTGACCGAGCCGAACAACTATTTTCGCCCCGGCGAAAAAGCAAGTAAATCTGACAGTATCCATTTTATTGCACAAAGAAATCTATTGACATCTCCGAATAGTATTGATTACAATTACAGTCTGTCTTATGATGTTTTACTGAAGTTGATATTATGATTAATTACGCCCATCGCGGTGCAAGTGATTATGCCCCTGAGAATACACTTTCTTCCTTTTATTTGGGACTGATACAGGGTGCAAACGGTATTGAAACCGACGTACAAAAAACAAAAGACGGTGTTTGGGTGCTGTTCCATGATGATACATTGGACAGAGTTTCTGACAGCACAGGAAAAGTTTCTGATTACACATGGGATGAACTGAAACGCGTAAAAGTTTTTGGAAACTGCTCCAACGGATTTTATGATAGAATTGTTACATTGCGTGAATTTCTTGAAAGGTTTTCCCAATACGACATAAACTTTGCAATTGAGCTTAAGGGCGTGGATGTTGAGCAAGAAACCCTGGCCATGGTATATGAATTTGGCATCATGGAGAAAACGACGTTCACAAGCTTTCAGTTTGAATATATTAAAACACTGAAGACGTTGGATCAAGCCGCCCGTGTTGGCTGGCTTACATCCTCTACAGACCAGGATGCAATGGAGCGCTTGTTGGAAATAGGCGGTGAAGAATTTGCACCCAAGGCTGAAACTGTGACTGAGGACCTTATGACAATGTGGCGAAATGCTGGCCTCGGTGTGAGAGTATGGGGAATTTTCAATACTGAACTTATGGAGAAAATGTGCCACCTGGGTGTAGATGGAATGACGGTAAATTTTCCTGATAAATTGCATAATTATTTGAGCCTTCTCTAATTTGTGTTATTTCTATATTCAGCTTCGTTTTTGCTGTAGGCTTTAGGCAACATTGAATATCTTTACTCGATATGGTATAGTCTTTTTATAACAGATTTTGGAGGTGCTTTTATGCAGGATATCGGAACTCAGTACCATATTCGATGCAACGCGGAGGATGTGGGCCGCTATTGCTTCCTGCCCGGAGACCCCGGACGGTGTGAGCAGATTGCAAGTTTTTTTGATGACCCTGTACATGTTGGTATGAACCGGGAGTATAACATCTATGCCGGCAACCTCCTTGGGGAGAAGGTCTGTGTGTGTTCTACCGGCATTGGCGGACCTTCCGCAGTAATTGCCATGGAAGAACTGCGCAATATTGGTGTGGATACCTTTATACGGATCGGTACTTGCGGCGGTATCCATTTGGATGTGCTGCCGGGAGATGTGGTGGTTGCCACAGGTGCGGTGCGGTACGAGCATACCTCTTTGGAGTATGCCCCTATTGAGTTTCCTGCTGTACCGGATTTTGATGTCACCGCAGCGCTAAAGGCCGCTGCGGAGGCGTTAGGTTACCGAACCCATGTAGGTGTTGTTCAGTGTAAGGATTCCTTCTATGGCCAGCACAGTCCCCAGAACTCCCCGGTGTCCTGGGAATTACTGCAAAAATGGGAGAGCTGGAAACGGCTTGGAGTCAAAGCCAGTGAAATGGAGTCTGCTGCGCTGTTTGTGGTAGCAGCTGCTCTTGGTGTGCGCTGCGGTAGCTGTTTCCATGCGGTGTGGAATCAGGAGCGGGAAAAGCTGGGCATGGATATGCCTATGACAGAGGATACCACCAGAGCCATCCGTGTAGGCGTAGAGGCCATGAAGCGGATTATTGCCGCCGATAAAACATGAATTTGAACACTATAAAAGAGCCGCCCGTGATTGAAGTGACCCCAAAAAGTTAGACAAATATTTCTAACTCAAATTGTTTAAGCTGCCGAAAGGGCTTGCTGTCTGTGTAATGCAGGTGGCAAGCCCTTTAGTCTTGCCTTAATTCGCCGGTTATTGTAGTAATCAATATAGT
>JAZNIL010000024.1:0-14572 GCA_045577435.1 Faecousia sp. | reverse complement strand
GGCAACTCCTTGGCTCACAGAACGACATGGCTACGATCCGACTTGGTGGGGCTTCCCAAAAATATGGACGGCACAGAAGGTATCCGGGCAGAGCTGTGCCGGGAATTTGCGGAAAAGCTGAAGGAGGCAACGGGTCTTCCCGTCACTATGTGGGATGAGCGCAGAACCACGGTGGAGGCACACAATATTCTCTCCCAGCATAATTACCACGGCAAGAAACGCAAGGATACTGTGGATGCTGTGGCCGCTTCCCTGATTCTGGAAGGTTATCTTGCTTTCCGCGGGCGGTAAAGCAGTTCTTTAAGGCCAGTAGCCAAGAGTAGCACCCCAAACAGCTTTTTCAGGCTTTGGATATCCAGTTGATGACTGATAAGAGAAAACAGCGCGGCCGCCGCCGCACCTGCCAGAACGGCAGGGAATACCCTCCTGTAGTTTAGCTTGCCCTGCCGCCAGCGGAACAGGCAGCTAATCACCGCAGAGGGAAGGAAGAATAAAAGGTTTACGGTTCTGGCGGCGGCATGCTCCATTCCCAGTACCAGGGTCAGCCATAGCATCAATAGGCTGCCACCACCAACCCCCATTCCTGCCAGGGACCCCAGAACAATGCCAACCACTATGGCAACGGGAAAAGAATTCAGCATAGGTACCGGATCCCTCCCCACAGAATCAGAATACCCAATACTCTGTGCAGCCACATGGTGGGTACATGCCTGCCCCACAGGCCGGCGGCAACACCACCGAGCGCACTGCCTACTAAAAGACCCCAGATACTGCCCTGGGAGAAGGCACTCCAATCCGGGGAGAAAAGCAGGGAAACTACGCAGGCGGGCAGAATAATGGATACGGATGCGGGGAAAACCTCATCTTCATCCAATGCTTTGATTCCGGTCAGTAAAGGTACCAGCACCATGCCTCCTCCGGCACCAAACAGACCATTGACTGCTCCAGCGCACAGCCCAGCCGAGGAAATGGACAATTTTGAATTTCGCAAAAAGCTACACCTCCTGGGAAAAGTGTTTTCCCGGGAGATGTTTTTATACAAAAAAGGTGCACCGTTTTTCGCGGTGCACCCAATATTGTTTATGCAGTCAGGACCAGTCCCATGTTGATCTTGGACATATCACCTTCTGTATAGGTCACTGCTTCGGATACTTCCTCATACCAGGAGGCGGCATCTGCCGCACGCATGTCATAGGTAATCATATAATCGCGGTAGGACTGCTCACCGTCGCCCACATAGTACATAATGTGGAAGCCGTAATCAGTCTGGATAATGCCGGTATCGCCTGCGGTACGGGTTTCCTCCACAGCCCAGTCAGTAAACTCCTCCATATAAATACCCTTCTGGGGTGTGATGTTTTCGTACAGACCACCAATTTCAGCAGAAGCGGTATCGTCGGTGTGCTCCTTTACCAGTTCGATAAAGCTCTCCTCAGTGGCATCACCGGCTCTCCACTGCTCCAGCAGGGCAGTAGCCTCATTACGGGCGGTGGCAATATTCTCCTCAGTATAGGACGTGGCACCTTCATCTGCCTGCAGAGCTACAAGCAGGTGACGCACATTGGCAAGAGGACGGAGATTGTCGTTGCGGCCCTGGAACAGAACCACGTAGTAACCATAAACGGTTTCTGTCTTATTGCCATCAGAATCTGTGTTGGTAGCGGTAGAAGCCACGGAGGTCATATCACCCTCCTTACGAGCCTCATCGGCGATCCAGTCCACTAAAATCTCATTTACATCAGAATAAAGGGTGTTGTCAAACTCCTGCACTTCGCTGGGCGTTTCCTTGCTGGCGTTTTCGGGCATTTCCGCCACAGCTGTCTTCAAAGCTTCCAGAGAACCCAGTGCTGCAAGCTCGTCGGCCTTTTCCTTGGCTACGGCACGGGCTGCGTTTCTCTGCTCGTCGGTGTAGGATACATTGCCGTTTTCGTCTTCGGTACCGCCCTGCAGGAAGTCGGCGTAACTGACATAATAGGTGGCATAGCTGAAAGAGGAATACTGGCTATACTTGTCTGCCTCGTATGCCCGGATCTGGGTGTCATCATAGGTCAGCGCATTGGCGTAGGCATTATAGTAAGCGGCAGCGGTAGTGCTGCGCAGAGCGTACTCCCGGAAGTTCTCCTCATTGGCACCGGCGCTGTAAGTGTTGCGCAGGAACTGATTAAGATTGGTGTAACCATTCATTTCCACATACGCGATGAGGGTATCAATGGTATCTTCCATAGTATCCAGATCTGCCTGGGGAACCACAAAGTTCTCCTTTTCAGCCAGATGGCACAGGGCAATATCGCTCTTTGCTTCCGCAATGGCGATATCCATGAAGTAATCAGACCAGGTGATACCGGCTTCTTCGTCATAATACTGCTCATCCATAGGCAGGGAGGTATCAAAACCAATGGCTGCGGTAAACATAGCCAGACTGTTGCCATAGGTGCTGTACCACTCGTTGTATTTGTTTTGGGCAGCGTCAACAAAATAATAGCTTAAGTCTACACTGTTCAGATCTTCGCCGTCAAAGGTAGCGGCAATGGTGTTTTTCTCCGCAATGCCCAAACGGCCATAGGTTGTAACGCCGAGAATAACCAGTGCGGCAGCCACAATCACAGCGATGACTGCAATAAAAGTAATGGAGTAGACCTTCAGCTTCTTCTGCTCAGTCTGCTTAGACAGCTGCTTTTCGGTCAACAGGGCAGCTTCCTGCTCCTTGCGGAGCTTTTTCTTGCTGGATGCACTCATTTTTAATCAATTCCTCTCGTAATCCGTTGGTCATCTGAACCTGTTCAGGTACACAGACCCGGATATTATAACTGATTTTCCCATCGGTTTCAAGAGGATATGGCCTTTTTTCCTTGAAAAACAAAAAAAGTTTACACATTTTGCATTTAGGCTTAAAAGGAAACTGAAAAAGCGGTAAAAAAACATGGGGGCGGAGCCCCCATGCCAATACCCGCTTTAGCCGTAACGCATCCGATTATGACCTGCACGAAACGGCAGGTGGGTCGCCGCTCCAGGCTTTAGCTGCTCCCAACGTCCGCCACATGTCAAAGCATAGGCGGGAGGTCTGCAATCGGGCCTGGAAGTCTAACGTCCCGTATTAAAGATGTGGGTCCAAAAGGACACGCTACGCACCAAGCAGGCAGCTTGCGCAAATTTATTCCTCGTCCTCGTAGAGCTGATCCATAATCAGACTGTATACAGCCTCTAACTCCTGCTCATCATCAATGATACAAAGGACCGGTTCACCGTCCTCCTCAATGGATTTGAGAATGTTTACCTCTACCTGTGCGTCCTCCTCCGTGTCTGCCAAGGTTACCGCTTTATAAAGCTGACCGTTGTATTCCACAGAGCAGAGGACTTCCAGTTCATATTCAATGCCCTCGTCATCGGTAATGGTAATGAAGTCAGAGCCGTACTGGTCTTCCATAATGATCGCCTCCGGTAAAAGATCTTACACCCGTATTTTAACGGTAGGTGAGGCGAAAATCAAGTGTTACGATTCATGTTCAGCGATTATAACAAAAATTACATGATAAGTTTGTTAAACTTCTGTGGGGGCATAATTGGAACAGATTGTCAGATACTATATTATAGTCCGTCTGATACACTATTGTGCACAAAGCAAGTATGCCCGGAAGTTCATGGTTTATTTATAAAATAGGTCTTTCGTTTTTTGGCTGCATATGCTATAATCATATGAACGATGGTATGCTCTCATGCAGCCTGTGTAAAAAAGATTGACCATGCCGGCATGTTTGCCGGGACGATGGAGGTTATACTATGTCCGAAGAAAAGAAAAACAGGAAAGGAATGCCGCGGCAGGAGTGGAAGCCCCACTGGATCCTCAGATTCTTCTACCAGGTCTGGATGGCCGCATTTTCTGCCTTCAAGATCGTGCTTGGGGCGGCGGCTACCATTTTACTGATCGGTGTGGTGTGCGCTTTTGTGTTTGTGGGTATTCTGGGTGACTACCTGCAGGAGGATATTCTGCCTATGGCGGATATCGATATGGAAGGATATGACCATACTCAGAACTCCTATATGTACTATGTAGACGATAAGGGAGATATTCAGGTCTATCAGAAAATTTACGGCGAGACCAGCAGTAAATGGGCAGCTTATGAGGATATCCCGCAGGATCTTATTAATGCGGCTATGGCCATTGAGGACCACCGTTTCCAGGCCCACCAGGGTGTGGACTGGGTAACCACTATCAAGGCCTGCGCCAGAATGTTCTTTGGTGATGACTCGGTGGGCGGCTCCAGTATTACCCAGCAGCTTATTAAGAATATCCTTCTGACTGAGGACGCATCCGCTGACGACGTTACGGTTCAGAGAAAGGTGCTGGAGATTTTCCGGGCTATTCAGCTGGAGCAGCGCTATGACAAGGAAACCATCATGGAGATGTACCTGAACTGCATCTATCTTGGTCAGGGCTGCCGTGGTGTCCGCAGCGCTGCGGGGACCTATTTTGGTAAGGAACTGGAGATGCTCACTACCGCTGAGTGCGCAAGCCTTATCAGTATTACCAATAACCCCTCGCTGTACGATCCCTATGGCCAAAGTTTCCCATTCCGTGTTTCTGAGGATGAGGATCCGGTGGAGATGACAGGCCTTCAGCGGAATAAACACCGTCAGGAGAATGTCCTCTGGGCCATGCGGGAGTACGGCTGGCTCGGTGATGAAGAGTATGAAGAGGCTATTGCTCAGGAGCTGGTGTTGAAAAACGGTATCGACGATGAGGACCGTCTGGCTTCCTGCCCCAATGAGAACTGCGGCTATGAAAATATTGTTGCCACTTTGACAACTGACGGTGAAAACCACTACTGCCCCCAGTGCGGTACTCAAATTCAGGTGCAGAAGGATGCCTCTCAGGATAACTACACTTGGTTTGCCGATACGGTGCTGATCGATGTGGCTAAGGCTCTTGCACAGAAAAACGGCATGAGCTGGAATGATAATACCAAAATGCTCTGCCTGCAGCAGATTCAGTCCGGCGGTTACCATATCTATACTACACTGGATCTGGATGTACAGGCGCATGTGGATTCCATTTACGAGGATCTGGAGCAGATTCCCGATGCCCGCAGCGGCCAGCAACTTCAGTCCGCCATTGTGATCATCGACAACTCTACTGGCGACATTGTGGCGTTGTCTGGCGGCGTGGGCGAAAAGACAGGTTATTTGGAGTATAACCGAGCTACCCAGGCAGAGCTTCAGTCCGGTTCTTCCGTAAAGCCTATTTCCGTATATCTGCCTGCCTTTGAGTCAGGAGCCATTTCCCCTGCCACGGTTATCAAGGATATGCCCATGCTCTATCAGGGCAATGACCCCTATCCTCTCAATGACAGCAGAGAATATTCCTATTCCCGTACCATTTTCAGTGCTGTGGTGTCCTCTGTGAACGCTGTGGCAGCCAATACCGTGGATAAAATCGGTGTGGGCTATGCCTTCGATTTTGCCAAGAATAAGCTGGGGCTGAGTACCCTGGTGGAGGAATATGTGGACAGCTCTGGTTATATTCACTCTGACCAAGCCATCGGTCCGTTGGCCCTTGGCGCCCAGACATGGGGCGTTACGGTCAGGGACATGACCAATGCTTTCGCGACTCTGGCAAATGACGGCACGTACCGCAAAGCAAGAACCTTTACCAAGGTCTATGACAGCGAGGGCAACCTGATTCTGGACAATCAGCAGCAGTCGGAGCAGGTTCTTAGCCATAAGTCCGTCAATTATATGAACTACTGTTTGGTCAACGCCACCAGTAGCGGTACCGGTTATGAGGCCTATTTCCGCGGAACGGAGATTGCCGGTAAGACCGGTACTACCGGTGACAACAAAGACCGCTGGTACAGCGGACTGACCAATTACTACACTGCCGCTGTATGGTGTGGTTATGATAGCCCCGAGCGGGTGTATCCGCTTAAAGTGAACAACCCCGCGGCAGTGCTGTGGAAGAAGGTTATGCAGCCTCTGCATGAGGGCGTGGAGCGCAAGGATTTGTTCTTCAGCGGCGAGATGTCCTCGGTGACCATGTGCCTGGATTCCGGCATGAAGGCCACGGAGGCCTGCGGTAAGGATGTGCGTACAGCTTCACTGAAGCGGACGGAAGATGTCCGTTGTTATCGTGAGCATATCCCTACGGAGACCTGTAAAAAGCATATTTTGGTGGAAATGTGCTCCGGTGGTGGTGTTGCTACGGAATACTGCAAGCATTTCGCGGAGGTGGATACCAAGGTGAAGATCACCGAGGCAAGCCTTGTGAAAATGACCACTAAGGAAATTGAGGAGATTCTGAAAGCCAAGCGGTATATGGAAGAAGGATACCTGCAGGATAACTATGTGTACAAGCTCAATAATGACGGTACCGACGGCGTTTGGAATGGCTTCGAAGGAAAAGTGCAGCAGGAGGATGCGCCCTATGTGATCTGCCCTGTTCACACTGCCAAGGCTTGGGAAGAATATCAGGCTGCCCACGCCACTGAACCTACGGAGCCGGACGTGCCCACAGAGCCCAGCGCTCCCTCCTCCACGAAACCCACCACAGGAACTGTCACCCCGGCGGACTAAAAAGGAGATACAGATGATTTGGATTTCCGATGAATGGAAAGATTATGAGGTTCTGGATACTGCCTGCGGAGAACGGTTGGAGCGATGGGGAAAGTATGTCCTGGTCCGGCCTGACCCTCAGGTAATATGGAATACGGATCATGTCCATCCCGGCTGGAAAAAGTATGACGCGCGGTATGTTCGTTCTTCCACCGGCGGCGGACACTGGACAGACCATAAGCTGCCTGAGCGGTGGCAGATCCGGTATAAGGACTACCTTACTTTCAATGTAAAGCCCATGAATTTTAAGCATACAGGCGTTTTCCCCGAGCAGGCAGCCAACTGGGATTTTATCCGGGATAAGGTTGCCTCCGCCGGGCGACCTGTGCGTGTTTTGAACCTGTTTGCCTACTCCGGCGGCGCTACATTGGCCGCTGCTGCCGGGGGAGCGGAAGTGTTCCATGTAGATGCTTCCAAGGGCATGGTGGCCTGGGCAAAAGAAAATGCCCAGGCCTCCGGCCTTGCGGACAGACCCATCCACTGGATTGTGGATGACTGCGCGAAATTTATCCAGCGGGAGATTCGCCGGGGACGCCGCTATGACGGTATTATTATGGATCCACCCAGCTACGGCCGGGGACCCAGCGGTGAGATATGGAAGATGGAGACCAGTTTTTACCCCTTCCTTCTGGAGGTGGCGAAGCTCCTGTCCGACGATCCACTGTTTGTGATTATTAATTCCTATACCACGGGCCTTGCGCCCTCTGCGGTGGGCTATGCTTCCGATGTGGTGTTCGGGGCAGTGGCCGGCGGCTCCACAGCCGTAGGTGAATTGGGACTTCCTGTAAAGACCACAGGTCTGATGCTGCCCTGCGGCGCGGCAGGCAGATGGACCCCTTGATTGGGAGGAATGTACGTGAGTACTGCAATCAAAGTTGAACATTTGGCATATACTTATCCGGGCGTGGATGACACGCCCGGTGTCCGTGTGTTTGAGGACATGAATCTGGAGATTGAGGAAGGCACCTTTGTGGCAGTTTTGGGCAGCAACGGTTGTGGAAAATCCACCCTTGCCAAGCATTTTAACGCCATATTGCTTCCCTGCGGCGGCACAGTGTATGTTTGCGGTATGGATACCTCCAATGAGGAAAAACTTATTTCCATTCGCCGCAGTGTTGGTATGGTGTTCCAGAATCCTGACAACCAGATCGTAGCCAATGTGGTGGAGGAGGACGTGGCCTTTGGCCCTGAAAACCTGGGCATTGCCAGTCCGGTGATCCGCCAGCGTGTGGACAGTGCCCTGAAGCAGGTGGATATGTATGAATACCGGGAGCACGCCCCCCATCTTCTTTCCGGAGGACAGAAGCAGCGGGTTGCCATTGCCGGTATTATCGCTATGGAGCCAAAGTGTATTGTGCTGGACGAGCCTACCGCAATGCTGGATCCCAAAGGCCGGCGGGAGGTGCTCCAGACCATTTCGAAGCTTAACAGGGATAAGAAAATTACTGTTGTGCTGATTACCCACCACATGGATGAAGCGGCGAAAGCACAGCGGGTGGTGGTACTCCATAAGGGGAGCACTGTTCTGGACGGCACACCCCAGGAGGTTTTTTCCCATGTGCAACAGCTCCATGAGATAGGCCTGGCAGCTCCGGAAACGGTGGAGCTCTGCTGGGAACTGAACAAAGACGGCTTCCAGCTGCCCCTTGATCGGCTGGACGCAGAGGAATGTGCGCAGACACTTTACGAAGTGTTAAAGGTCTGACCCACGGGAGGATAGAGAAATTGACACCTTTTTTAGAGGTAAAGAATTTGCAGCATATTTACAGCGCAGGCACGCCTTTTGAGCATGTTGCGCTGGAAAATGTGAGCTTCAGTGCCCATCGCGGAGAATTTGTTGGAATTATCGGGCATACCGGCTCCGGTAAGTCCACCCTCATGCAGCACCTGAACGGCCTTTTGAAACCCACTGCCGGCCAGATTCTTCTGGACGGTCAGGATATCTGGGAGAATAAGGCCGCGACTCGTACTGCCCGGTTTCGGGTGGGCCTGGTTTTCCAGTACCCGGAATACCAGCTGTTTGAGGAGACGGTTTACAAAGATATTGCTTTTGGTCCCAAAAACATGAAACTGTCCAAAGAGGAGATTGACCGCCGTGTCCGGGAAGCCGCTGGCTTTGTGGGCATAACGGAGCAGCAGCTTGAGGTGTCTCCCTTTGACCTGTCCGGCGGACAAAAACGCCGTGTTGCTATTGCCGGTGTGATTGCCATGGAGCCGGAGATCCTGATTCTGGATGAACCCACCGCTGGCCTTGATCCGGAGGGCAGGGAGGAGATCCTGCGCAATATTGAAAGTTACCGTCAGGCAAAGAATGCTACCATTATGATGGTCAGCCATTCTATGAGTGACGTGGCAAGACTTGCCCAGCGCCTGCTGGTGATGAATGAATCCCGTCTTGCTATGGATGGCACGCCTATGGAGGTATTTGCCCATGCTCAGCAGCTGATGGATATGGGTCTGGATATTCCGGAGGTTACCAGATTGTTCCTGCGCCTGCAGCAGCTGGGACTGCCTGTTTCTCAGGTTTACACCGTAGAACAGGCTGTAGAACAGCTGAAGGCGCTGAAAGGGGGAAGTGCCCATGCTTAAGGACATCACCCTCGGTCAGTATTTCCCGGGGAATTCTCCTGTGCACCGTCTGGACCCCAGAACAAAGCTGATTATGCTGGTTGTGTACATCGCGGCGCTGTTTACCGCCGGCAACTGGCTCTCTTACGGTGTTATGCTCGTCTTTTTGGGCGTTGTTATCGCCATTTCCCGGATTCCGCTGAAGTCAGTGGTTTCCGGCATGAAGCCCCTTGTGATGATTCTGATTTTTACCGGCGTGCTGAACCTGTTCTTTACGGATGGTGAGACTGTGCTGGTACAGTTTTGGATTATCACCATAACCCTGGAAGGCGTAGTTCGGGCTGTGTTTATGGTGGCGCGGATTTTAATGCTGATTGCAGGCACATTCCTGCTGACCTACACCACCTCTCCCATTGCCTTGACGGACGGCTTGGAATCTCTGCTTTCTCCGTTGAAGAAACTGCGTTTGCCGGTGCACGAGCTGGCAATGATGATGTGTATTGCTCTGCGGTTTATCCCCACACTGATTGAGGAAACCGATAAAATCATGTCTGCCCAGAAGGCAAGGGGCGCGGATTTTGAAACCGGCAAACTGATGGAACGGGTGAAAGCCCTTGTGCCTATTCTGGTGCCCCTGTTTATTTCCGCTTTTCGCCGTGCGGACGAATTGGCTACCGCCATGGAATGCCGCTGCTATCAGGGCGGTGACGGGCGGACAAAGATGAAATTGCTGCGATATAAGCTGCGGGATATTAAGACTTTTGGGGTGGGCGCATTGATCCTTGTCCTTGTGATTACGCTGGTGAGCTTTGGTTTGTGAGGTTGGTATGCGCAATATTGCCTTGTTTTTGTCCTACTTGGGGACATCCTATCACGGCTGGCAGATGCAGAAGGATTTGCCCACCGTGCAGCAGACGCTGGAACGGGCCATTGCTATGGTGGTTGGCCACAGTGTCCATGTGACCGGCTGCGGGCGGACAGATGCCGGTGTCCATGCCAAATGCTATGTCGCCAATTTCCGCACAACCTCCACCATACCGGCAGACCGGCTGCCCTATGCCCTCAATACCCACCTGCCTGTGGATATTGTGGTGACCCGGGCATTCGAAGTGAATGAAAATTTCAACGCCATTGGCTCCTGCGTCCGCAAAGAGTATACCTATACCATCTATAATTCCAGAGTGAGAGACCCCTTCTATGTGGACCGGGCATGGTTCTATCCCAGACACCTGGATGAAAAGGTAATGCAGGCAGCGGCAGACCAATTTGTAGGTACCCATGATTTTGCGGCAGTACGCAGTGTGGGTACGGATGTAAAGTCCACCGTCCGTACAGTATACTATTACAATGTGGAGCGGAAGGGGAATATCATTGAGCTGAGGGTTTGCGCCAACGGATTCTTGTATAATATGGCCCGGGCAATGGCAGGAACTGTTGTTTACGCTGCCGAGGGAAAATTCCCCCCGGAGCAAATTGGCAGGATATTGGATTCCGGTAACCGCACAGCCGCTGGGCCTACGGTTCCCGCCGGAGGTCTTTACATGACCCATCTGTGGTATGATGACGGTGTGGACCGGTTTGAGTGCGCACCCCAGATTCCCTAAAATTCATAATTTGTTATCTCTTTTCCGAGCTTTTTGTGGTATCCTACCACAAAAGACTCTGGAAGGAAGGAAGTGAAAGTGTATGCAGCCGAAATTGTGTACGAAATGCAAGAAGAATATTGCTGTCGTTTTCATCACAAAGGTTGAAAACGGCGTTACCATGAACGAAGGCTATTGCCTCAAATGCGCCAGAAGCCTGAATATTCCCCAGATTGAGCAGGTGGTAAAGCAGATGGGCTTTTCTGAGGACGATCTGGACCTGCTTACTGACGAAATGAGCAGCATGTTCAGCCAAAGCGAAATGGGTGACGAGGAGGAACCGGATAGCCGAACCGCCACTTTCCCTCTGATTAACCAGCTGTTTGGTTCGGAAAGAAACCTGCCTGCCAAGCAGGAAAAGCAGGAAGAGAAACAGGAAAAGAACGGAAAAACCAATAAAAAGCATAAGTTTCTGGACAGCTACTGTATGGACCTCACAGGCAGAGCCCGGGAGGGAAAGCTGGATGCCGTCATCGGACGTGATGTGGAGACGGAACGGATTATCCAGATCCTGAACCGCCGGCAGAAGAACAACCCTTGCCTGATTGGTGAGCCCGGTGTGGGTAAAACCGCCATCGCTGAGGGCCTTGCTCAGAGGATTGTTGCCGGGGATGTGCCCTATAAGCTTAGGGACAAGGAAGTGTTCCTTCTGGACCTGACTGCTCTTGTAGCTGGTACCCAGTTCCGTGGCCAGTTTGAGAGCCGTATGAAAGCACTTATCAGCGAGATCAAGGCCTGTGGCAACATCATTTTGGTGATCGACGAAGTGCACAATCTGGTGGGTGCCGGTGATGCGGAAGGTTCTATGAACGCTGCTAATATCCTGAAACCTGCCCTGTCCCGTGGAGAGATTCAGGTGATCGGCGCTACCACCTTTAATGAATTCCGCAAGCATATCGAAAAAGATGCGGCTCTGGAGCGCCGGTTCCAGCCGGTGTCTGTGGCGGAGCCTTCCATTGAGGAGGCAAGCCAGATCATGCAGGGCATTGCCAAGGCTTACGCCCAGTTCCATGGAGTAACCATCTCCCCGGAGATTGCCCGACAGTGTGTGGTGCTTTCGGAGCGGTATATCACTGACCGCTTCCTGCCGGATAAGGCTATCGACCTGCTGGATGAAGCTTGCTCCGATGTGAACCTGAGGTGCAAGGAGATTTCCCAGCTTGCGGAACTGAAAAAGGAACGGGATGACTACGAGCTGGAGCTGCGTATGCTCAACGAGGATACGGAGACCCAGAACTTCGAGCGTCTCGCAACCATCCGCAGCAAGCTTCTGCGCCTGGCTGATCAGATCGAGGAATTGGAGCAGGTGCCGCCTCCTGCTGTGACGATGGAAAATCTGGCCAGAATTATTGAATTGTGGACCAAGATCCCGGCCTCCAAAATCAAAGCCCAGGAGTACCAGCAGATCCGCTCTCTGGCCGACCGGCTGAAGGAGCACATTGTGGGACAGGACGAGGCGGTGGAAGCGGTTGCCCGTGCCATTCGCCGTAACCGTGTGGGAATCAGCCCCAAGAAACGGCCGGTGTCCTTTATCTTTGTAGGCCCCACAGGCGTGGGCAAGACAGAACTTGTGAAATGTCTTGCCAATGATATGTTCGATTCCGTGGACGCTCTTATCCGGCTGGATATGTCCGAGTATATGGAGAAGCACACGGTTTCCAAGCTGATCGGCTCTCCTCCCGGCTATGTGGGATATGACGAGGCGGGCCAGCTGACGGAGAAGATCCGCCGTAAGCCCTATTCTGTGGTGCTGTTTGATGAGATTGAAAAAGCCCATCCGGATGTACTGAATGTGCTTTTACAGGTGCTGGATGATGGACGTATTACCGACGCCCAGGGCAGAGTGGTAAACTTTGAAAATGCTATCATTGTCATGACCTCCAACGCCGGCTCCGAGGGTCGTGTGGGCGGTTTGGGCTTTGGCAGGACCCAGAATGAGCAGGTACAGGAAAAAACCATGAAAGCGCTGAAGGAATTTCTGCGTCCTGAATTTTTAAACCGGGTTGACGAAATTATCACCTTCAACCACTTGACAGAGGAGAATTTCCTTGGTATCTGTGATATCATGCTGCGGGAACTGAGGCAAAGCCTTGAGGATCGGGGTCTGACCTTCACCTGGACAGAAGCGGTTGTGAAATATCTGGCAGAGGAGGCTTACTCTGTCACCTACGGCGCCAGAAATCTCCGCCGCACCATTCAGCGGGAGCTGGAAGATCCCATCAGCGAGCGGATTATTGATTCCTTTGAATCACCTATCTCCACCGTTGCGGCAGATATTGCCGATGGAAAAATCATTGTCAATGCGCAATAAACGAAGCCGGGAGGACTGATGTCCTCCCGGTTTTTACAGGTCAAATTCATCGGTCAGCTTGTTGGAAACCTTCCATGCGGCGCTTTCCACCTTGTCCGCAGCCTTTGCGGCCAGCCGTCTGGTGGGGTTGTTTCTGGGCATCATCATGATAGCCACAGCACCGGCCGCGGCACCCAGACCCATGGTAATTGCCAAACCTTTCATACGCATTTTTCTCACCCCTTTCACAGTTATTTTGCCCCGGCAAGAAAAAAGTACAGCAGGTAAGGTTTGCATATTTGCAGTTTTCAAATATTGTGCTATAATATAATAAAGCAAGCAATATTTTGCTGCTACGGCAGGTAAAATTGCATAAACGGAGGGGTTTCGATGTCTATCGATAAGCTTCAGGAAAAGATTCGAAAATATAAAAATCCGTCGATTGTGGAGTTTAATGCGGATGTTTCCATGATTCCAGAATCCGTTTTGGAGGAAGAGAGTGGGAAAATTCCTGCTTTTGACCGCTATTTTGAAGAACTTCTGGAATCCCTAAAAGATGTGGTGCCTGCAGTGCGGTTTTCCTTTTCCTCCTTTGCTTTGTTGGGAGGGGATGGACTGGCTCTTTTGCGCCGGTTAATGATCTGCGCAGGAGAACTGGGGTACTATGTCCTGCTGGACGCCCCTGTCAGCTATACAATGGATGAAGCTGCCCGCACTGCAAGCGGTGTGTTTGGGCCGGACAGCCTGTTTCCCTGTGACGGTGTGGTTATTTGCCCCTATATTGGCGCCGATGGTGTGAAACCTTACACAGATTTTGTAAAATCGGCAGACAAAACTGTCTTTGCTGTGCTGCGCACAGGAAATAAGTCCGCAGCTCAGCTGCAGGATTTGCTCACCGGATCCCGCCTTGTCCATGCTGCTTTGGCGGACGTGCTGAATCGATTAGCCGAACCCCTCCTCGGACGTGTCCATTACAGTGGACTGGGATGTGTGGGAAGCGCTGTGTCTGCAGACAGCCTTCGTACCCTTAGGGCTAAGTATAAGAATCTGTTTATTATTGCTGAGGGGTATGACTATTCCAATGCAAACGCCAAAAACTGCAGTTATGCCTTTGACCCAATGGGTCATGGCGCTGTGGTGTGCGCGGGAGTGTCTGTGACCCGAGCATGGAAGGACACGGAGCTTGACTATAAGCAGGCAGCTGTGGAGGCTGCGGATCGGATGAAGAAAAATCTGCTGCGCTATATCACAATTCTGTAACCTCGGGACTATGTGTTTGGAGCCTTTTAAGTACAAAGCGGTACCGAAAGTTTGGTACCGCTTTGTTTTGTTGATTTTGGAAACCACCGGCTCTGCCGGTGGAGGTGCCTCGTAAAAAAGCTTTAGCTTCAAGCAACGAGCGAAGCGAGTCACTAATAAACAATCTAACGAGTTAGTACAAGCTCAGTGTGAAGCGAAAGTGCCC
>JAZNIL010000023.1:0-18737 GCA_045577435.1 Faecousia sp. | reverse complement strand
ACTTTATTTCGTTATATATTGCCATCCTTCTGTATTTGGGAGCGAATACGATATGGTATTGACATCTCCATGTCGTATGATTTAAACTATTTATGTCTTTATCTTTCACGATTTAGACCTCCTCATTATGGTAGTTGTGTGTTCGGCAAACCACTTCTACTATAATGAGGAGTTTTTTCTTTGTCTACTTCACTCCTCGCTGGAAGCTATTTTTGCCCCCCGGTAAAACCGGGGGTTCACTTTGATGAATCAATAGAAAATCAGGGCTTCGGTTACTAAACCGAAGCCCTGATTTTAATTTTTAAATTAGTTGTCAACGTTCTTGCTGGCTTTCTTTGCAGCCTTAGCCTTTGCACGTGCTTCCTGCTGCTTCTTCATTTCTTCTTTCTTTGCAGCAGCGGCAGTTTCATTGGTAGACAGCGCCCACTTTGCGAACTCAATACGAACCTGGTCAGCACCGGTTTCCAGAACAAATCTATCCTCTTTAACATTGACAACAGTACCCTGAATGCCGCCAATGGTGGTAATCTCATCGCCAACCTTTACGGAGGAACGCAGTTGCTCAGCTTCCTTCTTCCGCTTATTCTCAGGACGGATCAGCAGAAAATAGAATACAGCGACCATGGCAACCATCATCAGGATAGAGCCGATACCGCCACCCATAAGACCTGTGGGAGATTCCAGAAAATGTAACATTGATATTGCTCCTTTGTTTATAATTTCCGTACTATTATAACATTATTTGGTTAAATTGCAAGGTGTATTTAAATCCTGCGGCTTAATTTTTCAGAATATTCTGCCCGGAACGCAGAAAACGTGCCGCTGTCCAATGCATTGCGGATACGCTCCATCAATTTATTGTAAAAATACAGGTTATGCATCACACTCAAGCGCATAGCCAGCATCTCTTCAGCAACAAACAGGTGGCGGATATAGGCTCTTGAATATCTGCGGCACACCGGGCAATCGCACTCCGGGTCAATGGGAGACAGATCGCTGGCATACTTGGCATTTTTTAAATTAATTGCTCCCTGCCATGTAAACAGCCGTGCGTGACGGGCATTTCTTGCAGGCATGACACAGTCAAAGAAGTCCACCCCCCTTGCCACTGCCTCAATAATATTTGTGGGCGTTCCTACACCCATAAGATACCGGGTCTTTTCCTTTGGCATATAAGGTTCAACTGCTTCTATAATATCATACATCTGCTCAGCAGTTTCACCAACAGCCAATCCGCCGATTGCATAGCCAGGCAGATCCAGTTCCGCAATGCGCCGCATATGCTCGATGCGCAAATCAGAGTAAGTGCCACCCTGATTGATGCCCCAGAGCATTTGCTCTTTGTTGACCGTATCCTCAAGACTGTTCAGGCGGGCGTTTTCCGCTTTGCAGCGAACAAGCCAACGGTAGGTTCTGTCGATACTCTTCTTAACATACTCCCTTGGGGCAGGATTCTCAATACACTCATCAAAGGCCATACAAATATCCGATCCCAAATTGGACTGAATCTGCATACTTTCCTCAGGACCCATAAAAATCTTACGCCCATCGATGTGGGAGGAAAAGGTCACGCCCTCCTCTTTGATTTTTCTAAGAGATGACAGGCTGAATACCTGAAAACCACCGGAATCAGTGAGAATAGGGCCATCCCAAGTCATAAACTTATGCAGTCCTCCACACTCCTTTACAAGTGCGTCACCGGGGCGCAGATGCAGATGATAGGTATTGGACAGTTCCACCTGACAGCCGATGTTTTTTAAATCCTCAGCACTTAAAGCGCCTTTGATTGCGCCCTGTGTGCCAACATTCATAAATACAGGTGTCTGCACTGTGCCGTGTGCACAGGTAAATTCCCCCCTGCGGGCATTGCCCTCTGTTTTTGATAGATTAAACATATCGTTGCTCCTTATATGATACACATGGCATCTCCAAACGAAAAGAACCGATACCGTTCCTGCACCGCC
Organism: Faecousia sp.; assembly: GCA_045577435.1. Taxonomy (GTDB): domain Bacteria; phylum Bacillota; class Clostridia; order Oscillospirales; family Oscillospiraceae; genus Faecousia. The sequence goes on along the minus strand of JAZNIL010000023.1, from coordinate 16,773 downwards.
TGCTCATAGGCACATAAGACATTTTCCCGTCCCGCAAAAGCAGATACCAGCATAACAAGGGTGCTCTCCGGCAGGTGGAAATTGGTAATAAGGCCATCCATCGCCTTAAATTCATAGCCGGGGTAGATAAAGATATCCGTCCAACGGCTTTTTGCCTCAAATGTCCCGTCACTGTTAACCAAGGATTCCAGTGTTCGACAGGAGGTTGTCCCCACACAGATCACTCGTCCGCCGGACCGCTTGGTTTCATTTAAGATCTGTGCGGTTTCGCTACTGATCATACACAACTCGCTGTGCATGTGGTGCTCGGTAATTTCTTCCACCTTCACAGGGCGGAATGTCCCAAGCCCAACGTGCAAAGTTATAAAAGCGGTTTTCACACCATTGCCCCGAATTTTTCCCAACAAATCGTTGGTAAAATGAAGACCCGCCGTGGGCGCTGCGGCAGAACCTGTCTGCCTTGAATAGACAGTCTGGTAGCGCTCCCGATCCTGCAGTTCTGCCTTTATATAGGGCGGCAGCGGCATTTTTCCCAACCGTTCCAAAACCTCCAGGAAAATCCCCTCATAGGTGAAACAAACAATCCTGTTTCCATCCGGACAAACATCCTCTACTACGGCGCTAAGCTGCCCATCTCCAAAAACGATTTCCTGTCCCTTTTGCAACTTTCTGCCAGGTTTTGCAAGACATTCCCATCTCTTATCTCCCAGATCCCGCAAAAGCAACAGCTCCACTGCGCCACCGGTGGGACGATGTCCAAGAAGCCGGGCGGGCAGAACTCTGGAATCGTTCATCACAAGGCAGTCCCCCGGTTTGAGGTAATCACAAATATCAAAGAAATGCTGGTGGTCAACCTCTCCAGTGCTTCTATCCAGTATAAGCAGCCGGGAAGCGTCACGCTGCTGCAGAGGTGTCTGGGCAATTAATTCCTCCGGCAAATCATACCAAAAATCCTTAGTTTTCATAAAGCTTGTCCCTAGTCTAAAATTCAAAATTGAAATAGTATTATCCCTGTACATTCATATACTCAATGTCTTTCATCGGGTTGTTTCGTTTAACATTTTATATCATATTTCAATTTTTTGCAACCAAATTAACCTATGTTTTGTCCGGATTCTTTGGTTGACGCTCCATGAGCAGTATAAAAATATGAAATTATCATCTGATAGCATGTGCAATATCACCTTTGTTAATGGATAATTGAGTGGCATGATACTGACCAAAAAGCAATATGGAATTTAGGACAAAACAACTTACCCCAGCATAGATTGAACTGGAGGTGTCATTTTATGAAAGAACCTGTCTTTTCAGGCGTATGTACAGCCCTGGTTACTCCATTTAAAGATAACAAAATTGATTACACTATGCTGGAAGATCTCCTTGAGAGGCAAATACAGTCCGGTGTGCAGGCAGTTGTTCTTGCAGGCACTACCGGCGAATCCCCTACCCTTTCTGACGAGGAAAAACTGGAACTGTTCCGAAAAGGGAAAGAAATTGTTGGTAACCGCTGTATTATAATCGCAGGAACCGGATCAAACAGCACTGCCCACAGTGTAGCTCTAAGTAAGGCTGCCGAGCGGTGCGGTGCAGACGCTTTACTGGTGGTATCACCCTACTACAATAAGTCCACGGCTGAGGGCCTGTTCGCTCATTACAGGGCAATTGCACGTAGTGTTGCCATACCGGTAATCTTATATAATGTTCCGTCACGGACCGGTGTAGACATTCCTGTATCTGTATACAAACGCTTATCCGGCATTCATAATATTGCCGGAGTAAAAGAGGCAAGTAGCGATATTGTTAAGATCGCGAAAATTCGTGCCGCCTGTCCCCCGGATTTCTATATATGGAGCGGAAATGACGACATGATCTGCCCCATTATGTCTTTAGGCGGGAAAGGGGTAATTTCTGTACTGTCAAACGTACTCCCTGCGCAGACAAAGCAGCTGTGCGATGCTGCCCTCAATGGCGACTTCCCCACCGCTTCCCAGTTGCAATGTGAACTGCTGGAACTGATAGGACTTTTGTTTTGCGAGGTAAATCCAATTCCTGTAAAAGCGGCAATGGAGGAAATCGGTTTTCCTTGTGGTCAATGCAGGTTGCCTTTGTCCGATCTTACAAACGACAACAAGGTAAAGCTCTCAGAATATCTGCAACAAATAAGACCCCTATAAGAGGGGTCTTATTTTACGGGCGGAAACCTTCAAAAATAGGAATCCAACCTTCCTTCACAGCTGTATCCAATTCCTCCTGTGACCGGATGGTCCAGGCAACACCCTGCATCTTCCATAGGGAAAGAGCCAGTAAATTGCTGATTGTCTTTCTGTCGCTGAAACGGTAGGCAACAAAATCCGGGTTTGTAAATATATTCAGCAGCTGATGCCGCATAATAAATTGCAAAACAGTGGGCATTTTTCCGGGACTCTTAAAGAAATTTTCTGTCAGTTGCCCCCGAACAATATCCGGACGGTTTCTGCGCAGCCACAGGATACACCTTGGATCAAAAGACTCTATGCAGAACGGCCCATTATAACCGTCAAGGGCATGGCAGGCAGCGCGGCAAAGAGAATCGTAGTTTCCATCCACACATTTGAGTTCCACAATTAAAGGAACTTTACCACCAAAAAGGTTTAGAACATCCTGAAATTGAGGAATTTTTTCCTCCGTACCGAAAAGTCGGTACATTTGCGCCTGCTTCCAGTTTAGTTCCTCAATTTTTACATCCACACCTGCCGTACGGACAAGAGAGGAATCGTGGATCACCGCCAGAGTTCCGTCACGGAGCAGGTGCACATCCAACTCAATTCCATAACCGGATTCCTTGGCTGTGCGGAATGCTGCCATAGAGTTCTCGGGAATGCCGTCACTATGCAATCCCCGGTGGGCGTAATAGAATTTTCTAAGTTCCGGGAGGTTTCTGTGTCCACGGCGTCCTTTTACTGTAAACGCAAAGATACATCCCAGTAATATCAAAACAATCAGTGCAGTCAACATGGCGCTTTAATCATCAATATCAAAAGCTTCCAGATTCTTTTTTGTTTCCGGCTTAGCATCACCATGCTTCACAAGGGCCATGGTGACGAACGCAAGTCCAGCAAACACAGCAGCATATGGGAACAGAATGGTCATACCCACACCATCCATATCCATCAGCATACCGGAGAGCATAGGGGTTACAATCTGTGCGGACATGGACGCGGTATAGTAGAATCCGGTGTATTTGCCGATATCGCCGCCGGAGCACAGTTCCACAACCATGGGGAAAGAATTTACATTGATGGTTGCCCAGCCGATACCTGCCAGGGCAAACAGCGCATTCATCAGCAGAACTGAGCTTCCGGAACGCATAAAGGAAGCCGCCGCAAAAGCGGCTGTCAGCATCACCACACCAGCCATAATTGTCTTCTTCCGACCAATCTTCGATGCAACCATACCGGCGGGTAAATATGCAACAATCGCCGCACCCTGCGCCAAGAGCAAAGTGGTATTGTAATCCATATTCAGTATGTTGCCGGCGTAAACCGCGTACTTGGAAGTAACCGCATTATATCCGAAATACCACAGGGCAATTGACACCAGTATAAAAATCAGAGAGCGCATTTCCCCGCCTGTGAGCTTGCGCTTCATTCCGGTTTCCTCTTGGCCTGTTTCCTCCAGGCCCAGTTCAATGCTGTCCTTCTCCATCTGCTTTGACCAGACAGGCTCTCTCACATTCGTCAAGAATACAACTAACGCACCGATCATAATACCGGCAATCACTGTATAATACACAGTGTAATTCATCAATTGATTGTGGACAGCGGATGTAGCAAAAACCATGCCCAGCACCAGCACCAGAATACCACCGGCAGTGCCCATGAGGTTGATCACAGCGTTTGCTTTGCTTCGCAGAGGTTTGACGGTAACGTCCGGCATCAGGGCAACTGCAGGGCTACGGAAGGTAGCCATAGCAACCAAAATCACTAGCAAAAGTCCAATAAAGCAGATCAGTAGCACCGGATTCCCAGAGGTTCTCTCCGCTACATAGGCCTGCCGGGCAGGAACCACATAATTGGTATACTTATCATTAATAATTGTCTTTTTCCCATCTGTAATCGTACTGCGGATATTCACAAACTCCTCTTTGGAATACACATCAGAAAGCACAAATACTTCACCCTCCGGTGTCTGCAGATGGGCATCCATCTGTGTATCGTAAATAGCCTCCAGAGCAGCGGGATCATCCACCACGGCAACGTCAGAGATATTCTTCAACTGGCTATTGTCGATAAAGGAAAGCGCCAGCAGCGCCACAGCAGCAATAATGGTACCAACTGTGATAAACGGCGTACGCTTACCGTGTTTCGAACGACATTTGTCAGACAGTGCGCCGAACATAGGCAGCATAAACACAGCCAGAATATTGTCCAGCGCCATAATAACACCGGACCAGGTCTGGGACATACCAAACTTGTTGGTAAGAATCACAGGAATGGTTGCGTCATAGGCCTGCCAGAAAGCGCTTATCAGAAAAAACGCAAAGCCTACCAATATTGTACGCTTGTAATTTAGCTTCATAAGGAAACCCCCAAACCAAATTTGCGATTACTCGCTGTTTCTGTCTTCTATTATACAGTTCTTTCCTGAAATGTCCATATAAAAAGCGGCACATCGTGCCGCTTCTTACTTATTATGCCAAAATAGCCTTGTGGAATACCTTTTTACCCTTTCGGATCTTCACGCCATCTTTGAGCATCTGTTCTGTAACGCCGAAGAAGGGATCGTGAACTTTTTCATCATTCACAAAGACACCGCCCTGCTGTACAAGACGCCGTGCCTCGCCATTGGATGCCGCCAGCTTGCATGCAACCATCAGATTCAAAATACCGATCTTGCCATCACTGAACATATCACCAGCGATCTGTGTGGTAGGCATGTTGGAATCGTCGCCACCCTGGGTAAACAGCGCCTTGGCAGAAGCCTGGGCTTTCAGCGCTTCCTCTTCTCCGTGAACCAGCTTAGTCAGTTCAAACGCCAGAATTTCCTTGGCCACATTCAGCTGTGCGTCCTTCCAGTCAGCCATGGCATCGATCTGCTCCAGGGGCAGGAAGGTCAGCATGCGGATACACTTCATGACATCGGCGTCCTCTACATTGCGCCAGTACTGGTAGAAGTCAAATGGTGTAGTCTTATTGGGATCCAGCCAAACCGCGCCCTTAGCGGTCTTACCCATCTTCTTGCCCTCAGAGTTAAGCAGCAAGGTAATGGTCATAGCATGAGCATCTTTACCCAGCTTGCGGCGAATCAGTTCAGTACCGCCCAGCATATTGCTCCACTGGTCGTTACCGCCAAACTGCATATTACAGCCATAGGTCTTGTACAGGTAGTAAAAATCGTAAGACTGCATGGGCATGTAGTTAAATTCCAGGAAACTCAGGCCCTTTTCCATACGCTGCTTAAAGCATTCAGCACGGAGCATGTTGTTTACGGAGAAACAGCCGCCGATCTCGCGGATAAAGTCGATATAGTTCAGCTTCAGCAGCCATTCGGCGTTGTTCACCATCATAGCTTTGCCTTCGCCAAACTCAATGAACCGCTCCATCTGCTTTTTGAAGCAGTCGCAATTATGCTGGATGGTTTCCTGGGTCATCATGGAGCGCATATCGGTACGTCCAGAGGGGTCACCAATCATAGCTGTACCGCCGCCGATCAACGCGATGGGCTTATTGCCGGCCATCTGCAGACGCTTCATCAGGCACAGAGCCATAAAGTGGCCTACATGAAGCGAGTCAGCGGTGGGGTCAAAGCCTATATAAAAAGTGGCTTTGCCGCTATCAATCATATTTCGAATTTCTTCTTCATTTGTTACCTGCGCGATCAAGCCTCTGGCAACCAGTTCATCATACAGTTTCATTTACATTTCCTCCAAAATAAAAAGTCCCCTGTCCTTTACGGACAGAGGACGTAAAATACGTGGTACCACCTCTGGTTTAGCATTTTCTCTCGAAAATACCCTTGGCACGTCTAGCAACGTGCTTCGCTGTATCGGGCAAACCCGTCTGTGCCTACTAGCTGTTCAGCACAGCCGCTCCGGGAGGTATTTGGGCACTGTTTCCTGCCGCCTCGCACCAGCCGGCGGTTCTCTGAAGGAAATTGGGTGCTTACTTCATCCCATCTCTGCGTTATTTGAGTGTATCCTAACAAAAAGTTTCTCTTTTGTCAAGTACCTGCAATCAGCATTTCTTCCGCGCTCTTCAGCGTGTTTTCCGTAATGCTGGCGCCGCCAATAATCCGGGCAAGCTCCTGCTTTCTACCCTCCCGGTCAAGGGGTGTGACATTAGTATAGGTACGTCCTCCCCGTTCCTCCTTGGCGATGAGAAGATGGTTATCTGCCAGCGCTGCCAGCTGGGGCAAATGGGTTACACACAACACCTGCTTATTTTTAGAAACACTCCGCAGCTTTTGGGCTACCTTCTGGGCAGCACGTCCGGAAACGCCGGTGTCCACCTCATCAAAGATAAGGGTTGCCACCTGATCCTGCTCCGCAAGCACATTCTTCATAGCAAGCATAATGCGGGCCAATTCACCGCCGGAGGCCACTTTACTCATGGGCTTAAGGGCTTCACCGGCATTGGCAGACATATAAAATGCCACAGCGTCGGCACCAGTTGACGTCAGCTCCGTTTCTGTAAATTCACAGCTGAACTGTACTTTCGGCATATCTAATTGGGCAAGCTCCAAAAGAATCCTGTGGGACAGCTCTATTGCAGAGGACTTTCTCTTGTCACGTAGCTTTTTCGCAGCCTCAAGCGCCGTTTTTTCTGCCTTTTCCTGTTTCAGCTTCAGCCGCTTAATGGTATCGTCAGCAAATTCAATTTCATCCAGTTCATGTTGTGCCTTTTCCAAATAATCTAGAATATCCTGACAGGTAGCGCCGTATTTTCTCCGCAGCTTATGAATCACATCCAGACGGCTCTCGATCTGCTCCAGTTCGTCCGCACTGTAAGAAAGGTCATCTCTGGCGTCACGCACCTCCTGGGCCGCATCCTGCACCTGGTACATAAGATCAGCTACCCGCTCCCGCAGTGAATCAAAAGCATCCGTATAGCGGCTCAACCTTGCCAGTTCCCGTTCCGCCTGATTCAGCAGTGCAGCTGCTCCATCGGTTTCATCCCCACCGTACAGACACTCCACAGCCACATTCATACCGTCACTGAGTTTCTCAGCATTTTGCAGAACCTTACGCCGCTCATCAAGGGCATCGTCCTCCCCTGCTACCAGCTGCGCTTTGGATATTTCCTCGATCTGATACCGCAGGGTCTCCATTCGGCGGAGTTTCTCTCCTTCATCCATTTGCAGCCGCTCGATTTCCTTACTGATAATGGACAACTGCTGATAAGCTTCCCCATAGAGAGCAAACTCCTGATGTGTTTCTCCAAAGTCGTCGAGAAAACGCAGGTGGTTTCCCTCGTCAAATAATGAGGCGGAATCGTGCTGACCATGGATATTAATCAGCTGAACACCCAGTTTCCGCAAAATCGATACGCTCACAAGACTGCCATTTACACGGCAGATATTCTTACCGTCCAAATAAATTTCCCTGTGAATAACCGTCTCCGGATCGAATGCCACACCGTTTTCTTCAAACCATTCAAACTCCGGAACCCCTGTAAACACCGCGCGCACGCAAGCCTTAGTTGCGCCTGTTCGAATCATATCCCGGTAGGCCCGTTCTCCCAATATAGCGGAAATCGCATCGATTACGATGGACTTACCAGCGCCGGTCTCGCCAGTCAAGACATGAAAGCCTGCATCGAATGTGATTTCTGCACATTCAATAACAGCAATATTTTCAATGTGCAACAGACTCAGCAAGCTCTGTCCCCCCTGTCAACCCAATAAGTTCTTGATCTCACCGCAAAAAGTAGCGGCCGCATTGGTATCTCGCATAATAACGATCACTGTATCATCACCAGCCAGAGAACCTACCACAGTGCTTAAATTCATGGCATCGACGGCAGAACCTGCTGCCGAGGCAAGTCCTGGAAGCGTCCGGACTACAATGATGTTCTGAGCGTAGTCAAAGCTTATGACGCACTCACGGAAAATGGTATTCAGCCTTGAGGAAAAAGAGCCGCTGACCTCATTTACAGAGGTAGCATATCGATAGCTTCCCAGATTTGTCAGTTCTTTGACAATCCGAAGTTCCTTAATATCTCTTGAAATGGTAGCTTGCGTACCCCGGAAGCCCTCCTTCTGCAATTCTGCAAGCAGCTGCTCCTGGGTTTCAATATTTTTATTGGAAATGATTTCTAAGATTTTAGCCTGTCTCTTGCTTTTCACAGAATCCACCTCAACCTGTTCTGAATTTATTATTGACTACATCGTAAAAACTGCGTTCCTTTATGCAAACCAGTTTGGTAACCAAATTGGACTTCTTTATGGTCGCTACATCGCCCATATTCATCCGCAAGGCCTTTCCGCCGTCGGCAGAGAGGAACGCATTGCGGCGCATATTTTTTGTCAGCGTAATGGTGATAACACGTTTATCAGACGCGACCACGCAGCGGCTTGCAACATCATGTGCGCAAACAGGCGTAATCAAAATACTGCTTGCCTCCGGCTCTACAATTGGACCGCCAGCTGAGAGACTGTACGCAGTGGAACCGGTGGGTGTTGCCAGAATAATGCCATCACCACCCACCTCCATGGTCTGAACACCATCACATTTTACGTTGAGGTGTACAATTCGGGCAACAGCGCCTTTGGTGATTGCCACATCATTCAGACATACATCGTGAAAAATAATATCCCGGTCCCGGTGAACCGTTACATCCAGCATCATACGGTTATCGATGGTGTATTCGCCTGTGGCAATTTTGGACAGCAACGTTAACTCACTGCTTTCCAGTTCTGCCATAAAGCCCATTGTGCCCATATTGACACCCAGAATAGGGATACCTTGTCTGGTTGCGGTCTTTGCCATATGAAGGATGGTACCGTCGCCGCCAAAACAGATGACCATAGTTGCGCCGGGCATCTCTTTTTCAAGACGGGAAAACCGCAGGTCTTTGGGCAGTTCATAGCTTCTGTCCACCTCAAAAGGCAGACAGATACGAACATCCACGCCTGCATTCTGGAGGATCTTCATGGCTTCTCTGGCAGTTTGAAAATTCTTGTCACGGTAGGGATTTGGGGTCAAAATTACCTTTTTCACACAGATCCTCCTTTCAAAGTTTCATGCGCCTGCCGGACTACCAGCGTGCAATCCGGCTCTATTCCGGGTTTATCTTCCAGTGTCAAATGCGCCAAAAATTCGATATTCCCCTCCGGGCCCTTCACCGGTGAGAAAGTCAGTCCAAGAATCCTGAAGCCAATTTCTTTTGTCAGGGCCACAAAATCATCCAGCACCTCTTTGTGAATTGCGGGGTCACGCACAACGCCCTTTTTGCCCACCTTCTCCTTCCCTGCTTCAAATTGGGGCTTTATCAGGCACAATACCTGCCCCTTGTCCGGCTTTAAGAAGGTTTTAATGACAGGCAAAACGATCCTTAAGGAAATAAAACTCACGTCTACTACGGACAGATCCAGCGGTTCTCCCAACTGCTCAAGTGTTACGTAGCGCACATTTGTACGCTCCATCACCACGACTCTGGGATCCGAGCGGATCTTCCAATCCAACTGACCGTACCCAACATCGATGGCAAAAACCTTGCTGGCACCTTGCTGTAACAGACAGTCTGTAAAGCCGCCTGTGGATGCACCGGAATCACTGCAAACGAACCCGGTAGGATCTACACCGAAATCCCTAAGTGCCTTTTCCAGTTTCAGACCGCCACGGCTTACATAGGGACATCCTCCGGTGCGTACCTCCAGCTGTACGGTTTCCGGGTAAGAAATTCCCGGTTTGTCCGCTTTTTGCCCATCCACATACACAAGGCCACTCATAATAATGGCCTGTGCTTTTGTACGTGTCTGTGCATGCCCCTGTTCCACAAGAAGCACATCCAATCTCTTTTTAATTTTCACTTTGGTGTACCTCCTGAATATGACACGCCAGTTTTTTGGCGCTTAAGCCATAGTGTTCGTAAAGAGTCGCAACATCTCCATGCTGCACATACCCTTCTCCCAAATTGACACAGTCAATCCGCAGATCCGGGCGCAAACACTTCAATTCCCATGCAAACTGCCCGGCAACGGCACAAGCACCACTGACCTCCTCTGCAAATACAACACAGCTACCTTCAGGCAGTTCCGGGGAAAGTTCCTCAGCAGATACCTCAGTTACTGTCAGTAGTCTTATGACACCTGTGCGGATGCCATGTTCTTCGGCAATTGCTGCCGCATCCATAGCGTTTTCCACCATTGTTCCGTAGGTAACAATGGTAACGTCCTCACCCCGGCGATGGCAGCAGAGCATATTCTTTCCATCCCAGGCAGAGCCTGTATAACCCCGGTCACCGCCTCTGGGATAACGGATCGCCACAGGTCCGTCCTGCTGCTTTACCGCCCAGCACAGCATGTCCCTTTGTTCCGCCATCGAACCTGGACACAGTACCTTCATGCCGGGGCAATGCCGCAGAAAACCTACATCGTATATTCCATGGTGTGTCTCTCCATCTTCCCCCACCAAACCGGCTCTGTCCACAGCAAAAACTACGTGAAGTTTCTGCATACATATATCCTGCAGCAGCATATCATAAGCTCGCTGGAGGAATGTAGAATAGATGGCTACAACAGGAATCATCCCCTGTTTTGCCAGGCCGCCGGCCATGGAAACAGCATGCTCCTCCGCAATACCCACATCAAACAAGCGATTTGAAAACCTGCTTTTAAATTCCAGAAGGCCAGTACCGCCAGGCATAGCTGCCGTGATGGCACAGATCTTATCATTTTCACTTGCCAACTGCACCATTGTTCTTCCAAAAGACTCGGAGAAAGTGGGCGCATTTTTCTTAAAAGGTTCTCCTGTTTCCGGATCAAACTTTCCAATACCATGGAAGAGTTTGGGGTGCTCCTCTGCGGGACCATAGCCTCTACCCTTCTGGGTTATAACATGCAGCACCACAGGTCGCCTCATGGCTTTGGCGATGCGGAGCAAATTGATCAGATGTTCCGTATCGTGTCCGTCCACTGGGCCAAGATAGGTAAAGCCCATACTCTCAAAAATTGTGGTAGGAATAAGCATCCTGCGGATTCTGTCCTTGATACTCCTTGTAAAAGTATAAATAGATCGGCCACCGGGAATCCGGAACAGGGTGTTTCTGTACTTCTCCTTCATGCCAAGATAACGTTCCTTGGTGCGCAGCTGCTGAAGGTGGGATGCCATACCACCCACATTTCTGTCAATAGAAAGGGCATTGTCATTGAGGATAATAATGACCGGTTCTCCGCTTACCGCCGCATCGTTGAGCCCTTCAAAGGCTGTGCCGCCGGTAGCCGCGCCGTCACCAATCAAGACAACCACACTGTAATCCTCTTTTTGCAGAGTTCTGGCCCGGGCCATTCCCAGAGCAATCGATACAGAGGTAGACGCATGGCCGGCTGTAAAGGAATCTGTAATGCTCTCGGAGGGTTTTGGAAAACCTGCTAATCCGCCAAATTGCCGCAATGTGGCAAAGTCCGCTTGCCGTCCGGTGAGAATTTTGTGAACATAGGATTGATGGCCCACATCAAACACCAAACGGTCTTTTACTGTGTCAAACACTGTCTCCACAGCCACAGTAAGCTCAACAACCCCCAGATTTGACGACACGTGTCCACCGGTTTTGGAAATATTCTGCACCAAATATTCCCGGATCTCCCGGCATAGCTGGGATCTCTGTACTGCTGATAGCCCAACCAGATCCTGGTGGCCCTGTATACTATCTAACATAAGTCTCACGACCTAACTAATCTATTTCTTATAGAGGTTTGGCAGTTCCGCCCTTTCTAAAGTATGCCTTCCCCAATATTATCCACTTTAGAAAAACCATTGTTCTGTATATTATCATAGTTTATGCAAATATACAAGTATATTTTGATTATTTTGCATATTTTTTCACATATTCTTTACATAGTGGACACAAAACGGAAAGGACTGTTGCAAAACACCCAAATTTTCGTTAGAATTTGTAGGGGCAGCCGCCCCTACATTCACGGGATGTTGACGCTTATATCATTTAGGGGCTGTTGTTTTATTTTGCAACAGCCCCTTCTTCCTTATTTTCCTATAAACCAATCTTCCACAATATCGCTGTGTGTAACCACGATCTGGATATCCTTAAGCTCTTCCTTTGTAAAAAAGCGAAGCTCCCTGGATTCGGCGCTTATGACCATTTCCGGCTCCTCCTCCAGTTCCAGACCGAACACAACGATTACCATACGCCAAATGCTTCCGTCCCGGTATGCCGCAATTCGGCCCGGTTCGCCGTAAACACCCAGCTTTTTAAACTTCTCCGCCGGGATACGCAGACCCAGTTCCTCATACACTTCCCGGACGATCGCCTGCCGCTCTGACTCCATCCTTTTTACTCCTCCGCCCACCAGTCCCCAGGTGTTGCTGTCCCGCCGTTTCTCCAGGAGCAGCTTTCCTCTACAGGTAATCATGGCATTGGCACCAAGACGAGCACCCTGTGTGATCTTAGGCGCGTTTTTCGGATCTCCCCGATAGAAAGTAACGACCGGCTTCACTATACTCCCTCCAACTTTCCAGATAGTATGATTATACAGCATTTAGTATAATTTTTCCACCTTAAAATTCCTTTGGGATAGGTTTTGTTACACCGTTCCGGCGGGTTTTATGCAGGCCGCCGCACATGTGCTGCTGGGAATCCCGGGCAAATTTTGCCCTGCGGATAATTTCCTCACCAAATCTGTCCCGCAGAGAATCTATTGTCTCATCCAGACGGAGTTTCTTTTCGTACTGCACCGCGGATACGCCGGAGAAAAAATCAAACTGCTGGTACGGCTCTCCGGACAGGCGGGTTACCTGCACCCCCAGTTGCCGTAAAGGCGTTTCTCCGTCCCACGCCTCGTCAAACACCCGGCAGGCCGTCCGGAACAAATGGGAGGTAATATTTGTAGCTCCATGCAGCAAAGTCTGGTGGGAATAGTGGTGAAATTCAAAGGTACGTAAATGGACCGATACGCAGCTTCCGCATTTTCCGTCCTTACGCATACGCATCGCCACCGTTTCACAAAGACTCAGCAGTACCTGATAGGCCTGCTGGGAAGTGCCCACATCCTGGGCTGTGGTCACAGAGTTTCCGTAGCCTTTGTTCTCTGTCGGCTCCGGCGTTACCATATCCGCATTACGTCCGTTGGCAAAATTCCAGATGGTTTCCCCATGCTTGCCTAACCGTCTTTTCAGCAGGCCAAGCTCCGCCCCAGCCAGATCTCCAATGGTATAGATTCCCATACGCTCCAGCTTTTTCTGTGTGGCGCTGCCCACCAAAAACAGTTCCCGCACCGGAAGCGGCCACATCTTTTTTTCCATTTCCTCTGGGAAGAGAGTGTTGACCTTATTGGGCTTTTGCAGATCCCCCGCCATCTTCGCAAGGAGTTTATTGCTGGAGATCCCCACGTTCACCGTAAAACCCAATTCTTCCCAAATTCTCTGCCGCATTTGTTCCGCCGCCAGTCTGGCAGAGCCGTACATTCGCTCTGTACCGGTCATGTCCACCCACGCCTCGTCGATGGAATACTGCTCCACATCAGGACTGAACTGGCGCAAGATATCCACAAAATGCCGGCTTGCCTCCACATATAAAGCATAGTCCGGCTGAACCACCACCAGGTCTGGACATTTTTCTCTTGCCCTAAACAGCGGCTCCCCTGTTTGAATTCCTTTCTTTTTTGCGGGTGTACTTTTCGCCAAGATAATACTGTGTCTGGATTCCTTATCCCCCGCAACCACCGACGGCACATCCCGCAGATCAACTGACTCCTGCAACACATGCTTGCGATAAGCCGCTGACCAGGATAAGAACGCACTGTTCACATCCACATGAAAAATAACTCTGTCCATCACTGCACCTTTCTCAGTAAGCACCAGCTGTGGCTGCGTATGGTATAGCGCAGTTCAAACAGCCATTTTTTCTCATTGACTATAGCTTGACACAAAAACACCTGCGCCTCGATCCCCACATATTGGATGGCCCTGCTGCTGATGACCTTGTCGATATCTACCCGTAAAAGCTGATGATTTTCATCCTCCATCCGAAACCGCAGAGGACGGATACTGCCATCGGCGCTGCACACACAGATTACGTCCACCGGACGAATGTTGTTGTCCATCCCCTGTTCACCTTCCTTTACACACATTATAGTACATTTGTTCTAATTTATCAAGTATAAATTTAGGTTGCCCTATCTGCCAGTTTTTGTTATAATTCAATGGAACGAAGGGGGGGGCTTGAGATTATGCTTAAATATCCGTGCCTTGTTTTGGATCATGATGATACAGTGGTGCAAAGCGAAACCACAATTAACTACCCATATTTCTGCTATATTCTTGACCAGTTCCGACCTGGCCAAACCATCACATTACAAGAGTACACCCAAGGCTGTTACTCCCCCGGCTTTGCGGGCATGTGCCGGGAAAAATACAATTTTACCGTCCAGGAACTGGTAGATGAGTACAACGGCTGGAAAGAACATATCCGCACCCACATCCCCGCCCCGTTTGCCGGCATTGATAGGATCATACACCGGCAAAAAGCTGAGGGCGGCATGATCTGTGTGGTATCCCACTCCAGCGCCGAAAATATCACCAGAGATTACCGAACCCATTTTGGCGTTCTCCCGGACGCGATTTACGGCTGGGATCTTCCCGCGCATCAACGAAAACCCAGCCCACATCCCCTGGAACACATTATGCGCACCTATGGTTTTACTCAGAAGGAACTGCTTGTAGTGGACGATTTGAAGCCTGCCTGTGAGATGAGCCGCGCCGCCGGTGTAGAAATCGCTTTCGCAGCATGGGGAAAGCGGGAGTATCCGGATATTACCCGGGAAATGAGCGGACTTTGTGATTATACTTTTTATAACACCCAAGCGCTTGAAACGTTTTTATTTGACTGACCATCACCAATTGGAAGAAGGTAATTTCATGCCAGAAAAACATCACCACCACGTCTTGCATAAAGCACACAAACACGGCAAAGATGTGGACATGACAGAAGGTAATATTCTGCGCCATATCCTGCTATTTGCGTTTCCGTTGCTGATCGGAAATATTTTTCAGCAGCTGTATAACACTGTAGATACATGGGTGGTTGGACGGTTTGTCAGCAACGAAGCCTATGCGGCTGTGGGTTCCGTTGGCCCAATCGTGAATATGCTGATTGGTTTCTTTTTGGGTCTGTCATCCGGCGCAGGTGTGGTAATCAGCCAGTACTATGGCGCAAGACGTTATGAAGATGTGGGAAAAACCGTACATACCGCTGTTGTGATGACCCTTGTGCTGGGCGTGATCTTCACCTGTTTGGGACTGTTTATGACGCCGTATATGCTGCGGTTGATGAAAACACCGGACAATGTGCTGCCCGAATCCACAGCATACCTTACTATCTATTTTTCAGGTATTCTTGGCCTCATGCTGTATAATATGGGTGCCGGTATTCTGCGGGCAGTGGGTGATTCCAAAAGACCCTTCTACTTCCTTGTTGTATGTGCCCTTATGAACACCGCACTGGATCTTTTGTTCGTCCTGCAGTTTAAGATGGGTGTTGAGGGTGTGGCCCTTGCCACAGTTCTATCCCAATGTACCTCCGCGGTACTCATTATCATAACCCTGATTAGAACCGACGAATGCATTAAGCTTTCCCTGCGTAAGCTGCGTATTCACTGGGGTATGCTGAGAAAAATCTTCTCTGTGGGCATCCCTGCTGCGATCCAGATGGCAATTACAGCATTCTCCAACATATTTGTACAGTCTTATATCAATTACTTCGGCGACAACTGCATGTCCGGCTGGACAACTTATGCAAAGGTGGACCAGCTTCTGTTCCTGCCTATGCAGTCCATCGCACTGGCTTCAACTACCTTTGTTGGGCAGAATCTGGGAAGAAATCTTGTTTCCCGCGCCCAAAAAGGTGTCAAACTTGCCCTGGCTACCGCAGTAACAGCAACCGTGATCATGATGATTCCGGTCATTATTTTTGCAGCGCCCATTGTTGCCTTTTTCAATGACAAACCTGAAGTTGTAGAATATGGCACCCTGCTGCTGCGCTGGCTCAGTCCTTTCTATGTACTGTGCTGCTTCAACCAAATCTATGCAGGTGCCCTTAGGGGTGCCGGCAACAGCCGTGCCCCTATGATAATCATGCTATCCACATTTGTGGTGTTCCGTCAAGTCTATCTGTTTGTCATGTCCAGGATGTGCAACGATATTATACCAATTGCCATGAGTTACCCCGCAGGCTGGTTGTTGTGCAGTGCTTTGACCATGACCTATTTCCACACAGTAAAGCTGGGCAAGACACGGTTGGTGGAGGATGATACCGCTGAGAGTGAGCCGTAGTATCCCAGAAGATTCTCTTCCATAAGGAAGAAAAATAATTGCAGCCACCAGTTTTTGAACTGGTAGCAGGAACTGTCCACTGGACAGTTCCATTTAGATAGGTTCGATTCCACTCTTTGTATAAAGTAACAACACACACCCTTAACGGGTTTCAGTCTGTCAAAAAACTTCCAATACGCCCCCATTTCTGGTATAATAAAGGAAACGGGGGTGTTATTATGGAACAATGGAGAAAAGATGCAAGAAGCGAAGCAATTATCGTAGATTTAGAGGCACTTGTCCCGCAAGAT
>JAZNIL010000022.1:0-9906 GCA_045577435.1 Faecousia sp. | reverse complement strand
TGAATTTTCGTATTAAAATATTTTCATCGAAAAATGGTGTAAATGGTGAAGTTTACTTTGTCAATTTACATTGTCAATGCGCTATGGTGAAGATCAAACCTCCCCTCGATTCAACAAAATCTTTTTTATGTTTAAATGTGGAAGGGTATGCCTTTCCACATTTTGATATTTAGAGATCTTTCCCACAGACAAAAAAATCCCCCTATCACCTCATTATTAAAGTTAATTTCCCCACATAAACGCAGCAAAACAAAAACCGGAGTGGCACCGCTCTCGCTGCGCCACTCCGATTAAAAATAATAGGGCTGACTCTTTATCTGTGTATCTGTGATTGATGGCTATGTTGCATTATTCTGCTCTCAGGCCGTTTGCCTCAAGGTTCTTGCGATAAGCGGGCAGATGCGTGAACATTTCCTTCTTGAGGGGATTGCGCTTTGTCTTGACGATGACGCAAACCTCATATACAAATACCGCTACGTTGACGATGAGTGCAAGGGCACTCAGCACAGTCCATGCAGTGGGATTGTAAGTGGCGGTAATGGAGAACACGGGCATAGCCTGATAATCCACAGCCAGGGAGAACATTCCGAACAGAGCAAGTGTCTGTGCGCGGTGCTGCAGCCAGATGCCGCGTTTGATGAAGAACTCGGCAACAGTGCAGGAAACCAGCAGTGCAAAGCCGGCATACATGGCACGGGTGGAAATGCAGTTGTAGCAGTACGCCATATTCCACAGATCATAGGCAATGATCCAAAACCAAAGCTGATCTGCCCAAACCATGTCACGGGACTTGGTATTTGCAACCTTGATACCCACCCAGCCGGTCATGGTCAGCAGCAGGAACACGCCTGCAAGGGCATTCATCAGGTTCCAGGGACCACCCAGCTGTACAATGCCGGCGGCATCAACGGTCATCGTCTTAAAGTTTGCAAATACTTCATAGTCGCGATAGATAGCCTCAAGAATATTGATGCCGAGAATTGCCACAGGGAAATACCATGCGAACTTTTTGTTGCCCAGCTTGGTATAGCGGATCAGCATAAATCCGATAACACCTGCAAGGGCGGAGTAGGTCTTTATTACGCCGAACCATGTTTTGCTGGAGGGGCTGCCGACCACATCCATAGCGATCAGTACCACCAGCACTACGGGCAGGACACAATACATAAGTATTGAGAAAATCTTGCTGCGGCGGGTCAGTTCATTCAATACCACCAGAGCAGCCGTAAGGGCGAGAAATCCCAGTACAGTTGCAACGGTATAACCTTCAAAGAAAAATCCCATAATTTCATCCTTTCAACATCAGCTTTACAGCTGAATCACCACATCGCCGATGGGGTACGCCTTGCAGGAGTGGATGTATCCATACTGCTCGTCGGCATAGCGGCGCAGCATACCTCTTGCAAGGAACACATTGCCGGAAACCAGCTTGACTCTGCACAGACTGCACTCACCGCTGCGGCAGCATACGTTCACACGGACACCTGCACGCTCCAGGGCGGTGAGAATGGACTCGCCGGATCTGGCATCGATCACCCGATCCCCGACGGTAAGGCGGAACACCTCATTGCCCGTAAGTCCTTCAGGCCAGCCAGGCTCGTTCTGGATATCCTTTCTTGCACCGAACATCTCCCTGCGAATACGCTTGGCGGGAACTCCCATACTCTCAAGTTCCTTCTTGCAGAAGTCGTTCATCACCTGGGGACCGCAAATATACGCGGTTCGCTCGGCATAGTCCGGCACCAGTCTGGCAATGAGACCGGCATTGATAAATCCTGTTTCTCCCTGCCAGCCTTCAGCAGGCTCGGAAATCACCAAATGATACTTGAAGTTGGGATACTTTTCCGCATAGGCTGCGAGCTCATCGTGATACAGCGCGGCCTCGGGGGTGCGGCTGCCGTAAAGCAGCACGATGTCTCTGTCCAGCGCAGCTTCCAGCACCTCGCGGATCATGCTCATAAAAGGCGTGATACCGCTGCCACCGGCAAAATACAGGGACTTCTTGCTGTGGAACACAGGCTGATAGCGGAACACGCCGGCAGGGCCGTTGGCACTGAAGCGGTCGCCGATCTGCACCTTGTCTATCATGTAATCGGAAACAAACCCCTCTGCGGTACGGGCAACGGTGATCTCGTAATACGCCCTCTGACGGGGGGAGGAAGAAATGCTGTAGGGGCGGCTGGTACGCACGCCATCGATCTCGGTAAAGATATTGATATACTGGCCTGCCTCAAAGGGAGGAAGATATCCGTCGGCACCGGCAAAGCGGATAATTCTTGCATTCTTGCCGGTATCCACAACGTCTGCCACAACCAGAGACAGTCTCTCGGGATGCAGCGCGGCTACCTTCTTGTCGGCAATGTTGCCGACGGGGATTTTATCCTGAGAGATGCTTCTGCTGACACGAATGCTCTCCAGAATTTCTTCGCCGTGAACCAATGTACCCAGCAGGGTTTCTTTAATTGTCTTAGCCATATTACACCTCCGCAGCAATCTTTGAAGCTACGCCGTCTGCGTATTGATAGTTCGGGCCGAAGCCACAGGAAGTCACCCAGCCACTGGCAAACTCCAAATTGGGGATCTTGCTCTCTGCGGGGAAGAAGAACACAGACTGCATACGGTCCTGCTCATAGCCGTAAATGGCTCCGCCGGGATGATTGAGATAGCGCATATGGGTCAGAGGCGTGGCGATCTCCATCTCCTCAATATGCTCGGTAAAGCCGGGATACATCTTCTCCAGTCTTGCCACAATGCGACGGCCCGCCTCGTACTTCATCTCGTAATACTGTTCCGGAGTGAGCTTTTCCCATTCAGCACTGTATTTGAGGGTACCGGCAGTAATGATGCTGGTGCCGGGAGGCGATACGCTGGGATCGTCAACGGTATAGCAGGTGGCAACAAGGGGATCATGATCCGGCAGCAGCTGGTAGGCATCACGGAAGTCCTTGTTTGCATCCAGGCTCTCATAGTTGAGGGTAAAGGATGTGGTGAAACCGATTTCCTCGGGCGTGCAGTCAAGGCCGATAAAGCAGGTAAGGGCGGAAATACCCACGGTGTACGGTTTAAGGTACTCCCTTGCGCTTTCGGGTACTTCCTCGGGGGCGAGCAGTGCACCGTATGTGGCCAGAGGCGAGATGTTGGAGATGATCTTCTTGGCTCTGTATTCAACGCCGTTTTCATCCACAACGCCGACAGCTGCGCCGTTTTCCAGCACGATGCGCTTTACGCCGCAGTTGAGCCGCACAACGCCGCCCATGCGGCCAATGGCTTCCATGATGGCCTGGTTCATCATCATAGAGGTACCGCGCAGGTAGTGAGGCTTTGTCTCGGTGTAGAAGTAGGTGCACTTTGCAAGGATCGCAAAGGGGAATCTCTCGGGAGGCATACCCATGAAGCACCAGTATGCGCTCAGCGCCAACTGCAGCTTGGGATCCTTGAAGAATTCATCCAACACCTCCTGTGTGCTCTTGAGGGCATACTTGGCAAGGGTGGGATAAATACGGGGGAAGCCGGTCTTCATGATCAGCTTCTTGAGGGCACCGGGTTCACCGGTGCTCTTTGCGCTCTGGGCGGCGAAGGCGGTGGACTCATCGCAGAAATCGTACACTACCTTAAAGTACTCCTTGATGGCTTCCGCCTCTGCAGGGAACTCCTTGCAAAGATGTGCCACGCACTTCTCCCTGTCGGCCGGCAGGCTTACGCCGGTTCCGTCGGGGAAGTTAACCCGGAACAGTTCCTTTATCTCGATCCAGTCGATTTCATCGAGGATACCGTAGCGGGCGAACTGCTCTCTGAGGGGGCCGGGATTCTCCGGGGTGCCCATATGGGAGAGCTGATGCAGCGCAATTTCAAACTCAAAGCGGCCTCTTCTGAAACTGCTGCCGCAGCCGCCGGGGATATTGTGTCTTTCAAACAGGATAACACGCTTACCCTTTTCGGCAAGGGTAGCAGCAGCGGCAAGACCGCCGTTTCCCGCGCCGATTACGATTACATCATATTGCTCCATTGCATAATTTCCTTTCAGGTTATCAATTATCAGGACAGGAAGAGGGGTGCGAAGGTAAAGTTGATGCCGCCGTTCTTCACCATGAGGATAATACAGGCGGCAATAAGCGCCAGATTGATGATCATGCACACGACCTGTACGCTCGTTTTCTTCGTCCACTTCACGAAACGGTCGAACTTCTCAAAGAAGAATTCACGCTCGAACCAGTCCTTTGCACCGATCTGCAGCCAGCCGCCGATGGAGAGGGAGATCGCTCTGAGCAGCAGCCACATACCGATACCGCCAAACTGACCCAAACCCAGTGTGCAAACCGAGCCGATCAGGGGCGCACCCAGGAAGCCCACATGCATGAGCGCCACAGAGGAGGAGAACTCGTTGGTGACGAAAATCCAGTTCCACAGGGTGTAGGCAAGGGCATACATGATGGTGATGGCAGGCAGAACGCCGTTGGTCAAATAGTAGTCACCGATCGGTGCATCGAAAACCCACACACCTCTGAGGGTGATGACGCCGACTGCCAGGGCGATACCGGAGATACCGTTGAAGATCTTCTTATAGCGGAAAAGGTCGGTAAAGGTCGCCTCAAGAATGTTGACGATAAGCATAAGCATAACAATATCAACATATACCTGAGGGTTGAACAGCAGCATCGCAGCAAATACGTTAAGAATACGCATTGTAAGCAGCGTTATCAGCTTAAGTTTTTCAAAGAATACCGGCTTGGCAAAGATAAGTACCAGTATGGACGGAATGACTACGAGAGGAATATTTGCATGAATGGGGTAGAAAGCGGAAATGATTGCCATTCCGGTGATAGCGGCAGTGAACATGATCCACTTAAAAAACACTTCCGAACCCTTGTTTTTAATCTGTAACTGTTCCATTTTTCTCTCTCCTTTATGTATTTGTTGATTTCCCAATTTTGATTTCCGAATAACAAACACTCTATAGTTCTGCTAAGCTGTTGTGCTGAGGCTGTCCCCTTCTCTCACCTCCCCTGCTTTTCCGTTATGATCTGGGGAACTCCTCCCCAAAGTTCACGATTTACTGCGGTATGCGTCTGCAAGTATTTTGCAGAATCCGGTGACTCTTCGCCGCATGTTTTCCTCGGTGTCACGCTCTTCATCTATGGCCATCTTCTGCATAAGGCCCAGCAGCGAATCGTAGGTGTTGTAATACAGATTCGCAATATCATCATCGGCTCTAACGCTGCCGTCCTCAATGCCCATATAAATCGCCTCCGCAAGCGGGCCTTGCCTGTCCTTAAAGGGGGCAGGGGGCTTGCCTTTTACCAGCGAAGATTTTCCGTTGCGCTTGAGATATGCCTCAGCCTCATGAACAAACACCAGCTCCTGGCGGCTGGTGAAAAGGATCTCGGCATAGGCCAGCAGCACCGCATAGATACGATCCGCACCTAACTTTCCCGCTTGCCTATCACGGCAGACAAGCGTTGCCTGCTCCATGACCTTGCGCCAGAACAACAGGGCGGTTTCCAATACCAGATCGGACTTGCTTTCGAAATAACGAAAAACGCTGCGCTCGGTAAGTCCGGCCATTTTCGCAATGTCCGAAACCTTGGCAGCATCAATACCCTTATCCACAAAACAAGTAAGGGCATGGGTGACGACCCGCGAAATATTCTCTTCCTTTCGGGCTGTATACAATCTGTTTTCCATATTTTTTCCTGATGAAATCATTGTTTTCTTAGCACGTACGCAAATTGTCAGTCTGACTGACAATTTACATTATATATGATTTGGCTCTTTTTGTCAAGTATTAACAGTTTTTTGCAGTCTTGCCGCTGTTTACTATTGCATTATTCCAACACATAGTATATACTGTACGCAATAAACGACTTTCCCAAGGTCGTTATCCGAATACGCATCTCCATATTGTGCACCGCTTTGTGCAAACGCTGACCCGAGGGGGACATTCCTTTTTAGACAGAAGGATTGCCGCCCTTGTTTTCGCGCGCTCAAAACGCATCTGATACGGCGCTTGAACCTTTACACCTCTCATGCGCCTTGTTATGACAGCACAAAATCGAAAGGAGATCATCATGAGTAAGCTGAGACCCAAAATCGTGCAACTGGCCAAGATGGTTGGCGGAATTAGCGGCGTTGTAAACAAAATCGATGAAAACGCCCCCGAGTATTACTCTCTTGCGGATATACTGACCGATGAGGAGGCAGAGGTAGCTCTTGCTGCAGGCCTTAGAAAAAACCGCACCGTGGAATACCTTGCCAAAAAAACAGGCAAGAGCATAGAAGAAACCAAGCGTATCGCCGATCGCCTTGCCTGGATCGGCGTATTCCGCTGTACGTATGAAGAAGAGTTCGGGCAAGATTGCTACTATGTGCAGATTTATGCCCCCGGCATACTGGAGATGCTGGTCAACAACAAGGAACTGCTGGAGGCTCATCCCGAAGTCGCCCGCGCATTTGAAGAATACACCCGCACAAGAATCGCCAAAATCGCGCCCATGCTCCCCGATGGCTACGGCCTTATGCGCGTTGCCCCTGTGGAAAGTGCCCTGGAGGGTGTCGAGGGTGTTACCGATGACGAGCGTATAAGCTGCTACCTGAATAAATACGACCGCTTCTCTGTGGCTCCCTGCTCCTGCCGCGCTACCCGCCGCGTATTGGATCAGGGCTGCGGCCATCTGGAAGAGGATATGTGCATCCAGATGGGAAAAGGCGCTGAACACTTCATCCGTACCGGACGCGCGAGAGAAATCACACGCGAAGAGGCTTTGGAGATCCTCAAGCGCGCCGAGGACAATGGACTTGTCCATAACCTTCCCAACATTGAAGAAGTGGGCGACAGCGCCGCGATCTGTAACTGCTGCGGCTGCTCCTGCTTTGGTCTGAGAGCCGGTCTGATGTTCGGTGCCCGCGATGCAATCCGTTCCAATTTTGAGGCGCGTATCGACGAAACCAAGTGCGTTGCCTGCGGCATGTGTGTGGAAAACTGCCAGGCCAACGCCCTTAAGCTTGGCCAGAAGCTTTGTACCAAGGAACCCCTTGCCCAGCCCGAGCAGTACAAAAAAATGTCCAACTCCCTTGTGTGGAGCAAACGCAACTGGAATCCGGATTACCGCGAAAACAGAGAGGACACCCTTGCCACCGGTACGGCTCCGTGTAAAACCGCATGCCCGGCACATATTGCGGTACAGGGCTACCTGCGTCTTGCCGCCGAGGGCCGCTACACCGATGCCCTTGAGCTGATCAAGCGCGAGAACCCCTTCCCTGCTGTATGTGGTCGTATCTGCAACCATCGCTGCGAAACCGAATGTACACGCGGCAGCATTGACGAAGCCGTGGCAATCGACGAAGTCAAGCGCTTCATCGCCGATCACGATTTGAACGCGGAGACCCGCTTCGTCCCCCCTATGGTCAATCAGATCGGTCGCCCCTATGAAGAGAAGATTGCCATCATCGGCGCCGGTCCCGCAGGTATGACCTGTGCATACTTCCTTGCCGCTAAGGGCTATAAGCCCACGGTATTTGACAAGGCGGCACGCCCCGGTGGAATGATGATGAACGGCATCCCCAACTTCCGTCTGGAAAAGGATGTGATCCAAGCTGAAATTGACATCCTCGTCGAGATGGGTGTAGAGTTCAAGTGCGGCGTTGAGGTGGGTAAGGACATTACCATCCCCCAGCTTCGTAAGCAGGGTTACAAGGGCTTCTATCTTGCCATCGGCCTCCAGTCCGGCGGCAAGCTCGATGTTCCCGGCGCTGATGCAGAAGGCGTAATGGCCGGCATTGACTTTACCAAAAAGGTAAATCTCGAAGGGCAGCAGCAGCTTAACGGCAATGTGGTGGTGATCGGCGGCGGCAACATCGCCTGCGACGTGGCCCGCACTGCCGTACGCTGCGGCGCAGACTCCGTCACCATGTACTGTCTTGAGTCCTATGACAAAATGCCCTGTGGTGAAGAAGACCGCTCCGAGTGCGAACACGACGGCATCGTCATTCGTGCCGGCTGGGGACAGACCGAGATCGTCACTGAAAACGGCAAGACCGTTGGTGTAAACTTCCGAAAGTGCCTTTCCGTCCAGGATGGCGAGGGCAGATTCGCTCCCACATTTGACGATGACACCACCGAGTTCGCCAAAGCGGACTATGTTATGTACTGCATCGGTCAGAAGGCAGACTGGGGCACGCTCCTTACCGGCACCGCTGTGCAGCTTAATAAGCGCGGCCTTGCCGAGGCTGACCCCCTCACCTATCAGACCGCTGAGAAGGACATTTTCGTGGGCGGCGATGCATACACCGGACAGAAGTTCGTGATTGATGCTATTGCCGCCGGTAAGGAGGCTGCCATCTCCCTGCACAGAATCGTGCACGAAGGACAGACACTCACCTACGGCCGCGACCGCAGAGTATACCGCGCATTGGATAAGAAAAACGCCCTTGTGCCTGAGGACAGCTTTGACCACGGAAGCAGACAGCTGCCTGGCTACAATGAGGCAAAGCGCAAGTCTTTCGGCGATGCAAGACTCACCTTCACCGAGGAACAGGTAAAGAAAGAAACCGCACGTTGCCTTGGCTGCGGCGCAACGAAGGTTGACAGCTACCTGTGTATCGGCTGCGGTGTATGCACCACCAAATGCAAGTTTGATGCCATCAAGCTGGTTAAGGTTCGTGATTGGCACGCAGGCGCTTTTGAAACCATGCCCATCAAGGTCGCCGAGCATCTGGTGAAGAAAGTTGGCCGCGCTGCCGCGAAGCCTTTCTCGAAGGAATAAGCCTATGCATGAAATGGGTTTGATGGATGCAGTACTGAAAACGGTAGAGCGCATCCGACAGGAGCAGCAGCTTGGCCCTGTACGTAAGATCACCATTGAGGTCGGCGAACTATCGGGAGTCGTGCCGAGATTTCTTGAGGAGTGCTATGAGGCTGTTGCCGCAGGTACACCCTTTGAGAAAACAGAGCTTGCCATCGAAATGGCCCCGGGCCTAGCAAGGTGTGAAGACTGCCGCAAAGAATTCCGTCCGGTCAACACTATGTTGCGCTGTCCTGCCTGCAACGGAGAAAAACTCACACCCATCGCCGGCAGAGACATGACCATAAAGGAGATCGAGGTTTACGATCAGGAATAGCCTCCATACGGAAAATATCCGCCCTTCTCGCTTAAGGGCGGCTGGGGCTCCTCAAGCCACGGAACGGTGACGACGGAAGGACGCTGCTTGAATCAATATAAAAGATGAACAGTTGCAAAATTTGCAACTGTTCATCTTTTATAGGCAGAATCATGATTTTATTCTGTACTTTGAAAGCATTGTGCTCCGAAAACTCTTAAAATTCAAGTAAATCAAATATCCAATAGTTAATTTTGGTGGAGGCGAGGGGTCGACTCCCTTCTTGCAGAAGAACCAGCTCCCAAGTCTGCATGGGGGGAGCTTGAGGGGGCTAGCGCCCGCAGGCGCTGTGCGAGAGCGCAACCGCACGAAGTGCGGCTCTTAGCGCGTAGCTGAGGGTATGCCCCCCTCGTGTTAAATCATTTCCCCCCCACCAAAAACAAAGCCACCCCGAAGGGTGGCTTGTTTTTGGTGGAGGCGAGGGGAGTCGAACCCCTGTCCGAAAGCATTTTAACAGGACTTTCTCCGGGCGCAGTTACGATTTAAACATTCCCTCCATGCCGCGGCACGTAACAGACGCGACACTTTAGTAGAGTCATGATGCGTGGGCGGGGCAACTCTTACCCGCCTCACGGACGCCACCTTAACGACGCCTTCCCCGGCCGGTGGCCACTCCGGTTCAGACGGTCACTGCTTAGGCAGCGACGGCAACAGTCTTAGTGTTGTCAGTTAATTTTAAAGTACCCGTTTTATGGTGGTCAGGCGCCACCGCCCGCTTATCCTGCCTCCACACCCCCGTCGAAACCGGTACGC
>JAZNIL010000021.1:0-27503 GCA_045577435.1 Faecousia sp. | reverse complement strand
GAGGCTTTATCGGTCTGGAAGTAGCGGAGAATCTGCGGGAATTAGGGTTAGATGTAACCATCGTCCAGCGGCCTAAGCAGCTGATGAATCCCTTTGATGCGGATATGGCTTCCTTTATCCACAGCGAGGTTCGCAAGCACGGTGTAAAACTGGCACTGGGTTACAGCGTGGAGGGCTTTGAAGAGAAAGACGGCGGTATCAATGTGTTGCTGAAGAATAGAGAAGCCATCCATACGGATATGGTGGTGCTTGCCATTGGTGTCACCCCGGAATCCAGCCTTGCTAAAGATGCCGGTTTGGCTCTTGGCCTGAAGGGCAGCATTTTGGTCAATGACCGGATGGAGACCTCCGTGCCCGACATCTATGCTGTTGGTGATGCGGTGCAGGTAAAGCACTATGTCACCGGTGAGGCTGCATTGATCGCGCTGGCAGGCCCTGCCAACAAGCAGGGACGGATTGCCGCAGACAATATCTGCGGCGGCGACAGCCGGTACTTAGGCAGCCAAGGCAGTTCCGTGATCAAGGTCTTTGATATGACCGCAGCCACCACCGGCATTAACGAGACCAACGCCTGGAAAGCAGGGCTCCATGTGGATACGGTGATCCTGTCTCCTATGAGCCACGCAGGCTATTATCCCGGCGGCAAGCTGATGACCATGAAGGTGGTTTTTGAAGAGGAAACCTACCGCCTGCTGGGCGCGCAGATCGTGGGCTACGATGGTGTAGATAAGCGCATCGATGTGCTGGCTACCGCCATTCATGCGGGAATAAAGGCAACTGATCTAAAGGATCTGGACCTAGCCTATGCGCCGCCCTATTCCTCTGCCAAGGATCCGGTCAATATGGCAGGTTTTATGATCGACAATATTGCTCGGGGCATTTTGAAGCAGTGGCATCTGAAAAATGCGGATGCGCTTCCCAGGGACGGCAGTGTAACACTGCTGGACACCCGAACAGCAGGCGAATATAAACGGGGTCATATCGACGGCTTCCAAAACATCCCTGTGGATGAACTGCGGGAGCGGATCGGTGAGATCGAACCCGGAAAGCCTGTGTATGTGATCTGCCAGAGCGGCCTTCGCAGCTATATCGCCAGCCGCATTCTGGAAGGCAACGGTTTTACCGCCTATAACTTTTCCGGTGGCTTCCGCTTCTACGATGCGGTGGTCAATGACCGTGCGCTGATCGAAAGCGCTTATAGCTGCGGAATGGATCAATAATACGGATCATTTTCCTATCTGTAAACCCGTCATTCTCTCTTGATAAGAGATAAAATAAAATCAATGAGGAGGCGCGGAAACCCTATGAAACAAATGATATGCTCCATCTGTTCGTATACCTATGACGAATCAGCTGGAATACCGGAGGCGGGCATTGCTCCAGGGACAAAATGGGAGGATCTCCCGTCTGATTGGAAATGCCCTTGGTGCGGTGCTAGCAAGGACGCCTTTCGCCATAAGGAGGCTGCGGCGGAGGATTCTCCTGTACAGCCGACAGAAAAGCCCTATGTAGAGAAGGAACTCTCCGCCATGGAAATGAGCATCATCTGCTCCAATCTGGCAAGAGGCTGTGAAAAGCAGTATCTTCCGGAGCAGGAAAAGGCATTCCGGCAGCTTGCGGATTTCTTCAAGTCCAAGGCAGAGCCAATGCCGTCAGCCGGTGTGCAGGAACTGCTGAAGCAGCTGGAACAGGATCTGAATGTTGGCTATCCCTACGCCAATGCGACGGCTTCTGAAAAACCGGATCGGGGCGCTCTGCGATGTCAGGTATGGAGCGAGCGTGTGACCCGGATGCTCCAATCTCTGCTGACCCGTTACGCAGCGGAGGGCGACAGGATGCTGGAAAACACCGGTGTGTATGTATGCAGTATCTGCGGCTTCGTTTATGTTGGCGATGCAGCACCGGAGATGTGCCCTGTTTGCAAAGTCCCCAGCTGGAAGTTCGACAAGATGGAAGGGAGGGCATAAATATGGCGGAAAAGTATGCAGTAAGAAACCTTCGTCTTTGCACAAAGGACTGTTTGTGCCTGTATGTGTGTCCTACCGGCGCAACAGACACAGAGAACAGTATTATTGATGCGAATAAATGCATCGGCTGCGGCAAATGTGCAGAGGCCTGTCCCTCTAGTGCTATCTCCATGATGCCGAAAACACTGCCACCCCAGCAGCCGAAGGAGGAAGCTGTTGTGGAGGCACTGAGAGTGCTGATTCAAAGCAAGGCTGCCGCAGAAGGCATTGCCTCGCAGTTGCCGGATGCCCTGAGTGTCGCAGTGGAAAGATCCTCCCGCCTGATGGCGGAGGACCTTTGCAGAGAGGCAGGCTTTATGCTGCCCCAGAGCGCGAACACCAGAGCGTTTCTGGAAACAGTCAGAAACTATCCCGGTGTCCCGGTGGATGCCGTAGAAACCCTTTTGACAACAATTCAGTTTAATGAGAAAACGGAGGCTAAGAAAATGGAAAAATGGAAATGCAGTATTTGCGGTTATGTTCATGAAGGTGCTATGACCCCTGATTTTAAGTGCCCGCTCTGCAAGCAAAGCGCAGATAAGTTTGTGAAGGTAGAGGAAGCACCTGCCAAGAATCCCTTTGCAGGCTCCAAGACAGAGAAAAATTTGTGGGATGCCTTTGCCGGTGAGTCCCAGGCTCGGAACAAGTACACCTACTTTGCGTCTGTTGCTAAGAAGGCCGGCTATGAGCAGATCGCAGCCCTGTTCCTGCAGACTGCTGAAAATGAGAAGGAGCACGCAAAACTCTGGTTTAAGGCGCTGGGTGAGCTGGGCGATACTGCAGAAAACCTGCTGCACGCTGCAGAGGGAGAAAACTCCGAGTGGACAGACATGTATGACCGTATGGCCCGTGATGCGGACGAGGAGGGCTTCCATGAGCTGGCCGAGCAGTTCCGTGGTGTTGCCGCTATCGAGAAGACCCATGAGGAGCGCTATCGGAAACTGCTGCACAATGTGGAGGCAAAGGCCGTCTTTGAAAAGAGCGGCGTTACCCTGTGGGAGTGCCGCAACTGCGGTCATCTGGTCATGGGTGTGAAGGCACCGGAGGTATGTCCTGTCTGTGCCCACCCCCAGGCATTCTTCGAGGTCCGGGCAGAAAACTACTAAGAATCTATCCTTTAAAGGCAGTGAGCTTCTCGCTCACTGCCTTTAGGATTAGCTGAGCAATTTCTTGGTAAATAATAAAGCAATGAAAGAGCCGTTGCTGTTTGCTCACAGCGCAGACCATGCTATGGGCTACTGCGTAGACCAGGAACGCTACAAAAAAACAGTTAAGGATTTCCGGAAAACCTATGATTTTTAGATATAGAATTATCCCACCCGTGCTTGTTAAGACAAGGGTGGGATAATTACTTTTATTGCATAACATTCCTCTCGATATGAAGGTGCCCATTTTGACATCATAGTTGGCGATCATAGTAGATTTTTGCATGTAAAAATAAAGCCGTGTCGGTTTCTGTGTCGGTTTTTGGGGTAGGCACCATATGGTGCAAAAAAGAAGAAAGCCTAAAACCCGTTGGGGTTCTAGGCTTTTTTGTGGAGCTGCTAGCCAGATTTGAACTGGCGACCTCATCCTTACCAAGGATGCGCTCTACCGGCTGAGCTATAGCAGCGAATCAAACAGCCACATTATTGTATCGGATAGGAGCGAAAAAGTCAACCTTTTTTTGCGATATTCCGGGAATATCGTCCGTATTTGAAGAAAGGCGGTGTTGTTACCCCGTGGTAAAAACTTACCAATCCCTCAGAGGAAGATCTGACCAGTGGGGTAGGGCGGTGAAACTTAAAACCTGTCCGTGATAAGGAAAGGTAATGCGGGAAGAAAACAGCATAGGTTCCGTCTGAGTCGCCCGGCTGCCATACTTGTGGTCACCCACAAGGGGAAACCCCCGACTGGAAAACTGGACGCGGATCTGATGGCTTCTTCCGGTATAAAGCCTGATCTGCACCAGCGTGTTCTCGCCGGGAGAGAGCACCTGATAGATAAGCCGTGCCTTCTTTACACCGGCTCGCTGCTTGTTCACCACGAACACTTTGTTTTTTCGGCTGTCTTTAAACAGCAAGTCCTCCCAATCGCCACAAGCGGAAGGTTGACCGTGGATCAGTGCCACGTATTCTTTAACCAGATCACCGTTCTGGACACATTGGGACAGGTATGCGGCTGCTTGCTTTGTACGGGCGAATATCATTACACCACCTACATTTTTATCAAGACGGTGGATAGGGTAGATATCTCCGCCCAACTGCTCAGACAGAGAGACTGGGACATCATGCTCGGAATCCAGACCCACGGGTTTTACACAGACGACCACGTCATGTTGGCAAAACAGAAGTTCCATCGTATTCCCTCCTTTTTTACAAGTATAGCAGAGAATTGTGAAATGTCAAAATGTTGCTGAAAGCATAGGATCGTTTATGGGATGGTACGGAAATATCTGTGGACATACATCAGTCCCGGTGATATACTTTCACTAAGACTTGAATCCGCTTATAGGGTTTGTCACCGTTATAAAGACATAATCATAAAGGAGAATGGATATGGATGACAGAAATGTTCCTCCGCTGCTGAAAAGCATCAGCGGTATGCCTATCGAAACCGTTTCAGACTGGAAATGGATTCGTAGGGAAGAAATTTTGGCTCTGTTTTCTCATTTTGTGTATGGTGTACGTCCTGTAAATCGGCCTGTGGATTTGCAATTTGAAGTGGTATGGGAGAAGGAGGTAGTCCCAGGGATAAAACGCAGAGAGGTGCGTGCATCTTTCCGGGATTACAGTTTCCTCTTTTCAGTGTATCTGCCTGCTGAATACAATGGCAGAGTGCCCATGTTTATTTATCTCCAGCTTCAAGGGCAGGAGACAGTGATGGATTTGGAAAGATCCTTGGACAATCCTATTGTGCCGTTTGAAGATATTATTGGCCGTGGTTACGGCATTGCTGTGGTACGGACAACCCAAATCTATCCCGATGAGATGTATGATGTGAATTTTGATTTTGCATCCCGGGTGGATTACCGCAAGGGTATTTTTACAGCGCTTGAGCGGCGTGAGGAGCGTACCTCTGCTTCCTGGGCCACTATCTCTGCGTGGGCATGGGCCATGAGCCGTGTTGCCGACTATCTGGAAACAGATGCGGATTGCGATGGGAAGAAATTAATTGCTGTGGGACATTCCCGGGGCGGTAAGACTGCTTTGTGGTGCGGCGCTACGGACAAGCGGATGGCGTTGACAATTTCCAGTTGTTCCGGCTGCAGCGGTGCGGCCATTTCCAGGGAGAAAATAGGGGAGAGGATAGCTTCCATTAACTCCACAGACTGGTTCTGCCGGAATTATCACCGTTTTAACGGGAAAGAAGCCTACCTGCCTGTGGACCAACATATGCTGCTTGCGTTGATGGCCCCCAGAGCTGTTTATGTATCCAGCGCTGAGGAGGACAGCTGGGCAGATCCGGACAGTGAATTTTTAGCTTGCCGCTTGGCCAACGAAGTATACGATCTGTATGGCATGCAGGGTTTTGTTACAGAGGATGAAACTCCTGTTCTAAAAAGATGTACCACGAAGGTAAAATCGGCTACCATATGCATGAGGGAGCACACCGGCTGCGTCTGGAGGACTGGTCCTGCTATATGGACTTTGCGGATAAACTTTTTTGCAGATAACCATGAGCCACCCGCACACAGCTTGAGGCTGTATGCGGGTGGATGCTTCAAGGCATGGGAAAATGGAAGTTGATTCGCATAGGATACTGGCGGTAACGGGGATCTAAATGTTCGTGTGCAATAAAACAAATGGAAAGCACCAGGCTTTTTGCTATTTTTCCTCTTGCTATTTTTACAGATATGGTATATAATACCTAAGTAACTGCCGGTGTGATGGAATTGGTAGACGTAGTGGACTCAAAATCCACCGCTGGCGACAGCGTACCGGTTCGAGTCCGGTCACCGGCACCAGTTTGGGCAGTCATAGCGGATTCGCTGTGACTGCCCTTTCTCTTCAAGTCCGTTATGAACACTCACACAAAACCAATAGAATCCGAACCTGATCTTCCCATTGGGAGACGGGTTCGGATTTGTTGTTTGCTTTGACTGATATTTGTAAAAATAAATTTTCTGCTTGCAATTTATTATAAAAAAAGTTAAAATGGAAAACGAGTTTGGCTATTTTGAAGTTATAATTGTATTTTTCCTTATTATACAATACACGATTTTAAGAAAGAATTAGAGGCAATTTTAAAATGAGTTTCAAAGAACTGTTCTCCGCAAAGGACATGACTCTGGGGTCTCCCTGGAAACGGATCCTGGAGTTTTCCATTCCTATGCTGTTGGGCAATTTGGCGCAGCAGCTGTACAACACGGCAGATACGGTGATCGTGGGTATCTATAAAGGCGACCTGGCCCTGTCTGCGGTGGGCTCCTCCATGCCCATCCTGAATCTGCTGCTGGCTCTGTTTGTAGGTATTTCAACGGGTGCAGGTATCATAGTCTCTCAGCGCTTTGGCGCGCGGGATCGGGAAGGCCTCTCTCAGGCCATTGGTAACTGTATTACTCTTTCTACCATTGCCACGGTAGTTATTATGGTTCTGGGTCCATTGGTGACCCGCCCCCTGCTGGAACTGCTGAAAACGCCGGATTCCATCATCGACTGGTGCACTGAGTATCTGAACATTTACTTCATTGGCATTGTGGGATTCTTCTTCTACAATATGTTCTCCGGTATCCTCCGGGGATTGGGTGACTCTGTCACCGCGCTGCTGTTCCTGCTGGTATCCGCCGCGCTGAATGTGGGTCTTGACCTGCTGCTGGTCAAAGAAATGGGCGTTGCCGGTGTTGCGTTGGCTACGGCTATTGCCCAAGCTATTTCTGCTGTGCTGTGCTTCCTGAAGCTGCGGAGTATGCGTGATTTGTTTGATATGAATTGGGCATCTTTAAAGCTGAAAAAAAATGTTGCCGGGCGAATTGTGCAGTTGGGGCTGCCCTCCGGACTTACTCAGGCCATTATGGCCAGTGCCGGTATGGTGGTTATGAATTTGACCAATCAGATGGGTGAGACGGTGGTTGCCTGCAACGTGGTTGTTATGCGTGTGGACGGCTTTGCTATGCTGCCCAATATGACCTTTGGTCAGGCGATGAGTGTCTACACCGGTCAGAATGTGGGTGCCTGCAAGTATGACAGGGTTACCAAAGGTGTGAAGCAGGGAACGTTTATTGGCCTTATTTTCTCCACTGTAATTACGCTAATTTTGCTGCTGTTTGGCCGATATCTCTTTGATATTTTCACTGACACATCGGAACTGATTGAACTGGCCAACCGGATGATGCGGCTGATGGCTGTGGGTTATATCTGCATCAGCGTCACACAGGTGTTGGGCGGTGTTATGCGCGGTGCCGGCGATACCGCCACGCCTATGTGGGTAAGTGCCATCTCCACCATTATTATTCGTGTTCCTTTGGCATACATTCTGGCATCTTTGACACAGAGTCCCGAATATCCCCACGGTCAGCCCGCAGCTCTGTTTGGCTCACTTATGATCTCTTGGGTTATGGGCATGGTGCTCTCGATCATTGTATTCAGCTTAGGTAAGTGGAAAAAGAAAATGCTGCTGCAGGCATAAAAGGTTAAATTAAATCTATTTAAATGATAAAACAGGCAGGTGACCCATGAAGTCACCTGCCTATTAATATTGTGGGGATCACTTCTTTTGCCAATCCCCGAAGGTATGATACAGCAAAATATTGCTTTATATGACAATATGTGATATACTGAAAACAAACTTAAAAACAGGGGGAGATCGCAATGAAGGATTTTTTTGAGTACTTCTTCGGAAAGGGCGAACAGGTAGAGTTTACCAATTTCTCGCTAGCGCATTTTCTGCCGATTCTGGCGCTGATTGGTGTTATCTACATAATTTGGCGTTTTAAAGATCAAATTAGAAACTGCAAGCGGGAAGAAACCATTCGCTATGTGATTGCGTTTTTGCTGATTTTGTCGGAGATGTCTTATTATTGGCGTCTGGTTGGTATACCGTCTCTTGGTCCCAATGCGGCGGATCATCTGCCGATTACGGTATGTGGCTGGGCAGTGATGTTTTGCAGCTACATGGTCATTGGAAAGAATCAGACGCTGTTTGATATTTCCTATTTCTGGCTGTTTGCCGGTTCTATTTTCGCACTGATTACACCGGCGGTTATCAGCTACACAGGTCCCACCAGATTCCGTTATTATCAATTCTGGCTGGAGCACACATTGGGATATATTGCGATATTTTATATGATTTTTATCCACGGGATGCGTCCTACGGTGAAGTCAGCCATCAAGTCCTATGTGGCACTGCTGGTGCTTGCAGTGATCGCTTATTTCGCTAACCGGCTTATTGGAAACGGCGCAAATTATCTGTTTTTGGCAAGCCCGGAGGAAGCCCCGTCGGTGCTGGATATCCTGCCTCCCAACTTCCTGCTGCGGACACTGATTATGGCAGCGGTGATTACCTTACTGTACGGTGTTGCCTATCTGCCGTGGTATTTAAAGGACAGAAAAACAAAAAAAGCACAGCTTCCCGTGGCGTAAATAGCAGGCGTGTCAGGGCTGTATGCACCAAATAAAACAACTCCCGGCTCCGTAAGGAATCGGGAGTTGTTTTATTATTTCAAGCGGTTACAGGTCGCAGGCCAGCAGGTCGTCAAAGCTCTCCCGGCGGACAGCCAGGTAAGGGCCGTTTTCTCCAATCATAACCACAGGGGGCCGGGGAACCCGGTTATAATTAGAAGCCATGGAGTAGTTATAAGCGCCGGTAGTGAGCACGGC
Source organism: Faecousia sp. (assembly GCA_045577435.1). GTDB lineage: Bacteria > Bacillota > Clostridia > Oscillospirales > Oscillospiraceae > Faecousia. Next base: position 18,700 of record JAZNIL010000021.1, on the reverse strand, counting down.
CAGCAGGTCGCCTCTGTCCGGCTCGGGCAGGAACACGTGCTCCTGAATCAGGTCGCCGCTTTCACAGCAGCAGCCGGCGATGGTACACTCAAAATTATAGCTGCCGTTCATGTTGCTTGCCGGAAGCACCGTGTAAGAGGACTGGTACAGTGTATAGCGGGGATTATCCGTCATGCCGCCGTCAATGGCTACATAGTTTTTGAAGCCCGGTATCTTCTTCAGGCTGGTCACAGTATACAGGGTAATACCCGCGTCTGCCACAATGCTGCGGCCGGGCTCCATGATAACGGAGGGAGGCTCCAGACCTAATTGGGCGCATGTCTCGGAAATCAGCTTTCCGATCCGGGCAATGTTCTCGCTGTAACAGATCGCGGGGTCATCTTCCGTATAAGGAACACCCATACCTCCGCCCAGATTCAGAATCTGCGCCCGGTAACCGTGTTTTTTCTCTATTTGGGAAATGAACTGGAGCATGAGAACCGCACCGTCACAGAAGGGGGTAGGGTCAAACAGCTGGGAGCCTACGTGGCAGTGGTAACCACAAAGGGATACGTGTTTCTTTTCCAGTGCCCGCAAAATCAATTTTTCTGCATCGCCATTCTCCACAGGCGCGCCAAATTTAGAGTCGATACGGCCGGTGTTGATCTTCTCATGGGTATGGGGGTCGATACCGGGGGCAAGACGCAGCAGAATTTTCTGGCAAATACCCTGACGGGCGGCTTCAGCATCCAGCGCGTCCAGTTCGTAGGCGTTGTCACAGACGAAGTAGCCGATGTGGTTTTCCATGGCAAAGCGGATATCCCGGTCTGTTTTGCTGTTTCCGTGGAAGAACGCATTCTCCATAGGGAATCCGGCCTTTACCGCGGTGTGCAACTCGCCGGAGGAGACTACATCCACACCCATGCCTTCCTCTTTCATAATTTCGTAAATCCGCTTGATGCTCAGAGCTTTGCTGGCATACAGAGGGCGGGAGCCGGCAGGAAGGAAGGCAGCCATGGCGGACTTGTATTCCCGGCACCGGGCACGGATGACGGATTCATCCATTACCATAAGGGCAGTGCCAAACTGCTTTGCTAAATCTGTGGTGTCAAACCCGGCGAAAGTTAAATGCCCTTGGGCGTTAACATCCAAATTCTTATAGAGCATCAGGTTTCCTCCTGGACAAATTCGTGATAGATCGCATTCAAGGCGCAGGCATAGTTTTCCTCGTCCACACCCAGAATAATCGTCTTCTCGCCGGCGAACTGGTCGATCATGCGGATATTGATATCCTGCTTGGCAATAGCAGAGAAAATGCGGCTTGCGGTGCCCTTGGCGCTGACCATACCACGGCCGACAACGGCTACAAGAGCGATACCGTCCTCGATGGTGACGGAATCCGCATCGGTATCCCGGCGAATCCGGGCGATCAGATCCTCCCGGCGGCCTTCCAGTGCAGCGGTGGGGACAATTACGGACATAGCGTCAATTCCGGAGGGGATGTGCTCAAAATTAATACGCATCCGCTCCAAAGCACTAAGCACCTTTCGGCCAAAGCCTACCTCGCTGTTCATGCGGTCTTTTTCAATGTTGACAGAGGAATAACCCTTGCGGCCTGCAATACCGGTGATGACAGTGGTGGGACTTAGATTCTTTGCTGTCGCCACGATCATGGTGCCGGGGTCAGCGGGGGCGTTGGTGTTGCGGATGTTAATGGGGATCATAGCCTCCCGCACAGGGAATACGGCTTCCTCATGCATAACGGTTGCACCGGTATAGGCAAGCTCCCGCAGCTCACGGTAGGTAATTTCCTCAATGACCTTGGGATTTTTCACAATGCGGGGGTCGCACATCAGCATGCCGGAAACGTCAGTCCAGTTTTCATAGATGGCCGCGCCCACGGCACGGGCTACGATGGCGCCGGTGATGTCACTGCCGCCACGGGAGAAGGTACGGATAGTACCGTTGGGCATGGCTCCGTAGAAACCGGGAATAACCGCATAGGGAACGCCCTCCAGCATGGACGACAGGGTCTCGTAGGTACGGACATCGTCAAAACTACCATCATTGCGGAAGAAAATACCCCGCTCCGCATCGATAAAGGCAAAGCCCAGATACTTTGCAAGAATCATGGAATTGAGGTATTCGCCCCGGCTGGCTATGTAATCTTCACCTGCGTGGCGGATAACCAGACGGATTTTGGCGTACTCCTCTTCCAAAGAGAAGTCCAGACCCAAGTCGGCAATAATGGCATTATAACGGGCTTCGATCTTGCCAAAAGCCTCGTCAATGGGAAGATTCCGGCTGGCCAGCTGGTAGCACTGGTAGAGCATGTCCGTGACCTTTACGTCATCGGAAAAACGCTTGCCGGGGGCGGAGGCCACTACATAGCGGCGCTGGGGCTGAGCCTTGATGATTGCGGCAACCTTGCGGAACTGATTGGCATCGGCAAGGGAACTGCCGCCGAATTTCACAACTTTAATATCCATAGTTCTTAACTCTCTTTCCTCAAACCCAGGATGTCAACCCCGGGCTACAATATCATCCATATTATACAGGCCGGGCTTCTGGCTGACCAGGAAGGCTGCCGCGGCCAATGCGCCCTCAGCAAACAGGGAACGGTCCTGTGCCTCATGTTTGAGGGTAATGATCTGGGTACCAGTATTCACGATTACCTCGTGGATACCAACAGTGTTGCCCATACGCAGGCTGTGGATACCGATTTCCTGTTTGGCACGTTTGCCGTTTTCGTGACGGCCAACCAGAAACTCTGCCTCCGGGCGGGCATCCTTCACAGCCTTTGCCAGCATCAGGGCTGTACCGCTGGGTACGTCCAGCTTTTGGTTGTGGTGGCTTTCCACGATCTCAATGTCCGCATCGGGGAACATTTTAGCGGTCTGACGCGCAAGCTGGGTCAGCAGGGCAATACCAAGGGACATGTTGCCGGAATAGAACACAGGAATCTTGCTAGCAGCCTCGTGGATCAGCTCCAGCTCCTGCTGGTCATGACCCGTGGTGGCAATCACCACGGGCAGGTTCTTTTCCGTTGCGTAGCGCAGAAGGTCAGCGGTTCCTGCGTGGTTGGAAAAATCAATCAAACAATCGGCGGCTTCTGCGCAGTCGTGCAAGCTGGAGATCAGGCCTTCTTCCTGTACAAAGGGGTCTACCGCAGCGGAAAGCTGAGCGTCTCGGCATCCTGCGCTAATCATATTCCGCAGGGCTTTCCCCATACGGCCGCCTGCTCCATTGACAATAATTTTCATAATTTCTGTCTCCGTAGAAGTAGATTATACATTCAGACCAACATTGCGCATGCACTGCAGAAGAACATCCCGGTGGGCATCTTCCATAGGTGTCAGGGGCAGGCGCAGATAATCTTCGCAGAAGCCCATGGCTGCCATAGCCGCCTTTGCGGGGATGGGATTGACTTCACTGAACAAGGCGTTGATCAGGGGCAGGTATTTCAGCTGCAGCTCCATAGCGCCTGCCACGTCACCGGCGAAGAACTTGTCGCACAGTGCCACGGTTTCTCTGGGGAGAACGTTGGACAGAACGGAGATAACGCCCTTGCCGCCACAGGCCATCACAGGAACGATCTGGTCATCATTGCCGGAGTAGATATCTACCTTGTCGCCTACCAGACAGATGGTCTCCACAATTTTGGAAATGTTTCCATTGGCTTCCTTGATGGCACTGATGTTGGGATGGTCAGCAAGGACTGCATAGGTGGCAGGCTCGATGGAAACGCCTGTGCGGGAAGGAACATTGTAAAGAATAATGGGTTTTGTAGAGGCATCGGCAATGGCGGTGAAGGTGGCCACAAGACCCTTCTGGGTGGCTTTGTTGTAATAAGGAGTCACTACCAGCATGGCATCGCAGCCGATACTGCAGGCGTACTGGGTCAGACTGATGGCGTAGGCGGCATCGTTAGAGCCGGTACCGGCAATCACAGGAACACGGCCCGCCACCACATTCACGGCAAACTTCAGAACCTCTTTATGCTCCTGGTCGCTCAGGGTGGAACCTTCGCCGGTGGTGCCGCAGATGACCAGGGCGTTGATGCCTTCGTCAATCTGCCAGTTAATCAGCTTTTCTAAAGCGGGGTAATCCACACCTTCTTTGGTCATAGGGGTAACCAGCGCGGTAGCCACACCCTGGAAAATACTCTGTTGACGCATAATATAATCTCCTTTTTGATTAATTCTGTAATTACAAAAAAACAAGCCGATGAAACCATCGGCTATCAAAAACCAGCCCACCCCTATACAAGGGCCTGCTGATGAATGATAGCACTCCGCATACGCGACAGTCATGCAGGTATTAACCCATCTGACCAGGCAGATCTTTCGCCTCGACCCCCTTCGGCGACGACCCCTTTCCTGTCTGCCACAGCCATTGCGAAAGCCTCCCGGCAGAAGTACTGATGATGCGACGCGCCTCTATCATGGTTACATATGATATTGTCAGCAGTTTAGCATAATTCACAGATAATGTCAATAGAAGTTGTGCAAATTAGTCCTGTAAATTCTGTTTTTTTATCATAGAACGTAGAAGTAAATGGAAACGAACTGCAGACAGCTTCCCAATACCACAAAAATGTGGAATACAGAATGCATCCACCGGCGTTTGACGCCTATGCCATAGAGCACAGCACCGATGGTATAGGCTATGCCTCCTGCCAAAAGCCAAAAAAAGCCTGTGTTACCCAATAAACGTATGGTTTGGGGCAGGAAGAAAACAATGCTCCAGCCCATAAAAATATAGCATACCATGGATATTATCCGGTAGCGCCGCAGGTCTATGGCAGTGAGGGTGGTGGCGATCGCGGCAAGTCCCCACTGCAAGAGCATAAGTCCCACACCGATGGCAGGATAGGCCGGTACAAAGCTGGTGAGCAGAATAGGCGTATAGGTCCCGCTGATAAGAAAATAAATGGCACAGTGGTCCAGGATTTGCAGGACTTTCTTACCGGTACCAGGCCGCAATCCATGGTAAACGCTGGAGATAGTGTAAAGGGTAATAATAGCTGCACCGTAAACCGCACATCCAACAATGCTCAGTGGGCTGCTGTTAACCGCGGCACGCACGATGGCCAGTGCAGCAAGCAGGATACCAAGACCGCCACCGGCAATATGGGTGACCATGTTCATAATCTCCTCTGCTGTGGTGTAGTCAGGCAACTTTCTTTCACACAATTTTAAACGTTTCATAAGGAAAAACTCCTCTTCTATAAGGTAGCAGTATCATACACCAATATGCCGGTAGAGTCACCCTAAAATGGCATGTGGAGAGTAGATTCTACGGTAGAGAAGGGCTCTACCCAAGGTAGAATATACAAAATGCACAAAAATACAGGGTAATTTTTCTGCGCGGTTACAGCTGGTTTACAATAAATTCATATGATTTCTATGGGTATTTATGCTATAATACTAATAGCGGTGGATGCCGCCAAAGCAGCCAAGAAAAGGAGCTATCATGAACAATATTCTGTTTTTCTTAACACCGAAAGCCATGTGCGCTTTCGTGTACGATGACTATACAGTACGTCAGGCACTGGAAAAGATGGAGCAGGCGGGCTATGCGGCTCTGCCAATACTTAGCAAGCGGGGTGAATACCGGGGCACGATCACAGAAGGAGACATCCTGTGGGCACTGAAAAATTTATGCTATATGGACATACGCCAGGCAGAGGCCAGACGGATTATGGAAATCAGCCGCCGGAAGGATAATGTGCCTGTGAGGGTAAACACCGGGATGCCTGATCTGGTGCAGAGGGCAAGCTCCCAAAATTTTGTGCCTGTTGTGGATGATAAGGATGCCTTTATTGGCATTGTAACAAGAAGCAACATCATTAAGTATTGCTACGAGAAGCTGTTTCCTGAGGATTAACAGAAAATTTACCTTTGCTGTCCCCCAAACCTGCGGGGGACGGCTTTTTTATGATTGAAAATCTGGCGGAAAAGTGGTAAAATGTACAAAACTATGTTCTGGAGGCAAGATATGAACGACGAGAAGCTGAAGCGTCAACTGGGTGCCAATATCGTTGCTTATCGTAAGCGCAGTGGGCTGACCCAGGCGAAACTGGCCGAGCAGCTTAACTATTCCGACAAGGCGGTTTCCAAGTGGGAACGGGGAGAGTCTGTCCCGGATGTGCTCACATTGGTGCAGCTGGCGGAACTGTTTGAGGTGCAGGTGGATGACCTGCTGAGGGATCCGGAGGAACTGCCCGGGGAGGGTGGAAGGATCGAACAGGCAATGGAAAAAGCCGTGCAGAAAACCCTGAAGCGAAAAGCCAATAAGTCTATTATTTTAATGCTCTCTACCATTCTTGTGTGGTTTGTAGCTCTGTTTCTTTTTGTAGTGCTGTCATCTGTGGATATTCCAAAGAGCTGGATGGCCTTTGTGTATGCCATTCCTGCCACAGGTATTGTACTGCTAAGCCTGCGCTCAGCGTGGCATGATTACCACAGGAATAGGGCGCTGATTTCACTGATTATGTGGGGCGGTATTTTAAGTGTGTATATGACCCTTCTGGTTATGTGGGATCTGAATATCTGGAAGGTATTTTTACTGGGCATTCCGGGCCAGCTGGCTATCTGGCTGTGGTTCAGACTGTATTTGAAAAGCCCCAAGGAGGAGCAAAATGGATAAGAAGGAGCTGCGCCGGCAGATCAGGGAACAAAAGAGAATGATGACTGAGCAGCAGATTGTTTCTGCCAGTGAAAAGCTGGGGGAATTGTTTGCTCAGTGCCCTGCCTATCAGCAGGCAAAGACCATTTACGGCTATCTGCCCTATAATCAGGAAGTACGCACAGTGCCTATGCTGGAACGGGCAATGGCTGACGGAAAACGGGTAGCTGTTCCCAAATGCTACGGCGATGAAATGCGCTTTATCTATATGGACGACCTTTCAGCGGTGGAAAAAGGTTATGCCGGGATTCCGGAGCCTGTGGCGGATGGACCTGTGGCGGATGATCCCACAGCGCTGGTGCTGATGCCCGGTCTTGCCTTCACCGAGAAGGGTGACAGAATGGGCTACGGCGGTGGGTTTTACGATAAGTTCCTGGCGCAGGAACCGAATCATCCCACAGTGGCACTGTGCTATGGATTCCAGATGGTGGAGCAGCTTCCAACGGAGGATTATGATATCCCTGTGGACACTGTCCTCTGGGCCTGATGGAGGAAAATACTTATGGAGTGGATTATTTTGCTGCTGGTGGCAGCGGTGGTGTTTGGTGTGTGCTTCACGGCAGACAAGGCGTTTACCAAATGCTTCCGCAATAAACAACAGCATAAAACTGGCCTTTCCGTACGTCCCAGCAAGCGTTACGGTTCCTTTGGTGTTATCTTAGTAGCGTTAGGCGCGGCAGCGCTGTTTGTGGGCTTGAGGGATACCTGGCTGATGATCGCTGCCGGGTGTGTGCTGATTGTGGCGGGGATTTGCCTGACGGTATACTATCTGACCTTCGGCGTATATTATGATGAGGACACGTTTCTGGTATCCAGATTTGGAAAATGGGAACAGGTTTACCGGTTTGAGGACATCAAAACGCAGCAGCTCTACATTGCAGGCGGCGCTGTGGTGGTGGAACTAAGCCTCACCGATGGCACAAATCTGCAGGTGCAGTCCGGCATGGAGGGAATGTATCCGTTTATGGATCATGCTTTTTCCGCCTGGATGCGGCAGAGAGGACTTAGTGAGGAAGATTGTCCTTTCCACGATCCTCAGAAAAGCTGTTGGTTCCCCACGGAGGAATGAGTATGCATATTCCGTCTGGAACTACGCAGGAACTGGAACTGGTGACCTTTGAACAGGCGCTGCAGGCGGCCAATACGCCCAGTGAGGAATATGACATAGGGAAATGGCTGTATGCGCCCAACTTCTATTCCGAGTACCGTTACATACTGGGCATCCGTGGTGATCATCCTTTGATCTGTGTTGGGATCAATCCCTCCACGGCTCAGCCGGGAGCTTTGGATAACACCTTGAAGTCTGTGGAGCGGATTGCGTTGGGGAACGGTTTTGACAGCTTTATTATGTTCAATGTGTATGCCCAGCGGGCCACAGATCCGGATTCTATGGAGCGGGCCTGCAATTGGCGGCTGCATAAGGAAAACATGAAGGCGTTTGCATATGTGCTGTCTATATCCTCCCAGCCCGTGGTATGGGCTGCCTGGGGGACGATTATTGAAAAACGACAGTATCTTTCCGCATGTTTGGAGGATATGGTGCGTATTGGCCAGCATTATGGTGCCCGGTGGTGCTGCGCGGGTAAGTGCAGCAAAAAGGGACATCCTCACCATCCGCTCTACTTGAGGAAAGATGAGAAAATAAGACCTTTTGAGATGGATACCTATCTGGCATCCTTTTTGGAGGAACGAGATGTATAGCGAGTGCGACAGCTGCTGGTATTATGATTACGATGAGGAATACGATGCGTATTTCTGTATGCAGGATCTGGACGAGGATGATGTTTACAGACTTCTGGCCTCTGCCAGTTCTCACTGCCCCTATTACCGTAAGGGCGATGACTATACCTTAGCGAGGAGACAATAGCCATGAAACGGCTGATATGGATGATTTTAGCAGCAGCCCTGCTTTGTGGCTGCGATGCTGATCCGGATACACCCCTGCCAAAAGAAACGCAGGTCCCCCAGATACCGGATGGGTGCTATCTGGAAGATTCCCCGGTGGAGCAGCACAGTGCCGGCGCTGTGCGCTTGTATGTACTCCCGGAGGGGAAGTATGAAGCGCTGGCGTCTATGGAGGGGCAGTTGATCCTGGTTGGTGGCGAGGGAAATATCACACCTTTGACCGGAGAAAAGGGAATACTGGGGAAAACAGTGCAAACAAATCAAAAATTGGGAGAGAGTTCCGCATTTTCTGTGACCGGGGATACGGTGAGCTACTACCACAGTGAAAAGAACCAGGTGGTGCTGCTGGATAGACGGATGGTGGAGAAAAAGCGGATAGATCTGCCCCAGGAGATTATAGGTGAGCCTTGTGTCAGTGTGGAGACAGGAGAGGTCTACTTTTGCGTGGACCGGCAAGTCCGGGCACTGAATATAAAGACCGGTGTTTCCAGGCTGGTGCTGAGACACGGCTACGAGGATTGCCGGATGATTGGATGCTATCTGGACGGCACAGTGCTGGCAGTGCAGGTTGCGGATCAGAATGAAAACGTTGAGGTGTTGTACTTAAAGTCGGAAAACGGACAGATTCTCCATGAAAGCGAAACCGCTTATCCTATACAGGCGGTTGGCGTGCGGTATCTTATGGGCTATGAGGACGGGTCGGTGTACCGGTGGCTTGTGGGGGATGCTAAGCAGGAAACCATTTGCCTGAATGTGTCCGGGCAGGTGGTAGAAGCGTTTGAGGCAGATGCCGTGGTGGGGTGCAGCAGTGCGGATGGTTACGCGGTGCTGGATATGTATGAGCTGAGCACCGGGCTGCGAACGGCAGGTGTGACAATCTCCAATTTGGATGATGTGACAGATGTGGTTTACCACCATAGATACGTTTGGTTGCTGGCACGGGAGAATGGAAAATCTGTGCTCTACCGCTGGGATCCTGTGATGACACCTTCGGCGGACAGTACGGTATATACCGGTAAGTTCTATACACTCCGTGAACCGGATCTGGCAGGTCTGAAGGCATGCGAACAACGGGCGAAACGGATGGCAGATACCTATGGAATACGGATTTCTCTCTGGCGGGACGCAGTTGCGGTGGAAACCCAAGAGGAATTGACACCGGAGCACAGACCGGAGGTGCTTCACCGGATGCTGGATGAACTGGAGCCAGTGCTGCTGCAATTCCCGGAGGGCTTTTTGAACAGTTCCATTGACGGCGGAAAGCTTCATGTGTGCCTGATAGGAAAACTTGGAGAGACTGAGCAATACGGTCAGACCTATTCTAACGGCGATGCATGTATTCTTCTAACACCCCAGGCGGAGCTGGAAAGGGCTTTTTTACGGTGCCTGGGTTATGTGGTAGACAGCCATGTGTTGGGCAACAGCAGAGATTTTGACACATGGGATGAACTGAATCCGGAGGGGTTTGCCTATGCCCTTACCTATGGGTTTGAGCCGGAGGAGGGTGAACTTCAGTACCTGAAGGAGAAAAACAGGTATTTTACAGAAGAACTTGCAATGACATATCCTCAGGAGGACCGCAGCAGCCTGTTTATGCATGCCACGCTGCCCGGAAATCAATCCTACTTCACAGGGGAGGCAATGCAGGAAAAGTTGTGCCGCCTATGCGAGGGTATTCGGGAAGCGTACGGCCTGGAGAAGTGGAACGGTCAGCTCCCATGGGAGCAGTATTTGATCCTGGAAATGGATTTTAACAACGGTAGTCGCTGGTAAAACAGGAAACAAAAGGGTCCGCTGAAAAATACCCAAACCAATCGTTAAAAATTGTAGGGTGATGATTTGAGAGTATAGGTATGATTGCCACCGGTAATCATAGTTATTTATCATTCGCTGCGGGGAGCAGCGTACCCGCGGGCGGCCACTGGCCGCCTCTGCATCCACAGATTGTAGATTCTTGGATAATTCCAGGGGCTGTTGCTTTATTTTGCAACAGCCCCTTTTCTGCGTGGAATCTCCCTGTTGGTTGACGGTTTAGGCACTTGTGTGATATAATGATTCCCTGAACAGGAACAGGAGGTAGTGTTATGCAGGTAGTCAGATGCCCGGAATGTGGCAATCGGCTGGATGCCGGTTGGTGCCATATGTGTATGAAACGAATCCCGATTCTCGCACAGAAGAAAGAAGAACCCTGGCGGCAAAGAAGTTACGCTCAGGACACTGACCATAAGTGCATCAGCTTTGACCAGCCCCAGCAGAAGGTAAGAACCCATGCAACTGCCGGGAGTGCGGAAAAGCCTGCTTTTGATATAAGAAAGCCAACGGCATGGACCTCCACAAAAAAGGGCGCCTCCAAACAACCTAAAAAGCAGGCAACCATTATTGCGGTTGTGCTGGCGGTCATCTCTTTGGTAAGCACTGTGTTTGAGGGAGTCGACACAATTTTTGAAGATGCTATGATTCCGGAGCCGGGGTATGAGATTATCGTCAATGAAGATGACTGGGCAGACTATGTAGAGGAATCAGGGCTGATGGATCCTGCTGTGATCTATGAGGATGAATGCCTCCGGGTGACAGTGGATTCCATGGGTCGGTATTATGGGGAACACGCGCTGGTTGTGACCATTCAAAATGACCGGCAGCAGAATGTAACGGTTAGCTCGGAAATGCTTTGCGTCAACGGATATGTGCTTTCTACATCCTGCCTGTTTGCGCAGGTAGGAGCGCAGGAGACAATGCAGCATTACCTGTGCTTGGATGGGGAAGAATTGGAGGATGCAGGAATTACCCAGATAGGAACCGTGACCTTTGAACTGGATGTGTATGACACCGATGATTACACTCCCATCGCAGAGGTGGGGCCGGTGACACTGGAAACTGCTAATGCTCAGGATTTTGTCCAGACGGTGGATGACAGTGGTGAGATACTCTATGAGGACAACGGAGTTAAACTGGTATTTAAGTCTGTGGTCAACAGGTATGATGACTGTTACACAATGGTCTTATATCTGGAAAATGCCACAGATGAAACAGTGGTGTTCTCCGATAACGGTATTTTCATCAACGGGGAACAGACTGACAGCATGCTCTGGAATATCTTGCCTCCCAACACCAGAAGGGTTGATAGAATTTATCTCTACGATATGGAGCAGTGGGGAATTACGGATCTCAGCCAGATTCAGGATGTGGCTATGGAGCTGCGCATAGAGTTTGTGGAGGGTATAGACCAGTGGATCATCCGGGAAACGGTAAATGAGAAGATCTGGGTAGAACTGTCCTGAGAATACATAATGAAAACCGGAGCGGGTTGACCCTCTCCGGTTCTTTTTTGTGCTTACGGCGCTGTGTACAAATACACATCTTCGTAGATATAAAGCTCTTTGGTGGTGCTGTGCAATAGCTGCTGTCACTTGCATAGTTTTCCGGCGTATGCAGGGGTTCGTAGTAGATGGATTACAGGTTTTCGGGATCGTATTCACAACCATCGGTATGGGGGGTGTGAAACTCCCTGCTGGTGCGGGTTTCCATTGAAAAGCAAGGGGGGATTCTCCAAAAGTTTACAGATTCTTACCAAAGTAGCGGCGTGTGGTATGATACAATCTAAGTGTAAATTTTTTGGAAAGGAACGTTTTTATGAGAAGAACGTTAGCATTATTGTTGGCTCTGGCTATGGTGGTGAGCCTTGCGGCTTGCGGCAATGAGCCGGTGTCCACAGAGCCTCCCCAGACCCAGGCTCCGGTAGAGACAAATCCGCCGGCAACACTGCCCAATGTTACAGTGGAGAATTCTGCGACCTACCTGCAGCTGAGCATCAGTTATGCAGATGGGGATTACCGGCTGCTCAGCGCCTATGACGATGGGGCTGGCATGGCCTATGTGGAATATGTGGGCGAAGAAAAAAAGGTGGCAAGCTTTGACCTGTCTGTGCTCCATTATTTTACCGCGGCGCTGGAGGAAACAGGGCTTGCGGCGCTTGATGGGACGCAGGTTACCGGGAACGGGAGCGACTACGGGTCTATGTACGTGGCCTTCGGCGATGAAAGCTACATGACGGCTGACTACTCCGGAAAGGTATCTCAGGAGTTTTTGGATGCCTACCAGGCCATGGAGGCGTATTTTAAAGCGCTGATGGCGGATGTGCCCGTATATGTACCCCAGCCTCAGATGATAGGGGAAGTGAACGAGGACGCGTTGGCGGAAATTATGGCGGTGCTGGAAGGCTCGGGGCTGGAAGCACTGGATACGTTCTATATCAGCGACGGGGAAACGCTGGCTGTGGAAGGCGTTACCAATGTTACCACCTGTGGCCCTGCGATGATGACAACAGCCTATTCCTTTGTGGTTGCCACGGTGGAAGGTGAAAAAGACATTAACGCGGTGCGGGCGTATTTCGCGGAGAATATGAACTGGAATCAGTGGGTATGCGTCAGGGCGAACAGTGCCACCATTGCCCAGAAGGGGAATATGGTACTGTGCCTGATGGGCAGCGGCGATCTGTACGGCCAGAGTTTGTTGGGAATCAGAAACGCAGGCTGGACGGAACTGGAAACCTTTGAGGACCCGGGCGTGTAAAGAAGGGTAGGGAACTGCTTGCCCGGATGGCTGAAAATTGTGAAAAAGAGAACCTGTCTGATACAGGTTCTCTTTTTTGCTGCAAAGGAAGATGAAGGGGCGGATGATTGGGATGTCTTTGCCGAATCCGACACACGGAAATGGAAATAAAATCGAAAAATATAAATATTTAATATAAAAAGATAAAAAACAATATAATAGTTGACAAAGCGGTGTGTTGATGATAAAATCCAAGTGTAATCTTTTTATGGAGGCGATCACTATGATCCATACCAAAGTTATTGTTGTTAAGAATCCCGATGAGATGGGCGTTAAGGCTGCTGACCAGTTTGAGGCTATGATCAACAGCAAGCCTGCCTGTGTGATTGGTCTGGCTACCGGCTCTACACCGCTGCCCCTGTACCGGGAACTGATAGCCCGTGAGAAGGCTGGAAAAATTGATTTTTCCAGAGTGCGTTCGGCAAACCTGGACGAATATAAGGGCCTTGCTCCCGATCATCCCCAGAGCTACCGTAAGTTTATGCAGGATAACCTGTTTGATCACATTTCCATTAAGCCGGAGAATACCATCGTGCCTCTGGGTCTTGCAGAGGATGTAGACGCTATGTGCGCTGCTTATGAAGAGCAGATCGAGGCATGGGGCGGTGTTGACCTGCAGCTGCTGGGTATTGGCCATGATGGACACATTGGCTTTAATGAGCCTGACACCTACTTCCCCGGCATGACCCATGAGGTAGAGCTGACCGAGATGACTATTGATGCAAACAAGCGTTTCTTTGACTCTATTGACGATGTGCCTAAGGCGGCCTTTACTATGGGCATTGGCACCATTATGGCTGCTAAAAAGATCGTTATGGTGGTCACCGGTGCTGACAAGCGGGAAATCCTGCGCAAGACCTTCTGGGGTCCTGTGGATCCTCAGGTGCCTTCCTCTATCCTGCAGTTCCATCCTGACGTGACCCTTGTCTGCGATGAGGCGGCCTATCCCTTCTAATCCATTATAAGAAAACACCCGGTTATCCAGTGGGATAACCGGGTGATTTTTACTGTCGTATAGAACTGTAATAGTCAGAGGTGAGCAGGAGGTTGCTGATGTGGATAAATTCCTGGGCGGCTACGCCCATCTGCTTGTAAAGGTCTTGCGGGACAGGTTCACCGGTTTCGTTGGCCAAAATAAGGGGGTAACCGTCCGTATCTATCTGGCAGACGATTCCGCCGGTTGCCCAGCTTCCGTCTGGGAAAACTACATAACCCGCGTAATTGGGGTCAAAAGCATCCTGCCCCAGATAGTTATAGGGGGAATCAATACCCATTAAATTCAGCACAGTGGGGAGGAGATCCGCGGTGTTCAGGGTTTTGGTCACATTCAGCGCGGGGCCATCTGCACTCCATATAAAACAGGGTGTCTTTTCCAGTAAGAGCTCATGGTCAACGCCGGAGTGGCTGAAAAGCTCCTCCATGTTCTTGTAGCCATAGGTATAGTGGTCAGTCATGCCAATGATGACTGTGTTTTCCAGCTGACCTTGATTTTCCAATTCTTGCAGCAGTCGGGCAAACATATCGTCTACCAATTTCGCTTTTACTCGGGCGCAGTCTTCTTCCTGGCTGCCGTACATGCCCCGGTACTGGGGATATTGCTTCAGGGCGTAGATGCTGAGAAGCTCGTTGTACACATAGCTCAGGTGAGCGGAGCGGGTGATGATGGTGTTGAAAGTTGGGCCGTTGCGGAAAAACTTTTCGTTCAGCTGGGGAATGTCGAACAATAGACAATCATCATAGAGTTTATCTTCATTGGTTTCATAATCGGCGTAGCAGTTATAGGTGTTGTAACCCATGGCGGGCTCAAAAACACCCCGGCTGTAAAAGGAGGGGTCATTATAGTGGAATACCTCGGAGGAATAGCCGTTGGCGGTCATTTGGGAGGCGATGGATTGGTCAAAGGAATTGGTTACATAGTCAAATACATAGTTTCCGGTGGTAGGCAGGTAGATGCCTGTGTTCATGCAGAATTCGGAATTGATGGTCCGGGCGCTGCCAAAACCGGGGGTGTAGAAGTTTTCGAACTGAATGCCCTCGGCCATCATGCGGGTAAGGGTGGGGGTATCCTCGGGTGTAATCATCCAGTCGTCCATGGATTCCATCAGCACCAGGACTACATTCTTGCCGGCAAAAATCCCGGTCATGTCATTTATCTGACTGTCACCACGGGATTGGAAGTATTCATCAATCTGGGCGGATTCCTCCCTGCGGACAGCCTGATAGGCAGGTGTAAGGGGGAAAATCTCATGCTGCCAGATGTCTTTGGCGGTGAGCTGAAAAACGCCGCAGATGTCATACACGCTCTTGGCATCGTACATTGTTTCGTAACGGACACGGTAGGAGGAAGAACGGGCATATTCAGACCGAGTACCCCAGATATCCTTGTCTTTCAGAAAAATTGCTTCCGGCAGCAGGAATAACCCAGCGACAGATATAGCGGCCAGAGCCAGACAGGGGAGACGTTTGCCTATGCGGGGCTGTGTTTTCGGGAAAAAGCGGGTGAGAATAATGCCAAGCGCAATGATGATTATGCCGCCAATCCACCACAGCGGGGGAAACGTTCGTAAAATGTCACCAAGATAACCTGCGCCCTCGTCAGCGAATGAAATGGTAGACAACCACATCATTTTACCAAACACCATATAGTACCCCGCTTGGGCAATGCCCCAAAGGGCAAACACAGAATAGGTGATACCGTATAAGATTCGGCCGGCTTTTCTGGGCAGGAACAGTACAACAGATGTCAGCAACAGTGCCCAAAGGCCGCCAAAGGCCAATGCGGTATACTCAGCCGGCTTTAAAAGCAGCACAGCAAAGGCTTCAATGAGAAAATAGGATATACAAAGCAGCAGAAAGGGGAAAAACAATTTGCCGGCTGCTTTGAAAGCGGCTGGTGTGGGTTTGGGAGTGATGGGGCGATGGTCCACAGTGCGTTCCTCCGAGTGTTCGTTAAACTTACTGCTTACTATATCACAAGAGAATAAAAAATCAATTGATGCACTAAAATCTTATCAAAAAGTTAAGAATTTTGGAGGGGATTGCCTGCTGTAAGGTTTTTAAAAAAAAGAGAAAAAAGTGCTTGACAAAAAGTCATCATCTGGCTATAATAAGCATGTTCTGTTTGAGCCGCCGGTATAGCTCAGTTGGTAGAGCAACTGATTTGTAATCAGTAGGTCGGGGGTTCGAGTCCGTCTACCGGCTCCATGCAGGCTACTTAAACAGATGAATCAAATATGGGGGAGTTCCCGAGTGGCCAAAGGGGACAGACTGTAAATCTGCTGCGTATCGCTTCGATGGTTCGAATCCGCCCTCCCCCACCACGAAAAACCGCTATCCTAACGGATAGCGGTTTTTTGTGCTGTGGGAGGGTATAGGATTCGAAAGTTTTAATGCAAGGCTCCGGTGGAGCCTTGCTCGCGACGGCTTGACGGAGCGAAACTTCTATTTCTGCCCGGAGGGTAGAAATGCAAACGAATCCGTCCTCCCTTGTTTCCGGATTCGAAAGACCGGTCTAAGCAAACAGTCCGGTGGACTGTTTGCACAGCCGTGGCTTTTCCGCAGAAAAGCGAATCCGTCCCAAACCGGAGCCTTATCGTCTGTTTTTCTTTGGTGGGGAGGACGGATTTGAAAGGCGGTATCAAATAGAAACTCTACCCAGACGGATGGGGATTGTGTTTGGTGGAGACAAATGGCTCGATTACATTTTCTCTTTGACAAAAATAATGGTAGCATCAGTGTTTGCGCTGGTTGCAGGAAGTGTCCGGCGGATGCTTCCATAGAGATGGGTTGAAGCCCTATTTCTAATGAAAAACAAAAAAACCATTCCGGTTGGGATGACTTTTCTTTTGGCTGCACCAAAGAGACCCCCGGCTATGTCGGGGAGGGGTGTTTTGTTTTGCGGTTGTCAGCAAATTGTCAACAAGATTAGCCTGCAAAAAAAGAAGTGTTAAAAAAGTTGCAAAAAGATAGAAAAACACCCCAAAAGCCGTGACTTCTGGGGTGTAATTTGGTGGAGACTAATGGACTCGAACCATCGACCTCCTGCGTGTGAAGCAGGCGCTCTAACCAGCTGAGCTAAGCCTCCATGGGAACGGTTAAAATTATACCATAGTTACAGAAAAAGTCAATACCCTTTTTGTAAAGGAAGCCTTGGCAGATGGGAAAAAATCTGCTATCCTAATAAAAAGGAGGCGCAGAGATGAAGTACGGAAAAATGGTTGAGGGAAGGTTTCTGCAGCGGCCTAATCGGTTTGTTGCCCATGTGGAAATCGGGGGAGAAACGCAGGTCTGTCATGTGAAAAACACCGGCAGGTGCAGGGAGCTTTTGCCCCGGGGTGCAAAGGTGTGGTGTTTGGACAGCCCGTCTCCACACAGGAAAACAAAGTATGATCTGATCGCTGTTGAGAAGGGACAGCGGCTGATTAACATGGATTCCCAAGCGCCCAACGCTGCGGCAAAGCAGTGGCTCATGGGTGGTGGGCTTGGGGAGATTACCCAGCTTCGTCCGGAAACCATTCATGGGGATTCCCGGTTTGATTTTTCCTTCCAGAAGGAAGGAAGAATGTGTTTTCTGGAGGTGAAAGGGGTCACGCTGGAAGAAAATGGCGTTTGCGCCTTTCCGGATGCGCCTACCGCCCGTGGTACGAAACACCTGAGGGGACTGGCAAAGCTTGCCCAGGAAGGGTACGGGGCTTATGTGCTGTTTGTGATCCAGATGGAGGGAGTAGAGTATCTGCATCCCAATGATACCACAGATCCTGATTTCGGCGCGGCGCTGCGTCAGGCGGCGCAGGCCGGTGTGCAGGTGTTGGCGGTGGATTGTTTTGTGGAACCGGATAGAATGGAGATTAAAGGGCCTGTACCACTGCAGTTGTGACAGGATTCTGTGAGGCCGCAAGTATTTCATAAGGTGGGAAAAAAACGGGAAGATTTTTTCTTTAAAATGTGATAGGCTTGTATTGCCGAAAGTAGATAAACAAACTGAGGATGGGATGCCGCTGGGTATCCCGTCCTTTTGCGAGGAGGAGATGCTGGGGATATCATGGCAGGAAAGAAAATATGCCCGGAGAGGGTGATAAAGGAATTGGCCGCGATTGGGTTTGCCCAAGCGACCGATTTTTTGTTTATTGAGAACAATGAGTTGGTTATCAGGCCTACAAAGGAACTATCCAGAGATGACCGGGCGGCAATCGCATCGGTAGAGCGCACCAGCAACGGCATTCGGGTGAAGTTCTATGACAAAATGAAAGCCCTGGAGCTTCTGGGGAAGTACATGGGTATGTTTGATGACCGGGCGGCGACACAGAAAACAGAGGAGAACAATCTACTGGAGGCAATTTTGCAGGCCACGCGGCAGGAGGTGGATACCCTTGATGTATCAGAACTTCAGTAAGCGGCAGCTGCTGGCCATGACCTGGTGGGCAAGACCGAAGCTGAAGGAGTATGATGCCATCCTCTGCGACGGCGCCGTCCGTTCCGGCAAGACCGTGGCGCTGACGGTGGGCTTCTTTCTGTGAAG
>JAZNIL010000020.1:0-2050 GCA_045577435.1 Faecousia sp. | reverse complement strand
CGCCATCCAGGGACACATCGTACTGCATCACGATCTCAAAAGACCATAGACCGTATTTTTCATAGAATGCCTCGCTGTCAGCATTGTACTCTGCCGCCAGCAGCGCCACCTCGGGGTCGGTGACCATAATCATACGCAGGTTGTCGTGATGTCCTTCACTTGCATCGCCGTCTGTGTAAATAAAATAATTGGGTGCTTTCGGTGTGGGGAATTCAAATTGCGAAATGTCGTTTTCCTCTGCTGCAAATGCGGTTGCCGGGAAAAGGGATAACAGCAATAAGAGCAGAAGAAGGACAGAAATGGTTCGTTTCATATTATTTCCTCCTATTTGCTGCGGAACAACCACTGCCTTACTCCATGCCTTCCATACCCTCAAACATTTCCATCATTTCCGGGTCGGTCATAGCTTCCTGCATTTCCTCAAATTCTGCCTGGACATCCGGGGGGAGCTCATCCAGGAAGTCTGTGAACTCCACACCCTCGGCGCTGCCGCCATCGGTGAAGATGATGGAATTGGAGAAGCCGGCATAAGGCTCGTCGCCGCCGGTGTCCACCGGGTCTGCCGGAGCTTCGGGGTCAACGGAGAGATATTCGGAGAAGTCGCCGCTTTCCAGCATGGCCAGCAGCTCTTCCTCAGAGTGGTAATCGCCGAAGGGTACATCCTGGATCTGGGTCTGGTCCTCGCCGCCGGAGGGCTGCTCCGGGGCGGCGTTTCCCGTCTGGGGGTCCGTACTGCCGGGGGTGGTATCCTCACCGCAGGCGGCAAGGGTCAAAAGCAGAATAAGGGTCAGAAACACGGCAATATACTTTTTCATAATCCGTCCTCCTTAATCCACACCGGTGATGGTGATGGTGCAGCCGCCCTTCAGTTCCTCGTAAACCGTATTGTCCACCGCCACGGTGGAGCTGACCATGCCGCCTCCGCTGTTGTCTATGGTCTCAGAAATGAACGGGCCGTTCACACTGACGATCACCGTGTTGGTATAGTTGTACATATCGATCATCAGGCCCTCGTTGCCCCCGGTGGGTTCTCCGTGGAACCAGAAGGTAATATTGCAGTCGCCGGAGACGGTTACTCCGCCCTGACTGACATGCGCATGGCCGTTGGACCAGTAAGGGCCTTCCAAACCGCCATAGATGGGATGGCTGATCCAGATATAGGACAGGTCCTCAAAGCCTGCCAGGCTGAATTCCTTCTCCACCTGGCCGTTTTTGGCATCGCCATAGCCAAGTTGGATGGAGAAATTACCGTTTCGCAGCTGCCGCTTCATGGTGCTGCCGGTGGTGTATTCATCGTGGTAGCTAAATATACTGCCAAAGCCCGCTATGGGCAGGCCGGAGGCGGCAAAGAACTTGTCCAGGAACTGCTGGTCAAAAGGCTTCATATCGTGGTTCACATTGATCTGCACCACACCGGTGTAGATGCCGCCCCAGCCGTTGGGATCGATGGGGTCTGGGGTGGTCTGGGTCAGATCCACCGCCAGCTTCCAGATCTGGGGCACGTTGATGGAACCGAACAGGGTCTTGGTGGTGATGACCGTTTCGTTGCAGGTCAGGCGCCACTGGGCCTGGCCCAGCTCCCGCTCTTTTGCCTTGATCCGGGCATTGCACAGGGAGTAGAACTCCTCCAGCGCCAGGGCCGCGGCAAAGGCCCGCTGGACCTTTTCCTCGGAAGCAATAAATTCCATGTACTCCTTGCTGGCAACGGAGCCTGCGGTTTTGATCATGTCAAAGAGCTTCTTCATCTCGTCGCCAAAGAAGCCCTTCAGGGCGAAGTCTATCAGCGTGTTCAGGGAGGCTTTGCCGATGTTCTTCAGTATATTGCTGGCGGAAGGGTCGAATTTATACTCGCCGGTAAGAATCTGGCTCAGGGTCTCGGCATTTTTCACACCCGCAGTTACCAGAAAAAGCTGCACCAAGCCCTGGGGCTGCAGATACCGGCTCTCGTCATACTTCAGGCCTTCCCCCGCCATGGCATGCAGCTCCTTCAGCTTGTCGGAGTTCATGCCGTAGCTGATCATCAGCTCAAGAATGATAATGAAGTCGGAGG
>JAZNIL010000019.1:0-21883 GCA_045577435.1 Faecousia sp. | reverse complement strand
GGCGGCGTAACTCAGTTGGTAGAGTAGCCGGTTCATACCCGGTATGTCACCTGTTCGAATCAGGTCGCCGCTACCAGGCCCGTTGGTCAAGCGGTTAAGACACCGCCCTTTCACGGCGGTAACATGGGTTCGATTCCCGTACGGGTCACCAATAAAAATCCCACACCATTAGGTGTGGGATTTTTATTGTTCCCGCGGGAATCGAAAGGCCGACCCCGGCAACGCTGGGTAAAAAAGTGTCCGGGGGACACTTTTTTAGGCCGTAGGAGATTCCCTCGGCTGGGGGACGCGGTCGGTAAGACCGTGGACAACAGCCGAGTAGCTTAAGTTCTTTTGTCATACCTCCCTAGGGTAAAATTTAAGTTTCTGTTACACCATCTCATCGGGGTGGTGTTCTAATAAAAAACCTCCCGGACAGTCCTGCCCGGGAGGTGACTTTTAGATGCAGTTTCTAATTAGTCTTCCTTTGCCTTGGAAACCAACACGTTGGTGATGATACCCAGAATCAGTGCGCAGGCGATGGAGGTCAGGGTGACCTTGCCAAAGGAGACGGACAGACCGCCGATGCCGGGGATCAGAATAGCGGAGACCACGAACAGATTCTTGCTGGCGCCCAGGTTGACCTGCTGGATCATCTTCAGACCGGAAACAGCGATGAAGCCGTACAGAGCGACGCAGACACCGCCCATGACACAGTTGGGGATGGAAGCCAGGAAGGTAACGAAGGGACCGAAAAAGGAGATCACGATGCACATAATGGCGGCGGTGGTGGTGGTCACAACGGAAGCGTTGCGGGTAATGGCAACACAGCCGACCGACTCACCGTAGGTGGTGTTGGGGCAGCCGCCGAAGACAGCGCCGGCGACGGAGCCAATGCCGTCACCCAGCAGAGTGCGGTGCAGGCCAGGCTCCTCCAGCAGATCCTGGCCAATGATGGTGGACAGATTCTTGTGGTCGGCGATGTGCTCAGCAAAAACCACGAATGCCACAGGAACGTAGGCAACAGCGATGGTGGCGAAGAAAGCGCCGTCGATGTCCATCAGACCCTTAGCAGCCTCCACGAAGGTGAATTCGGGAATAGCGAAGATCTGCAGATCCTTGAATGCAGCAAAGTTGATAACCTGCAGAGCCACATTGTTGGTAGCGATGCCAATAACGGTGAAGATGGTTGCTGCAACATAGCCAACCAGAATGCCCAGGACGAAGGGAATCAGCTTGGTCATGCCCTTACCGTAGACGGAGAATGCGAAAATGGAGAACAGAGTGATAATGCCGCAAATCAGAGCCACATAGGGGCTGCAGGCGGAAACGCCGTCCACCATGACCTTACCCAGTTTCAGGTCGTTAACAGCGTTGACAGCGAGGCTCAGACCGATCAGAGCAACAGTGGGTCCAATGACCACGGGGGGCATCAGCTTGTTGATCCAGTTAACACCAACGAGCTTGACCACGATGGCAATGACCACATACACAAGACCGGCAAACAGAGCGCCGATGATCAGACCGGCATAACCTGCGGAAGCGGATGCGGCGCCGCCGAAAGCGGCAAACATAGAGCCGATGAAGGCGAAAGAAGAACCCAGGAACACGGGGCTCTTGAACTTGGTGAACAACTGGTAAACGATGGTGCCAACACCGGCGCCAAACAGGGCGGCGGACTGGCTCATGCCGTTACCGATGATTGCGGGGACTAGGATGGTTGCTGCCAAGATTGCCAGGACCTGCTGGAACGCGAAGACCAACATCTGGCCAAACTTGGGCTTGTCATTGATGCCATAGATCAGGTTCATTCTGTTTCCTCCAATTTTTTATTCTCTCAGCGCCACTGGCGCCAAATGCGGGAGAAACTGACCGTAAAAAAAGCCTGCCGGTTGGCAGGGCTGTACTTTCTCGGGGCGGTGTACGCCTGCGGTCAATTTTCTTTCCGTGTAAATTATACTCTGTCATCGGCAGAAAAGCAAGAAAAAAGTTGGTTTTAGCCGGAGCAAAAACCAACTTTTTTCTTATTCCTTCATGTGCTCTCCGGCGCTGAAGCTGTAGGGCAGAAGCTGTTTCAGGGTGAGAGTCTCACAGCCCTGAGGGGTGACCATATGGATGAGAAAATCATCATCACAGAACTCCCGCAGCACCTGCCGGCATACGCCGCAGGGCGGAAAAGCCCCTGAAATCACCCCGTCTTTGCCACCGCACACGGCAATGGCTTTAAAGTCCCGGTGTCCGTCGTACGCCGCCTTGAAGATGGCGGTACGCTCGGCGCAGACGGTGGGAGAAAAAGAGGCGTTTTCAATATTACAGCCCTGATACACGGAGCCGTCGGCGCACAGCAGCGCCGCGCCTACCTGATAGCCGGAGTAGGGGGCGTAGGCATGCTCCATGGCTTCTTTGGCCAGTTGGATGAGAGATTCCATTGGGTTCTCCTTTCAAACTTGGGGACTTCCCAGTCAGAGAATGTCCCGGGCAAAGCTACTGCCGGGGGTTTCCAGCTCCACGTCCAGAATCTGTGCGACGGTGGCGGCAATATCGGCAAAGGTTGCCCGTGTGCCCAGATTCACAGGCCGGACGGCCTTGCCCAGCACCAGCAGGGGGACGTACTCCCGGGTGTGGTCCGTAGTAGCGGTGTAACCCGGGTCACAGCCGTGGTCGGCAGTAATCATCACCATGTCGTCGTCAGGCAGCTTTTCCAGAAAGCTTCCAAGCCAGTTGTCAAACTGGGACAGGGCTTGGGCATACCCCTGAATATCCCGCCGGTGTCCAAAATTCATGTCGAAATCTACAAGATTCACAAAACACAGGCCTTGCCAATCCGTGGCGGCATAGCGGTCTGTATGGGCCATGCCGTGGGCGTTGGACTCGTTGTACACATATTCCGTCAAACCCTTGCCGGCAAAAATATCATGGATTTTGCCTATGCCAATGGAGGAAAGTCCCCCTTCCTTCACAGCGTCCAGCAAAGTCCTGCCGGTAGGGTCCAGAGAAAAATCATGCCGGTTGGCGGTGCGGGTGTAGCTACCGGAGGTTCCTACAAAGGGGCGGGCGATCACCCGGCCCACGCCGTGCTTCCCCTGAAGAATCCGCCGGGCAATCCGGCAGCAGCGGTACAGTTCCTCCGGAGGAACTACCTCTTCATGGGCGGCAATTTGGAATACCGAGTCAGCGGAGGTGTAGACGATCAGTTTTCCGGATTTCACATGCTCATCGCCGTATTGCTGGATTACCGCCGTGCCGGACCAGGGGGCGTTTGCCAGATAGCCCCGACCAGTCTCCCGGCAGAAAGGCTCCATCACCTCCGGGGGAAAGCCGTTGGGGTAGGTGGGCAGGGGTTGTTTGGATACCAACCCCGCAATCTCCCAATGACCGATGGTGGTGTCCTTGCCCATGGAGGCTTCCGCCAGCCGAGCCACAGCTCCGGTGGGGTTGGCGGCTTTTGGCAGGCAGGTTACCCCGTCAATATTGCTAAGGCCGGCGGCGATCATGTTTGGAATATGCAGCTGTCCTGAGTCGGCGCAGGAGGCCAGGGTGTTTACGTCTACATCCCCATACCGCCCGCTGTCGGGCATTTGTCCTATGCCGAAAGAGTCCAGGACGATCAAAAAGATACGCTTCACAGCCGGTTACCTCCTTAAATAAGCTATACAGGGCAGTTTCATGCCTGCTCCATGGCAACTGCCACATCCAGCGCCACTTCCATCATCTGGGTGAAGGCGGTCTGACGCTCCTGGGCGGTGGTCTCCACACCCTTAAGCACGTGGTCGGAAATGGTACAAATACACAGTGCCCGCTTGCCATACCGGGCGGCATTCATGTACAGGGCCGCGGCTTCCATCTCCAGCGCCATAACACCCATCTTTCTCAGACCATACACACTGTCCAGCCCCTCCGGCACAGCCTCGTGGTCACCGTAGAACACATCGGAGGAGTTCACATTGCCTACATGGTAGGTAGCCCCGTGAGCCTTGGCGGCAGACACCGCGGCGGTGAGCAGTTCAAAGGAGGCGATGGGGGCGAAGGTGCCGCTTAAGTGAAACTGGCTGGCGAAGTTGGAGTCGGTACAGGCGCCCTGGGCGATTACCAGATCGTAGAGGTTGATGTGATCCTGAATAGAGCCTGCGGAGCCTACCCGGATAATATTCTCCACACCGTAGCCGTTATACAGCTCGTGGGAGTAGATACCCATAGAGGGCATGCCCATACCGGAGGCCATCACGGACACCCGTACACCTTTGTAAGTGCCGGTGTAACCCTGAACACCCCGGACATTGTTCACAAGCACGGGGTCGGTTAAAAAGTTCTCGGCGATGAACTGACTGCGCAGAGGGTCACCGGGCATCAGCACGGTCTTGGCAAAATCGCCGGGTTTGGCGGAAATATGGGGAGTAGGGGTGGTTAACATAATATCTGCTCCTTCCGAGATTCAATGACCGCCCGGAGGTATTCCCCCGGGCGGTGCGGTCAATAGGTTTCTTTGCTATAAAGACCTTTTGCCAGCTTGACGATCCGGCTGGTGCCCAGACGGTCAGCCCCCAGAGCGATGAACCGCTCCGCGTCCGCAAGACTGGAGATACCGCCGGCGGCCTTGATTTTCACACCCGGGCCAATATGCTTTGCCATCAGAGCCACATCGTCGAAGGTGGCGCCGCCGGTGGAAAAGCCG
Organism: Faecousia sp.; assembly: GCA_045577435.1. GTDB lineage: Bacteria > Bacillota > Clostridia > Oscillospirales > Oscillospiraceae > Faecousia. The sequence goes on along the minus strand of JAZNIL010000019.1, from coordinate 17,232 downwards.
GTGGAGGTCTTGATATAGTCCGCGCCTGCGTCGGTGACGCACTTGCACAGGGCGATTTTCTCCTGGTCGGTCAGCAGACAGGCTTCGATAATGACCTTCAGCAGGCGGCCCTTGCAGGCGGCTTTTACCTGCCGGATCTCCCGGGTGATATCCTCCCACAGGGCCTGTTTTGCCCAGCCGATGTTGATTACCATATCCACTTCGTCCGCACCGTTGTCCACTGCGTCGCCTGCCATGAAGCACTTGGCGGCGGTGGTATCATAGCCGTTGGGAAAGCCGATAACGGTACATATGGCCAAAGCGTTCCCCACATACTCCTTTGCCTGTTTCACAAAGCAGGCGGGAATACATACGGACGCGGTTTTAAACCGGATGCCGTCATCGCAGATAGATTGGATGTCTGCCCAGACAGCACTCTGGGACAGCAGGGTGTGGTCACATTTTTGAAGGATCTGAGAAAGCTCCATGAGGTACTCCTTAAAGTGTTGATCTTAAAGATAGTATACTGAAAGAGACAGGAATATGCAAGAAGATCTCCGAGCCATATAACGGAAACTTATTTCTTGGCAGCCAGACGCTGGAAGAACTTCACGATCTCCACAATGGGAATTACCAGGAAGCCCAGCACCAGAGCAACGGCGTACTCGGTCAGACCGATGGGGGTAAAGCCAAAGGCGTTTGCCAGGAAGGGAATCTCCAGAACGGCGGTGGTCAGCAGCAGGGAGCCGATCATAGCAGCCCACAGGATCTTGTTTTGGCCCTTCAGGGTGAAGATGGACTTTCTCTGGGAGCGGAGGTTGAAGGAGTGGAAGATCTCACACATGGACATGGTGAGGAACGCCATGGTCATACCGTGGTCGGAAACACCCACAGGCATAGCAAAATGTCCAACCTCAAAGCTGTTGCCGATGATATAGGACAGGATGGTCAGGATGGTTACCAAAACGCCCTGGTAGGCGATGTCCACAAACAGACCACCGGCAAAAATACCTTCCTTGGAATCACGGGGAGGACGGCTCATGGTATCCGGCTCTGCCTTTTCCATGCCCAGCGCCAGGGCGGGGAAGCAGTCGGTTACCAGATTGATAAACAGCAGGTGCACAGGGTTGAGCAGGGTGAAGCCCATCAGAGTTGCGCCGAACACACCCAGAACCTCGGACATGTTGGAAGCCAGCAGGAACTGGATGGCTTTACGGATGTTGTCATAGATCCGGCGGCCCTCACCCACAGCGGCAACGATGGTGGCGAAGTTGTCGTCAGCCAGAACCATGTCTGCCACGTTCTTGGTGACGTCGGTGCCGGTGATACCCATGCCCACGCCGATATCGGCGGATTTGATGGAGGGCGCGTCGTTTACGCCGTCGCCGGTCATGGCGGTTATGGCGTCATTGGCCTTCCATGCGTTGACGATACGGGTCTTGTGTTCTGGCTGCACACGGGCGTAAACGCTGTACTTCTTTACAGCCTCCAGGATATCATCGTCGGAAATAGTATCCAGCTCCGCGCCGGTGATGGCCTGAGAGCTGTCGGTGATGATACCCAGCTCCTTGGCGATGGCCACAGCGGTGTCCTTATGGTCGCCGGTAATCATCACAGCCCGGATGCCTGCGGAACGGCATTCCGCAATAGCGGCCTTAACCTCGGGACGGACCGGGTCGATCATACCGGTCAGGCCCAGGAACACAAGATCCTGCTCCAGATACTCCGGCGTGTTGTCACCGGGCTTTTCGCTCCAGTCACGCTTGGCAACAGCCAGCACACGCAGGGCCCGGTCAGCCATGGCCTTGTTGTCTGCCATGATCTGGGCTTTCTTTTCCTCAGTCATGGGCAGGGACTTGCCGTCCTCGTAGTAATGGGTGCAGCGGGACAGAACCACGTCGGGGCCGCCCTTGGTGTACTGCACGAAGCCGCCGTCCACAGCGTGGACAGTGGACATCATCTTACGGCCGGAATCAAAGGGAGCCTCGTCCACACGGGGGGTAGCCTCTTCCAGCTGGGCTTTGTGCAGACCCACGGAATAGGCGAAGTTTACAAGGGCGCACTCAGTGGGCTCGCCCTCTGCCTGGTTTTCTTCATTCAGGTTGGCGTCGGAACACAGGGCCATAGCTGTAGCCACCAGCTGGGTGGGGCCTACATGGTCTACCACGGTCATTTTGTTCTGGGTGAGGGTACCGGTCTTGTCGGAGCAGATGACCTGGGTGCAGCCCAGAGTTTCCACTGCGGTCAGACGGCGGATCACCGCGTTGCGCTGGGACATTTTGGTGACACCGATGGACAGCACCACCGTGACCACCGTAGCCAGACCCTCGGGAATGGCGGCAACCGCAAGGGATACGGCCACCATAAAGGTTTCCAGGATCACTTCCAGATGGAAGTCGCCTGCCATAAACAGGTTAAACGCGAAAATGAAAACACAGATGCCCAGCACCATCTTAGAAAGCAGCTTGCCCAGCTCGTCCAGCTTGCGCTGCAGAGGGGTCTGCTCCTGCTCAGTAGCAGCCAGGGCGCCAGCGATCTTGCCCATCTCGGTGTCCATGCCGGTGGCGGTGATCACAGCCTTGCCGCGGCCATAAACTACGGTGGAACCCATGTAGACCATGTTCTTCCGGTCGCCCAGAGGGACATCGTCCTGTTCCGGGCTCAGACCCAGAGCTTCCAGAGCTTTGTTTACGGGAACGGATTCGCCGGTAAGGGCGGCTTCCTCAATTTTCAGGGAAGCGTATTCCATGATACGGCCATCGGCGGGGACAGCGTCGCCGGCCTCCAGCAGCACCACGTCGCCGGGAACCAGTTCGTCGGAGTGAAGCACTACCATTTTGCCGTCCCGGAGCACCTTGCAGGTGGCGGCGGTCATGGTTTGCAGGGCTTCAATGGCGGCTTCTGCCTTACTCTCCTGGATCACGCCCAGAATGGCGTTGAGCAGAACAACTGCCAGAATGATGATGACTTCCGCCATCTCGTTTTCGCCGGCCATCAGGCCGGTAATTGCGGACACCGCCGCCGCGATCATCAGGATGATCAGCATGGGGTCCTTCAGCTGGGTAAGGAAGCGCTGCAGCAGGGTGGGCTTTTCGCCCTCCTTGAGCTTGTTGGGGCCGTACTTGGCAAGGCGCTCCTGCGCCTGCTGGGTGGTAAGACCCTCAGCACCTACGCCTAGATCACGAAGGACTTCTTCTGTGGTTTGGGTGTAGATTTTTTTCATGGACATATCTCCTCGTTAAAGTTTGTGCCGGTTAACCTAATTATTATATAACAGATACAGTATTTTTCAATCATTTTCAGTAAACTTTACCGTTTATTTACGCAAAAAATTGCAAACAAGCCGGGACGGCTAACCCATAGTCTATGAAAGTGGGACAAAAACATCTGTCTGTCCCAAAGGGACGTTTTTCTTTTGCGGACCCGCTGATAATTACGACTCTGACGCTTTATTACCCATGGACGAACTTAATAAAACCCAGCGTGGAAAACAATCAGCCCGTTGTGCAAAAAGCTGAGTTCCAAACAATTTCCTTGAAAAAAAGCAAAATACAGTTGATTCGCCCTAAAAACTGTGCTATATTAGTTCCGATTCTTTATAAATGGTGCTTTATCGCTTTTTGTCGGAAAGGCAAAGCCTGTCCCGGTGAATCACATGGTTAATAAATTTGTCAAGCAAAGCTTAACAATTTATTATATTAGACCAGCTTTCGGTCAAAAATTTATTAGGAGGAAAACTAATGAAGAAACTCATCTGCTTGCTTCTGGCTCTGGTTATGGTTGTTTCTCTGGTTGCATGCGGCAACGAGAAGCCCGAAGAAACCAAGGCTCCCGAAGCAAACAACCCTGAGACAACAGAACCCCCTGTTGTTGAGCCTGTCTACGGTGAAGTAGACCTGGCTGATGCCATCGAGCACGAGGATCACACCTCTGTCTACGAGACCATCGGCGCAAACATCACCATTGATATGGTTGTGGAAGATCCCGATACCGGCCTGGCCACCGTCGAGTACGAAGGTGTGACCTATGAGCTGGGCATGGACTTCCTGTCCTACGCAATGGTTTACAACTGCACCCCCGCCGGCGACTACGCTACCGCTGAGGACGTATTCAATGAGTGGTGGAAGCTGTACATCCAAAGATGGAACTACCTGGCTCCCGAAGTTCCCCTGTATTCCAACATCTACTTCGATCTGTACAACGCTAAGATCGAGAACTTCGTGACCTCTCCCTACTGGGCTCCCGCTGACGCTATCATCGCTGCTTCCGTCAAGGAAGGCGCTGACAACTCCGTCATCCTGGGCTCCTCCACCGACCTGTCCGGTGCATTCCGTAACTCTTCCTGGGGCAAGTCCAATCCCGGTTCCTCTGACCTGGACATCGAGAACCTGACCTCTGGTTACTCCACCCTGCAGACCGACATGAGCGGTGCCTTCATCTGGAACATGGAAGCTCTGGCTGAGGAACCCACCTCCGTTATTAATGAGGACGGCACCCTGACCTACACCATCAAGATCAAGGAAGGTCTGGTTTACTCCGATGGCTCCGCCATCACCGCTAAGGACTACGTCGCTGCTACTCTGGCTAACTCCACCGAAGTCGCTGCTGCCGCTGGCGGCACCGGTATGAGCGGCCAGGTTCTGGTTGGCTTCGACGGCTTCAAGGGCTTTAACGGCACCAACGAGGGCGAGCCTCTGGTTGACGCTGAGGGCAATCCCGTTATCGACCAGTCTACCGGCGAGCAGGCTATCGCAACTGCTTACTTCTCCGGCATCAAGCTGATCGACGACTACACCTTCTCCGTTACCTATTTGGCTGACTACGCTAACTACTACTACGCAATGTCCTATGCTTCCTTCGCTCCCTCTCCCCTGGCTCTGTACCTGGGCAGCAATGACGTGATCGTTGCTGAGGACGGCTCCTGCGGCCTGTCCGCTGACTTCTACGCTAAGGTAGAAAAGGATGGCGCTGAGACCTACGCTATGGCTGACGTAATCGTGAACAACCTGAAGTGGAACTCCGAACTGCCCTGGTCCGGTCCCTACTACGTTTCCAACTACGACGAGTCTTCCCTGACTGCTACCCTGACTCTGAACCCCAACTACCCCGGCGACACCGCCCGCGGTAAGGCTTCCATCGAGACCATCACCTACGTCAAGATGGTTTCCGAGACTCAGACCGACATGTTCAAGTCCGGTCAGATCGACGTGCTGGCAGGCATCACCGGCGCTACCGAGACCGAGGCTGCTCTGGCTATCGTTGAGAGCGATCCCACCAAGTACGCTGAGACTCACTACGACCGCGCTGGCTACGGCAAGATCGGCTTCCGTTCCGACTTTGGTCCCACCTCCATGGTCGAGGTTCGTCAGGCTATCATGTACACCATCAACCGTCCCGAGTTCGCACAGACCTTCACCGGCGGCTACGGCGCTGTTGTTCACGGCCCCTACTACACCGGCTACTCTGCTTACAAGGCAGTTGAGGACGAGATCATTCTGAACCAGTACGCTTACTCCGCTGACTCCGCTATCGCTGTTCTGGAAGAGGCTGGCTGGATCTACAACGACAAGGGTCAGGAATTCGTTCCCGGCACTGACGCTGTCCGCTACAAGAAGCTGGAAGGCTACGAGCTGAGCACCGGCAATCTGCAGTTCGCTACCGTTGACGGCGCTTACAAGACCCTGAAGATCAACGGCGAGTACTACATGCCTCTGGCCATCAACTGGTACGGCACTCAGCCCAATGACGTTACCGACCTGCTGATCACCGCATGGCAGACCAGCTCCACCGCTACCACTGACATCGGCATGTACATCACCTACACCTCCACCGACTTCAACACCGGCCTGTATGGTGAGCTGATGCAGATGGAAGCTTACGGCTACAACGGCACTCCCAAGCTGAACGCCATCAACTTCGCTACCGGCTTCACTTCCGCTGCTTACGATTACAGCTGGAACTGGACCATCGACCCCGAGCTGATCGCTGCCGGCTACTCTGTCTGCTTCGTCCGTGATGAGGCCGACTACCTGGAGAACTATCAGTAATCTCCTGACAGCCTGTTTTTTCAGGCAGAAGCTCCGGTACCTATGCCGGAGAATCCAAGGTAAAAAAATAGGAACGGCATTGCAAAATGCCGTTCCTATTGTCCTATTCTCTCGTGTATACAGTAATTATGTTTTTGCGATCCCCACTGTCATTTCGCGGCCCCCCTGGGGGAATTGACTGGTCGTAGGGCAGGGGCTTGCCCCCGCCGTGCAACCCACATGCATGAAATCAGTGCAACTGGGCAATACTAAGGTGCTTTGCCGCCGGAGTTGAGCCCCCGTCCTACTATGCGTTGCAGTTTACGCCGGGAAATGATGAGAAGAAATACCTGCCATAGTTGGCAAGAAATGGAGGAAACCGATGGGCAAGTATATCATCAAGCGTATTTGTTACATCCTTGTGGTGTTTTTGATCCTGTCGTTTATGATCTTTATGATCTACAACATGCTGCCGATCGACAAAGCAGCAGAAGCCGCATCCAATGATATTAAGGCGAACAAGCTCCTGGACTACAACGAACGTTACGAATATTGGCAAAAATATTACGGAACAGACGGAACAAAGGTGGAGCGTTACCTGCGTTGGCTGGGCTTAATGCCCTTTAGCGATGGCCGCTGGAATGGCCTTTTGCAGGGCAATCTGGGCATGTCCACCCAATACGGCAAGCCCGTATCCGAAGTGATTGTGGAGCCCATGAAGAATACCATCTTTATTAACATTTTTGCTACCATTTTGGCCCTGGGCATTACCATACCCCTTGGCATTTTCTGCGCCGTCCGACGGGGCAGTAAAATAGACACATTTGTTCAGGTGGGAACCTTGATCGGTTATAGTATTCCTACGTTTATTATAGCCATTATATTCATCTGGCTCTTTGCCGCCACCCTGGGCTGGTTCCCTGTATCCGGTATGCAGACCGCCGGCAGTGTGGACTGGACACCTATGCGGCAGTTCTGGGACAGAATGTACCATCTGGCCCTGCCGCTAATCGTTATGACCTTTGGTTCTCTGGGCGGCATGACCCGTTATGTTCGTGCGTCCATGACCGAAGCGCTGAATATGGACTGCATCCGTACCGCCCGGGCCAAGGGTCTGGCGGAGAAGGTAGTCATCTATTCCCACGCATGGCGCAATGCCCTGCTGCCGGTTATTACTTTGATTATTGGTTGGTTTTTGGCTATTTTCGGCGGTTCTCTGATGATTGAGAATATCTTTGCTCTCAACGGCATTGGCCGCACCTATAATATGGCGCTGATGGCCAACGACAATGAGATTGTGCTGGCGCTGCAGATGTTCTACATTACCATCTCCCTGTTCGGCAACCTGATTATCGACATCGCCTACGGCCTGGTGGATCCCCGGGTCCGTGTCAACAAGTAAGGAGGCAGTATTATGGCTAAAGAAAATAAAAATACTGCCGGTAAGGGCTTCTTCTCCACCCTGGGCCGCTGGGGCAGCCGCATGTTTATGGGCGGCAGCCGTGAACTGTCCGAGGACGAGAAGTTTGCCGTAGAGAAGATTGAAAGCCCCTCTGTAATGGCGGTGAAGGCCTTTTTCCGCAAGCCTCTGGCGGTCATTGCGCTGGTGGTTCTGGTTGGCCTGTTCCTGTTTGTGTTCATCGGCCCTAAGCTGGTGCCCATGGACGTGAACTATACGGACCCCCTGCAGGCAAATATTGCCCCTAACTACTCCTTTATGAGAGTGCCTGCGGAGCTGGCAGGCAATGTGCGCAATATCAACGGTTTCTCCAGCTTTACCGTAGGTGTGAGCAATGACGATGAGTTCTTCATCTGGGGCAACACCAAAAATGAGCTGACCAATGCCGACTATTCCAATGTGCCTGAGGAAGTTGCCAACGGCAAGGTGGCTTTTGCCGCCGCCGGTTCCGACCATATCATTGCTATCACAACCGACGGCAAGATCATTGGCTGGGGTAACAGCAACAATGGCCAGTATGGCTATGTAAAGAACGAGACTGACCCCTATATCCAGATGCCTGAGGAATTTATCACTGGTACCATCGATGTCTCTCAGGTCCGCCAGCTGATCTGCGGCTACCAGTGTACCGCGCTGGTAATGCAGGATGGCACCATGTATGTCTGGGGCAACTACAACTCCCAGCTGAGCCTGAAGGAGATGAACAACAAGTTCAGCGAGGGCATTCAGAAGGTGGCATTTTCCAACTATAACGCCCTGATGCTCCGGGAAGACGGAACCGTTTCCGGCGGCCAGACCCTGTCCTTTAACATGCTTTCCGCATACTCCACCGCTGACGGTACCATTAAGAATCTGCGCAGCTACATCAAGGACAAGAAGGCTGTTGACGTCGCGGCTACCAATAACTGTTTTGCCATTGTTATGGAAGACGGCAGTATCATCGCTTTCGGTGCTGCTGAGTACGGCGAGAAGAACGTACCCGCCGCTCCCGCAGGTGAAAAGTACGTCAGTGTTGCCGGCGGTACCCGCCACTTTGTGGCCATGACCGACAAGGGTACTGTGGTTGCCTGGGGACATGACGACAACGGACAGGTGTCCGATGTGAACGGCCTTACCGCTGACCAGGTTTATACCGGCGCGAAGCAGACGTATCTGGTGGACGAGGAAGGTGACCTTACCGTGAAGGCAGGCTTTAAGGGCTACCTGATGGGTACTGACAACCGTGGCCGTGACATTTTCACCCGTATCATCCATGGCGGTAAGATGACCATGACCATCGGCGCGGTGGCCGTTATCGTTTCTACCATCATCGCCATTATCATTGGTTGTATCTCCGGATATTTTGGCGGCTGGGTGGACATGCTGCTCATGCGTATTACGGAGATCTTCTCCTCCATTCCTTTCCTGCCATTTGCCATGATGCTTTCCTTTGTCATCCGCACCATGCCCATTGGCGAGACCATGCGAATATTCATTATTATGATTATTCTGGGTCTGCTGAGCTGGACCGGACTTGCCCGCATGATCCGTGCCCAGGTGCTGGCAGAACGTGAGAAAGAGTTCGTTATCGCCGCCCAGTCCATGGGCGTGAAGGAAAAGAGCATTGCCTTCAAGCACATTCTTCCCAATATCATCTCTGTCATCCTAGTAAGCGTGACACTGGACTTTGCCGGATGTCTGCTGACAGAGTCCAGCCTTTCCTACCTGGGCTTTGGCGTTCAGCAGCCGCAGCCCACCTGGGGCAATATGCTTGATGGCGCCAACAACTCTATCGTTATCCAGAACTACTGGTGGCAGTGGGTATTCCCCTCCATCTTCCTGGGTATCGCTACCATCAGTATCAACATTATCGGCGACGCCCTGCGGGATGTTCTGGATCCCAAGAGCAGCCAGGAGAAATAAGGAGGTAGAATATGGCTTTATTAGAAGTAAAGAACCTGCATACCTTCTTTAAGACCAGAAAAGGTATTGTTAAGGCGGTTAATGATGTTTCCTACACCCTGGAGCCTGGCAAAACCCTGGGCATCGTGGGCGAATCCGGTTCTGGTAAGTCTGTTTCCGCAATGAGCATCCTGCAGCTGCTGGACGGTAATGGCTATATTGCCGAGGGTGAGGTTATTTTCGACGGCATGGATCTGACCAAGCTCAGCCGGGAGGAAATGTACACCATCCGTGGCAACAAGATCTCCGTGATCTTCCAGGAGCCTATGACCAGCCTCAACCCGGTGTTCACCGTTAAGCGCCAGCTCAGTGAGCCTTTCATGATCCACCAGAAAATGAGCAAAAAGCAGGCGGAGAAAAAGGCGTTGGAGATGCTGGCAGCAGTCCAGATCCCCAACCCCGAGGCTGTCCTGCGGCAGTATCCTCACCAGCTGTCCGGTGGTATGCGCCAGAGAGTGATGATTGCTATGGCCCTGGCCTGCCGGCCCAAGATCCTGATTGCTGATGAGCCCACCACCGCTCTGGACGTTACTATTCAGGCCCAGATCCTGCGGCTGATGAATGACCTGCAGAAGGACAACGGTACTGCTATCATCTTCATTACCCATGACTTGGGTGTTATCAATGAGATGGCCGACGATGTGGTGGTGATGTACTGCGGCCAGGTGGTGGAAAAGACCTCTGCTAAGATGATCTTTACCGATTGTGCCACCAGCCACCCCTACACCGAGGGTCTGATGCACTCTATTCCCAGAATCGACAATGTAACCGATAAGCTGGAGCCGATTCCCGGCGTTGTTCCCCACCCGCTGGCTCTGCCCAAGGGATGTAAGTTCGCTCCCAGATGTAAGTATGCTACCGAAAAATGCATGGAGCAGGAGCCCGGTCTTTATGAGGTCACTCCCGGCCAGATGATCCGCTGCTTCTATCCTGAAAAGGAGGTTCGTAACAGTGAAGAACACAGAAAAGCTGTTGTCAATCACCAACCTTAAAAAATATTTTCCTGTTGCGAAGACCAGCATCTTCCAGAAAGAGCAGTTTTACGTTCGCGCAAATGAGGAAATTACCATTGATATTCACAGCGGTGAGACCTTTGGATTAGTAGGTGAGTCCGGCTGCGGTAAGTCCACCCTGGGCCGTACCATCCTGCAGCTGTACGATCAGACTGCTGGCAGCACCCTGTACTATGGCCGTACTCTGGATGATTTTACCCCCAGCTATGTGGCATATACCCTGAGAAATGCCCCTAAGATGATCGCAAAGTATAAAAAGCAGCAGCAGAAGGCAGACCAGATTGCTTCTGAAGTGGAGAGCGCCGGTGACAAGGCAACCTTCTTCCAGCACCAGAACAAGAATCTGGCCACTGCGGAGGCTCAGACCGCATTCCAGAACGTGGTTAAGATTCTCGGTGGCTTTGCCGCGCTGGATAACCCCAGAGAGGGCGCGGCCCTTCTGCTGGCAAAGCACAACACCAATGTGAAACTGCATGCTCTCAACGAGCAGATGCGGGATCTGGACGGTGAGGTTGCTTTCTATCAGGCCATTGCCAAGGAACTGGCTGCGGACAGCACTGTGAAAAACGCGGAAGCCAAGATTGCCAGAGCCAATAAGAAGGCCGAAGCCTTTGCCGCCAAGAAGGAAAAGCTCCAGCCGGAATACACACGGCTGAGTGAGCAGCTTCGGAGTAACGAAGCGGCGGTGGAGAAGCTGAAAGCCCGCTATGCCGGTAATCAGCAGTTTGCTGAGTACGAGGCTATGCGGGACAATGGCATTGACCTGAGCCGGCTGAAGTACAAGGAAATGCGCATTCTGCGTAAGGACATCCAGATCATTTTCCAGGATCCTTACTCCTCTCTGAACCCCCGTATGACTGTGGGTCAGATCATTGGTGAGGGCCTTGCCACCCACAAGTTCTTCAAGCCCGGCTCCTCCCAGATGAAGGAGTATATCCTGAAGGTCATGGAGCAGTGCGGCTTGCAGGACTATATGCTGCACCGCTATCCCCACCAGTTCTCCGGCGGTCAGCGCCAGCGTATTTGCATTGCCCGTGCTCTGGCGGTGAAGCCCAAGTTTATCGTTTGTGACGAGTGCGTTTCCGCATTGGATGTTTCCATTCAGTCCCAGATTATTAATCTGTTGGAGGAGCTGAAGGAAAAGGAGAACCTGACCTATTTGTTCATCTCCCACGACCTGTCCGTTGTCCGCTACATCTCTGACCGCATTGGTGTTATGTATCTGGGCAATATGGTGGAGCTGGGCGACGCGGAGACCATTTTCGCCGATCCCCGCCATCCCTACACAGTGGCATTGCTGTCCTCTATCCCCACCACAGATGCGGAAGCACTGAAGAAGGAGCGGATCCTGCTGGAGGGCAACATCCCCAGCCCCATCCGACCCCCCGAGGGCTGTAAGTTCCACACCCGCTGCTACATGGCCTGCGATAAGTGCAAGCGTGTTCCTCCCCCCTATGTGGAGGTGGAGCCGGGTCACTTTGTAGCCTGCCATCAGCTGGACCGGAAGATTGATGAGAATGGCAACTATCTGTTTGAACTTCCCAAGATGGAGCGTAAGTCCAACCGGGCAGAATAAACGGCTATGATTTGGAGACGACTGAAAAAGTCCACTAAGGAGCAGAACCGGGCCTTTCAGGATCTGCTGGAGCAGGAGAAGGTTACCTGGAAGGACAGGCTGGCCATGGTGTTCAGTGCCTATCTGACCATATTGCTGCCCTGCCTGCTGATTCTGCTGGCGTTCGCGTTCGTTATCATGCTCCTGTTTGGACTGCTGTAACAACACAATAAAAAAGAAGGTTTAACATCTGTTAAACCTTCTTTTTTTGTATATTTTCCGAAAAAATGGAAAAACCCTTGACGAACCGGCAAATACATGATAAAACTATTCAAAATAACCGAATAAAGTTTCAATGGTAGAGGTGCGGGGCTCATCAGTAGCTGCTCCCCACGGTCTGGGCAGACCGGGGGCGGGGAAAGGGTGTTCCGCCGAAGGGAAGCATCGCCCAAATGCTTTGCCTGGGCCGTCACAGAACATGTGCCGGACTGTCACGGAAGTGGAGTGCTATCTTATGGAAAACCATGGATGCTGCACCTTTGATGCTTCATTCATGGTTGTTTTATTTTAAAGAAAGAGAGATTGGGTATGAAAAAAGTTAGTATTAAAACCATCATCGCCATCATCGCCATTGCGGCGCTGCTGGGTCTGGTGATTGCCGCGGGCGTAGTCTCCGGTGGTGAGGCCGGTGCGCTGGACGCAACGGCATGGGCATTGCTGCCTCCTCTGGTGGCTATTTGCCTGGCACTGATTACCAAAGAGGTGTACAGCTCCCTGTTCATCGGTATTCTGGTAGGCGGCCTGCTGAGCCAGGGTTTCCGGTTCGAGGGAACCATTATGCATGTGTATGAGGGCGGATTCCTGTCCGTACTCACCGATGGCTATAACATGGGTATCCTGATATTCCTGGTGCTGCTGGGCGCAATCGTGGCCATGATGAACAAATCCGGCGGCTCTGCCGCCTTTGGTCGGTGGGCTTCCAGCAAGATTAAGTCCGCCAAGGGCGCACAGCTTTCCACCGTTGCCCTGGGCGTGCTGATCTTCATTGACGACTACTTCAACTGCCTGACCGTAGGTTCTGTGATGCGCCCCGTTACCGACAAGCACAGAATTTCCCGCTCCAAGCTGGCCTATCTGATTGATGCCACCGCCGCGCCGGTGTGTATCATTGCCCCCATCTCCTCCTGGGCTGCCGCTGTGGCAGGCTTTGTGGAGGGTGAGGATGGCTTCAGCCTGTTCCTGCGGGCCATTCCCTATAACTACTACGCCCTGCTGACTCTGTTCATGATGGTGGGGATGGTGCTGCTGAGTGTGGAATTCGGTCCCATGAAGACCCATGAGCGCAATGCCCGTAACGGTGACCTGTTCACCTCCGGCGTCCATGAGGGAGAAAGCCTGGAAGCACTGCCTGCCAACGCACGGGGTACTGTGCTGGAGCTGATTGTTCCCATTATCTCCCTGATCGTGTGCTGCGTTGTTGGTATGATCTATACCGGCGAATTCTTCTCCGGCGCGGATCTGATTACCGCGTTTTCTAACTGTGACGCGTCTGTGGGCCTGGCCCTTGGCGGATTCTTTGCGGTTATTATTACCGTTATCTGGTATATGATTCGCCGGGTACTTACCTTCAAGCAGCTGATGGACTGCATTCCCGAAGGCTTCAAGGCTATGGCATCCGCAATTCTGATTCTGGCTCTGGCATGGACCCTGAAGGCAATGACCGATTCCCTGGGCGCTGCTACCTTCGTGGAAGGTCTGGTAAAGTCCAGTGCCGACGAAGTGCTGAGCATTCTGCCCGCCCTGATCTTCCTGATCGGCTGCGCGCTGGCATTTGCCACCGGCACCAGCTGGGGAACCTTCGGCATTTTGATTCCCATCGTTGTGGATGCCTTTGCTGACAATCCCCAGCTCATGATCATTGCTATCTCCGCCTGCATGGCCGGCGCTGTATGCGGTGACCACTGCTCCCCCATTTCCGACACCACCATCATGGCTTCCGCCGGTGCCCAGTGCAACCACGTGAACCATGTGTCCACCCAGCTGCCCTATGCCATCGTCTGCTCAGGCGTTTCCTTCCTGGCTTACCTGGTGGCAGGCTTCGTACAGAACGTGTATATCAGCTTGCCGGCTGCCTTTGCCCTGATGGCAGTTGCCCTGCTGATTATGAAACTGGCGCAGAAGAAAGAGACCCTTTAATCTATAAAAAAACAGCCTTTCCCCCACGGGAAAGGCTGTTTTTTCTATAAACTTCCTGAGTGAAAAACTGTCCGATTTCTCTGGAAACCGGGCAGTTTTTTATGATAATGCTGCAACACTTAATACTCTGTTAATATTTATTGGGAGCTTGTCGGTTTTTTTAGAGAATATTTCCCTTTTTTTGGTAAGATTTCGAAAAGATAAAAAAACCGGTTGTAAGTTTCTCAAAAATGATGTAAAATAGGATGACTAATAAAATGCATAGATATTGTCATTTACCAATATTTGGAGGAAACAGATATGGAGAAACCGATTGTACTTGTGATTATGGACGGCGTTGGCAAGGGCGACGGCGGCAGCGGCGATGCTGTTGTGGTAGCCAAGACCCCCACGCTGGATAAGCTGCTGGCAACCTGCCCTCATACTTACCTGAAAGCGCACGGCACCGCTGTGGGCCTGCCCTCTGATGAGGATATGGGCAACTCCGAGGTGGGTCACAACGCGCTGGGCTGCGGCCAGGTCTATTCTCAGGGCGCCAAGCTGGTGGGCGAATCTATTGAAAACGGCACACTGTTCGCCTCCGCTACCTGGTGCGATCTGGTGGAGAACGCAAAGTTCGGTAAGGCAATGCATTTCATGGGTCTGCTGTCCGACGGCAATGTCCATTCCAACATTCACCACCTCATCGCCCTTTTGAAGGCTGCCCACGCTGCCGGTGTAAAGAAGGCTTACTGCCATATTCTGCTGGACGGCCGTGATGTGCCTGCCACCTCCGCGCTGGAGTACGTTTCCATGCTGGAGGATGTGCTGAAAGAGCTGAATACCCCCGGCTTTGACTATGCCATCGCCTCCGGCGGCGGCCGTATGCAGGTGACTATGGACCGGTACGAGGCCAACTGGGCTATGGTGGAAAACGGCTGGCGTACCCATGTACAGGGAATCGGCCGCCAGTTCTCCTCCGCCGCTGAGGCTATCGAAACCTACCGCAGCGAGACCGGCTGCATTGACCAGGATCTGCCCGCCTTCGTGGTGGCCCGGGAGGGCGCACCCGTGGCAAAGATCGCCAACGGCGACAGCGTGGTGCTGTTCAACTTCCGTGGCGACCGTGCCCAGGAGATTTCTCTTGCCTTTGACAAGAAGGACTTTGACAAGTTTGACCGGGGCGACTACACCGGCGTGAAGTTTGCCGGCATGCTCCAGTACGACGGCGACCTGAACATTCCCGAAAACTATCTGGTGCAGCCTCCTGTGATCACCAATACCCTGACGGAAGTGCTGTGTCAGGCAGGTATCCATGAGTATGCCCTGTCCGAGACCCAGAAGTACGGCCACGTTACCTATTTCTGGAACGGCAACCGCTCCGGCAAGGTCTGCCCTGAACTGGAAGTGTACGAGGAAATCCCCTCCGATGTGATTCCCTTTGAGCAGGCTCCTGCTATGAAGTCCAAAGAAATTACCGAGAAAATGGTGCAGGCAATGGCCTCCGGCAAATTTCAGTTCCTGCGCTGCAACTTCCCCAACGGCGATATGGTTGGCCATACCGGTGTGATGGAGGCTGTGGTGTACGCGATGGAATGTGTGGACAACGGACTGGCTGCCATTTTGGAAGCTGCTGACAAGTACGGCTATACCGTGCTGATCACTGCCGATCACGGCAATGCCGACCAGATGACCGAAACCAAGAAGGGCAAGACCTCTGTACGTACCGCCCATTCCCTGAACCCTGTTCCCTTCATTATCTATGATAAGGATAAGGTCTGGGAAGTGAAGGACGGCGCATACGGCCTTGCCAACGTAGCTCCCACCGTGGCAAAGATGATGGGGCTGACCGCCCCCGACTACTGGGAGCAGAGCATGGTCTGATCCGGGGACTCCCCGCTGGGGGGGCATACCTGAATTTAAATTAGGAGGTACGATCTATGATCCGTCACGACAACGACAATGGCAGCGTAAATGTGAGTACCAGTGTCTACACCGACATTGCCGGCACTGCCGCGTCCAACTGCTTCGGTGTGAAGGGCATGGCCGCCCGTTCCGTCACCGACGGTGTTTACCACCTGCTGCGCAAAGAAGCCATGGGCAAGGGTGTCCGTGTGCATTTCCATGAGGATAATACCATCTCCATCGACCTGCATATCATTGTAAACAACGGCGTGAACCTGTCCGCCGTGGGCAGCTCCATCATTTCTGAGGTGCGCTATGTGGTGAACAAGTGCACCGGCACAGAAGTCCGGGCTGTGAATGTGTATGTGGATTCCATGATGATCGACTAAAGAAAGAACAATTGCCGGACGCTGTGTTTCGGCATTACGGAGGTAAGTACCATTGAGGCAGACAATAAACGGGGCAGATTTCCGCAGACTGGTGATCAGCGCGGCGGCCTCTATTGAAATTCACAAGCAGCAGCTCAATGAGCTGAATGTGTTCCCTGTTCCCGACGGCGATACCGGCACCAATATGTCCATGACCATCAATGCCGCGGCGGCAGACCTGCGCAAGGCGGAGGATCCTTCCCTGGAGAAGGCGGCGGCGGTTTCCGCATCCGCCATGCTGCGGGGCGCCCGGGGTAATTCCGGTGTGATTCTGTCCCTGCTGATGCGGGGCATTTCCCGGAAACTGAAGGGAGCCCAGAACTGCGACGGCGTCCTGTGGGCACAGGCCCTGCAGGAGGGTGTGGACGCGGCTTACAAAGCGGTTATGAAACCTGCGGAGGGCACGATTCTTACGGTTGCCCGCCTTGCGGCGGCCAACGCTCAGAAGGCAGCTCAGGAGAACAATTATTTTGAATTTGTCCACGAGGCAGCCATTGAAGAGGCAAAAGTCGCTCTGGCAGATACGGTCAACCAGAACCCTGTGCTGAAAAAGGCAGGGGTGGTGGACGCAGGCGGCAAGGGCTGGCTGCTTGTGCTGGAGGCTATGCTGTGCGCCCTGCGGGGTGAGGACATCGTTGCCCCCGAGTCCGGAGCAGACCAGACGGAAGTAAAGGAACAGGCCAACTTCTCCGACTTTAACGACGAGGATATTACCTTTACCTACTGCACCGAGTTTATCATCTCCCGGGAA
>JAZNIL010000018.1:0-36338 GCA_045577435.1 Faecousia sp. | reverse complement strand
GTATGGGTCACCAAGGAATGTTACAGCTCAGGCTGTGGACAGATATAGATAGTTCGTGTTGATTGTCATGAGGGTCCACCTGTTCCCATGCCGAACACAGAAGTTAAGCTCATGTACGCCGACGATACTTGGCGGGCGACTACCCGGGAAAATAGGTAACGCGAACACAAAGCTCCGCTTAATATGCGGAGCTTTTTTCTATGTGTATGAAGAAGCTTATGCATGTAAAAGTGGCTTATGGGATGATGAACCTCAGGTAGGTAAAATGTTTACATCCTGATTATACCCCTTGTGCATTCCGGCGCACACGGCTATCCGTCTCCAATCCAAAAACAAACACCACAAATTAAAAGCTCCGCTTACACAAGCGGAGCTTTCTATATATTATGTATATATGATCTTAAATAACCTTGATTAGTTTTAAAGTGCCGTTGCGCAGAAAGTGTATATTGGACTCGTCAAACACAACATCCCTGTTTGTGTGGATTCTGTCCATATAATACCCAAGAAACTTGTTATATTTCAGCGCGGCTATAGCGATATGGGATGGAAATCCTGCTTGATCGGATGGATAATAGACCTGCTCACTTCTAGCGTGTATCATTGTTTTTAAATCCGATGAGATAAACGCGTCCTGGATAGCAGGCAAATATCTCTTTCTTGCTGTCTTTGAGGCTGCAATGAGCAGATAGTCACCATCTGAAACACAGTCAAAGTTAACTACAAGCTTCTCCGAAATTGTTTTTTTATACGCTTTTCTAAAACGTGTTGAACCAATAAGGCCTAATTCCTCGTTGTCAAAGAACACGACTGCTGCTTTGGCCTTTTCTTCCGCAGTCATTGCTTGATAAAGCTCACATAACAGAATAACGCCGGAAGTGTTGTCGTTTGATGTGTTCTTGTTTGCGGGTCCTGCCAACATCAGGAACATTAAACTAAGCCAAACACAAACAGACACAATGTAATGCACATAAAAATTATTTGTTAGAAGGCCTAGCAGTATGTTTAGAAGAAGCACGATAATTCCCATTGGTATGATGATTACCAGGCTGTACAGAATGGAAAACAAAGGATTTTTTGGTGTAATGAAATTCGGAGCGATCATTCTTGCACAGGTATCGTAATGTGCGCACAGGATAATCTTTGCAGTGCTAATATCTCCAAGTATTAGATTCCTGCTTTTCATTAGACCACCCTGCTGCACATACAGATTGGAAAAGTGTTCGTTCAAAAGTGAAATGAAGGCACTCTTTTGTGCCTTTGTTTTTCTTATTTGATATTGATCAAGAATCAATCTGGATAGCTCTGTCATAATTTGCACTTCTTTCTGTCTTAAACTGTATTTAGGATACCATAAGGCGCTCAAAAGTCAAGGTGTGCTGTGCGTATGATTTTGCTAGAAACAGATTGTTATTGCTTGTAAATAACAACTGTCCAGAGATGAGCACCCTGGACAGTTGTTTGGATACAGTTATAACCTGAACTTTCTTATTTCAGATACCTGCCTTGGTATTTCCTCTTGTTGTATACGATCACAGCCGGGATATGCAGCAGTACTGCACAAACAAGACTAACCTTCCATCCAATCTGAAATGCGTTGTTTTCATATTGATAGCTAAGCGTATGCTCACCCTGAGTAAGCATGACACCGATCATCGCATCCCCAACCAGGTGGATTTCAGCCAGTTTGCCGTCCACATACACGTTCCAGTTTCCGTTTTGGGGAATGGAGGTGTAGAGCAAGCCGTCGCGATTGCAGCTTATTTTGCCTTCAACAAGTGTGTTTTTAAAATGTGTCAGATGCAGTGTTGAAGCATTTAGAATATCGTAGCCGATCCCAAATACCTCATTATTCAGTATTGCGGCGGAAACATCGATAGATCCGTTTTCGCCCTTTTTGCAGTCAAATTCAATCTCTATCACATCCCCTGGGATCACATCACACACACTTAACATTTGGGGTAGGGAATGAGTCTCACTATAAAGTTTTTCATCATTTTTGTACACTGTGAGTTTATTTCTCTTGGACAGATCCACGTGGATACAGAGAAGTCCCTCCTTATCAGACAGATACCGGTAGGTCAGTGTACCATCTGCATCTTGCGCGGTGGTATACTTGGTTCGTCCGTCGTGGGATTGGGAATTGATAGTTACGTCTGCACCATAGATATAGCGGGTATCAAAACCTAACAGATCCCATACAGGTTCTTCTATGCCGGATGCGGCAGTAAACAATTCGTTTTGAAACAAGAATGGTTCCGTAATACGTGAGAAGCTAAAATCAGCAAGGGTATTCTCTGTCAAAAAACCAAGGGGAAGATATGCGTTATTCCTAAGCAGGTGGACATTACCCGACTGATATACATCCTCAAAATACCGGTTTTCCTCTACAAGACCGTCCCGCTCGATCATATATTTCAGACCCAGAAACAGGTTGGAAACAGGGGAGCTTTCCTCAAAGCAGTAGCGGTTGTAGGTGTTCTTCGCACCGTAGCCTAGAGCTTTCATAAACAGGGTTGTTTTTACATTGGCAGAACTGGTAAAGGTGGAAACGCCATAATACCCATTTATGGCTCCATCATTCAAAGTTTGGGAGTGGGTAGTCTCGGCACGGTAGAACAGCGTGTCTTTCTCTAACTGCTTCATGTGTGAGATAGCAGATTGTGCGTCCTTTTTGCCTGATGGATAGTTGCTTATCGCAGTGCCCGGGAAGTAAATCCCGAAACATACAACCGTAGCAACAAGTTCTGCAGCCATGAATCCAAATAGAATATAAGATGAGATTTGTTTTCTAAGCTGGTACGTTGCTACAAATTGCTTTTTATCTGAAAAATTGGATTGGTCACTGATGCGTCTTCCAAGATACCCATACAGCAAACCACCAAAATACAGCACAGTAAAGCCTAAATTGTATCCCCAGAGGGTTGTGCTGGACAAATCTTTATGGCAAAAGATCAACCCAATTGCGGAAAGAACAGCAGTAATAAACTGCCAAAGTCTAAATTGATGCCGCAGAAGCCATGCCCGGTAAGCCATGTAAAGTATAACAAAGCTGTAAAGGAAACTGAACCGGTAGGGAATCATGTTGGTAAAATGGAAACCGTGCCAGATGTAGTCAAGCTGGCGGATAATGAAGCTCAGGTTAAAGAAGAGTAGCAATAAAATGCAGCAAAGTTTGTCCCGGAGTTTTACCTTGCCAGAGGTGAGAAACAGTACTGAGAAAATATTGCACAGCACACCGCAGTACAGGTTGGGCAGACCCTCCTTAAAGGTTGGTTCAAGACCACCATTCATGTTGCCAGCAACCTCTACCATAGCGGTCAGCAGACCTTTCCAGGTGTTTTCAGAGGCGATATTTAGGCGGAAACCCTCTGGAAATTGATTGACGCTGGACTGGGTTGTTTGGAGCGCTGCCAGTGCGGGAAGCTCTAAAAAAGCTGTCATGCCGATGGCAAGGATAGAGAAGAAGGCCATTAACAGCAGGTCAACAGAAAACTTCTTAAAGCTATGCCAGCGGCAAGTCTCAAAGCAAATAAAACAAAGAAAAATAAAAATACATACAAACAGGCCAATGTAGTAATTGGCGGCAATGGCAAGAAACAGGGTAAAGGTGTACAGAACGAACTTCCGCTCTTTTAAGATTGCAGTCATACCAAGAATAACCAGGGGAAGCAGAGCGAAGGTGTCCAACCACATTACATTCCACTGATAACCCAAAGCCCATGCGCACAGCCCATAGAAAGCGCCAAAAAGGCTAATAGACAAGTCATCTTTGTGAAAAGTTTTCTTCAAAAACAGGCTAAAGAACAGACCAGAAAGTCCCAGCTTAATGGGGACAAGAAGTGAGAAGTACTGAAGAAGAATTCCTTCCGGGACCAAAATACTCAAAAGATTCAGCGGAGAAGCAAGGTAATAGGAAATAAGACCCAAATAGTCCATTCCCATGCCCACACTCCAGGTGTATAATATGGAATCACCTGACAAAAGCGCACTGCGGTACGCTTTGAAAAAAGGATAATACTGGTGGTACATATCCGAGTAAAGCATGGAAGAATTACCAAAGGGTGTGTACCCACCAACGATCATAACGCCCACCATGCATAAAAAGGGAAATGCGAAGGCTAGGGCGCAATAGTTTATTATTTTAATTTTAGGAAACGGCAGTTTCATAGTAATCCCCCTGGTCAACATTACCAGTTTATACTAACATATTCTGCCCAGAGGGTAAAGGGATTAGCAAAAAATAATTATCAAAAGTAAGGAGCTGTTGCAAAATAAAGCAACAGCTCCAAATCATACAAGCGTCTACATCCTATGAATGTAGGGGGGCATTGACCGCCCGTGGGTGTGGTGCTCCCCGCAGCAAGTCATAAAACGCCATAATTGCTGGTGGCAATCATACAGACACTTTTGAATTGCTGCACCTACAAATTCTAACGATAGATTTAGATGTTTGTAACAGCCCCATACAATCGTGTATCTAACGAAAAAGTTTCCTAACTATGGAGCGTGCTGGAATTGACCATAAGATGGGTGCAACCATTTACAAAATTAAGCAGATCAGTCCGGTAGCACCCTCGTTTACAATTCGCTGCAGGCTACCACGGAATTTGCTGCGGACATCCTCCGGAGTACGGAGCAGTTTCGTGGTGATCCCTTCCTGGACAAGGGTATAGACGGATTTCCCAAAAATGTTGCTTTGCCAAAGCTTATCTGGGTCCTCACCGGAGAGGTAGGAGATAAGGTCTTGAGATTGCTGCTCACCGCCTACCATGGGACTGATCTCCGTGTCAATATCCACTCTGATCATATGGATGGACGGTGCTCCCGCTTTCAGCTTCACACCATATGCCCCGCCTTTACGGACAACTTCCGGTGGCTCCATGGTCAGTTCCTCCGGTGTGGGCATAACAATGCCGTAGCCCGTAGCTTTTACCGAGGACAAGGCATCGGAAATCTTATCGTACTCTTCCTTGATTTTAGACAGATCCGTAAGAATTGTCAAAAGCTGCCCATCGTTTTCAATTGTCATGCCTGTTTTGGTACTGAGAATGTCGTAGAACAGAGCCTCTGGGAAACCCAGAATGCAGGAAATATCTCCCGTACCAAGATCCACTGCGTCAACACGGCAGCTTTCTACCTGGGGAAGTTCCTTTATGGGCAACAGCATTTCCTCTGCCTGGCCGATGGTCTGAATGTTCCCGGCACAATGGGTCAGTGTTTCGTATAGTGCTTGCTTGAGGGGATCATCTTCATCCAGTGCGTCCAGCCATCTTGGCATAAATATCATAAGCTGCCCCATAGGGAAGCTGAACAGAATGCTTCTGAGTAACTGACGTATCTGTTCTGCGTCCAAAGTCTGACAGTCCGCAATCATAGGATGAATGCCAAATTTCTCCTCCAGCCCATGGGCAACCTCTTTGGCACTGTCGCCGCTTGGATCTTTTGTATTCACAACCACAAGAAAAGGCTTGCCGGTTGCTTGCATATCGCAGATGGCCCTTTGCTCCGCCTGAATGTAGTCTGCTCTGGGAATATCGGTGATTGTTCCATCCGTAGTTACAACCAGGCCGATGGAACAGTGTTCCTGCATCACTTTTTTTGTTCCTAGTTCCGCAGCCTCAGTCATGGGTATCTCGTGGTCGTACCAGGGAGTGGTGACCATTCTGGGTGCGCCGTCTTCTTCTGCGCCAACGGCACCATCTACCATGTATCCTACGGAATCGATCATTCTGATCCGCAGTGCTGTTGTTCCGTCGGGACGGATTTCCACTGCTTCCTCTGGAACAAATTTTGGTTCGCTGGTCATTATGGTCTTTCCGGAGCCACTCTGGGGCAGTTCATCTTTTGCCCGTTCTTTGCGGTAGGGGTCCTGGATATTAGGAATCACCAGCTGCTCCATAATCCGTTTAATCAGTGTGGATTTACCCGTTCGGACAGGCCCTACAACGCCTATGTAAATGTTGCCCCCTGTACGTTCGGCGATATTTTCATAAATGGTTTCCATAGCCGTCCTCCTTCAGCTTTGACGCAGGAGGGAAAGCTCCTGCCACGGTCTACAACACAGTATGTCCGCAATATGGAAAATAGAACTTCTACATATTGTGTTTTCCAAAGGGCATTGAGTTGACTTTACATGGAAAAAATAGTATACTATAATTGTAATAATATGAGATTGGGCAGGTAATGATTCATGGTAAAGCCAAAACAGGAACAATATGGAAACTCCAGTATATCTGTCCTCAAGGGGGAAGAACGTGTCCGTAAACGCCCTGCGGTTATCTTCGGATCTGACGATCTGGAGGGCTGTAAGCATGCTGTGTTTGAGATTCTCTCCAACGCAATCGACGAAGCAAGAGAAGGCCACGGCGATACGGTGATTGTCACCCGCTATGAAGATCTTAGCGTGGAAGTGGAGGATTTTGGCCGGGGCTGTCCCGTTGACTATAATGAGAAAGAGAAACGCTATAACTGGGAACTTGTGTTTTGTGAGATGTATGCCGGCGGCAAGTACGGGGAAAACGGTGAGAACTATGAGTATTCTTTGGGATTGAATGGTTTGGGATCCTGCGCCACCCAGTACACTTCTGAGTATTTTGACGCGATTATCCGCCGAGATGGCTTTCGGTACGATCTGCATTTTGAAAAGGGCCGCAATATAGGCGGTATGAAAAAGGAACCTACGGACCGGAAAAAGACGGGATCTCTGTTTCGCTGGCGTCCGGACAAAGAGGTGTTCACGGATATCAATATTCCCGTGGAGTACTACCGGGATGTGCTGAAACGGCAGGCGGTTGTAAATAAGGGAATCACCTTTAAGTTTCGGAATCAGGTAGGTAAAAAGTTTGAGGAAGAGGAGTATTGCTACACCGACGGTATCAAGCAGTACATTGAGGAACTGGTAGGGGACAATGCTTTTACCATGCCGGTTTTCTGGGAAACAGAGCGTCGTGGAAGAGATGCGGAGAACCGTCCGGAAATGAAGCTGAAAATCACCACTTCTTTCTGCTTCAGCAAGCAGGTCAGCCGTACGGAGTATTATCATAACTCCTCTTGGCTGGAGTATGGCGGTAGTCCTGACAGGGCAGTGCGCCTTGGTTTTACCGCCGCTTTTGACAAATACCTGCGTGATAACAATAAGTACACCAAGAATGAAAATAAGATTATCTTCCAGGATGTGCAGGATAGCCTGGTGTTGGTCACCAACTGTTTTTCTACCATTGGCTGCTTTGAGAATCAGACGAAGAAGTCTGTCAATTCCAAGTTCACACAGGAGGCCATGACAGCGTTCTTTAAAGAACAGCTGCAGGTGTGGTTTATCGAGAACAAGCAGGAGGCAGACCGGGCGGCAGAACAGGTGCTCATCAATAAGAGAGCCAGAGAGTCTGCGGAAAAGACCAAGAGCAATATCAAAAAAAATCTCAGCGCCAAGGTGGATATTGCCAACCGAGTGCAGAAATTTGTGGATTGCCGCAGCCGGGATGTGCAAAAGCGGGAACTGTATATTGTTGAGGGTGATTCTGCTTTGGGCAGCGTAAAGCTAAGCCGAGATGCGGAGTTCCAGGGTATTATGCCCGTCCGGGGTAAGATTCTTAACTGCCTTAAGGTGGACTACACAAGAATCTTTGCTTCCCCCATCATTACGGACTTGATGAAGGTTCTGGGCTGTGGCGTGGAGGTGCAGGGTAAAAAGGCAAAGGAGCTGTCTACCTTTGACATTGACAACCTGCGCTGGAACAAAGTGATCATCTGTACGGATGCGGACGAGGACGGGTTCCATATCCGCACCCTAATCCTTACCATGCTGTACAGGCTTTGTCCCACCCTGATCCGGGACGGCTATGTGTATATTGCCGAATCTCCCTTGTTTGAGATCACCTGCAAGGATAAAACCTGGTTTGCTTACAATGAGCAGGAAAAGGTGAAGATTCTCAAGGAGCTGGAAGGAAGGAAGATCACCATCCAGCGGTCTAAGGGATTGGGTGAAAATGACCCGGAGATGATGTGGATGACCACTATGAACCCGGAGACCCGGCGACTGATTAAAATTATGCCGGAGGATGCGGAACGCACCGCCCACTATTTTGATGTGCTGCTAGGCGATTCTCTGGCAGAGCGGAAAAATTTCATTGCGGATAACGGCGCAAAATACTTGGAGCTTGCGGACCTGTCCTGATTCAGGAGAATCTCATTGAGCCGCGGCTATCCCAATTTCAACGGATAAGGAGCCATATATGGCACGGAAGAAAAAAGAAACGGAACAGAAAAAAGTGAATACGGACGGCGTAGTTGGCCTGGTAGGTTCAACAACAGAACAACCTATCTCGGAAACTCTTGAGTTTAATTTTATGCCCTATGCCATGTCGGCCATTGTTTCCCGGGCAATTCCCGAGATCGATGGGTTTAAACCGTCCCACAGAAAGCTGCTGTACACCATGTACAAAATGGGTCTTTTAAACGGCGGAAGGACAAAGTCTGCCAATATCGTGGGTCAGACCATGCGGCTGAACCCCCATGGTGACGCGGCCATTTACGAAACCATGGTGCGCCTTGCCCGGGGCAATGAAACCCTGCTGCATCCCTTTGTGGATTCCAAGGGTAACTTCGGCAAGGTCTATTCCCGGGATATGGCATATGCTGCCGCCCGGTACACCGAGGCAAAGCTGGAGGGTATCTGCGGGGAAATTTTCAGGGACATAGACGCTGACACTGTGGATATGGTGGATAACTATGACGCCACTATGAAAGAGCCGGCCCTACTGCCTACTACATTTCCCAATGTTCTGGTTTCTGCCAACCAGGGTATTGCGGTTGGCATGGCCAGCAATATCTGCTCGTTTAACCTGAGGGAGATCTGTGAGACCACTATCGCTCTCATGGACAATCCGGAGCATGATATTCTGGAAACACTGCCCGGACCGGATTTTTCCACAGGCGCACAGCTTTTATTTGATGAGGCTACCACCAGGGAAATATATTCCACTGGCCGGGGAAGTTTTAAACTCCGGGCAAAGTGGCATTATGTGAAAGAGGGAAACCTGATTGAGATTACCCAAATTCCTTATTCCACAGCGACGGAAGTGATTATGGACAAGGTGGCGGAGCTGATTAAGTCCGGAAAAATCAAGGAAATCACGGATATGCGTGATGAGACGGATCTTGGCGGACTGAAGCTGACCATCGACCTTAAGCGCGGCGTGGATCCGGAGAAACTAATGCAGAAGCTGTTTCGCCTGACCCCGCTGCAGGATAACTTTGCCTGCAATTTTAACATTCTCATCGCCGGCATGCCAAAGGTGATGGGTGTGGGCGAAATTCTGGAGGAATGGACAGCGTGGCGGATGGATTGTACCCGCCGTCGCATCTACTTCCAGATTCAAAAGAAAGAGGAACGGTTGCACCTTCTGAAAGGTCTGGAACGAATCCTTCTGGACATTGACAAGGCAATTGCCATTATCCGCCAGACGGAACTGGAGAACGAAGTTGTCCCCAATTTGATGATCGGTTTTGGAATCGATGAAATACAGGCAAATTATGTAGCGGAAATTAAGCTGCGCAATATCAATAAGGAATATATTCTCCGTCAAACCAAAGCAATTGATGACTTAGAGCGGGAAATTGCGGAGTTGGACGATATTTTGAAAAGCAGCCGCAAAGTGAAAAATGTCATCAAAAAGGAACTGAAAAAGGTAGCTGATACCTATGGCCAGGCCAGAAAGACGGAGATTGTTTACCAGACCGGTGAGGTTGAGCAGGAGGATGAACAGGAGGAGATTCCTGACTATCCTGTGACCATGTTCCTTTCCAAGGAAGGGTATCTTAAGAAGATCACTGCCCAATCCCTGCGAATGAGCGGTGAGCAGAAGTTTAAAGAGGGTGACGCTCTGGCTGCCAGTGTGGAGACCACCAACAGGGCAGAGATTCTGGTCTTCACCAATCTATGCCAGTGCTACAAATCCCGCCTATCGGATTTTGAGGACGGAAAAGCATCCCTGCTGGGTGATTATCTGCCGCAAAAGCTTGGTATGGAACCTGGAGAAAGTGTGCTTCAGCTTGTGCTCCCCGGGGACTATAAGGGCTTTATGATGTTCATTTTTGAAAACGGAAAGGTGGCAAAGGTGCCTCTAAGCGCCTATGAGACCAAAACAAACCGCCGTAAGCTCACCGGTGCGTTTTCGGACAAATCTCCTCTGGTAGCGGCTCTGAGCCTCACAGAAGATTGTCAGGTTGTTCTTTACTCCACAGATCATCGCGCTCTGATTATCTCTACAGCGCAGCTGCTGCCTAAGACCACCCGAAACACCATTGGTGTTAGTGTGATGTCCCTGAAGAAAAAAGCGGCTTTGAGCCACGTAGTATGCCTGCAGGACAGTGGGATTGTTAACGCAAGCCGTTACCGCAGTAAAAATATACCTGCCGCAGGTGCGCTGTTAAAAGAGGAGGATGCGGCTGAAAAGCAAATCAGTTTTGATGTGTAATGAGGTTTTTCCATGAACAAAAAGAAACTGGGTTATTTATCTGATTTTTTAAAAACGGCGTTGGGCTGTGGAATGTTTGCCCTTGGTTTTGACCTTTTCCTTGTACCCAATGGCCTCAATGCCGGCGGACTGACAGGCCTTGCCATGGGCATTGTCCATCTTACGGATTTTGGGACAGTTGGTCTGCTGTCCACACTGATGAATATCCCACTGTTTATTTTGGCAGGGGTGAAAATAGGCAAGAAATTCTTTTTCGGCTCCTTCCTTGGAATGGCATGTTCCTCGTTGTTGATTGACCTGTTTGCTGTACTGCCTCAATTCCAACTTGAGCCGTTGGTATGCGCTCTGTACGGTGGTGTTCTTTGCGGATTTGGACTTGGCTTTGTGTTTTCAACAGGAGTATCCACCGGTGGCTCTGATATCGTTGTCAGACTGCTGAAACTGCGTTGGCAGCATGTACCCATTGGTACGATCAATATTATATTTGATGCCTGCGTGGCAGTATTCACCGCTTTTGTGTTCCAAGATATCCGTGCGGCGCTGTATAGTGGTATTGCTATTTTTGTCTCCGGGCAAGTGATCGATATTGTGGTGTACCGGTTTGATTACTCTAAGGTTGTGCTGATTATCAGTAAGGAATATGAAACACTGGCTGAAAAGATTGCTGAGCAACTGGACAGGGGGGCTACCTTTCTGCACGGCGAAGGCTCTTACACCAAGCAGCAGACGAAGGTTGTGCTCACGGCTGTAAAAAAACAGCAAATCGCTGAATTAAAGGCCCTTGTAACACAGGTAGATCCCAATGCGTTTATTATTGTTCAGGAGGCCCATCAGGTTCTGGGAGACGGTTTCTCCAGATACAGCAAGGATGCTTTGTAGGGAGGCAGAGATGAATAAAAAGATAATTTTCCTTTTTGTCCTGTGTATAAGCCTTTCGCTGACAGGGTGTGACAACTGGATGGATGGCGAATACCATAGTGTGACGCCCCACCTCCAGCAGAGTCCACAGCCAGAGGATGTACAAACGGTTTGCAAGTCCTATATTGAGATCCGTGACTCCCTGGCTTCAATGGTTGAATCGGGCGTCAGCAGCGGCATGATCTACGCGGAAGGGTTTACAGATCTGGAAATGAGCCGACACATGATTAGTGCTGTTGGTTACGTAACCAAGAGTACGGCGATCGGTGCCTACGCTGTGGATAAGATCGATTATGAAATTGGTATCAGCGCGGCAACACCCGCTGTGGCGGTGGAAATCAGTTATTCCCATAACCGTTCCCAAATCCTAAGGATTAAACAGGCGGAAAATACCCAGGAGGCACTGCAGCTTGTGGATGCTGCTTTGGATAATTTCAGTGATAGTGTGGTAATGTTTGTCCGCCATTATAGTACGGTGGATATCCCCCAGTACGTGGATGACTATGTGAACAACAACCCAGACATTTGTATGGAAGCACCCCAGGTGTCGGTGCTGTCCTACCCTGAGCAGGGTACAGAACGAGTGCTTGAAATTGTGTTTACATATCAGACCAGCCGTGAGGATCTGAGGAATATGCAGCAGAATGTAGAGGTTGTATTTAAATCCGCGGAACTGTATGTCCAAGGCAATGCGGAAGACTGGGAGAAGTATGCCCAGTTGTACTCGTTTCTGATGGAGCGTTATGATTACACCATAGAAACTTCTATTACACCTGTTTACAGTCTGCTGCGCCATGGTGTGGGAGACAGTGAGGCATTCTCCCGGGTTTATGCCCAGATGTGCCGTCAGGCGGGTCTTAACTGCCGGGTGGTGACCGGTACTAAGGCTGGTGAGGCATGGTATTGGAATCTTGTTACGGATAATGGTGTGAATTACCATATTGACCTTCTGGCATGCAGTGAGAAAGGTGCGTTCCATCCGGTTGCTGAGGAAGATATGTCCGGCTATGTCTGGGATTATTCCGCTTATGTAAATGAATGAAATCCCGTCAAGAGAAAATTATAAAAATTATCGAAAAAAGTGTTGACATATTTTGATAATCTGCTATAATGTCTCTTGTTCCGCGGGTGTAGCTCATCCGGTAGAGCGCCACCTTGCCAAGGTGGAGGTAGCGAGTTCGAGCCTCGTCACCCGCTCCATAAAAGACCACGCTCAAGCGTGGTCTTTTTCTATGCTTTTTTGGCCATCTGTTTTTACAGATGGCCGTTTTCTGGTTTTTATTGATCTTCCTGGTTGTGATAAAAAACAGGAAGACACCTGAAAGAAATGGAAGTACCTTCAGAAAGGATAACTGCGTCTGTCGGTTGCGGTGAAATATACGTAGTTTATAGGAATGGAAAAGCTGCCGTCCGGGGAAATGAGCAGAATCAGATTCTCCAATAAAAACAAAGCCGGAACAATAAGAAACAAAATTTCTATTACCGCTGATAGAATCCTCCATTTTTTAGGAAGCTACAACGGCATTTTCAGGGTAAAACATGCAGACAGAAACACTCCTGCGAAAAGAATCCAATCATTGGCACAACAGGGTAGTACAATGCTTCGTATGGCAGATACTCATTTCTGGACAAATATTTTAAATAGGGATAAAGAGTGAACTCCAGAATGAGAATCACCAAAGCAATTCCACCGTAAATGCAGAAATGTGGCAACTGACTCTGTTGAAAGTCTATGTGGCTCGCACTGGGCTTAGCTGTAATCAATGTGTTTGTATCTACAGCCAATACTGATGCTATTTTGTTTAGAGTATCAAGGTCTGGTTGGCAGCGGCCGGTTTCTCAGCTACTAACAGTTTGCCTCGTGACACAAAGCTCTATGGCCAGTGCTTCCTGGGTAAGGCCTTTACGTTTGCGCAGTGTATTAAATTTTTGGAAAAGGAAATCATGGGAACACCTCCTGAATCAAAACTATCATATATCATAGAAAAAGCCACGTAACAATTTGTCGCGTGACTTTTAAAGCATTGAAAACAGGGTGTTGTAGTCATTCCATAACAAATAGCGTTATAATTTCCTCAAAATCCTGAATATGTGCCATTGCCTTTTCGGAGCGAATTCCGCCAACGGCTATTACATCCATACCGGCATTGATGGCTGCGTCAATACCAGCCAGAGAATCCTCGAAAACAATACAGTCCTTTGGCTCCACACCAATGGCAGCAGCCGCAGTGAGAAATACATCCGGGGCAGGTTTTCTGGGCATTTTGGTGTTTCCGTCAAACATGGCATCGAAATACTGGTCCAAACCAAAATCCTTCGCAATGCGGTTACTCATATTGCTGGATGAGGCAACCGCCGTGGCAGCACCATTGGATTTTAGCCACTGGAGGAAGGATTCTACACCGGGAAGGATGTCAGAGCGTGACAGTGTTTCAATCAACTGCAGGAAGTTTTCATCTTTACGGCGGGAAATATCCATCATTTTATCGTGTGGCAGGCAAAGTCCTGCCTTGTTCATAATGGCGTTGGCAATATAGGTGCCCCCAGTGCTCTTAAGGGGCAGATACTCTTCCCAAGTAAGCTGCGTACCTACCTCAAGAGCGCCGTGATTCCAGGCACGGAAATGGTAGCGTTCGGTGTCCACAACCACACCGTCAAAATCAAACAAGCAGGCTTTTACCAGCTTTTTTCCTCCGTTTGCCTGGTGTACATAAATATTTTGACGGTAGGCCTCCGTCAACAGTTCTTCAACTTCCTTTGTTCCACTTACCATAACACCATCATCTCCCCAATGATATTCTTTTCCGTTCAAATTAGTAATAATAGCACCTGCTTCCCGGCACAGTAAAATTCCGGGTGCCAGATCCCAGATGTTTTTCGTCGTCATGACAGTACCGTCAAGCTTTCCAATCGCCAGCCATGCAAAATCCATACATGCCGCACCCAACATACGAATTTTTCCGGCAATGGGGTATATCCTACCCATGGCTCTGTGATGCCGGGCAGCGAGTGTGTTACTCTTGCGGGTGAAATCACCAAGACTGATTACCGCGTTTTGTAGCTTCGTTTGCTTATTAACAAATACACGCTCCCAGTTGCACCAGCAGCCACCATCCTTCACTGCCCAAATCAGTTGTTCCTGAAACGGCAGGTACACCGCACTGACAACTACCTCGCCGCATTCCAGCAATGCGCACTGCACACCATACATTGGGATATCCCTTGCCATGTTACATGTGCCGTCAATGGGGTCAATAGTCCATGTACGGCCCTGTATTTTTGCATCGCTTGTTAACTCCTCACCGTGAATATGGTCCTGCGGGAAGTGTTCTTTAATTTTCCCGGAAAGGTATGTTTCCATTTTCACATCTACCTCTGTCACCAGGTCATGGGGACTTTTTTGCGTAATAAGGCTAGGTCCATTTTTTGCGATGGCAAGAAATCCCTCTTTCATATGTTGCAACAGAAAATCACGCTCTTTGGTGTATTTCATAACCAAACCCCTAATTAATAAAATTCTTTACAAGTATACCTGATTTTTTCCTGTTGGGCAAGGAAAATATATTTTTTCAGGAATATTTGACAATAACTGACCGCCTGAGTATACTATATATGAGTAAATGACAATATGTTTGCGGAGGATCCGGTACATGGTTAGAAAATGGAATGTGAAAATTCCTCAGTTATCCGGCGAAACAGAGCGCCGGACTTATATTTATCTGCCTGATTCATACTCCAAAATGCCTCAGCGCCGGTATCCGGTTATGTACATGTTTGACGGCCATAATGTGTTTTTTGATGCCGATGCTACCTACGGTAAGTCCTGGGGTATGGGTAAATATATGCATAAGGCCAAGAAGCAGATGATTATCGTTGCCGTGGAATGTAACCATAAGGGCAATGGAAGGCTTCAGGAGTATTCTCCCATCACCTTTGACAGTGAGGGATTGGGTAAAATCCCAGGACGTGGACGCACATATATGCAATGGCTGGTAGAGACGTTGAAGCCGTATATTGATGAAACGTACCGTACCCTCCCTGACCGGTGCAATACCTACCTGTGCGGATCCTCAATGGGTGGACTTATGGCACTTTACGGTGTGACTGTTTTTAACCACGTGTTCCAGCGGGCAGCTTGTTTGTCTCCCAGTCTTTGGGTTAACCCTGCACAGGTGCTGGAAATGGTGGAGAAGTCTACTATTCGTCCTAATACCTGCGTTTATATGGACTATGGCAGTCTTGAATTGGATAATCATGCAGGCAATATGGAGATCCTTCGCTCCGTGGCAAATATGCTGTTGATAAAGGGCGTATTGCTCACATTTCGGCTTGTTCCCGGCGGCAGCCATTCGGAAGCATCCTGGGAGAAGCAGGTCCCCGTGTTTATGGAGTGTCTGGGCATAAAAGGAGATAGATAATCGAAATACACTATTGTAAGCATTACAGTGGCTGCTTAGGCCGCGAGATGGAATTTAAAGTATATGGGCATGGGGGAAAGCCCGTACTGTTTATTCCCTGTCAGGGAGGTAGATTCTTTGATTTTGAAAATTTCAAAATGAAAGACTACTGGGCATACTGGATCGAAGCCGGGAGGTGTACGGTTTATTCCATAGACACCATTGATAACGAAACCTATGCCCATATGTCCGGTGATTGCCGCTGCCGTATTGAGCAGCATGAACGTTGGTACAACTACATTATCGAGGAGGTTGTCCCAACGATCCGTCATATGAATGGCAGCAGGACCGCACACCAGGAGGCGATCATGGCTTTTGGGTGCTCAATGGGTGCTTCCCATGCGGCGAATTTGTTCTTCCGCCGTCCGGATATCTTTGATGTTGTGTTTGCCATATCCGGTGCCTATGACTCGAAGCACTTTTTTGGGGAGTATATGGACGACCTTCTGTACCAAAATACCCCGGTGGAATATTTAAAAAATATGCCCTCTGACCATCCCTATATCGCCATGTACAATGACAGAAAGATCCTGGTGGTGGTAGGCCAGGGTGCCTGGGAGGACGGGCTGAAGGCAAGCACAGCTTGGCTGAAAGACGTTTTGGAGCAAAAGGGAATTCATGCACGGGTGGATTTTTGGGGGAATGATGTAAACCATGATTGGGACTGGTGGTACAAAATGGTAGAATACTATGTGCCGCAGTTGCTTGGTTAGATACAGACAGGAGAGTAAATGAAAAATTTTGTTTTTATCTCACCGAATTTTCCTGTGAATTATTGGAAATTTTGTGCGGAGCTAAAACGTAATGGTATGCGTGTTCTGGGGATAGGTGACTGCCCCTACGATCAGCTCCGCCAGGAACTTAAAGATGCGCTGCATGAATACTACAAGGTAACTTCTCTTGAGAATTTTGAGGAAATGTTCCGGGCCGTTGCGTTTTTTACCTATAAATACGGGAAAATTGACTGGCTGGAATCCAACAATGAATATTGGTTGGAGCAGGATGCCAGGCTTCGTACCGAATTTCATATTACCAGCGGATTTATGGATGCTGACATGGAGAAGGTGAAGCGTAAGTCTGCTATGAAGGCGTACTATCAAAAAGCCGGGATTCCCACAGCCAGATATCAATTGGTGGATACCTACGAAAAAGCGGCTGCGTTTGTGGCAGAAGTGGGGTATCCTGTAGTGGTCAAGCCAGACAATGGCGTGGGAGCTGCCAGTACTTACCGGCTGAAAAGCGATGAAGACCTGCGTTTCTTTATGGATACCAAGGACGATAACCTGTACATTATGGAGCAGATGGTTAATGGTTATGTATGCACCTACGACGCAATTATTGGCGCGCAGGGACAGCCGTTGTTTGAGTCCGGTAATGTAACGCCCGATTCTATTATGGATGTTGTTAACGAGAATCGGGATTCCATTTATTACATCGTCAAGGACCTGTCAGAAAAGGTGAGGGATGCTGGGCTTAGAACGGTAAAGGCATTTGGCGTAAAGAGCCGGTTTATACACTTGGAGTTTTTTGCCCTTACAGAGGATCAGCATGGCTTGGGTAAAGCCGGCGATATTATTGGCCTTGAAGTGAATATGCGTCCTTCCGGCGGTTACACGACGGATATGTACAACTATGCCTACGAGACGGATGTTTACAAGATCTGGGCAGACATGGTGTGCTTTGACAAGAGCACTAAGCCGGAGGGTCAGCACCACTACTGTGCCTTTGTGGGACGCCGGGATGAAAAGCATTACCGTATGGATCACAAAGCGATTATGGAAAAGTACGGAAGCAATATGAAAATGTACGAACGGATTCCGGATGCCCTTTCCGGCGCTATGGGAAACACGATGTACCTTGTGAATTTTGATACACAGGAGCAAATGCAGGTGTATTTCCAGGATTTGCTGGCTTGAGAGAAGACAAGAGCCATGTAACATGGGAGCAGACTCGAGGAATTGCGGTCGTTCTCATAACAGTTGTCCAGGATGTGTTTTTGCCGTGGTAATACAGCAGGAAGTTCAAAAGAACTTCTTGCTGTGTTCTTTTTCTATCTGTGGCGGCAAAATCAGCTTGGAAAATGTCTTGCGATTTTGGGAATACTTGTCCCGGCTCATACAGAATTTTCCTGTTTTCTGTCTGGCTCGGTGTCTATAATGTTATCATTATGGACAAGGGGAGATAGGGATGAAAACAGGTATGGCTTTGTCAATCAGCTTGTGCGTATGCGCTTTGCTTGCGTTTAGTTGGGTTGGTAGGGCGGATTGGCTGGTCAGCTCTGAGCGGATTGTATTATCGGTGCACAGACCGGAGGAAACCCGTTCAGAGGTTCGGGAACTGACGTTACCGTATGCCGTGGGACAGACCGGTCTGGTGGTACAGGAACTTACGTCCTACGAAGGGCCTTTTCTGGAAGATGGCTCCTATGAGGAGGTTGTGGATGTGGCGGCGCTTTTAGTAAGCAATACTACAAACCATATTATGGAGTCTGTTGAAATCCTGGTGGTGACAGAAAGGGAAACAATATGTTTTACAGGAACCTGGCTGCCTCCCAACAGTACGTGTGTTCTTTTATCCAGAGATAAGAATACATATCTGCCTTTGCCGGTATTGGAGATATCCGCACAGGCAGAACAAACAAATATAATTGAAAATAACGATACATTATCCTGGACAGAACAAGAGGATGGGATACACTTGACCAATATGTCCTCAAGAGACATCTACGGAATCCGTATTCTGTTTAAGACGTTTCTTCAGCAGACAGGCCAGTATATTGGCGGCGTTACCAATAAGACTGTACTGGACTGCCTGCCGGCAGGGGAGACTGCGGTGTTGCTGCCGCCATACTATGTGAGGAATTACGCCAAGGTCGTGTTGGTTGAAATAACGAAGTGATTGTGTGTATTCCATTGACATAACTTGAATACAGGTGTATAATCACCGCATATTGTGAAACTTTTTGAAACAGAGAGGAAATTGTTATGGCAAAGATGTGGGCAGGCAGGACCAGCGGAGCAACGGAGAAAATCGCGGATGACTTTAATTCTTCCATTGCTTTTGACTGCAGAATGTACAAGCAGGATATTACAGGTTCAATGGCGCACGCTGCTATGCTGGCGCGTCAGGGGATCATTACCCAATCCGATGCGGACACCCTCATTGTCGGCCTGTCGGGTATTCTGGAGGATCTTGAAAACGGCACGCTTGCTATGGATATGGAAGCTGAGGATATCCACATGTTCGTGGAACAGGAACTGACAAACCGACTTGGCGATGTGGGTAAGCGCCTGCACACAGCCCGCAGCCGAAATGACCAGGTGGCACTGGATGTACGTATGTATCTGCGGGATGAGATTGATGAGATTGTGTGTCTTCTGTCAGCGCTCCTACGGGCGATTACAGAAAAGGCGGAAACATACAAGGCAGCAATAATGCCCGGCTATACCCACTTGCAGAGGGCACAGCCCATTACATTTGGACACCATCTGATGGCCTATGCTATGATGCTGATACGGGATGTTGGCCGCTTAAAGGATTGCAGGAAGCGCATGAATATCTCTCCCATCGGCTGCTGCGCGCTGGCAGGTACTACTTATGCCACTGACAGGGAATTTGAGGCGGGGAAGCTTGGTTTTGATGGCCCTTGTATGAATTCTCTGGATGGCGTTTCGGACCGGGACTTTTGCGTGGAGCTTATGAGCGCCATTGCGGTGCTGATGATGCATTTGTCCCGGTTTTCGGAGGAGATTATTCTTTGGTCCTCTTGGGAATTTAAGTTCATTGAGCTTTCAGACGCTTATACCACCGGCTCATCCATTATGCCCCAGAAGAAAAATCCAGATATGGCGGAATTGGTCAGAGGTAAGACCGGCCGTGTCTACGGTGACCTGATGGCGCTGCTTACCACATTAAAGGGCATTCCGCTTGCCTATAACAAGGATATGCAGGAGGACAAGGAGAGCGTATTTGATGCCTGTGATACGGTAAAAATGTGTCTGAAGGTGTTTGAAGGAATGGTCAGTACCCTCACTGCCAACTGTGACAATATGAAGAAGGCAGCACAGAAGGGATTTATCAACGCTACTGATCTTGCGGATTATCTAGTCAAGAAGGGCCTTCCTTTCCGCAGCGCCTATAAGATCTCCGGACAGCTTGTGGCAATGTGCATTCAGCAGGATACAGTTCTTGAGGAGGTTCCTCTGGACACCTATCGGCAGTACAGTCCCCTGTTTGAAGCGGATGTGTATGGGGATATAGACCTGTCCGCCTGTGTGGAGAAACGTATTTCTCTCGGTGGTACATCTGTGCAGTCTGTTGAGACCCAGATTGCCCTGGTAAAGACATTCCTTGCCGAGAATTAGCATTTCATCCCGCAATGCACCATGCGTTGCGGGATTTTTTGTGGAGCAAAACTGGAAATCTTTTGGAAAATCTTTGACGATGGTAAAAAAGCGGTTGTAAATACAGCAGAAGTATTATATAATAAAAAGGTTATATGATTATAATGCAGGGAGATACTACCCAATGGAAAATAGAAGTGAAGAACTGAAAAAGTACCTTATCCCGGGAAAACACGTACACCTTGTAGGTATTGGCGGCATTTCCATGCGTCCCTTGGGCCTTGTGCTTCAGGGTATGGGAATGGTGGTTACCGGATCTGATATGAACGCCTCCGTTTCCACGGATGAGCTGATTGCCAAGGGAATCCACGTGTCAATCGGACACAAGACGGAGAATGTGCTGGGTGCTGACTGTGTGATCCGTACCGCTGCCGCCCATAATGACAATCCGGAGATTGCTGCCTGCCGCAGCTACGGAATTCCTCTGTTTGAGCGGGCGCAGGCGTGGGGTGTGATTATGCAGGCATATGAGCATGCGGTGTGCATATCCGGCACCCACGGAAAAACCACAACCACTTCCATGATGACCCACATCCTGATGGAAGCCCAGTTGGATCCCACGGTTATGATCGGAGGCTATCTGCCCCTACTTCATGCCAGCCACCGGGTGGGGAACGGTGACGTCATCATTCTGGAAAGTTGTGAATACTGTGACTCTTTTTTGAATTTTTCCCCGACCCTGGCAGTAATCCTCAACGTGGAAGCGGACCATTTGGACTATTTCAAGGACCTTGCCGATATACAAAAATCCTTCCGTCAATTTGCGATGTTAGCCACCGAGGGTGTTGTGGCAAATGGGGATGATCCCCATGTTAGAATGGCTTTGGATGGTCTTAACTATGTCAGCTTTGGCCTAAAGGAACATAACCGCGTGCGGGCCAGGAATATCTCTCAGGATTGGAAACATTTTGATGTGTTTTGTGACGATGTGTTTTACTGCCACATTGACCTGAGTGTGATCGGGCAGCATAATACCTTTAATGCGTTGGGTGCTGCCTGTGCGGCCTGGATGATGGGTGTTGCCGGGGAGGCTGTTTCTGCCGGACTTGCTGCCTTTACCGGCGCTGACCGGCGGATGCAGTATAAGGGCCGTATTCACGGCGCCGATGTGTATGATGACTATGCACACCATCCGGATGAACTCCGTGCCACCATTGAAGCTGTTCGCACTATGGATTATAAGAGGATGATCCTGGCTTTTCAGCCCCACACTTACACCCGTACACATGCTTTGTTCCAGGATTTTGTCCGGGAATTAAGTAAGGCAGACCACGTGGTACTTGCTGAAATCTACGCTGCCCGTGAGCGCAATACAGTTGGAATTTCCTCCAAAGATCTGCAGGCGTGTATTCCCGGTTCTGTATACTGTAAGACCCTTCCACAGGTCACAGAGTATCTGGGTAGCGTTGCCCACGAGGGGGATGTGATTCTAACGGTTGGCGCCGGAGACATTTTCCGGGCAGGCGAGGCTCTGTTTAAATGAGTTTGTTAAAAGAGAGGCGTTGAAATTGCGTAAAATAAATGTCTGTGTACTGTTTGGTGGCATGAGTCCGGAGCATGAGGTATCTCTGCGTTCGGCCGAAGCGGTGCTGAACAATATGGACCCGGATAAGTATAATATTTTTCCTGTTGGAATTACCAAGGAGGGCAACTGGATTCTCTATGGCGGCAAAGATTATTCCTTGCTCCCCAACGGCCAGTGGCGTGACTGTCCTGAAAACCGCTGTGTGGCGATTTCTCCTGTGCGTGGCCAGGGGTTGCTGACGTTTGAGGGTGACTGCGTTGTCCGTGAGTTGATTGACGTGGTGTTTCCTG
Source organism: Faecousia sp. (assembly GCA_045577435.1). GTDB lineage: Bacteria > Bacillota > Clostridia > Oscillospirales > Oscillospiraceae > Faecousia. The sequence continues at coordinate 14,267 of JAZNIL010000018.1, read as the reverse complement.
TACTGCATGGTGAAAACGGCGAGGATGGAGCTATGCAGGGGCTTCTGCAGATGGCGGGAATCCCTTATGTTGGTCCCCATGTGTCTGCTTCCGCTGTGGCAATGGATAAGACCCTTACCAAGCTGGTTGCGGACAATGCAGGTATTTCTCAGGCAGATTGGCATCTGGTCCGTAACAGCAGCCTGCAGAACCAAATGGACAGGATTCTGGACGATATTGAAGAAAAGTTTGCCTATCCCGTTTTTGTAAAACCTGCGGGCACCGGTTCTTCTGTGGGCGTATCCAAAGCTGCTGACAGAACTTCTTTGCGTGAAGCTCTGCTGCAGGCTGGTATCTACGACGAAAAGATCCTTGTAGAGGAATTTATTCAAGGCCGGGAAGTGGAAGTTGCTGTAATGGGTAATGAGAACCCTGTGGCCTCTGTGTGTGGTGAGATCGATTCCGGCACGGATTTTTATGATTACGATGCAAAGTATGTTACAGATACTTCGGTAGCGTATATCCCAGCACGCATCCCGGAGGCTGTTGCCGAGCATATACGGAATCTGGCGGTAAAGATTTATTTAGCAATTGGCTGCAAAGGCCTTAGTCGAGTGGATTTTTTTGTTACCTATGAAAAAAATCGTGTTGTATTTAATGAAATCAACACCATGCCGGGCTTTACCTCCATTTCTATGTATCCCAAGCTGTTTTCTGCCAGTGGCATTTCCTACGGTGAGCTGATTGACACTCTATTACAACTGGCCATGGAGGCGTAAGATGACTAAAAACGTAATGCTGTCTATCCGCGGACGTCAAAGTTATGCAGGTCAGGAGCCGGATACCATTGAACTGGTCACGGACGGTATTTTGCAAAGAACCGCTGAGGGTTGGAATCTTCAGTACCAGGAGACCAACCTGACTGGTTTTGAGGGCGTGACAACCACCTTCTGTGTAGAGGGGGATAAAATTACTCTGACCCGTACGGGAAAACTTAATTCCCAAATGGTTTTCCAGGAGGGTGTTTCCCATGATTCACTCTACCAGGTGGAATTTGGTGCACTGATGATTACTGTTTGCGCAACCAAAGTAAGTGTTCATATTACCGAACAGGGCGGAACCATTGATTTGCTGTATTCTATTGAAATTGAGCAGAATGCGGCAGGAATGATTGATTACCACCTTACCATTACACCAAAAGCCCAATAAAGAGCCTGTAAAACAGAGCACACCCCGCATTTGCGGAGTGTGCTTTTCTGGTTATCAGGATTACAAAATATCTAGTATCAGTACATTAGTCCTCGGGGTCAACAATCCGGCAAATGACCTCGTCCCGGGAACTGTAAGCAGAATAGGCTTCCAGATCCCGGCTGATCAGCTCATCTGTCTGCTTATCATACTTGGCACGGTATGTTGTGGCTCTGTAACCGGTGTAGGGGGTAATAATCACCTGACCGTCCACATACCCCTCCTCGTTGTCGGGCGGATAGGTTGCCTCACTAGTTTGGTACGGGAAAACATCCGTGATTTCGTTTTCAAACTTTACATAGTAGTCCTTATTATCCGTTCCCATAAATGTGACCACAGTCTTTCCACCCTCAGCGTACGCGTCAATTCTTATGGGATGGTCTGAATTATTTTTAAAACGCAGATTTGGTCCGCTCCAGTCTACAGTGGCATCTGTTCCAACCGGCACATAGCCGGTGTTAAATGTGTGGTTATGCCGCTGTACAATCTCCAGGTCCGCTACCACGGCGCAGTAGTAAACACAGGAACTGACCTGGCAGATGCCGCCGCCATAGGTATTAACGGTTTGCATGCCTATGTAGGAGGCGGCAGGCATGTAACCTCTTTCCGGCGTACGTTCTCCAAGAGTAGGGTTGTAGGAGAACACATCGCCGGGATAGAGAATAAGGCCGTTGATGGCTTCACATGCCAGACGCAGGTTGGTGTCCCGCCCATACTGACTGCTAGACTCAGCTGTAAATGTGGCAAGTACATCCTTAAACAGCTCATTGTACAAAGAATCGTAGGTGTTTTCCGGCTGGATTACACGAAAGCTAACTTCCATGCTTCCGCCTTCGGGGAGCCTCTGGATGGCTTCCTGTGCCTGCTGGAGGTCAAAATCATACCCGCAGACTTCTCTTGTAATCTGAAATGTATCCGGATTCAGAACCGCGTCCACAGCGCCAATGTAATACTGATCGTATATTTCCTGCAAATCCAGCGAATCCGGAGGTGTCACCGTGCAACTGTATTGAACGCTGAATTGCATGTCATAGTACGCTTTCAAGACACGGGCGATGAGTCCTTCCAGATCCAGCGCATAAAGGGAAGTACCTTTTGTAATGATCAGCTTTTGTGGTACGATCTCCTCAGCAGGCGCAAGCAGATTGGGGCTGTCGCCCAGCAGGGAAATGCTGCTTTGTGTCAGAATAGTGTCAAATTTCTTGGAAAACTCCAACAGCGCATTGCGAATTGCCGGTGTATCCAGGGTGAGGTACTGGGAGATATCTACATCACATCCAGCAGTGGCAACGGCAAGCTGCTGGGCCTTTCTTTGCGCAAAGACGCCCTCTCTTCCGTAGTTATAGGCCTCCTGTACTGCGCCTTCCACATCTAGGACAGCTCCAGCTGTCTCCGGAGCTATGGATACGCTATATGGCTCCACAGAAATATCCATTGAGGTGGAGCCATAGGTGTCGTTAAACCTCTGCGTCACCGCCGCCACAGCTTCTTCTTTGGTCATACCGCCAACATTCGTGCCGGCAATGGAAATGTTATTCAGTATTCTATGAGGGGTTAGACCCTGAAAGAAGTAAATATAGGTGCCAACACCTGCCAGCAGAACAAGAACAATAAGGATAATAGGGATGATCCTTTTTTTATGCTTTGTCATTGGAGTTTTCCTCCTAAATTCTGTTTTGATCATTGTATCATATTTTGCCGAAAAAACAACAAGGTGATTTTACTGAGAAACATACTGGGAATACCGCTGTACAAAGGTCTTTACCTGCCGCAGACTATCCACACCACTGGCCAGCCTCAGCCGCAGGGTGGGTTCTTTCGCGGTTGCGACAAACAAAACTCTGGCTTTGTAATCAGAATCCGCACAGAGGGAACTTACCGCTTCAAAATTCAGATTATGAAGGGTAAACAGCACATCCGATGCCTTTTGCCGTATGTCGGTAATACCGACATTTCTGGCATTGGCACGCAGCAGAGCGATCTCTACAAGATTCAGCACACCCTTCGGCGGCTCGCCGTACCGGTCCACAATCTCGTCCAGCAGGTCATCAGCGTCCTCCTGAGTGCGAATGGCAGCCATTCGGCGATACAGATCCATTCTCTCTTCACCGCGGCTGACGTAATCCTTATCCACATTGGCGGTGACATTGAGATCCGCAGTACAATCCGGCGCTTTTGGCGCTTCGCCACGCTCCTCCAAAACAGCCTCATCCAGCAACTTCAGATACATGTCGTAACCTACGGACATCATGTGTCCGGATTGTTCAGCTCCCAGTAGATTACCGGCACCACGGATCTCCAAATCACGCATGGCGATCTTGAAGCCGGAACCGAATTCCGCAAAATCACGGATTGCTGACAGCCTTTTTTCAGCAATTTCAGTCAAAGATTTATCAGGTCGGTAGGTGAAGTAAGCATAGGCGTGTCTGGAGGATCGGCCAACCCGTCCCCGAAGCTGATGCAGCTGGCTTAAACCAAACCGGTCAGCGTTTTCAATAATTAGGGTGTTTGCATTGGGAATGTCCAGACCGGTTTCGATAATAGTGGTGCACACCAGTACCTGGATTTCTCCGTCTGCCATAGCACGCATCACATCGCCCAGTGCTTCCTCACCCATTTTTCCGTGGGCAACAGCCACAGACAGGCCGGGAATACGCCTTTTCAGCGCGCCTGCGCACTGGTCAATGGTCTCCACCCGGTTGTGCAGATAGTATACCTGCCCACCACGCTCTACCTCACGGCGGATGGCATCGTCCAGCACAGCGTTGCTGTGTTCCATAACATAAGTCTGCACCGGATAACGGTCTGCGGGCGGCTGCTCTATGGTGGACATGTCACGAATACCGGAGAGCGCCATGTTCAGCGTTCTGGGAATAGGGGTGGCAGACAGAGTCAGTACGTCCACACCCTTGGAGATTTCCTTCAGCCGTTCCTTGTGACCGACGCCAAACCGCTGTTCTTCATCTACGATCAAAAGACCCAGATCCTTAAATTCCACAGTTTTTTGCAGCATCTTATGGGTACCGATAATCAGATCCACCTGACCGGCACGAAGATTCTGTAAAGTTCGTTTTTGCTGCGCAGGTGTGCGGAAACGGCTGAGCACATCGATGTTTACAGGGAAACCACGAAATCTGGAAACAGCGGTCTGGTAATGCTGCTGTGCAAGAACGGTGGTTGGTACCAAAATGGCGGCTTGTTTTCCGTCCATCACAGCCTTCATAACCGCACGCAAAGCTACCTCAGTTTTTCCAAAACCTACATCACCGCAAAGCAGACGATCCATGGGAACAGGGGACTCCATGTCGGATTTGATATCGGCAATGCAGCGGAGCTGGTCATCGGTTTCCGGATAGATAAAATTGTCCTCAAACTCTTTCTGCCACGGGGAATCCGCTGCAAAAGCAAAGCCGGGCTGCCGCTTTCTGGCGGCATAAAGCTGAATTAGCTCGCCTGCCATGTCCTTTGCCGCCTTCCGTGCTTTTGCCTTGGTTTTCTGCCAGGTTTCTGTACCGATCTTGTTAAGACGGACATTTCCATCATCCCCGCCGCCAATGTATTTGCTCACAAGATCCAATTGCGTGGCAGGAACAAACAGGGTATCAGAACCTTGATAGGCAATCTTTACGTAGTCCTTGATTGCACCGTCCACACGGATCTGCTCCATGGCTATAAACCGGCCGATGCCGTAGTTTTCGTGCACCACTAAATCTCCGGGGGTTAAATCTGTAAAGGAGTTCAGTTTCTGCCTGTTTGTAGCGGATTTTTTTGTTTTGCGCTTGGGAGTGTGTTTGCCAATCAGCTGCCCCTCCGTTAAAACGGCAAGCTTACTGCCGGGATACTCCATACCGTAGGGAAGCGTTCCTTCCGCCAAAAGTATCTGGCCGGGTTGTGGCATAATTGTCAGCGGAATACAAAGGAAGGCAGACAGGTTCTTGTCGGAAAGCATTTGCTGCAATAGCTCTGCCCTGCGCCTGGAACCACAAAGTACAAGACATGCGTACTCCAGTTTCTGGTAATGGGCAAGATCGGACGCAGCGGTATCCAGATTTCCACCGTAACCGGGAAGCTGTTTTGCTGTGATTGGCACCAGCAGCTTTGGAGGACATTCCTCCGGATAAGCTGTTCCGGCAAAAGTGTCAAGATACAGGACTGTATGGCCAGGGAGATGGTTGGTAAAATCCTCCCACTGGCTTGCATAGTCGCAAAGCTCTCCCGCTACCAAACCGCCCTGCAGTAAACTGTCCAACTGCATGCCAAGCTGCTCCGTGGTGGTGCGGGAGGCACGGTGAAGATTGCTTTGGTCGCATAAAACAATCACCGCATCCTCAGGCACATAATCCATTGCGTTGGCAAAAGTGGGATAGATCAGGGAGATATAGCGGTCAGAGGCTGGATTTTGCAGGTCGGCCTGATATTTCTCAAGATCCCGCTCCAGTGTTTTGATAAGAGCTTCGTTTACATTCTTTCTGCGGCGTTGTCTTGCAATGAGCTGACGAAGATCATCACACAGACCGGCAATTCCATTGGGATGAAGCCGTGGCTGTGTCTCACCTACAGGAAGCACAAGAAGCTGCTCTACATTCTCAGTGCGCCTTTGGGTGTCTGGGTCAAAATAGCCCATGGTATCCAGCTCGTCACCAAAGAACTCAGCCCGCACCGGCATATCCGCAGCGGGGGAGTAGATGTCCAGAATGCCACCACGCAGGGCAAACTGGCCAGGGCCTTCCACCATACCGCAGCGGCTGTATCCCGCTCTCGTCAAACCGGCAAGCAGTGTGTCTATAGAATATTCGCAGCCAACATTCAGTGTAAAAGCAGCCTTTTCCAGCGTAGCAGGCGGAATGGTCCTCTGGCTCATAGCATCCCACGACATGATCTGAAGCTGAACAGTGCCGGTATACAGATCATAAAGTTGGCGCAGACGTTTTTGTTCCCACCCTCTGGAAACCACAGCGCTGTCATACAGCGTCAGCTCACGGCTGGGAAGAACAGGCACATTTTCTCCTAAAAAGGCTCCTAATTCCTCCTGAAGCCTTCTGGCTGACATATCGTCCTGGGTAAGAATCACAACAGGACGGCTGCATCTTCTATGCAGTCCGGCAATTAAGTGGGAGCGGTTAATTTGTCCAATGCCAGTTACCGCAGCGCTGGCACCCTGAGACAGAACAGAAAAAAGCTCTGTGTATTCAGGCATGGTATCGAGGATTGAAAGTAGCTTTTCCATAGAATGACCTCACAAAGATTTACTCCACGCAGGAATGCGGAAAGGGGAACTTACACCCCTTTCCGTGAATATTCTGGATAATTTCAAGGATGGCTGCCGTTGTAACGGTTTGCGGTTTCGGGAACACCCTTTTCAATGATACACAGGCAGGCCCTCACAGCGTTATCAAGGGCAGTATCCAGTGCTTTCTCCTCTTGTGTGCTGAAGGTGGAGAGAACCCAGTCCGCCAGATCCTGTTCAGGATGGGGTTTTGCGCCTACACCGATTTTAACCCTGGGAAAGTCCTGACTGCCTAATTCATGGATAATAGATTTTATACCATTGTGCCCGCCGGCAGAACCATCGGAACGCACACGAAGTCTTCCTGGAGGTAGAGAAATGTCATCAAACAGAACGATGATACGTTGGGGAGGAATATGAAAGTAGGCGGAAAGCTGCAGTATGGACCTCCCGGACAGATTCATATAAGTCTGGGGTTTTAAAAGATACAACTTGCGTTCGCCCCAATTCACGCTCCCATACAACCCCTGGAACTTCAGTTTATCCACCTTGCAGCCAATCTCCGCTGCCAGCCTATCCAAAGCGCGGAAACCACAGTTGTGCCGGGTGCGCTCGTATTGACCGCCGGGATTGCCCAAACCTACGATCAGCCAGTTTTCGCTTTTTTTTTCGAACATACCAATCATCCTGTGTTTTTCAAAATCTTATGGTTTAAAAAGTATTGTCAAAACCGAAAGTATTATAACATGGGGGCTATGGAAAAACAAGAGCAAACCATTTCATTAAACGAAATTTTGTTTGAAATTATACTTGTGAAAAGAGAGCGTTCGTGTTATACTATTTGGAAGACTATTTTGTTTAGGAGCTGGCTATGAACGATACGATTCATGTTCAGGGAGCAAGGGAAAACAACCTGAAAAATGTTGATTTAACGATACCAAGAGATAAGCTGGTGGTGTTTACTGGACTGTCCGGTTCCGGCAAATCCAGCTTGGCTTTCGATACCATTTATGCGGAAGGACAGCGCCGTTATGTGGAAAGCTTAAGTTCCTATGCCCGGCAGTTCCTTGGGCAAATGGATAAGCCGGATGTAGATTCCATTGACGGTCTTTCTCCGGCTATTTCCATTGACCAAAAGACCACATCAAAAAATCCACGTTCCACAGTGGGTACAGTCACGGAGATCTATGACTATCTTCGGCTTTTATGGGCACGGGTGGGAGTTCCCCATTGTCCCAAGTGCGGCAAGGAAATCCGCCGCCAGACCATTGACCAGATTGTGGATAAAATCGAGTCATTGGGGGAGGGAACTCGGTTTGTAGTCCTCTCACCCGTGGTTCGCGGAAAAAAGGGTGAACACACAAAGGTTTTTGAGGATGCTAGAAAATCCGGCTTTGTACGGGTTCATGTGGATGGAATTCTGTACGACCTAAGTGAGAAGATTACCTGCGAAAAAAATAAGAAGCATGATATAGAACTTGTAGTGGACAGGCTTGTAATCCGCGAAGGTCAGCGCCGCAGGCTCACTGACTCAATTGAAACAGCATGTAACCATTCCGGCGGTATTGTAATGATCGATCTGCCGGACAGAAAAGAAGTGCTGAGTTTTTCTCAGAATTACGCGTGTGACGACTGCGGTATCAGCCTATCTGAGTTAGAACCGAGGATGTTCTCCTTTAATAATCCCACAGGCGCTTGCCCCGCCTGTACCGGCCTTGGTTTTCAGCTTGTAGCCGACGAGGATCTGGTTATACCGGATAAGAATAAATCCATTTTTGATGGCGCGATTCAGGCATCCGGCTGGAGCAACGCAAGGACAGATTCTATTTTCCGCATGTACTTCGAGGCGCTGGCGCAGAAATACCACTTTTCTCTCACCGCCCCGGTTAAGGATCTTCCCAGAGATGCGATGGATGTAATTCTTCACGGCACAAAGGGCGAAAAGCTCCGTATGACCTACAACCGTGGAACCGGCATGGGTGTTCTTGAGCAGCCCTTTGAGGGAATCCTGAATAATATCAGCAGGAGATACCGGGAGACACAGTCTGACGCTGCTAGAAAAGAACTGGAGGAGTGTATGTCTACCGCACCTTGTCCCCAGTGCCATGGTGAACGGCTATCGGAGATCGCACGGGCGGTAACAGTTGGCGGTCTGGGTATTATGGATTTTTGCCGCATGAGCGTCAAACAGGAACTGGCATTTATGGAAGACCTCCGTCTGGAGGGGAATATGGCTCTGGTGGCTGAGCAGATTGTAAGGGAGATTAAGTCCCGGCTGAAGTTCCTGATGGATGTAGGCCTGCAATACTTGACACTGTCCAGGTCCGCTGCCACACTATCAGGAGGTGAAAGCCAAAGAATTCGTCTGGCTACACAGATAGGTTCTTCGTTAATGGGTGTTTTGTATATTTTGGATGAGCCGTCCATTGGCTTGCACCAGAGGGATAACGATAAGCTTCTGGCTACGCTGCGCCATCTGCGGGATCTTGGTAATACCCTGATTGTGGTAGAGCACGATGAGGATACTATGCGGGCGGCGGATTATATTGTGGATGTAGGTCCGGGTGCCGGTTCTCATGGCGGTGAAATTGTGCAGACAGGTACCTTTGAGGACATTTGCGCAAATCCCCGTTCTGTGACCGGTCAGTACCTGTCTGGGGTCAAGAAAATTCCTGTCCCCAGCCGCCGGCGTGCCGGTAGCGGGAAAGTCCTTAAAATATGCGGAGCTACTGAGAATAACCTGAAAAATATTGATGTTGAAATTCCTCTGGGAACACTCACCTGTGTGACTGGTGTCTCCGGTTCCGGAAAATCCAGTCTGGTTACGCAGGTGCTAAATAAGACTCTTTTGGGAAAATTAAACCGGGCAAGGACCCGTCCCGGTGCCTGCCGCTGTATTGAGGGAATGGAGCATCTGGACAAAGTGATCGATATTGACCAAAGTCCCATCGGCAGAACACCCCGGTCTAACCCTGCCACCTATACAGGTCTTTTTAATGATATTCGGGATTTGTTTGCATCTACTAATGACGCCAAGATCCGGGGATATGGTCCTGGCCGCTTTTCCTTTAATGTCAAGGGCGGTCGGTGTGAGGCCTGTAATGGTGATGGCCTTGTTAAAATCGAAATGCACTTTCTTGCGGACGTATATGTACCCTGTGAGGTGTGTCGTGGCCAGCGTTATAACCGAGAAACACTGGAGGTTCAGTATAAAGGAAAAAACATTTCCCAGGTTCTGGATATGACAGCTGAGGAAGCGGTGGAGTTTTTCGAGAATATCCCGAAAATTCGGAATAAGGTACAGACCATGGTGGAAGTTGGTCTGGGATATGTAAAACTGGGTCAGTCAAGCACGACCCTGTCCGGTGGCGAAGCGCAGCGTGTGAAACTGGCGACAGAGCTGGCCCGGGCAGCCACCGGCAGAACGATCTATGTTCTCGATGAACCCACAACCGGACTGCATGCGGCGGATGTGCATAAACTGATTGATGTGCTCCAGCAACTTGTAGAGGCGGGGAACACAGTGTTGGTGATTGAGCACAATCTGGATGTGATTAAATCCAGCGACCACATTATTGATCTTGGACCTGAAGGAGGCGACCAGGGTGGCTATGTGGTTGCCTGCGGTACACCTGAGGAAGTAGCGGCGAATCAACAAAGTTATACCGGTCAGTATTTGAAACAGTATCTGTAAAAGAATATCCGGCCTGCAATGTAGGCCGGATAAGAGATTTACTTGTCATAGTTATCGGCTGAAAGAGCATCTGACAATTCCAAAAGGCCATGATCCCAACCGCCGGCATAATCGCCTATTCTGAGAATAGGACTGCGTATAATTCCCTGTTCGCCTTTTCTGAGAGGGAAGGCCAGGGTTACCCGGGTTTCGTTGCTGTTTGGGCTATCGATGAGTACAGTGCCGCCGTGGGCCTTTGCCGCCGCACGAACCATTGTCATTCCCAAACCGATACCAAAACGCCCATCTTCTACGCCAGGTTGGCGTGAATAACGGGTAAAGAGTGTGCCTTGTATCTGCGGAGGAATCCCACCACTCTGGTTAAGAACGCTAAGCTTTATTAAATTTCTAGATTGAATCAGTGATGCCTCCACAGTTCCTCCTTTGGGAGAAAACTTTACCGCGTTTGAGATTATGTTGTATACCCCACGTTCCATGGATTCTTCATTTATCAGACCGATAACGGGTTTGGGTAGCCCGGTATATTTTAGAGTAATACCGGTATCTGACGTCAGGACTGTGGCTTTTTCAAAAATATCCCTGAAAAACTCGGTCAGATTCACGGGCGTGAGGGAGAGGGATTCACTGGTGGTACATCTTTGCGCATCAGCCATATTGCTGATGAGTCTGAGCAACTGGAAAAGCCCTTTGTTAATTTGTTTGGCTTGATCCCGAAGTGAGCAATCTTCTTCCAAATCCTTATGTGAGAGCAGTTGGTCGGTGATGGTCATTACGTTGTTCAGCGGTATACGCAGCTGTTGTGCGGCCAGTGCTATGGCCTGCAGCTTATCTATATCCTCCGGCTGCTCCAATAGAAATATATCCAATTCCTCAGTCCGGTGCACAGTGGCAAGACAGGGAATTTGGGTGATGGTCAGTGTCAGTGACAGTTGTCCCCCTGAAAAGTCACCATAGGTGTTGCATTCATCCGAGAGATACTCTTTTATTTCAGTACCCGGATGAATTTGCATTTGCGCGGCGGCCCGGTTGGTATTTACAACAATGCCGTCTTTCACGCAAAGTACAGGACGGTTAATTTGTTCTAAAAGGAGTATATCTTTGTTCAGTTCCATGGTATGCCTCCCTGTCCCAATAGCATGTGCAGTTTGCAAAAAAACTTTCTAATGTTAAACGGGAATTAATGTGTCTATTTTAAACATAAACAAACAAAATAGCAAGGTTTAATTAGAAAAAGAGGTGGAAAAATGTCGATACATCAAGGTCATCGTCAAAGATTGAAGGGAAGATTCCGTAAAGAGGGTCTTGATAATTTTGATGAACTGTATGTTTTGGAATTGCTGCTGTTTTATTGCATCCCCAGAGTGGATACAAACCCATTGGCCCACAGATTGCTGGACCACTTTGGTTCTCTCATAAGGGTGCTGGATGCCACTACGGATGAACTGGAAAAGGTGGAAGGTGTTAGCGAGAATGTTTCCACCTTTCTGTCGCTGATTACACAAACAGGCAGATACTATCAGGTAAAGCGTTCTGATCCCGGTCAAATACTAAGAACCATTGACCAATGTGGGCACTATCTGGTTCCTTATTTTTATGGCAGGGAACAGGAAACTGTATTCCTGCTGTGTCTGGACGCAAAATGTAAAGCGATCTGCTGCAAGAAGGTAGGAGAGGGCAGTGTGAATTCGGCGAATGTTCCCATTCGCCGGATTGTAGAGATGGCCCTTGGTGCCAACGCCACAACGGTTGTTTTGGCCCATAATCATCCCAGTGGTCTGGCGATCCCTTCTGCCGATGATATTGAAACTACAAACAGGGTCGCCAATGCATTGGATAGTGTTGAGATCGTTTTGGCAGACCATATCGTTGTATCCGGGGAAGATTTTGTATCTATTGTCCAGTCCCAGTACTATTCCCCCAAGGATAACTGTGGTGTTCGGTAAGGGAGGTAAAACTTGGATAAGTTTCAGCTTGTTTCTGAATATAAACCCTCCGGTGACCAGCCGGAGGCCATCAATTCCCTGGCCAGGGGCGTTGAGTTAGGATTGCGGGAGCAGACTCTGTTAGGTGTTACCGGATCGGGAAAAACCTTTACAATGGCATCTATTATTGAAAAGGTAAATCGTCCCACACTGGTTTTGGCGCATAATAAAACACTGGCAGCCCAGCTTTGTTCAGAGTTCCGAGAATTTTTCCCCAATAACGCTGTTGAGTATTTTATTTCCTACTATGACTATTACCAGCCTGAGGCGTATATTGCCCATACCGATACCTATATCGAAAAGGATTCTGCCATCAATGAGGAGATCGATCGTCTGCGCCACAGTGCCACCTCCGCCTTATTTGAGCGGCGTGATGTGATCGTTGTGTCCTCTGTCAGCTGCCTGTATGGCTTGGGTGACCCGATTGATTACCGCAGTATGGTTATTTCTCTGCGTGTTGGTAAAGAGCACCCTATGGAAGAAGTGCTGAAGAAGCTGACAGAGATTCGTTATGAGCGGAATGATATTGACTTTTCCAGAAATAAGTTCCGGGTTCGTGGAGATACTCTGGAGGTGTATCCGGCCTACTGGGCAGGGCGTGCTATCCGTGTGGAGTTTTTTGGGGATGAGGTAGACCGTATCAGTGAGATCAATGCAGTTTCCGGCATGGTAGAGCGGTATATTGACCATGTTGCCATATACCCTGCGAGCCACTATGTGGCATCCCGGGAAAAAATGGAGCGGGCAATGCGGGAGATCCGGGAGGAATGTGACAGGCAGGTGGATTTTTTTAAGTCACATGATAAGCTGCTGGAAGCACAGCGGATATCCCAGCGCACGGCCTATGATCTGGAAATGCTTACGGAAATTGGGTTTTGCACTGGCATTGAGAATTATTCCCGTGTCATTCAGGGGAGGCAGCCGGGGACACCGCCCACAACGCTGCTGGATTATTTTCCGGAGGATTTTCTGCTGTTTGTGGACGAGAGCCATGTGACCCTGCCCCAGTGCCGTGCTATGTATGCCGGAGACAGAAGCAGAAAGGACGCTCTTGTGAATTACGGCTTCCGCTTACCCTCTGCCTATGATAACAGACCCCTTAATTTCCAGGAGTTTGATTGCAAGCTAAATCAGGTAATCTATGTTTCGGCTACGCCCGCAGAGTATGAGCAAACACGTTCTGCGCAGACAGTGGAGCAAGTAATTCGCCCCACAGGACTTTTGGACCCTCTGGTGGAGGTTAGACCCATTGAAGGACAGATAGATGACCTAATAGGGGAGATCAACAAGAGAACGGCCCGTGATGAGAGAGTGCTTGTAACGACCCTTACCAAGAAGATGGCAGAGGACCTGACTGCTTATCTGCAGAAGGCTGGTATCCGTGTCAGATATATGCATTCTGACATTGGAGCAATGGAGCGGATGGAGATCATCCGGGATCTGCGCATGGCAAAATTTGATGTGCTTGTAGGAATCAACCTGCTGCGGGAAGGCCTTGATTTACCAGAGGTCAGTCTGGTGGCTATTCTGGATGCAGACAAGGAGGGGTTTCTTCGCTCAGAGACCAGTTTGATCCAGACCATTGGCCGTGCCGCAAGAAACGCCGATGGATTTGTGATTATGTATGCCGATACGGTAACTGCTTCTATGAAGACAGCCATCCGTGAGACGGAACGGCGCAGAAAGATACAGGACGAATACAACAAAGCCAATGGTATTGTGCCAAAGACAATTATTAAGTCCGTACGTGACCTGATCGAAATCTCTTCTCCCACTGCCGAACGAAAGGGACGCAGCGGTGTGAAGATGACCAAGGCCGAGAAGGAAAAGGAAATTGCCCGGCTGGAGAAACAAATGAAGGAAGCCGCCCGTATGATGGAGTACGAATATGCGGCAATCCTGCGGGATCAGATCATCGAACTGCGTGGAAACACCTAAACTTCTGTTTGGTATGTTTTAAAAGATAAGAACCGGTAAAGCGTGATATGAAATCCTCATAGTCAAAACCACCGGCTGAGCCGGTGGCTTGAGTAAGCCCTAGAAGGGCATTATACTGGCCTCACCCCTAAAGGGGCCCCGAAAGTTTGCCGACCGCATTGGCTTTTCGGGCTGCCCCTTAAGGGGCTTTATTCATGCC
>JAZNIL010000017.1:0-83012 GCA_045577435.1 Faecousia sp. | reverse complement strand
CGGGTTCAGTTCGCCCACCTCCAGCGAAATGTGGTTTTCATATCGGCTGCGGGTGGTGAATAGAATTCTGCAACGGTACTTCAGCATCACATCCAGGAATTGATCCTGGGATGCGGTGACATTGAAATTGTCCACGATCAGCAAAGTATCCTCCCGCAGACTGCGGAGAAACCGGTTATGCCGCTTGAACCGGGTATCGTCACTCTCGTCGGGCATATCGTCTACAAAGTCCAGGTCGATCACAGTCCGCCTCAGATCGCCGAGGTAATTTACATAGATGACATTGGTGTATTCCTTGCCGTACTGCTTTGCATAAGCCTTGGCAAGCTCGCTTTTACCGATACCTGGAATGCCATGAAGGAATACCTTGCTATGATCCACCAGCAGCGCATGAAGCCGCTCCAGCTCCGGTTCCCTTCCAAGGAACCACCGGCAAGGTCTGGGGATGTCGGTATCGAAAATATAGTCCACAACAGCCGGGGAGAGAATTCCCGGTGTCAGAAGCTGCTTCTTCCGAACATCCCGCTTTTCAAAGCGAAGCTGCATCGCAAGACAGAGGATTTCCATTATAAAAATCGCTTCATCGTTTTCATCCTCGAAAGTATATCCGTCTGTCAGCTCCATTTTCTTCTGCGGTGACACATTGGGAGCCTGCAGCACAAGGTCATACAATTCCTGGGCTGCCATGGCGCTGTCCGGCATAAGGGGCAGTACCCTTTCTTTAATTCTGCGCACCAATTTCCACTGATTATCCTTCTCCTGGTAGAAGCTGATAATGTTGGGACTTAGCCTTGCCAGTCCATTGATCCACCGACAAACCTGTCCCTGGTCAAAGTCCATTGCGGTCTGCGGACTGAAGCCTAAGTCCATAAATAGCGAATCCAAAAAATCCGCTTGATTGCCGAAGTTTTCATCCGGGATATTACGCCGCAGCACTGCCATCACCGATGCAAAGTCCAGTCGTTCCATCTTTTCACTCCCTTTTGCTCAATTTCCGCTCAATTGACGTTCAATGCAAACCTCCTGCATTTCCTCTATAATGAGGGTACAGAGAACCTAAGATGACTCTATTATACAAGCTTCTTCCAAAAATGTGTAAACAAATTACGAACATACATTCGATAAGTTGTGACAGAGTTCGACAGCTTAGGTTTCCAGTATTCCGGGCAAGTGCCCAAGGAGGTGACCGTTATCCGAAGCATGGCGCCGATCAATCTGATCGTGTATTACCCCAAAACCGAAGAAGGCCAGATGGAACTGGCAAAGCGGGTATCCGATGTCCACGCAGCGGCAGTAACCCAGCGAATCAAATCGCTAAACTGCCCCACAAGCCAAAAGCTGGAGCTTTTGGATGCGGTCATCGAAACCGTAAAGGAAAGAAGCAGGGAACAGACTTGAAGTCCGTTTCCTGCTTTTTAGCGAGATTAATAAATATAATCAACTCATTTTCAATTGTATGCTTTTTCTTCATATTTTATCAAATGAACTGTATAAAAAACATTGACTTGGCCTAAAATCTAATATATGATAAGTATGCCATTGGCATATAGGAGGTATTGCAATGAAAATCAAACGTATAACAGTTGGTAATTTCAAGAACTTAGCCGAAACAACGCTTGAACTCAGCCATGTTATCTCTCTGGTTTCTACCAATAACTATGGAAAATCTAATCTCCTCGAAGCTGTTAGGTTTGGCTTTGATTTCATCACGTCTTCCCCAAAAACCCGTCAGAATATGATGCACTGGACAAGAGGTATCCCGCTCACCCCTACGCTAGCAGGAAACGATTATATTTTTGCTGTCGAATTCGATGAGCCCTCATTAGGCGAATACCGACACGTTCGTTATGGTTTCCGTTTTACTTGGTATAATGACCAAGGTAGTGGTGCATCAATCAGTGATGAGATTCTTGAGATGCGCTCGACCGAAAGCGTGCGTTACACTGCATATCTCAAGCGAGATAAAGGACAATATCGTGCCAGCAAATCTAAGACTGGTTTCAGAAAACTTGCATTAGCCAGAGATACTCTTGCTATTGATGCTATCGCAGTTGTCGATAATGTAGAAATCTCTGATGTGATTTCCAAAATCAAGCAAATTAGCTACCGTATGTGCAACACACTTGAATTGGACCGTTCTTTTCACCCGAATCCTATTGAATTTGACTTCGGCACAAACTCTGCTCTCCCATTCGACGATGATGACATTCCCAGAGCGCTCAGTGTTTTAAGCAAGGAAAAGCCTAAATCTTTTGAATTGTTCATTGAGACGATTCATGACCTATTCCCGGAGTTTCAGAGTGTTGAACTTCGCTCCTACACACTAAAAGGCAAGGTTCAACCACAAATCAAAGCTATTATGGTTTCCTCTGACGAAGAAGATGTGATTGATGAAGAGACTGAGATACCCTACAAAATCAGAGATGAGCTATATCGATTAATCATCAAGAGCGATCACCTGAATCAGCCTATGAATATGGAGTACATGTCCACTGGAACAAAGCGTATCTTCTGGTTAATTGCAAATGCTGTATTTGCTGGATGCTATGGGACAAATCTTCTGGGTGTTGATGAGATTGAAACAAGTGTGCATCCCAGAATGATTGAAAGTATGCTCGAAGCACTAGTGGACATCCTCGGAGATGCCTCTTTGTTAGTTACTAGCCACTCCCCTTATCTAATTCAATATCTGAAACCTGACTCCATTTATGTTGGCGTTCCTAATAAAGATGGCGTAGCTCTCTTCAAACGCATAGGTCGCAGTAAAATAAAAACACTCTTGTCCGCAGCAAGAGAGATGGACCTCTCCGTTGGCGAGTACTTGTTTGAATTGATGTCTGGCGACGAGGATTCTGCAGAAATTCTTTCTGCCTACTTGGAGGATGATTAAGTATGGCAGAAACATATAGCGCCGGCTATGCCTTTATTGTCGAAGGCGATACCGAAAAAGAATTCTACCTGTCCCTGTTAGATTTTCTCTGCAAAAAACACTCCGCACAAATAGACCGTGTGATAACTGAAGCGACACCTGATGTTATTTATGTTATCACACTGTCTGACAAACAGTTGCTAGTTAAGTTTCATACCGTCAATGCTATTACTCAAGTTCCACGTGCTGGAAAGTGGTTTACCTCTCAATGCTCTGGGAAGCACAAGAAAAAACTTCCTTGGTATGTTTTTCTTTGCTATGACACTGACAAATATACTGATGATGTCAGTAAGTTTCATGAGGGAGACTGGGAAGTTCTAGAACAAGATTTAAAAAAAGCAACAGTACTGCACATTGCAGCGGCTGCAGATATTGAGGATATCATGCTGCTGGATCTTGAAGGTATTTGCAATTTCATTCCGTGCAGTATACCAGATAAGCTCGTTGGACGCAAAGGAAAAGTTAAACTAAAGAACCTATTCCGGGATCACCAGAAAGCATATCACGAAGGCAAGCGTGCACGTCCATTGATTGATTCATTGAACATGCAACTCATCATTAATACAGCTACAATACCTCTCCAAGAAATCGAACATTTTATGTTTAAATGAGTTAAAGTTTTGGATCCTAAAAACTGCAACTCGTTTTAGAAAACGCAAAAAAATATTGCGATTTTCGAAATGAGTTGCAATCATTTATCGAATTCATGTTCAACATATTTTACATTTAGCTTCTTTTGTATCGTTCTAGTACCTTTTCACAGTATTTAGCACCTCAAGTAGGGACAGGCTGCAGTGCCCGTCCCTACTTGTATGCTCGTTTTTTAAATACTGTTCTATATTTGTGGAATATTTCTCCCATAGCTATTGCAACGAGATCAAGTTGCTATAAACTCAATATTATGCTAGAATAATGGAAAAGAATTTTAAACGGAGTGAAATCGAATATGAACGCTACAGTAGAAACAAAAAAAGCTGAATTACTAAAGATAATTAGCGATTCTCTCAGTAATGAATACATATTTGCGGAGCACTCAAATCCTGAAAAGATCTATCACGATTTAGCTAAATGTGGTTTTGTTTCTATTGAATCGCCAGTAATTGACGAGCAAAAAGGGTCGTCGGTCTTTCATTGCTTAACCTTTGATTCATTCAAATCTTCGTCTGAACTAAAGGGTGGTCGAACAATCAAGCCTGGCAACATTATATTAAATCTGCAAAAGCTGATCGATTCTCTCCCTTCAATAGTCGCACTGTCTGTAAGTATGGCGGCAGACATACCCATACTGAAAGTTTGTTCTGCGCTTAGTCTATGGAAAGAGCTGAAGGGGATTATGACCGTAGAAATCACGAAAATGCAGTCGATAGTTATAATGGCTTTGTGGAAGTACAGAGACCACACAAACCATATCCATGTGGACTATGGTTATAACCGCGTAAACTACTTTTGCAAAGCAATAGGTGAAGAAGCGATTAGCTGGATCGATTATAACCAAGCCGTTGATGAACTGTTAAAACTAAAATGTATCGATATAACCGAAGAAGTCATTTGGCTCCGCGAATCAATTAGTAAAGAATGGAGATAAAATCATCAGCACAGGTTTGAGCACCTGTGCTGATTTTATATTTTCATTATATTTTATCCTTAAAATACCGAATCCAGCACTTACGACTAATAGCCTTCTTTCCACTCTCCCAACCTTGTAAACTGCGAATTGGGATTCCCATTTTCCTTGCAAATGATTTCTTACCCATGCCAAAGGATTCCCGGTATGCTTGGATGCGATTAGCTTGTCCATCGTACAGGAAGTGGTTAAATTCATCCAGGAAATCCGTTACCGGAACGTCATAGAACTGTGCCAGTCGTTCCACCTTCTCAGGTTCTATGTGCTGCGTAAAGCCTTCTTCGATGGCCTTGTAGACACTGTGGGTCATTCCCACCTTGTCCGCAACCTCCACTTGCATCAAGCCCTTGCTGTGTCTGCACCAGCGGAGCCTGTCCGGGACACTTTCAATTTCTTCATATCTGCGATACCGCTGATTGAACTGGGTGGCCTCCAAAATCTTCCTTGGGGCGCACAGTACGAAACTGTGTATGTATAGGGGTGCATACCTCACAATGGAATTCTGCGTCTGGGAAAGGACATACAAATCACCCGATAGGCGGTCCAAAATACGCCAAATGGGCCGTTTTAAGCCTTGGGGTGCAAGACGCTGGCTCTTAAAGTCGTTGGTGTGAGGATAGCATTTTCGATACATCTGGCAGCATACGTTGCCAGTTTGGCCCCCTTAGTCATATCAAAAGTGGTAATTCCCTTAATCAGCCCAATGGTGCCGATAGATATCAGGTCCTCCTGGTCAGATGTTTGGGCATAATACTTCTTGGAGAGTTGATGCCTGTCAAAACACTCTGAGGCGAGTAAATCGCCTCATATTTGTGTCCTAATTTGTGATATATGTCCAAATGGATCTCTTCTTTAGTGCTTGCCCTCTTCACGATGATCTTATCCAGGATGGTGGCGGCCAAAGCTGTGTTGATACCGCCCTCGAAGCTCAGTTCCTTGTCCAGTTCCTTTCGGATGGCATCGATGTCCAGTTCTTGTGTACCTGCCTTTGCCTGCTCCTGCTGAACAGTCACCAGCTGAGATTCCTGGTTCTTCAGCTGATCGTTAAGGGTATCGTTGCGCTCCTTGAATTCTTCGATGGTGATAGCACCGGCGATATGCAGATCCAATAACCGATCCTTCTTCTGCTTGGTGGCCGCAATCTCTCCTTCCACATGGGCGAGGATTCTTTCATAGTCCACCTCTTTGGGTACATGGGTCAACACCGTAACCAAGGAATCAATGATGGCATTTTTGTCTTTCATCATCTCTGTGAAGATCTGTGCCATGATTTGATCCAACTCACTGCTGCGGATTTGGGGGGCAGAACAAGCTGCCTTACCCTGCTGCCGGTAGACCTTACAGAGCCATACTTCCTTACTCCCCTGCTTACTGGTCAGCACCTGCCTATGGAAGGTTGTTCCGTGTTCTTCGCATATGATCTTGGTGCTATAGGGGTAGCGATTGTGGTAGGATACGCCGCTGCTCTTTGTTATCATTTCTTTTCTCCTCTCTTTGTATAGGGCATTTGCCCGATCCCACAGCTCCTCACTGACAATGGCTGGGATACTTGGGTCCGGGTACATAACCCATTCGCTTTCATCCAGGAATGCTTTTTTCTTGGTACGATAGTCGATGTTTTGCGTTTTGTTGCCGCAGTACCAACCCTTATATTTTGGATTCTCCAACATGTGCCGAATAGTCAGCACATTAAAGGCGTTGCCCTCCCGGCTGGTATATCCCATCTTTAACAGTTCTTGGGATATCTTCCGTGTGCCATAACGATGGTTAGCATATAGATCAAATATGACCCGTACGATCTTGGCTTCTTTCTCATTAATAGTAAGTACACAATCCTTTTTGTCATAGCCGTAAAGCTTATCGTTGCCAAGCACATGACCGTTCTTGATTGCCTGCCGAAAACCAAACTTCAGTCGTTCAGAGAGTTTACGCACCTCGTCCTGGGCAACACCCGCCATGATAACCAAGCGAAATTCACTATCGGTATCCAGCGTGTTGATGTTGTCATTCTGAAAAAAGACACCCACATTGTGTTCCAGCAGTTTCTGGGTGTACTTGATACTGTCCAAAGTGGACCGGGAAAATCGGGAGATCTCTTTCGTGATGATAAAATCAAAGAGTCCCGCTTTGGCATCCCGGATCATACGGTTAAAAGCGTCCCGCTTGAGGGTGGATGTACCAGAGATGCCCTCATCGATGTATCCCGGCACGAAAGCCCAGTTCTTTTTACTTCGAATCAGTTCCGTGTAATACTGCACCTGGTTTTCCAGAGAGTTCAACTGTTCATCCTGATCAGTAGAAACACGGGCATAAAATGTTACCCGTAAGGGAAGGTCAAAAATCGACCTTCCCATTCGCAGTTCAGCACGGATTCTGCGTATATCCATGAGATTCCTCCTTTCTGTCATCCTCAGCATAGCAGAAGAATTCTGTACCGTCGAATGTGTCAAGGATCGTATTCCTTGTATTTTCAAAAATTTTTGGTGTGATCAAATTTTTCTCCAAAAGCCGCTGCAGCAGCACGCACATCATATTCTTTTCCAGTTCCTTCATCCACGATCACCTCGTTTAAATCTATGTTTTGCCACGCTTTATCTTTCCTGCGCCCGCTGCCGCTGGCGCTGATACCCTTCCAACAGCCGCAGGATCACATCCTGCATCTGTGCAGTGGTGTAGTGCTTGGGAAAGTATTTGCGGATGCGCTCCATGGGGATCATCAACCGTTCCTTCTGGTTAGCTTTCTCCTAGCTCATAAGACCCGCTACAAAATCTCTGGTCAGTGTGCCAGCCGCACTGTGTTCTTTGAGGTGGTAAGCCTGTCCAACAGAAGGGGAACAATCATTGCGTTCCATTTCATCCAATATCCAGCCTTGCTCAGTAGATGTGAGATAGGAAAGATGCACTGCCGGAGTGATGGCAATCTGCCCTTCGTCCACCTTTTGCAGAAAATCTGGAAGCAGGTGAGTTATTCACTATTCTTTTTCTATTTGTCACACATCATTGTAATACCCACACAGTTCACAATGATGATTTTGCAAACCGATATTGCAATTGTACGGATGATATGATATTCTATAATTCAAACCTGTAGGTATTGATATGGACATCTATAAGTATTCTGAGTATGGAACAGATCTGGAAAGTTCCTGTTTATTTTTGTAGAAGGGATACTATGGTCTTCATGCCCTAGAATTGGACTTGGCTGTCCAAAAGGTTGTGTGGTGTAATAAATAATGCTTGGTTTCATAACCCCAACGAGGATATCCGTTTGTATTTTCTATAACAGCAGAAAGTTTGAGGTGAAACGTATTTTACTAGATGTGTTGCGCAGGGAGATCAAATATGTGGTCAGTCCCTGTATGACGGCTGTGCTCAAAGGCAGATTATCTTGTGTTCTGCTGGAAGACAGTCACAATGGAATAGCTGGTTATTTGGTGCGGTCACTATATTTTGATACACCGGATTCACAGGACTATTATGAGAAAGTTTTCGGCTTGGAATACCGTAAAAAGGTTCGCCTGCGAGTGTACAGCCCGGATTCCCGCTTTGCCAAGTTGGAATTAAAACAAAAGCATGGTAATCAGCAGCATAAACAAAGTCTGGAACTGACGCGTCAGCAGGCTGAGCGAGTGATTGCAGGAGATTATGATGAGCTGGGGACGATGGGAGAGTTTGGTTCTTACATGGCCGGGCTCATGAAATCGGAGACCTATCGCCCGGTGTGTATGGTGGAATATAATCGTTATGCATACATAAGTGCTACCAATGATACCCGTATCACCTTCGATAGCAACCTTCGCTCCAGTGAGAGCAATTTTAATCTATTTGATTCGGATATTCAGTTTACTCCTGTAGATACCAATGGAGAAACAACGCTGGAGGTAAAATATAACCATTTTCTGCTAAGTTATATCAAAGATGCGATACGCCCTATGGATATGCTAAGCTCGTCAAACAGTAAATACTGTCGGTGCCGTCCGTTCGGTATCACCGTCAATTAATAGGAGATTATAATTATGAACAACGAATTGCTTTACTATCTGACAAATCATGCTAGTAGCCTTTCCGTACAGGAGATTTTGCTAAGCTTTCTGTGTGCAATTGTGTTGGGTGCTGTGATTTACGCTTCTTACTTCTTCTCCCACGTGGGCGCTGCTTACAGTGCGAAGTTTAATGTTTCACTGTGGATGATGACACTGGTAACAACTCTGATTATGTGCGTCATCGGCAACAATATTGCGCTCTCTCTGGGCATGGTGGGTGCTCTGTCCATCGTCCGTTTCCGTACTGCGATTAAGGATCCCCGTGATACTACTTACATTTTCTGGGCGATTGCTGTAGGCGTATGCTGTGGTATTTGTGACTATATGATTGCCGGTATTGGCAGTGCTGTTATTTTCTGCCTGATGCTGATTCTGGGCTATACCCGGAACAATGAGCGGTATCTGCTGATCGTCCGCGTGAAAGGCGTTGCCGATACTCGGGTTGAGCAGATCGTGGGGGAACGTTTTAAGAACAAGGCTAAATTGAAGGTAAAGAATACCACAGCTTCCCAGTCTGAGTACATCTATGAGCTGAGTGCATCTCTGCTGCGGGCCAATGGCGGAGGCCAGGCGATCACTCAGGATCTGTATACCTGTGAGAATGTGCTGAACGTTAATCTGGTCTGCCAGAACGATGAAATCACTGCCTGATTGGGAGAATACCCTATGAACAAAAAAATCTGGCTTTGCGGCATCGTCTGCGGTCTGACTGCTGCGTTCTGCATCGGCATCGGTTTTTTACAGTATAAGAATGTGCCCCAACAGGAACGATATATTGACCATATTGTGAATGCGTCTGCGGATCCTGGCCTTGGCCTGACCCAAATTCCTCAGGATCGCATGGTGGGAACGGACTTTACCAGTCATCTTCCTCTGGTGGTGATCGATACAGCAGGAAATCCCATCGAGAATTATAAGGTTTATAATAAGGAAACCGATTCCTTTGATGTTCCGGAAGGTATTGACCCCTATACTTCCATGACCATTGCGGTTTATGACAGCGAGGATCATGTAAACCGCCTGTCAGACACTGCCGGAATGGTCAGCCAGGGCCGTATCAAGATACGCGGAAATTCTTCTTCTGGTGCCCATCTGCCGAAGTTCCAGTATACAGTCAAACTGGAAACCGAAGAAGGGGAAGATAATCCCATGAATGTGATGGGTATCGGAACCGATGACACCTGGATCCTGTCTCCCACAGTTCGTGATATTTCCCATATTCGGAATTACCTGGCGTTTAATATTGCCGGACAGATATATGCGTTCCAGCCTGACTTGCGTTATTGTGAGGTGCTGTTTGCGGAAAACGGTCAATATCGGTATGGCGGTATCTATATGATGTGTGAGTCCATTAATGTATCGCCGGACCGGGTGAATATTCAGAAGGATTCTACAAAGTATCATGTGGGAACCGGCTATCTGCTTTCCAAAGACCGTTATGACGAGTATGGTATTATGCTGGACACCTATGCCACACGACTGGGCTACTATGACACTTCAACGGAAGATACTGTCAACCGTTCATTCTTCCAGTTGGAATATCCTAAAAATGAAAACGCAACCCCTGAAGTGATTGCTGCGGTTACAGAGGAAATCTCTTACATTGAACAGTTGCTTTTTTCTGACGATATTAATCAGCTTGCCAAACTGGAAGAGTATTTGGATTTGGAATCCTTTGCAGATTATGTTATTTTGAATGAGTATTTCGGCTCTTATGATGCGGGAATGCATTCTACATATTTCTACAAGGATGCCGCAGGCAAGCTGACAGCAGGTCCCTTCTGGGATTTTGACGGTGCCGCGGATAACTCATCTCAGGATTTGGCCGATGCAAATAAGATTGTTCTTCCGTATTATTCTTGGTTTCAGCAATTGATGCGTTGGAATAAATTCTACAACATTTTTATAAACCGCTATCAGGAACTCCGCAAAACCTTGCTGACTTATGAGTATGCTGAAGCGTTTGTTGCGGATGCCCATGCCTATCTGGGTAATGCGTTGCTGCGTGATGAGAGCATATTTGGATTCTATACCTATGATCTGCGCGTTTATGAAGAAGAAGAAACCGGATTGATGATTGATCGGGCACGAGATACCCCTGCGGCTGAGGCGCAACGCGTTCTGGACTTTCTTTACCTACACGGATTGCATATGGATAAGGCTTTCCCCAATTTGGAGCAGGAAGTTGTTTATTACGGAAACGGTCTGGAGACAAACTCTGCGCTGGTTGTTTTTGTGATGCTAGCTTTCCTTGTCAGCACCGTTTTGGTTCGCCGCCACGCTCAAGTCCGATAAGAGTGTCGTTATTTAAGGACGTGAAATTAATATGAAATTCAAAAAAGTAAAGATTTCCAACACTAAAATTACCAAAAAATCCCATAAGCTTCTGATGTGGCTGACTGGAATTTCGATGACCATCTACATCCTATGGCGGGCATTTTTTACACTGCCCGATAGAGAGGTATATGGATTCCTGGCTTTCTTCTGCGGTATTTGTCTTTTGGCGGCAGAAGCAATTTCTGCTTTTGAGGCATTTCTTCACTACCGCGATATGCATAATATGCTTGTTCCGGAGAAGCCGGAAATTCCTCTGCACGAATATCCTCATGTGGATGTATTTATCGCCACCCACAATGAATCGGTATCCATTTTGTACAAAACAGTCAATGGTTGCAAGCATATGCGCTATCCGGATCCTTCCAAGGTGCATATTTATATTTGTGATGACACCAACCGTCCCGAGATGGCTGATCTTGCCCGGGAAATGGGTATCAATTACATAGGCGCTTCCGGACTAAAACATGCAAAGGCAGGCAATCTGAACAATGCTTTGTCCAAGACGACCTCTCCCTACATTGCCACCTTTGACGCGGATATGATTCCCACATCGGACTTCCTTATGGAAACTGTTCCGTATGTGTTTCTTCCCAAATACAAGAAGGATGAAAACGGAATTTGGGTTCCCAGAACAGAGGAGGAGATCGATCCCGATTACAAGATCGGATTTATTCAGACTCCCCAGAGTTTTTACAATCCGGACCTGTTCCAGTTCTTTCTATTCAGTGAACAGCGGGTGCCCAATGAGCAGGATTATTTCTTCAAGGAAATCAATGTGGGACGAAACCGCGCAAATGCACCGATTTATGCCGGATCCAACACGCTGATTTCCCGGGAGGCGCTGGATGAAGTGGGCGGTATTGCTATTGGCAGTATTACCGAAGACTTTGAAACAGGCATTAATATTCAGGCTGCCGGATACACCTGCTATGCAATCAGCAAGGTAGTGGCACATGGTTTGGCGCCTGATGAATTCGAAAGCCTGATTAAGCAGCGTGAACGTTGGGGCCGCGGCTGTATCTCCAGCCTTCGCCATGTCCATATTCTGATTAACCCCAAGCTAAAAATTAAAACAAAAACAGCATATATTTCAGCTTTTTTATACTGGTTTACTTTTATTCGCCGGTTTGTGTACATTATGGCGCCCATAATGTTTGTGGTGTTCGGCATCCCGGTTTTAATTACCGATCTGAAGAGTCTGCTGCTGATTTGGCTGCCTTCGTATCTGCTGTATAATCATACGCTGAAGGTGTCTTCCGGAAAAATCCGCTCTCATCGGTGGTCCAATATCATCGATACGATTATTTTTCCCTATCTGATTCTGCCAATTTTGGCGGAAACCTTGTTTATCAAGCTGAAAAAGTTCAATGTTACCAACAAGGACCGGACAACACAGGGTGGAAATCTGTTGATGGGTATCCCCCACATGATTTTGCTGGTGTTGAATATTGTGGCCTTGGTTATGTCTTTCACTAACGTTATCCTGCATCAGAATTACGGCGGTATCGTTGTTCTGTATTGGCTGTTGGTCAACGGTTTTAACCTGGTGATGGCAGTGCTGTTTATGGGAGGATGCAAAAATTACCGTTCCTCTGAACGTTATCGTGTAATGCTTCCGATTACTTTGGAAAGCAAGTCTGTGACGATATCGGGACACACTATGGATATTTCTGAAAATGGTTTAGCTGTGTTCTTAGACAGACCCGCCTATTTCCATCAGGATGAAGCACTCAAGGTTACAATAACTGATCGGACTTATGTAGCTGCGTTGGAGTGCCGGGTTGTTAATGTTTCCGCCGCGGAAAATGGATGGAAATATGGTCTTGTAATTGATTCTGTAGAGCCAAAGGACAAAATGGATTATTTCCAGATTGTATATGACCGCCATCACACAATGACCGATATTACGCAGCCTACGGTCTGTACGTTCTCTGATCTGTCGGTTAATATTCAAAGGCGTATGCAGCCCGCCCGCTCTTCACAGCGCAAACTGCCCCGTATTGAAATCGGCAGAACATTCCCGTTGGTTTCCGGCGGCAATATAAAAGTGGAGGATATCAATTACGAGTATATGCGGATTTCCGCACTGGACAACATGTCCTTGCCGGACGAATTCAGTGTGAAATTTGGCGCGTATGTGATCCATGCGCAATATGCAGGCATTCGTCCGGGCATCTATAAGATCACCAATTATGAAGAACTGCTGAATAGTCCTGGTTATACGGAATGCCTGATGCGGCATAGCCGTAAGGATGTAGCGGCAGAACCGGTGAAATGATTCCAAAAAAAAGGGGGGGAATTGCCGGGTGCTTTTTTCCAGTGTTATTTTCCTTTTTTTATTCCTTCCTATCGTAATGTTGCTTTATTATACGGTGGGAAGACGCAGTATTGTGATCCGCAATACAATCCTGTTGATCGCCAGTTTGCTGTTCTATGCCTGGGGCGAGCCCAAAAATATCATTTTGCTAGTGCTGTCCTGTGTGATGAACTACTTGTTTGGCCTGTTTGTGGGTAATGAACGGTTTTCCCTGCTGATACGCCGGGGATTTCTTGCTGTGGCGGTGGTATTTAATCTCGGCATGTTGTTTTGCTACAAATATGTGGATTTTACCTTCCAGACGATCAATACGTTTTTCCAGCGGGAAGTGCTGCCCTTGCCCGGTATTGCCCTGCCCATCGGCATTTCTTTCTTTACATTCCAGGCAATGTCTTATGTAATTGATGTTTACCGTAAGGATACGCCTGTTCAGAAGAATCCTTTCCTAGTGATGCTGTATGTGTCATTGTTTCCACAGTTGGTTGCCGGCCCTATTGTCCGCTATCATGAGGTGCAGGAACAGTTACTGACTCGCCAGGAAAACCGGGAAGACGTTTGCCAGGGAATGCTTCGTTTTGTTTTTGGTATGTGCAAGAAAATCCTGCTGGCAAATGCCATGGGCGCGATTGCGGATAATGTTTATGGAGTTACCAACCTCTGGCATACCCAGTATCTGGTACCGGCATCTCTGGCCTGGCTGGGTTCCATTGCCTACACATTGCAGATATACCTTGATTTCTCTGCATATTCTGACATGGCCATCGGCTTGGGTGCTATGTTCGGCTTTCATTTTGGGGAAAACTTCCGCTATCCTTATATTTCCGATTCCATTACGGAATTCTGGAAACGGTGGCATATTTCTCTGACCAGCTGGTTCCGTGAATATTTGTATTTCCCTTTGGGTGGTTCCCGGGTGGAAAATATGGATTTGATGGTTCGTAATCTGGCGATTATCTGGCTGTGCACCGGCATCTGGCATGGGGCCAACTGGACCTTCATCCTGTGGGGCATGTGGAATCTGCTCTTTGTTTTGCTGGAACGGCTTACAAATTTGGATAAGAGTAAAAGCAAGGGAGCCTGGTGGCGTCATTTGTATCTGCTGCTGATTGTTAATTTTGGCTGGGTGCTGTTCCGCAGCGAGAATATCCATGTGGCATTGGAATTCTTCCGCAATATGTTCCTGCTGAATGGAAATGGTTTTGCAAGTGACATTACCTGGATGTTTCTGAGGGAGAACTGGCTGTGGTTTATCCTGAGTATAGGCGCCTCCATCCCGCAGGAAAGCAGAATGGCACTGCTGCCTAGCTA
Source organism: Faecousia sp. (assembly GCA_045577435.1). Classification (GTDB taxonomy): domain Bacteria; phylum Bacillota; class Clostridia; order Oscillospirales; family Oscillospiraceae; genus Faecousia. The sequence continues at coordinate 68,454 of JAZNIL010000017.1, read as the reverse complement.
TATGCAGAAAAAACAGTGGCCACTTCCAAGTCTGCGTCTGCTGTATCCGGTTGCCGTGGCGCTGATGTTTATGGTCTGCGTTTTTTATCTGGTGAGAAGTGAATATAATCCCTTTATCTACTTTAACTTCTGATAAAACACGTCATTTTGAGGCATATTACATGAAAAGTAAGCAAAAAAATGAAAAAATAATTGCGGGAGCGGTGCTGCTGCTGGTTTGGGTCGTTTTTTCTGCTGTCAATTTGATTCATCTGATTTCACAACGGTCGGTGCTGATCGAAGAACTGCAGAATAAAACGGATTTTGCCGGTGTAGTGGAAGAGATTGATTCTTTTTCCCAGGAAGAGCTTCTGCTTCGCTATTCTATGATTGAATCACATGGTTTGATACAAAGACTCCTGGGAAAAAAAGAAAACGCGAATTTCGATGTGGTGATGGACAAGTCCGGTCAGCTCCATAAAGGTAACTTTTTCTCCGGCTTTGGTGATGATCCCCGTGAAATGGCAATTAATTTTCGGAAACTTTTACACTATGCCCAGACATACGGCAGTCAAACCGGTGTGGTGATTACACCCATGAAAGTCGCGCCGGAAGCACTGCGCTATTCCGGCATTCCTTATGATAATTTTCACCGGATTGCGGATTCTTTGCTGGCATGGCTTCGGCATTATAATGTTCCCAGTTTGGATATGCGTGGAATTATCCAGGAGAACGGTTTGACCTATGAAACGAGTTTTTTTAAAACTGACCATCACTGGACCTCTGCCGCTGCCTTTGCGGGCTATTGCGAAATTCTTCAATGGATGAATGAAACCTTTGATCTTTCACTAGACCCGGATGGCCAAACACGGAATCTGAGGAATTACGATAAAGTTCTGTATCCGGAAATGATGTTGGGCAGCATTGGCAGACGGTGTGCCACGCTTTATGGTGGAAAACCGGAGGATTTCGAAGTATTTATTCCCCAAGAATCCGGAAATTATCGGGTGGTATTTGACAAAGAACGTGACAGGACCGGAAGTTTTCAGGAAGTTTTGGTAACTTTGGATTTGGAGAATGAGATTCAGGACATTTTCAAATATAGCTGTTATGACGAATGTTTTCTGGATGGTTTGCACGATTTGACAGAAATCACAAATGAAACCATGTCTTCGGGCCCGCGGGTATTGATGCTGTGCGATTCCTATTCTACACCGTTGGGTGGATTTCTGGCGCAGAATTTCCGGCAGTTGGATATGATTTATATTCTCGGTGATCATATGGATGACGCGTTGGATATGATTCGGGAAAACAAATATGATTATGTGTTTGCCTGCATCTATCCTACGAATTTGTCTGTAGAAAATTTACGGCTGTTTGAGGACCTTTCCTATGACTAAAATCATTACATGGATTATGGCTGTATGTGTGGTGCTGGGATTTTTGACGGGGTGCAATACTGCATCTGAAATGGAAGCACTTGCGGATCGGGAAGAATCGCCGGTTTCTATGCTGCATGTTAAGGAAAATCTCCTGAAGAATACACAGGGCGATACCGTTGTTCTCCGAGGAATGAGTTCTCATGGTATTGGGTGGTATCCCCGGTATATTAACAGCGGAGCAATGGAAACCCTTAAGGATTATGGAGCCAATGTGATACGCCTGGCATTATACAGTGAAACCACGGCGGGTTACTTGAACGAGCCTTATAGTCTGGACATTTTATACATCGGTATAGAAAACGCCATTGCGCAAAATATGTATGTGATTGTGGACTGGCATATTCTTGATGATTATAATCCTTTGATTCATGCTGACGAAGCGATTGCGTTTTTCGAGGAAATCTCACGGCGCTATGGAGATTGCCCTAATGTGATCTATGAGATTTGCAATGAACCTAATGGGGATACTTCCTGGGAGGATATTACAAAGTATGCGAATTGGGTAATTCCTGTGATTCGCGAGAACGCACCGGAATCGATAGTCCTGGTCGGAACCCCCAAATATTCGAGTCAGATTCAGGAAGCCATGGCTCAGCCTCTGCCTTATAAAAATGTCATGTACAGCTATCACAAATATGTGGATGTTTCCCCTACTGCTGAGGAAATGAATCTGTATTTGCTGGAAAAGGCAGTTGCCGAGAAATTTCCTATTTTTGTAACTGAGTGGGGAATCACCTTTGGCAATGAGGACGCTGACAGGGATAAAGAAGTGTTGCTGAATCAGTACCGGGAAGCCGAGATGGAGAACGCTGTTGATTTTTTGGCATTCCTTCAGGAACATCAAATAAGCTGGTGCGGTTGGGAACTATCCAATAGTACCAGCATCCATGCTGCGGTATTTTGGTACTGTGACAAGCTGCACGGTTGGACACCAGAAGATCTAACCCCAGGAGGAAATCTGATGTTTTCCGCTTTTAGGGATAAGGAGACATAAGTATGCAAATAAAGAAGATCACGCTGTGTCTGATCAGGTTTGCAGGGATATTCCTGCTGATTGCGCTCATTGCAGGCTTGCTTATGCAGACGATGAAACCTCTCAAAACCAATGAGGCTGCGCAATTTTATTTTCTTCAGACCGCAGGCGAGGCAGATTGTTCTCTGCTGGTCAGCAATGGATATGCGGTACTGATCGATACCGGAGAGGAGCAAGATTACCATGTCATTGATGAGATGCTCAAAACTGCCGGTATTAACAAGCTGAACTGCCTGATTCTGACCCATCCGGATAAGGATCATATTGGTTCAGCTCTTCAGATTGTACAGAATTACTCCGTAGAACTGGTGCTGGAACCCTACTTCGATAAAGAGCGGGAAACGTATGATAATCTGAACTCTTATTTGGATGATAATCGGATACCCAGATTGATTTTGCCACGAACACGCCACTTTACCTATGGGGAGCTGCAGCTTGTGGTGTATCCTCCGGAAGCAAAAAACTATAATAATGATAATAACTATTCTTTGGCTGTGGAAGTACGGCATGGAGAAGTATCTATGTTTTTTGCCGGTGATGCCTATAATGCCAGAACTAGCGAACTGCTTAAGTATCCTTTGACCCAAGCGGCACTCTATCATGCGAGTTATCATGGGAGAGATTATGAGATGGGAATAGAACTACTGCATGCGTTAAATCCCCAGTATGTAATTATTACCGCTGGTGAGGCAGGAGCTGACTTTTTAGGTGCATGTAAGAGTCTTGGCTGCCAGATGTTTTATACAGCAGATGGTGTTATTTCTACAGTGAGCGATGGAAAAAGGCTGTCCTGCAGTCAATAAAATATGAAAAAGCTTTTTAATCAGAGTTATGGAAGTATTTCTTCTTTTATTGTATGCAGACCCACAGGCTGCAATCAAGGACGGCAGGAATTAAGTTCTAATTACCTGCTGTTTGCGACATTCCTTGTGACAAGCGAAGATGCGAAAGCGTATATGTACTGCTTGAGCAGCAAACGCAGGGTTCACAAGTGGAATTACATTCGGGTAAACCTATATATCTAAACAGAATCCCGCTTACCTTAACCGGTAAGCGGGATTTTTGCGTTTGCGCACATTTGCCTACAGCACTCCTACTATATAAAATTGGCACAGCACAAAGAAAGGAGCAAAAGACTACGCAAACAACCTTTGAAGCTCTGGGGGTCACCTACCGGAAGGAAAGCGACTATCTGCTTCCCAATGTGGAACTACCGGAAAGTCCTGCTATCGGCGTTTGGGGTCAGCAGCGGCACAAGTACCTGATGGAACACAACCATGCGCTCTATACGGCGCTGTTCATCGGTGGCAAGCTGACCGCTCACTTAGAAAAAATCGACCGGATGGCAACCAAGATGTTTGACCAGCTGATTGATCAACCAAAGGAACGGTCAGCTGGTCAAACATTTTTTCTGCGGATTTATCGACTTCCCCAAGGTGATCCTTTTATGTACCGCCCATCAGCATGGTGGTGTACAGCACCCTTTTGTTGGTACGAAGATACTGCAATCGCCGCTTACCCCAAATGCCAATTTTCGGACTTTCGGACAGTTCAATATTTGGCAATAAATAGTCACCCTCTTGTCAATATGTTCCACCCTTCTTTTCAAAAATCGTTTGCATCTGCATTTCCTCCTTATTTGATTTCTATTTTTATTGTACGGAAAGACACACATGCTGACAAATGTTTGACCGCCCCGGATCGTAGTAATCCGGGGCAGTTTGCTTGTCCATTTATGCCGTTAACATAGCTGTGTAGCAGATTTTGGTATGATGGTTACAGTCAGTAGACAGAACCTGGCCAAGTGTCCGCCAGAGGGATTTTGCTCGAGCAGCAATACTTCTTCTTTTCCAATTCCCTCATTTATAATCACTTTTCTTAACTGTATGTGCCCCCCATGTTTTATTTCTCCACACCCACTAACGCTTATATTAATATGTTTTATGCGGTCACAGCTATAACCGATACCGACATCAAAACATGTACGGAGAATTTTCTTTTGGATTGTATCATAGAATCTTTCATTGGTATTGCTGTACTTTGAATAAAAGTTTCCGTTTCTCACTCTTGATAAATTGTCTACAGAATCAACATAAAAACTCATATCCACGCTTTATTCCTCTTGTGTACAGCACAAATTTGTGATATAATCTATTAAAATAGGGTGTTTTATTCCCTTTTTCATCTTGATCCAGTTTCGTACCCTTATTTTTCTTTATAAACACTTTTTCCCTTTTGAAAACAATATAAATAATTCAGCCCACCATTTATCTGTATAAGTGTTAGGTGGTTTATCCATCTCTTGCGATCGTCAGCGTATATCCGGCTAAGGCAATCTCTCTAAAAAGTTTGGATTCTGATCGCATGTCTTATTCATCACCACAACTGTGTTGTATCCCTGGAAGAATGGATTGTTCCATTTTGACAGCAAAACAGCAGTAATGTAAGCGTTGTGCTTGCAGATTCTTCCGATACTATCTCTTGGCTGAAGTTGATATTCCCTCCATCGTTTGTCCGATTCAACTTGATATAAAGGAGTTTTCCAGATGAATACAGCTTGTAATCCACAAAAGAATCCGTCTGTTTTCGCGGAATTTTCCTGCCAGCTCGACGATTGTTTGACCTTGATTAATCCCAATCCCCAATTAGTAGAGCTGCTTGGTTCCACTTGCTCACAAATCCCAGACGCATTGCTTCCGCAACTTTGCTCCAAGCAGATCGCTCACATACGTGAAGAGCTCTCTTCCCAACTAGCATGCAAAGACGACGTTGAACTCATCTTCTCAATCGATAACACCGTACCAACCCCCCGTTGGTTGTTAGCCCGCGGCCAGCGACATTTTGATACTGCTTTGAACATGAATACTCTCAGCGGTGTTCTTGTAGATATTACCAATTCCAAGGAAAAGTATGATAAGCAAGCACAGATTGCCGCACAATATCACATCATTTTGGAACAAACCGGCGAAATCATGTTCAATTGGGATGTGCAATGCGATGTGATTACATTCTCCGAAGGATGGAAAACCAAATTTGGCTTTATTCCCCAAACTGACCGTTTCACTGAGGTCATTACACAAAGCAATAACATTCATCCGGAAGATGCACAGGAATTGCGTCTTCAGTTAACAGCCATGCGGAACGGGAGCTCTTTTCTGGATTTTGAGATTCGTATTGCTTTCTCACAAGGACAATGGCTATGGTGTAAAGTCCGCGCATGCGGAATTTACAACGCAGTTGGTAAATTGGACCATATATTTGGATTGATTATCGATATTGATGACGAGAAGAAAAAGCATCGCGCTTTACAAGCGCAGGCAGAGCAAGATTCTTTGACCAAGCTACTAAATGCCCACACTACCCGCACCTTGGCAGAGCAGTATCTGTTTTCCTGTGCTGACCATGTCGACTGCGCTATGCTCATCATAGATTTAGACGATTTCAAACGTATCAATGATCAGCACGGTCATCTATGCGGCGACCAAATGCTGCTTTCCGTAGCAAATGTATTACAGAACTCCTTCCGTGCTAATGATATCATAGGTCGTATCGGCGGTGAAGAATTCTTAGTTTTAATGAAGGATGTAGTCGATCGAACAAAAATACTTGAGCGCTGCTTGCACTTATTGGAAGCGATCCCTGCATCCTCCTCCGCATGCGCGCTTACCGCCTCTATTGGTGTTTGCATCGTTTCCGGTGAAACGCCCCAGTATGACGAACTGTTCTCCAGAGCTGATAAGGCTCTGTATCAAGCAAAGCACGAAGGAAAGAACCGGTATGCCTTGAGTGAGTGATCTGCATACCTTGCTGCATACCAATTAAACTATCCTGTAACAGAAAGAGAGGAACAGGACAATGCCCAATCAAAACCAGCCGTATTTCCCACTATCGTTTAGCCAGCTTAATATCTGGAGTTTGGAATGTGCATTTCCTGGCACCTCCATCAACAACATCAGTACCACCGTGCGCATAAAAGGTCAACTGGATCTCTCTCTGCTTCAACAGAGCATTCATTGCATTTTGGCGTGTGACAGTTCCCTGCGTACTCAGTTGACTATTATCGACGGTCAGGTCATGCAGTATCAACCTGACTATATACCGGATGACTTTCCTGTTTACGATTTTTGTAACACCAGTCCCACCGGCTTTGAAAACTGGGAAATCGCAGTTACCCGCGAGCGTATGCCGCTGGAAAAGACCCCCCTTTACCGTTTTTATCTGTTTAGGGATACAGAAAGCAGCGGTGGCGTTCTTGTAAAATTGCACCACATTATTTCCGACGGATGGTCTCAGGTCTCGATCTGCAACAAAATCTCACAAACCTATTTGGATCTTTTGTCCAACCGCAAACCACAGTTGGAAGAGGTTCCCGATTACCAACTGCATGTACAAGAAGAACTCTCCTACATGCAGTCGAAATCCTTTGCGCGGGATGAGCAATACTGGCGTGAGTTGCTATCTAATATAGAAGAGCCTTCTATGTTCAAGCACATTGCCAGTTCCTCTGTTAGCCCGGTTGGACGAAGAACCAGCTTTGAACTTCCGCAGATCTTAAATCATGCGATCTTTACATTTTGTCAGCGTAATCGCGTTTCTCCCTTTGCTGCATTTTATATGGCACTGGCCATCTATTTCAAGCGAATCAGCGGCTCTTCCCGATTCTGTATTGGTGTGCCTATTTTTAACCGCACAAATTACCTGTTCAAGAAAAGTACTGGTATGTTCGTCACCACTCTCCCCTTTATCAATACGATCAACGATCAGCTGTCATTAAATCAGTTCAATGAAGCTGTAACGGAAAAATGGTACGAGCTGCTGCGGCACCAAAGATACCCCTTCTCCAAAATCACAGAATTGTACAGTTCCGATAACCGTTTGTTTAACATCGCATTGTCCTACCAAGACAGTAAGATCCTCCAAAGTCACGACACTTCCGCAGAATTCTCCGGAAGATGGCACTACTGCGGCTATCAAGCGGAACAACTGGCGATCCATCTTACCAATCTAAAAGATCATCAAAAATATGCTGTTGATTACGACTACTTAGCGCAGTTTTTCAGTGAAGATGAGATTCAATCCTTGCATAATAACCTCTGTCAGATTCTCTATGAAGCTCTCGAGGATCCTGACAAGCCTATCTATAAACTAAATGTCCTGTCAATGGACCTTAAGAATACTCTACTGTATACCTTTAATAATACCGACCGGTATATCCCCCCCCACACCGTGTATGAGGCTTTGGTAACACGCAGCAAAGATTATAAAAACCGCGCGGCATTGATCTGCAATGGCGAGCGGCTGTCTTATAGCGCCCTTTTATACCTTGCTTCCGGATATGCTTCGGCTATTGATAAGGCAAACCTGCCCGATAATTCTCTGGTTGCGATAATGCTTCCCCGGAAATTTGATCTTTTTGCTGCCATGGTTGGCAGTCTGCAGACTGGTTGTGGCTATTTAATTCTTTCCCGGGATATTCCCGCAGAGCGTTTAACGAGTATTCTATCCCTTAGCGGGGCAGCTCTGTTCATTACTGACAGCATCGGCGCCACCCGTACAACCGGTTGGGACGGTCCGGTAATTCGTGCAGAAGATGCTGAGAGTGATTTCTTCACCATGCAACATCCCACTCTGGGACAAGCCATTCCTCCGGAAAAAAGACTCGCCTATGTTGTATACACCTCCGGAAGTACCGGCGAACCCAAGGGCGTAGAAATCTCTCACCAAAATTTAATCAATCTGGCACAAGAAATGGAGTCCGTGTACGGTCACGATGCCATTTTGTCCGTATCTAATGTAGGATTCGATGCCTTCGTTTTGGAAAGTATCGCCGCCTTGCTTAACGGCAGGACCATCGTTTTGCCCACAGATGAGGATCTGGAATCTCCCGAACGTCTGGCGGCTCTTATAAATAGTCATGCTGTTGGTTTCCTTGCTACAACGCCATCCAGACTATCCGCTTTCATTAAAAACCCGGCATTCCGCAAGTCCCTATCGCGCATGGAAAGTTTAGTCTGTGGCGGAGAGGCATTCCCCGCCGAACTGTTGAAACGCCTCAAAAAACTGACAAATGCCAGAATTTACAATCAATACGGTCCCTCCGAAACCACCGTGGGTGTCAGCATAAAAGAATTGTCGCACGCAGATAAGATCACCGCGGGACCTCCCATGGGCAACTGTCGGCTTTACGTGCTTGACCAATGGTTGAACCCGTTGCCTATTGGCGGTCGCGGCAATCTGTACATTGGCGGAAAATGTGTTGGCCTTGGCTATCGTAACAATCCGGAACTTTCCTCTAAATCCTTCATTCCCAGTCCCTTTGTAACCGATGAGTATGTCTATTCCACCGGAGATATTGCGACTTGGACTGCAGATGGCGAGATTCTTTTGTTCGGACGCGCTGATGATCAAGTAAAGCTGCGGGGACTTCGTATCGAATTGCGGGAAGTTTCTTCTTGTATTGAAGGCTTTCCCGGGGTTCATAGTGCAGTTGCCAAAATCGTCCAAGTTCAAAACGAGCAAGTTCTGGGCGCCTATTACTGTGCAGAGTCTTACGTGCGGGAGCACGACATTTTGGCACACCTGGCCACCTATCTCCCCCGGTATATGATTCCTGCATTTTTGATGCCGCTTCCTGAGATTCCCCGTACCGCTAATGGCAAAGTGGATACTGCAAAACTTCCGCTGCCCGCACAGCCTGAGGAGGTATCTCCGAGCCAATTATCCAATACTGCTGCTACTATTTTGCGTATTTTCAGCAATGTATTGGATCGAAAGCAACTGCACGGCAACAGTGACTATTTTCTATCCGGCGGTAATTCTCTCAACGCAATGGAATGTATCGTACAGATCGAGGAAAGTCTGGGCAAACATATCCGGATCGCAGATCTGTACGCATGCCGTACAGCCGTTAAGTTAGCCGCCTTCCTGGATGGTACACCTATTACCCTTCTGGAAAATAAGGTTGCAAATACACGCTTTACCAAGGCTCCTCACCGCACATCGTATCCCCTCTCCCCCATTCAGCAAGGCATTTATGTACAGTCCGTCTTGGATCCAAGTGGTTTAACTTATAATATGCCCGGCGCATTTTTACTAGAGCATGCACTGGATAAAATTCGATTGGAGAAGGCCTTCGCAAATCTGATTCAGGAAGACCCTATTTTCCGTACTTTCTTCCATTGTGGGGAAGACGGCGTATCCGCTCATGTTCAAGACCACGTGAATTTTACTATAGAGGAAATACAGGCTGTAACATTTGATGAGGCCTGTACGGTGTTTCTGCGCCCATTTGACCTTCGTACTGCCCCCCTTCTGCGTGCTGCTTTGTGGCAATCCCCAGAGGGACAACACTATTTATTTGTTGACGTACACCATATTATTAGCGACGGCATGAGCACCCCAATTCTGTTGCAACGGCTTGATAAAGCTTATCAAACTGGAAGTCTCTCCGTCCAATGGGATTTTTATGATTGTATTTGCGCCCCCCGTGCTGACTTAGAGCAAAGTGCGCAGCAGAATCTGCTCTATTGGAAAGATCATCTGCATAATCTTCCCGATCCACTTCTTCTGCCCACTGATTCTCCCCGTCCCAAGCAATTTGATTTCCAAGGCAATGAATATGAGTTCCTGCTGCCCGAAAAAGACAGTGCGCTTTGCTGTGCCTTCTGCAAGGAACACGGCATCTCCGAGTTCTCGCTTTTCCTTTCCGCCTTTGGTATTCTTCTGTCTGCTATCTCCGGAAGAGAGGATTTCTTGATCGGAGCTCCTACGGCTGGTCGCTTAACGCCCCCATCCCAAAGCGTATGCGGTCCGTTTATCAATACGCTCCCGCTGCGACTGAAACCTTCCTCAGATTTGACGGTTCAGCAATGGCTTGCGCAGATTCAAGGAGAAGTTGCCGGTATGCTGGACCATCAGCAGATCTCACTAGAAGCAGTTATTCAAGAGTTGGATCTCCCCCGCGGCTCTCAAAATGCGCTGTATCAGATCATGATGAGTCAGAGTCCTGTTGACGAATCCGCTTTCCGTCTGGACGGACAGCAAATGGCATTTTGCCCGGTAAATACCCGCACTGTTAAAATGGATATTTGTCTGGAATTGACCCGTAAAGCAGATCGTTACGCGCTACATTTCTCCTATGCAACCAGTCTGTTCTTGGAAGAAACCATTGCTTTCTATGCACGCTGTCTTTTAAAAATCGTCTTAGGAATGGTCCAAGATCCTAACTGTACCCTTTCAGCGTTGCCTCGGATCTCTAATGAGGACTACCAGACACTTATCGAAATCCCCAACTATCGTGTAGTCCCCTTCATCAATTTACCGCTGCAAAAGATGTTGCGCAACCGTGCTTCTGCGCTTTGGAATAAAACCGCTGTTATTTTCCATAATGAATACATTACTTACGAGAAGATTGAAAAGCGCGCTGCAGCAATCGCACAGTTCCTGGTGAATCAGGGACTGCAATCCGGTCAATCTGTAGGCCTTTGCCTAAGCAGATCCCCGGATATGATCTGCGCAATGTACGGTGTTCTGAAAGCTGGCGGTAGTTTCACTTTCCTTTTGTCCAGCTTCCCCGCCGCAAGATCGCACTATATGCTCAAGAGTGCTTGTTCCGCAATGATGTTGTGCGATCCCCAGTCAAAAGCACAGCTTCCCGAGGATTTCTGGCAAGAGGAGCTTCCTTGTCCCGTATATTTGCTTCCCGACGGTGAGCAGGACCACTTCGAGGACCGACACGTAAGTGATGACCATCTGGCAAACATTCTCTTCACCTCCGGTTCCACCGGACAGCCTAAGGGTGTTATGCTGCGGCATCGTGCCGTTTCTAACCTTTATTTACAGGTGCAGAATCTGTTAGCACCCTATCCCGGTAATGTTTTGTGCTCTACCAATTCCGTATTCGATTGCTTCCTGATGGAAACCTTGGTTGCACTGGCACTGGGTAGAGTTGTCGTCTTGGCCGACGAAGAGGAAATGATGCTTCCCTGGAAGCTGGCAAAGTTAATTTCCAATCATAATACCGCTGTGTTTGAAATGACACCTGCTCGTTTGCTGATGTGTCTGAACAACGACGCTTTCTGTGAAGCCGCAGATCACATCCGTGTGCTTTTGGTGGGTGGTGAGGCACTGACTAAAACCCTGCAGCAGAAATTCCATGCACACAGCAGTGGCAATCTTATCAACATGTACGGTCCTTCAGAATCTACAATCTACACGACCTTTAGCCCTCTGAAGCCCGAAGATCCTATCACCATTGGCAAGCCGCTGGAAAACATTCGCACCTATGTCCTTGATGATAATCTGCAGCCCGTATTGCCCACTGCCTGCGGCGAACTCTATATCGCAGGCGAATGCCTTGCTGCAGGATATGTTTCTAGACCCGATCTCACCGAAGCCGCTTTCTTTGAGGATATTTATTTCCCCGGTGAAAGAATGTATCGCAGTGGTGATCTGGTTCGTCAGCGGGTTGATGGCAGCTACGATTTCATGGGTCGCAAGGATTCCCAGGTTAAGTTAAACGGACAGCGCGTTGAGTTGTCCGAGATATCCTGCGCTATTTTGGAATCCGGTCTCGTCGAGCAGGCTGCTACTGTAGCCATCCGTAAAGCTGACTGTTCAATGGAGCTGTGTGCCTTTTATGTCGCACAAGGTGCTATAGACAAAGAAGGAATCCTCACGCACATCCGACGCGTACTACCGCCTTATATGATTCCTTCTCAACTCTTGCAGATCCCCGCCATGCCAATGACTGCATCCAACAAAATTGATCTACTGAAATTACAGAAAATGGCCGCTGATGGTACCTACACGGTGAACGCTATGGAGGTCTCCTCCGTTTCTGAAGAAATTACAGTGCCCACTGAACGCAGCCGTACTATCGCAAGCGGCACAGATTACATTTTGTCTGTTTGGAACCAGGTCTTACGCACACCAATTACACACACCAACGTTTCCTTCTTTGCCCATGGCGGCACATCAATGGATGCGTTGAGTGTTCTGAGCTGTTATTACAATGACAATTATGAGATGTCACTGGCTGAGTTCTACGAGAATCCCACAGCTGCAATGCAAGCGCGTTTGCTTGGAGGCGACAGTAATGTCATTCCTAATGCCAGCTATTCTGTAGTAGAAGCACCTTCTTTTGTACCCGCTTCTACAGTTGCTACCCCTCCTATTCAAAAGATTGGTCACATCTTAGTTACCGGTGCCACAGGATTCTTTGGTGCCCATCTCATCCGTGAGTTACTCATGCAGGCCCCATCTCACACCGTCCTTTGCCTTATGCGTGACGGAAATAAACAGCGGCTTCATGACCGGCTGGCATGGTATTTTGGTCAAGGATTTGCACAGCAAGCAGCCAACCGCATTGAGGTTATCACAGGTGATATTACAAAGCCTCTGCTTGGACTCTCTGCGGATGCCCATCAACAACTGGCAGACCGGATCGGTCAGATTTATCATAGTGCTGCAGATGTTCGTCACTATGCCGCAGATACCCAGGAATATCTGCAAACCAATGTTGATGGCACCAAAAACATGCTTGCTTTGGCACGTGCCGGAAATGCAACTTTTTATCACATTTCTACATGCAGTGTCAGCGGCGATCGTCTTCGCGGCAGCGACGACAGCGTAAACTTTGCTGAAACGGATTATGATATCGGCCAGGATTGGGAATCGAACATTTACGTCCGAAGCAAATTCTTAGCAGAAGGTCATGTCCATCAAGCCACAGCAAATGGCATGCAAGCCAAAGTTTTCCGCCTTGGTAGATTGGTTGGACGCATGAGCGACGGCGTTTTCCAGTGCAATCCGCAAACCAATGCTTTCTATTTACTGATGCAGAGCTTTTTCCAGATCGGCGTTCTGCCCGAAAGCTCTGCAAATATCCGCATTGACCTGATGCCCATCGACTTGTGTGTTCGTGAAGTTCTCGCACTGACAAATGCTCCAGATCCGGTCTACCATATTCTGAACAGTACCCCCCCCACATTGCGCCAGATCGTTGAAGCTTTCAGCGAATGTCTCCGCATTGTCAGCGACACAGAGTTTGATCAAATATTTGAGCAGAAGCGTCACCAAATGGATCCCGAGCTCCTGGGCATAGTCATGGACTATCTGCACCGAAGCAGGTATGCACCTGGCAGAATCACCCCCACTAACGTTTTGACAGAACACGCTCTGGCATCTTTGAATGTAGATACCTCTGTCCAATCTGTCCGTCAGATCCTGCTAAACTTTCTTTCATAAACGCAACGAACTTATTGATGCAACTATATCAGAAGAGGAGGAACATAAATGATCTCACCTCTAATCAAGTGGGTCTTCTCGATTGCCTTAGCCATTATTATGTTTTTTTGTCTTTGGAGCATTAAAAACCGGAAAAAGCGCACGTTATTGCACATGCTATACCTCTTTCTTGCACTTGCTTACGGCACATGGATCATTCCGCTTCTTTTGATGGGCATAGTAGACCAGTCCAACTATAACATCATGTTCTTGTTGGACTGTGCCACACAACCTGGCGGAAGCATTTCCGCTCCTCTATACCTATGTATCGCAGTTTCGTTTATAGAAGGTTATGAGACGATGCGAAAGTGGATGAAGTATCTTTTTATCATCCCATTCGCCACCGTATTGATTGTATGTACCAATCCACTGCACCATCTGCAATACCAAGTTTTCTCTGTACTCCGCAGCGAGATCGTTTTTGGACCCTACATTTACATTAGCGGAACGTTTAACTATTTGTGCTTAATTAGCGCAATAATATACATGGTCCGCTTTACCCTTAAAAACAAAACCAATCTATATTGGAAGCAGTGCCTTCTCTTTACAATCAGCGGATTATGCCCTTTGCTCGTCAGTGCCTATGCTACTTTCAGTGGAAAAGAGATATCCATTGCAGCTACCCCCCTTAGTTTCATGGTCACTTTAATTTTAAACGGGATTGCCATCTTCCGAATGCACATGCTGGATATTACCCCTATCGCTACACAGCATATTCTCGATGGTATATCGGATGGCTATTTGGTGCTGAGTGACAGCGGTCTGGTTTTGAAGTATAATGACAAATTTGCTTCCCTATTTTCGCAGAAATACGGCATTTCTGAGAACCGCAAACTCCAGGATTGCATTAAGAAGGAAGACATTACCACCCATTCCCCTCTTTACAACATGCTGACAGCTGTTGAATCCTGCCAGCAGGACTGCAGTCTGATCTCTTATGAGCAGTCTGTAACGGTTACTCAAGATAACAAATCAAAAAAGTTTTATTACGTAGTTGACGTTTCTCCACTGCTGTTCAACAACCAGCTTTCCGGTTTTGCAATTCTGTTTAAGGATGTCACACAATTGCGTGAAAGTATGCGCAAGTTGCAAGACAGCCAGGAAAGAATGATGGAACAAGAGCGTTTCGCTTTCCTTGGTCAAATGATCGGAGGTCTTGCTCACAACTTAAAAACGCCCATTATGAGCATTTCCGGTTGTATTGTGGCAACACAAGCCTTAGTGGACGAGTGTGAAGAAAGTCTAAGTGACGAGCAGGTATCTGAGGAAGATTTCCGCGAAATCTATGGTGAAATCCGTGAATGGCTGCAAAAAGTCAAGGATTCTACCGCTTATATGTCTGATATTATTACTGCTATTAAAGGTCAAGCTGTCACGATCAGCACAGACAGTAAAATCACGTTTACTATCGACGAAATGCTGAAGAGAAGCATGCTATTAATGCGGCACGAATTGCTCAAAAGTGGTTGCCACCTTAAAATCACTAAAGATGAAACCGAAGAAATTTCTCTGCAAGGCGACATCAACAATCTTGTCCAAGTTATCGGCAATCTCATTAACAATGCAATATACGCACAACAGGACACAGCCAACAGTGAGATTGAAATTGAAATTAAACACAATACCGAGGCTTTGTTAATCATCGTAAAAGACCGTGGTTCTGGTATTAGTGACAAGGTCATGGAAAAACTTTTCAAAACTATGGTCACTAGCAAGGGAACCATGGGAACCGGATTAGGCCTTTATATCTCTAATGCCGTTATTCGCAGCAAGTTCAATGGCTCCATGTGGGGAGAAAACCGCGAAGACGGCGGCGCCATACTTGGCATCTCTATCCCAATGGAACTTGTTAGCATTAAACCTGCTCGTAGCGAGGTAAATAGAATATGAGACGAAGCAAAATGATTGTTCAAAATCACATATCTATTCTAACAGTCGATGATGATCCTATTATCACCGATACCATACAGGATTACTTTAGACGTTCGGGATATATTGTGGATACCGAAAACAATCCGCGAGCCGCCATTGAACGGGTCCGTAACGGGAACTACGACATCCTCCTGTTGGACTTTTTGATGGCTCCTGTCTGTGGTGACCAAGTTGTTGCTGAAATTCGTGAGTTTAACCAAGATCTGTTCATCATTCTCTTGACCGGTCATAAGAGCATGGCCCCTCCCATCAAGACGATTCGCCAGTTGGATATTCAAGGATACTACGAAAAAGATGATCGCTTTGATCAACTGGAACTTTTAGTGGAATCCTGCGTAAAATCCATAAAACAAATGCGAACACTTCGGGAATACGAAACAGATTTAAGCAATATGGTAGAAAATTTGCATAAAATCTACCATTTACAAGATTACGATCACATCTCTGCGGAGATTTTGGATGCACTTAGATCCGTTGTTCCATACTCCACTGGCTTCGTTTCTGTTGAACATCCTGCAGGGCAGCAATTATCTTTTTGCGGAACTGAAACACCTGCCGAAGTGTGCCGCGAACTGATCTGCAAGGCTGAATGGAATGATAAAAACGTAACATTCCTGGAAGACTGGTGCCTGCTGCGTTTGTCCGACGCTGAACATCGGTTTTCCGGCACTATGGGCATCCTGCCGGAAAAGAAACCTGAAGGTGAAAAGCTTCATCTTCTAAATATTCTTTCCGAACAAGCTAGTTCCGCCCTCATGAACAGCTATCTCCATAGTCAAGTCAATCTGCAAAATGCCCTTCTGGAAGATGCCTACATTCAAACCATAGAAACACTGCGGTATGCTGTAGAAACCAGAGATACCGAAACCCGTGGCCATTCCGAACGAGTCTCCAGTCTGGCATGCGCATTGGCGAAGGTCATACATCTTCCTAATGAGGAAGTTGAACTTATTCGCACCGCCGGATTATTCCATGACATTGGAAAAATCGGTGTACCTGATTCTATTCTTCTAAAAAATGGACCACTTACCTCAGAAGAATTTAAAGAAATTCAGAACCACCCTGTTATGGGTGAAAACATTTTGGTAAAATATTCCCCCCTAAAAGCTGCACTTCCTATGATTCGTAGTCACCACGAACGTTTTAATGGTAATGGCTATCCCGACCATCTGGTTGGTACGAATATCTGCTTGGGCGCACGCATTATCGCGGTTGCAGATTCTTTTGATGCCATGATTTCCAACCGAACATATCGGCAGGGACTGGGATTGGATAAAACATTGCAAGAAATTCGTAACGGGAAGGGTTCACAGTTTGATCCTCAAATCGTAGATGCACTTTTTGATTTGATCGAGCAAATGGGCATAGAGGCTTTTAGCAAAACTTACTGCTCACACGCCCCTATCAACCGATAAGGAGTATACTATGAAGAATTACCCTCTGTATGAAATTCCCTATTTTTCACGCTTTTGCGATATGATCGATGGCCTTGCAGAGCTATATGGCAATCGCCCCGCTATTTCCTGGTTTTCCAGAAAGCAGCAGCAGCATACCGTCAGCTATAATCAGTTGCGTGAAGACGTGTATAATCTTCAGGCTGAATTTATTCGTAGAGGCTTAGCCGGAAAACACCTGGCAATTGTAAGTGAGAATAGCTACGAGTGGCTTCTGGTGTATTTTGCTGCTACCTACTGCGGCTGCGTTTCGGTCTGTATCGATATTGAACAACCAGAAGATACAATCACGCAAATGCTGCAGATGGCAGATACTGAGGCCATCTTCCTGTCTGCTCCTTATCGTGATATCTGCTCCAGTTTTGACAACAAACTCCCCATATTCATGATGGGGAAAGAAAGTAGTGACATCCCCTGTGTTCAAGAATTGATAAATAGCGGAAAGGAATACGTATCTTCTCATTCCCCCACTGATCTTCGGGCGGAGATTTCGGGCGACCAAACCGCATCCTTTGTTTACACATCCGGCACTACAAATCACGCAAAACTGGTTATGCTTAGTCAGTCCGCCATCCTTACCAACGCAGCAGATGCTGTCTCCCATGTTAAGGTTGGTGACAAGGTCTTCACCGCACTTCCGTTCTACCACACTTACGGCTTGACATGCTCGGTAATTGCCATGCTCTTGCCCGGTTCTCATCTGTTTATTAACGGAAATCTTAAAACCATGCTGCGCGACCTTCATCTCGCACAGCCCCACACCATGCTGACCGTTCCCCTCGTCCTGGAGACCATTCACAATCAGCTATGGGCGGGCGTAGAAGAGTCCGGCAAGGCCAATAAACTTCGCAACCTCTTGAAGCTGAAAAAAGTCCAATTTTCCTTAGGAATACACAGCTGTGGCAAAACCATAGATAAATTGCGCACAAAAGCATTGGGCAGCATTCGCTTGATCATCTGCGGTGGCGCTCATATGGATCCGAGCATCTCCGAGGAACTCTACTACATGGGTATCACTGTTCTTCAGGGTTACGGCATTACCGAATGCGCGCCCCTTGTTAGCGTAAACAGAAATCTCGCAAATAAATGGCATTCGGTTGGACTGGTATCTGCTCATTCTGAAGTAAAGTTAATAGACGGTGAGATTTTAGTACGTGGAAAGAATATTATGCAAGGTTATTACAAGCAGCCGGAACTTACTGCAGAAGCCATCTCAGATGGATGGCTCCACACTGGTGACATTGGACAAATGGATAAGGATGGTTTCTTGTATATCACCGGCAGAAAAAAGAATTTAATCGTATTAAAGAATGGCAAAAAAATCTCTCCTGAAGAATTAGAAGAAAAATTTAAGCAAATTCCCCTTGTTCAGGATGTAATGATTTACGGT
Source organism: Faecousia sp. (assembly GCA_045577435.1). Classification (GTDB taxonomy): domain Bacteria; phylum Bacillota; class Clostridia; order Oscillospirales; family Oscillospiraceae; genus Faecousia. Next base: position 49,938 of record JAZNIL010000017.1, on the reverse strand, counting down.
GCTGTTAGCGGCACATCAGCTGATGATGTTCAAGTTGCTGCTAGTGTGTTCCCGAACAAAGATAAAACGCAGGGAATGACTACCTACGAAATATTGGAACATTTGCAAGAAGAATTTAACAAGATCAACAATACATTGCCTATCTATCAGCAAATTCAAATGATTTCCGTCCGTGAACAAGAATTCACCAAAACCTCCCTTAAAAAAATCAAACGTCATCTAAGCTGAATGTAAACGAGGTATCCACATGGAAGAAAAGCTATTTCACTTTATTCAAAAAACTGTCGCTTCCGTTACCGGTAAGCACGATATGGTATATGAAACCGATTTTGTAAAAGACCTGGGATTGAACTCTTTTGACATTATGAATGTCGTATGCGCTTTTGAAGAGCATTTTAACATTGATATTCCAAATCGTGATGTTTGGCAGATGCGGCAAGTCATTGACGTTATCCATTATATGATTGAAAAAGGCATAACGAATGTGTGATCCCGATGTTTATCTTTTTGTCCAAAAGAACCGAGAAGGTATCTCCTCTGATCCAAAGATTCGTGATGCTTTTCGTCAATATACCACCGTATTCAAGGCTATGGCAGATGCGTTGCCCTCTACTACTGACGAAACACTTTTGATCTACCGGACACCCCGGGGGAAACCGTTTCTCCCTCAGTTTCCAGGGCTGCATCTTTCCGTTTCCCATAGTGGGGAATGGTTTATCTGCGCAATCAGCAATCAACCGGTGGGTATTGATTTGCAGGAACATGCACTTTTACACGGAGAAACATATGAACAGGCTCTCATTCGATATTGTAAGATTGCCCGCCGTTTCTTTCATCCTCTTGAAGCAGCTTTTGTGGAAATCGATCCAAAGGATCGTTTCTTCCCGGTATGGACTGCTAAAGAAAGCTATGTAAAATACACTGGCCAAGGCATGGATCAGTATTATGATTCATTTTGTGTTCTGGATCTGTCTCCAGGTGCCGTATCACCATTGCCCACCGGAATCTCATGGCAGGCAGAACAAGCTTTTTTCCTTCAACTGCCCTTTTCCGATGTCTATACCTTCTGCATCTGTACCGCGGGTCCATGTAACTGCCGATGGATTTATCCAGAGAACACTGCTATTTCACAGCACATCTTTTTACCAACAAAAACACCCCAAAACAACAAATAATCAGTCACAGCTTTGCAATAAAGCTGTGACTGATTATTTACATGAAAATGTTCTCGTAAGTCGGTATATATTTTTTAACACAAGTCTCGAAAGGGTGTACTACGGGTGCAGCAGCGGTAAAATTCGTAGTAGCTGCAACGTCCGGTGCGTGAATCCAAAAGCAACCTTCACTCCCGTTTTGCCTTTTGGGATAGCTGCAGTATGGCCATCACCTCCAATCTTTTCGAAAATCGTTTGCATCTGCCTTTCCTCCCTGTTTAATTTCTGTTCTCATTGTATGGGAAAAAAATATGCTGACAAATGTGTGACCGCCCGGATCATTTCGCTCCGGGGCGATTTACTTGTCTATTTATGCCACCAAAATAGCCGAATAGCAGATTCTCGTGTGGTGGTTATAATTGGTGGACAGAAGTTCTCCAAGTGTCCTCCACAGGGAGTTTGCTCGCGCAACAATACTTCTTCATGATATGAGATACTAGTCGCAAGTTTCGTTCGATTAAAATGTTTCTTGCCTCCAGATCCCCTTGGGATGCCAATAGTAAATATTGCTGCTCTTGCTGGGGAGTCAGTGGTTTTGGAAAGCTGCCAGGTGACAACTGCAAAGAACACATAAGGCCACTGAGTACCAGCCACAGGTTTACAATCAAACAATCCACCTCCTGGCAATACTCTATTCTCCACAGCAAGTCCATTTTCCTACAATTTTCCCACGCCCGCTGAGGTATTGACCTCCTCCCACCATTCTGGACAAGCGTAAAAGGCAGACACACGGTAGTTTCCCGTGTGTCTGCCTATAGTCTATATCGTCATCCAAACGGAGACTTTTTTGCTGTTTACACTCTGGCGTGTCCCTGCTGGCAGATTACATCCACAACCCGGTCCACACATTCCTGGCAGAGCTGTTTGCTGGGTGCCTCTACCATAACACGAATCACCGGCTCTGTGCCGGATTCCCGCACCAGAATCCGTCCAGTATCTCCCAGCTCCTCAGCCACACCCGCCACAACCGCTTTCACCAGAGGATCGTTCTGGGCATCGGGTTTGGATTTCACCCGCACATTTTTCAGCACCTGGGGATAGATGGTCAGCCCCTCTGTAAGCTGGCTGAGCTTCTTTTTCTTTGCCAGCATCACTTCCATCAGCTTCAGGCTGGTGAGAATACCGTCACCGGTGGTGGCATATTTGGAAATAATGACATGGCCGGACTGTTCACCGCCCAGACGACAACCGTTATTGACCATGTATTCGTACACATACTTATCGCCTACCGCCGTCTTGGCATAGTCTATTCCCTTCTCATCCAGCGCCTTATACAGGCCAAAGTTGGACATGACTGTGGTGACTACCGTATTGTTATCCAACTGCCCTCTGGACTTCATATAATCGCCCAGAATATACAGGATATGGTCACCATTGACAACGTTGCCCCTTTCATCCACACACAAGCACCGATCTGTGTCTCCATCATAAGCAAATCCCACATCCAAACCATTGTCCACCACAAACTTCTGCAGGCCCTCAATATGGGTAGATCCGGCATTTTCGTTAATGTTCAGTCCATTAGGTTCGGCGTTAATCACATAGGTCTTTGCGCCCAGCGCGTCAAACACAGATTTTGCCACATTCCACGCAGCGCCATTTGCGCAATCCAGGCCCACCTTGATACCTCGGAAGGAGAAAAGTCCCAAACTGATCAGATATCCAATGTAGCGGTTACGGCCGGACACATAGTCCACCGTTACGCCGATCTTGTCACGCCGGCCGTAGGGCAGCTCCGTCCAGACCTTTCCAAACAGTTCCAACTTTCCGTCAATGTAGTCCTCCACCATGGCAATGGTCTGCTCATCCATCTTTTCACCCTGGGAGTTGAGCAGCTTAATGCCGTTATCATAGTAAGGATTGTGGCTGGCGGAGATCATAATGCCGCAGTCAAATTCGTCCACCCGGGTCACATAGGCCACAGAGGGTGTGGTGGTGACATGGAGCATATAGGCATCCGCGCCGGAAGCGGTGAGGCCTGCCACAAGGGTATACTCAAACATATAGCTGGAGCGGCGGGTATCCTTGCCGATGACCACGCGGGGTCTTTCCTCCGAACCGGAACGGCGCTTCAGCTCGCCGTAGTACCAGCCCAGAAAACGACCAACCTTGTAGGCATGGTCCGCTGTCAAATTTGCGTTGGCCTCGCCCCGGAAGCCATCTGTACCAAAATATTTTCCCATATTGAATCTCCTTATTTTTTCGTGACGATCACACCGCCGGTTTTATAAATGCTGTTTTCGGGAACCACGCCCCGAACGCTGGACAGGGGGTATATATTGCTATTGCGGCCCACAACTGTTCCGGGATTGAGCACACTGTTGCAGCCCACCTCCACAAAGTCTCCCAGCAGCGCGCCCACCTTCTTCTGGCCGGTGGGAATGGACTCCGTGCCTTTGATGACCACCAGAGATTTATCGGATTTCACATTGGAAGTCACAGAACCGGCGCCCATGTGGGCCTTATAACCCAAAATACTGTCACCCACATAATTGTAGTGGGGGACCTGTACGTTATCGAACAGGATCACATTCTTCAGCTCCACTGAGTTGCCCACTACGCAGTTTTCCCCCACCAGGGCCGGACCCCGGACAAAGGCACCGTGACGGACCTCCGTGCCCGCGCCGATGATGGTAGGACCTGCAAGAAACGCCGTCGGCGCAACCTTTGCGGTTCTGTGTACCCATACATTTTCAGACACCTTAGTATACTGGGTCTGATCCAGCTCCTGCCCCAGCTCTGTCACCATCTGCTTAATGCCCTGCAGGGCTTCCCAGGGATATGTGAAACGTTCCAGATACTCTTTTGCCAGTGTGTGGGTCAAATCGTACAGGCTTTTTACAGTGTACATAGAAACAAAGCCTCCTGAAAATTGAAAAGGATAAATAAATCATTGGATTTGATACGTGTATTATACCATGGCACGCAAAAAGAATCAAGTCTTTCTTCTTCCCTCCCAATTTTACGCCTTACAAACAAAAAATATCCCACGGAATCATCCGGGGATATTCTTCATCTAGCTTTTCAGCGGCTCCACACTCTGTTAAAGGATTACAGCGTATACCGCCTTGACTTTTGGGCCACTTACCCATACAATCTACAGTATAAACTATTCTCCTTTTGAGGTTTCTTTATGGCAAATACAAAAAGCATGACCACAGGTGCTCCCGGGAAACTGTTGTTTTCCTTTGCCCTGCCGCTGATGTTCGGCAACGTTTTCCAGCAGCTTTACACCGTGGTGGACACCGCTATTGTGGGCCGGGGCGTAGGTATGACCGCTCTGGCCGCTCTGGGCACTGTGGACTGGCTCAACTGGATGCTTCTGGGCATCGCCCAGGGCTTTACCCAAGGCTACTCCGTGCGGATTGCCCAAAAATTTGGGCAGCAGGATTCCGAGGGACTAAAAAGGATTCTGGGAACATCCGCAGCTCTGTCTGTTGGGATTGCTCTGGCTGTTACCGTTCTTGCCCAGATAGGCCTACCCCTGTTTTTAACACTGCTGCGGGTACCTGAGAACCTGCGGCCCATGTCCACCCTGTACTGCCGGGTTATCATGGGCGGTTTTCCCGCAGTTATGTTCTTTAATTTCTGCTCCTCCTGCCTGCGGGCAGTGGGCGACAGCAAAACGCCCCTGTACGCTATGATTGCCGCCTCCATCGCCAACATTGTATTGGATGTGGTGGCAGTATTTGTGCTGGATTGGGGCATTGCGGGTGCGGCAGCCGCCACTGTATTCTCCCAAGTACTTTCCGGTGCCATTTGCGCCGGAAAACTCTGGAAAACACCTCTGCTGCGGTTTGCCAAGTGCCATGTTGCCCAGTGGAAAGCATGTGCGTCCGATCTTATCCGGATCGGCAGCCCCATTGCCGCCAAGAACATTATCATCGCTTTGGGCGGCATGACCATCCAGACTGTGGTAAACGGTTTCCACATGAGCTTTATCGCCGGATTCACCGCCACCAACAAGCTCTACGGTCTGTTGGAGATTGCCGCTATCTCTTACAGCTACGCTGTCACCACCTATGTGGGACAGAATTATGGTGCTATGCGGCTTGACAGGATCCGATCAGGAATCCGAGCCGCGAACCTGCTGAGTATTGTTACTTCTCTGGTGATTGCTTGTACTATGGTGGTGTTCGGCCGTCAAATCACAGGTTTGTTCATCTCTCAGGAGGATGCGCTGCAGGCGGCTGCCGCTGGGCAGACCGCCTACCGGTATTTATGTGTAATGAGTTTCATGCTGCCCATGCTGTACCTGCTGTATGTGTACCAGGCGGCTCTGCAGGGCATTGGCAACTCCATAGCCACCATGATCTCCGGCAGCCTTGAGTTCGTCGTGCGGGTTACGCTTGCCTTTGTAGTCGCTTACACAGGCTACCAGGAAGGTATCTTTGTGGCCGAGGTTTCCGCATGGCTGGCAGCCGCGATCTTTTTATCCGCCAGCTATTACCGGGATATGAGAAAACTTACAAGGAAATTCTGTCATAAAACAGATTTATCTTAGAAAACCCGGCGTTTTTCTGTTACGCTCTGATAGGCCGCAGATCCACAATCTCTATCAGTCTTAACTGGTATTTCCTTACCAGTTCCATTCCCATTTCCAGTGTATCCGTCCTGGCAAACTGGTCCGGGGCGTGAGCATCTCTTCCAAGGATCACCCGGCAGTTCTCCTCTGCCGCTTCCTGCCAGAAAATGTCATTGGGATAATGGCGCCCGTTTATATAACCCAACAGATTGATTTCCAGAGGTATTTGGTATCCGGCAGCCTCCCGGCAGAGACGGCGCATGTGCTGACGATAGATTTTCTCTTCCCCCGTAAAGAAAAACAGGTCTGGATGGGCCAGGTAGGTAAACAAACCTGACCCCATCCCTTCTATCGCTTGGTTTACATAACGTTCCAGAAGCTTGGGATCGTCCGTGGCGTTGCCATTATAGTGCTCCCTGCCCCAAGGGGCAATTTCATCCCCCAGCAGGTGCTGCCCCAACAGCAGGTACTCCAAAGGCTGATCCTTAAGCACCGGCAAAAGCTGTCCCAGCAGTCCAGGGTAATACTCCAGCTCCAGTCCCAGGTGAATCTGTATCTGTCCGGCATATTCCTGCTTTAATTGCAGCACCGTGTCCACATAGCCCTGCAGCTGGCCAAGGCGCATCCGGAATGTGGAATAATACTCCCCGGGGAAAATATACGGCGTGTGATCGGAGAATCCAAGAATCTCCAGTCCCGCCTCTATGGCTTTTTCAACATATTCCCGTTCTGTACCCACGGCATGGTTGCACCGCCAGGTGTGGGTGTGATAATTGGCAATCATGAACACAACTCCTTCTTTCTAAGAAGTATGCTAGCATGGTTTTTCCCCCTTGTCAACACAATCACGGAACTGCGGGGCATTCCAAAAAACACCATTGCAGGCAAACTCTCCACACTCTCGCTGACAGCAAAACCCCGGAATTTTTCAATTCCGGGGTTTTGAATCACTCCACAGGCAGATGGCGCAGCACTCTGCCCGAACGCTCTTTTGTATGGACACCCTTTGCAATCACAGGTCTGCCGTTAATCAGCACATAGTCCATGCCGCTGCTGAACCGGCAGGGGTCGGCAAAGGTGGCATTGATCTTTAAATCATGGATATTAAACACATTGATATCGGCATAATACGCCGGTGCGCCGGTACCATCCACCACTGTTCCGTTTTTAATAATGATATCCGGCTTTCTCTTGTACATAGACATGGCAGTAATCCTCCGCTTTTGTGTTTCGTCTAAAGTGTAACTATACCACAACCTATTGTCAATACCAAATATATCTGCCTGCCCAATTTTGCCGGTATTTGCCTATAAAACCATTCCTACATCCCAATGGTTGTCCTCTGTGAGTTTTAGTCCCCTCGCTTTTCCGGTCTTGCTTTTTTATTTTCCCACTGCTATACTGAGAAACAGGAGGTGAACAGATGGTTTTCCGGAAAATCTATGTGGAAATATCCAATATTTGCAACCTGAGCTGTCGGTTTTGCCCCGGCACCCGCCGTCCCAAAAGGGCAATGACCCCAGAAGAATTATCTACGCTCCTGCCCAAGCTGCGGCCCTACACGGACTATCTGTATTTTCACCTGATGGGAGAGCCTTTGCTCCACCCTCAGCTGGACACATTCCTTACTCTGGCGGGGCAAGCAGGCTTCAAGGTCATCCTTACCACCAACGGCACACTGCTGGCAAGACACCGGGAAATGCTCCTTTCCTGTCCTGCTCTTCACAAAATCAACATTTCCCTGCATGCCTTTGAGGCCAATGATCTGGCCGATCCCTTTGAACAATACCTTAACGATTGTTTTTCTTTTGGAAAAGCCTCCGGCGGCAAGAAATTGATTGTCTACCGGCTGTGGAATCAGGGCGGCGAAGATACTCGTAACGAACAGGTACTGAGGGAAATGGGGCGGTATTTTCCTGGGCCATGGGTAAAAGAACGGCTGGGTACCCGCATTGGGGAGCGTACCTATCTGGAATACGGTGATAAGTTCGACTGGCCGGACATGTCTCTGCCGGAGGGAAGTACACAGGTCTTTTGCCACGGTCTGCGGGATCAGATCGGTATTTTATGCGACGGTACCGTTGTGCCCTGTTGTCTGGATCACGAGGGGGATCTGGCGCTGGGCAATGCCTTCACACAGCAACTGGACGAAATTCTCTCATCCCCCCGGGCTAAAGATATCTATGAGGGCTTCTCCTCCCGGCAGGCAGCGGAACCGCTGTGCCGGCGATGTGGCTATGCCCGGCGGTTTTAGCCGCTATCAGTGGTGTATTCTCCAAAGAGGGTCGTTATCCCCCATTGACTTGCATGCTCCAGATGTTATAATCATCAAGAGCCGACAGGTTTCCTGTATTCTGGTTTTTAAAACAACACTTTATCACGGAGGTACTGTATATGAAGCTGAAAGACCGTTTTTGGCTGTGGGGCCACCCCGAGGGACGTTATAACGCGATTTGGAAGGAAAAGGGTGTAGAGAACCCCACACCTGTGGAAATCAAATCCAGAATGACCCCCACAGAATTCTGTGTGTACATGGGCATTCAGAAGGTCTTTATGATTCCCCTGGATGTGGACGTGAACCGCCGCCAGTACAATCTGTCCTTCAGAAGAATGAGCGATGTGGCATGGGAATGCTTTGACGCGACCGCCGACATTACCAAGCTGGAGCGCTACATCAACGAGGCTAAGGATTTCCCCAACATTACCGGTGTTGTTCTGGATGACTTCTTCCAGCGTGACGGCGCTTACAAGGGAATCCCCGCTGAACAGCTCTGGAAAATCCGGGAGCGTCTGCACAACAACGAAGTCCGTCCTCTGGATTTCTGGATGGTGGTCTACACCAACGACGTTTGCACTGCTGAAGTCCCCGCAGAGGTTTCCAAGAGCTATATTGAGCCTCTCGATGGCATCACCCTGTGGTGCTGGTGCGAAAAGGACATTCAGGAAGTGACCGACAAGTGGAATAATTTCCTGGAACTCTCTCCCGGCAAGCGCCGCCTGTTAGGCGTTTACCTGTGGAACTTTGGTGAGGGCAAGCCTGCCACCGCCAAATCCGTGGTAGAGCAGTTGGACTTCTGTCTGGAAAAGATCCGCGCCGGCGAGCTGGAGGGTGCAATTCTGCACACCAACACCATGGGCGACATGGATCTTGAAGCGTACACCGCCTGCGAAAAGTGGATGGACGAGCACGGCGACGAAGAGGTTCCCGACCTTTAATAGAGGAATTCTCTCCATACCGTATTGCTGCCTGCAAACAGAAACACAGATAGCATTTAAGGGAGTGCCTAAGCACTCCCTTTTCCTTATTCCGCGCCCTGAGTTTGCAGCAGCTCCACTACGCCAATTCCCCGGGCGGTAAGGGCTACGCTCCCATGGACTGGGTAGCCCCGGTACGCGCTCATATCCGCGCCTTTCAACGCAGAGGAATAATCTATGGATACAAGTTGTTTTTTCTCAAGACATTGCAGCACCACGCTGTATTCCTCTACGGATAATTCCCTGTCCTCCAAATACACAGGAGTCATATCATCTGCCCTGCGTGCCACCGGCAGGAAGGGAATCTGCGCCAATTTCTGCAGAAATACGATCTCCTTGGGGTGCAGCTCCAGCTGCTTTCCGCAGCCGCCGCAGCCGCCGGCACAATTTTTGCAATTATCCATACTTTCCTCACTTTCCCGTTGCATAGAGGTTTCTCATTCGTTATAATAAAAGAAAAATACAAAGGAGTGTCATTATGGCAATCATTCATATCACAAGCAATAATTTTGAACGGCAGGTTCTGAACCATCCCGGCAAGGTTCTGCTGGACTTCTGGGCACCTTGGTGCGGCCCCTGCCGTATGGTAGCCCCTGTTCTGGATGAAATCGCTCAGGAAGATGAATCCATCACCATCGGCAAGGTAAATGTAGATGACGAAATGATGCTGGCTTCCCAATTTGGCATTGTCAGCATTCCCACCTTGATTCTTTTCGACGCAGGTAAAGAGTCCGGCAAGCTGGTAGGCTTCCGCCCCAAGGAAGATATCCTGAAATTTATAAACGGCTAAACCCTTTGTCCTTTTACTGCCTCAGTCTCCGCACAGGAGCGCTGAGGCTGTTTTATATTCATCATTTCTTCCCATGGCAGTCCGCAGGCAGGAGAAAGAATCCCTACTATCTCCCAGTATACCCCAGAAAAAAAGAATTGACAACCGCTTTTTTTCGATGGATAAGCCTTCCTGCTTTGTCATAAAGTAGCGCAGGAGGGATCGCTATGAAACTGCAATGGAAAAAACTCATTATCAGCCTTGTCATACCGCTGGCTGTGGGGGGACTTGCTACGGTATTCAGCGGTGGAATGATGAATTACCCCCAACTGAACCAGCCACCCCTGTCGCCACCGGGCTGGCTGTTTCCCATCGTTTGGACTGCTCTTTACCTAATGATGGGCTATGCATCCTACCGGATTTGGGTTTCGGATGCACCTGCGGATTATAAGCGCAGGGCACTGGTCATGTATGCCATTCAGCTCTTTTTGAATTTCCTGTGGCCTATCCTGTTTTTCCGGTTTGACCTGTATTTGGCCTCCTTCTTCCTGCTTTTGCTGCTGTGGCTTGCTATTTTTATCACCATGCGGCTGTTCACCAATATTGATGAGCGGGCGGCAGACCTGCTGCTGCCATACCTGCTGTGGGTCAGTTTTGCGGGATATCTGAATTTGGGTGTATATTTTCTAAATTAGTACTGGAAAAATATGTTACTTGTGCTATACTTGATACAGATATACAAACAAGGAGGAAACTAACATGGCTAACAAATACGCTGGCACCCAGACCGAAAAGAACCTGGAAGCCGCCTTCGCAGGCGAATCCCAGGCCAGAAACAAGTACACCTACTTTGCCTCCAAGGCAAAAAAAGAGGGCTTTGAGCAGATTGCTGCCCTGTTCCTGAAAACCGCTGACAACGAAAAAGAGCACGCAAAACTGTGGTTCAAGGAGCTCAACGGTATCGGCGACACCGCTGAAAACCTGCTCCACGCCGCTGAGGGCGAAAACTACGAATGGACAGACATGTACGACAGCTTTGCCAAGACCGCCGAAGAGGAGGGTTTCCCCGAGCTGGCTGCCAAGTTCCGTCTGGTTGCTGCCATTGAGAAGCACCACGAGGAGCGTTACCGCGCGCTGCTGAAGAATGTGGAAACTGCCGCTGTCTTCGCCAAGGGCGAGGTGAAGGTTTGGGAATGCCGCAACTGCGGTCATCTGGTAGTTGGCACTGAAGCTCCTGAGCTGTGCCCCACCTGCGCACACCCCAAGGCATACTTCGAGGTTCACGCAGAAAACTACTAATCCAAAACAGCCACATACCATTTTCAGCCACCCAATTACTTGGGTGGCTGAATTTTTCTGTCCGTTACCGTCTATTTTCTTTCTCCGCTTTGAGGGTGTTTTTCATGGTCCTGTAGTCCAGATACTCCCGGCTCTTTCTGAGCCTTATCCCTCCCCTGTTCCACAAAAGGGTACACACCAGAAAAAGGATGGCGCACCCAGCCCCTGCCAGATAGAACAGGCGGGCATTGGTCACACGCAACACAAGGACATAGGGCCTACCCAAAAGCCACTCAAGGGGAATCCACAAATGGCAGGGAAACAGCACTGCAAAAATCAGCAAAACTGACCCCACCAGAAACAGCACACAGAGCGCTTTCCACATGCCGGTGCAGCTTCTGCGTTTTTTTCTGTATGCTTTTTTCAGTGCCCTCAACATCTGTGTCCGGGTTTCCATTCTTATCCCTCTTTTCTCACCTTTTACCCATATCCTAACACAATATCCCCTAAAATACAATCCCCGGCGGTACTCAAACAGTCCAGGATTGTATCTTGGGGAAAATCCTTTGACTGGGTACAGGCGGCTCAGTTCTTTGACGCACCCGACTGTCATAGGAAAGGCTCAAAATGGGAGCTTCCTTACCACTGCCTCCACTCTGGGAATCAGACAATCATAGACTAGGAATGTGATGTTGCCCAGAATTAGAAGCACCCATAGCAGGACACCACCCACGGTTTCCGGCGCCAACACCGTCATAACCAGCCACTCAATCACCACTATCACAATATTGAACACCGCAAGCTTTACCATGAGTTTCAAAAATTTTGGTAGCTTTTGCAGCAGCGGACGGACAATGGGGTACCAACCAAACAATCCCGCAAACATCAGGTTTTCCTCTATATTTGGCACAAACAAAAAGCATAAAATGTCGGTTGCCACATAAAGGACTATATGGTATTTTCTTCCGTATTTTTGTCCAACCGGAATAAAACACAGTCCCGCAAGGATCGGCGCCGCATACATTCCCAGTTCCAGAATGCTGCCAAGCAGCATCAGCACCACACTGATTGCCGCCATCATGGCGCAGGCAGCCATTCGTCTTGCCGCAGTTTTCATACTTCCTCCTATATCATCCGGGTCACAGCCATCCGTTGCATAGTTTATCTTTTCTTATATTCTACTTTGGATTGGGATGGTGCGTCAAGAGTGGGCTGTTATTTTTCCAGCATACAAAGCAGGCGTCTGTCCCTGGCAAAAGCGCCCCCGGTGCGGGCCAGCACTGGGGGCGTGTTTTAAATCAGCCTGTGGTTCTGTTTTCTTCTGTGGGTTTCAGCCTATCCCTAAGAAGGAATACCAAAACCGCCAGCAGTAAAAACAGCACCGCCTGGATCAGCAGGAGCACCGGTACACCGGACAGATTCCTTCCAAAAACTTTCAGTACACTGCTGCCCATCCTTGCAATGAACAAAGTACCCACAGAGGAACCTAGGAACATGGCAAAGTTCTGGGCCATGGTGTAAAAAGATATATGCGCCGTCCGGTCCTTAGGGGGCAGCTGTTCATAATAGAGGTTGCCGGTAGAAAAACCGATACCCATCGTGAGAGCATGCTCCGTAAACCGCACAAAGGTCATCAGCCACAAATAGTTAGAATGGTTCACAAAAGCATAGCTGCCCACCGCCACCATATAGATCAGCAGAGAGATTACCAATGTCACACAGTTTCCCCATCTTCGCACTATCCGATTCCATATAGGAGACGTAACAATGATAAACAAGATAAACACCGCATTGACGGCATTGATGTACAGGTAGCTTACCTTTACCTCCTCCAGCAGCCACACGTTCAGCACCGATGTGGGAATATAGCCGCAAAACTGGTAGAGGAATATCACCAAGCACAGCAGCCGGAATTTTTTCTCCTGCAGTGGTCTGCGGAAAATGTCAATAATAGCGGGTTTTTCCGCGCTTTTTAGGTATACCGGTTCCTTGGGCAGCTGCAACAGCCATACGTATACCAACGCAATGCCAAAAGAGGCATAGCGCAGAATCTTGATAAGGCTTAGCTGCATCTGTGGCGACACTGCGTCCATGATAGCACTGGAAATCAGCATGACCACAGAAGAGGTAATGGAACTGATCAGAGTAGATGCGGTCTGGTAGGTGTTGCGCACACCCGGCTCTATGTAGTGCACATGCCATGGCCCGTAACCGTTGAACAGATAGTGAATGATATTGGAAACAAATACAATGGCTACAAGGCCAACGATTCGCCCCGCCTCATCGTGAACCAGCTCCGGCAGTATGGTGATGCCCACAATGTTGATGAAGAAATAGGCGATCTGTGCCACAGAGAGGATCACCCGGCGTTTGGGGAATCTTTCTAAGATGTAGGGTGTGAAGATGGAAAACAGGCATGCAAGATAAGGAATTGTGTTTAAAATGGAAATATTGACAATGTTAATACCATAGCCAATCAACAGGCCCGTATAGAAGGTGCCCGCTGTAAAACCACTGACAACCGCTTGGGGAACACCTTGAAGAACCAGAGCTGTTCTGGCTCTGCCGAACTCTGTATCCATATTAAAAGCCGGATACCAGGAAGTTCTCTTGTAAAGCTCCTTTAGTTTTCCCATATCTCCTTCTCCATATGCAGATTGCGGGAAAGCCGTTTTGCTGCCGGGTTCTCAAACCGGAGATCCGCCAGACAGATTACATACCGCTTGCCCTGGTACATTTTTTCACCTACGACCTGCCAGGTCTCATAAGAGCCATTGCAGATAAGCACAGGGCGGAAGCCCTCCGCCCGGAAGCACTGTTTTGCCAGAGGAGTAAGACGGTCTGCATTCCGGTCGTACCACATCCAGAAATCCTTGGGTTTAAACTCTGCCACAGCGGGGTGGCCTGTCTTGCGGGACAGGAAATAGGGGGGTCTGCGGGGGCAATCCGCCACGGTAACGGTCTCGCCGGCGATCTCATGCTGGCCGTTCTCCAGTTTGTCGATCCATACCAATTGGGGATCCTCCGGAATCTCTACATCCGCGAAAACTGTGATACTGAAAGTCTGATCGGCCAGGGTCTGTCCGTCGGGCGCTACCAGGAATGCTTTCAGTGTGAGCACTTCCCTGTCCCGCACATAAGGAGCCTGGAACTGCACATCCGCAAGATAAGTAACGGTGTTGGGGTCATAAGCCACAGGCATACTGCCATGCTTACACATTTTACCGTCATGGTACAACTGAAATACCAGCTTTGTACCGGGCTGGGCAGGGGTATTAAAATCATTGCAGGCATGTGCCTCAATACTCACGGTCTCCCCGGAGTACACTGTGAATCGGTCACTGCGCAGGCTCAGCAGCAGGGGCGCAAGGGCATCCCGGCTGGCAAAATACGCCTTCTTAGGAATTCGCTTGCAGTCCATAATGGACTTAAGCCAGCCAGCGGGCCATGCGTCAATAAACAGATGGATGGCATTGGAAACCACTCTGGGATCACGGCGGTACGCCTCGGTCATGGTCTTCATGGCAAATGCCTGATGTTCCTGGGTTGCCTCCAACCAGTCCTCCAGGGTATCCTGGGTATCCATAAAGGAGCAGTGCAGGTATTTGATCTGGCCGCAGTGGATATTGCCCGGATGGAAGGGCTCAGCCATCCACTTGGCAGGATAGCACTGCCGCATAACCTCCATAGAGTCCATACCTTCCGCGCCGTATTCCCCACAGCCGTAATACCAATCGGGGGGCACCTTCTGGCCATAGCCCCTGACCAGCATGCCGTAATCCTGCTGGCCGCCGTTATACCACAGGGTATAGCAGTGCACATCTGGCATGGTGTTCTTAAAGGGAGGATCAAAATCGCCGTCCACGTGCTTGGTCACTGCGTCCGGATGGTGGAAGTGGACAATATGATCAAAGGTTTCAAACAGGTCCTCCAGTTCCGCGTGGAGCATGTGCCTGTGAGGCTCATATCTGGCGTCACGTGATACCTCATTGATATAGGTGATCACCACATTACAGGGATGGTTACGAACCAGGCGCACCATTTCCTCCACCTGGCGCATACACTCACAGGCCTTGTTCCTGCGAACCATACCGAACAGGGGGAAGTCGCACTGGGTCATAAAGCCCAGCTTATCGCAATACTCGTATACCTCATCCTGGACGGGGCGCTGGGTAATACGCCAGAAATTCATATTACACAGCTTTGCCAGCAGAATATCGTCTACCAACTGGTCAAAATCCCCCCGGACTACGTCCCACTGCTCAAAACCCATGGTATTAGCACCCCGCAGGCGGATGGGCTGGCCGTTCAAATAGTACATACCCTTAGGAGACTGGGTACGATCCTGTGAGAAACTGCGCATACCAAACTGCCGGGAAATGGTGTCGCAGACCACATCCTCCCGCAGGACTGACACTTGCATCCGGTACAGCCAGGGTGTTTGGGGCCACCAGAGTCTGGGGTCAGGAATTTCCAGAGGAATCTGATAGTAGTGCCTGCCATGCTTTACCGGCATTTCATGCCCCATGAACAGAGGTGTCACTTTTTTGTCCTCAAACACTGTCTGGGAGAAGTTCTGTCCGTACAGGGAGAAGCTAAGCTGGATGGGAATGGTATCGTAGGTGGTGTTTTCCACCTCTACCCATGCCGTGACGGACTGTTTTTCCAAATCGGGGCGAATAAACAAATCTGTCACATGCAAGGTGTTGCGGATCTCAATGGACACTGTGCGGTACAGACCCATTCCGGGAGGGCAGTGGTGCCAGCCTTCCTGAGGATCATCATAGCCCAGGCCGGTGGCGGCATAGATCTTATCTCCCTGGTAAACAGGGGCTGTGGAGTCCATATCCACGCTATATCCCAGCATGCTGTAATCATTTTCCAGGACAATCTCCAGCTTGTTCTTGCCAGGGACCGCGTAGCGGGTGATCTCATACTCAAATGGAGAGAAAAAGCCCTCATGGATACCTACGCAAGTCCCGTTTATGTACACGGTTGCAATATAATCCGCGCCGCCGCAACAGAAATACACAGCCTGACCGTCAAACTGGGGAAGCTCAAACTCGGTGGTATAGCTTTTAAAGGCATTTCCGATAGGGCCATCGTAGTGGGGAATGGTCACTGGTGTTTTGCCGTCCAGGAGAAATTCCTTCAGAGGAAACACCCGGCGCTTTTCCTCATAAGCGGGAGCGTAATTGCGCAGGTACGGAGCGTACTGCTCCCGCATCTGCTCCAGAGACTGTTTAAGCTGTCGGTGGTTTCTCGGTCTTTCTACTTCTGCAACAGGAGACTCCGCTCCCTGCACAAGACTGCACACCTTTAACGTATGGGCAATGGGCTGGGGTGTGATGAGTCCCTCACGGGCCTCCTCCACTTTCAGTCTGGCTAGGGCTTCAAATCCTCGTTCTGCCATAAACGATCACCTCAATATCCGTCAAGTTTTCTTGTCTGAAAGCACAGCCTCGGGCAATCCGGTCCGGTATTTTTCTGCCGAAAAAAGTCATTGGATACCGGGAGCAAAACTTGGCTGTTACCGTCATTGTAATCATAAATTATTTTTATTACATTGCAAATATTGACCTAAACATTGCAATCTTTGAACTCTTTCACTGTTGGTTTGCGTACATTGGGGCAAGCGTCACCTTCACCGGTCTTCCTCCATTTCTCTGTAATCAGGGAGTGGTACAGTTTGACCCCCCATCCCTAAAAAAGGAATTTCCCGGCTCCACATAGCCCGCGGGCGCTGGTGTTGCCGGGATACTTGTTTGGGTTTGGTGTTTTTCGTTCTCCCGTCAAAAACGCGGTTGCAATGAATTTTCCCATATGGTACAATACTGTTGTATTTTTTCGGTTCAGGAGGAAAATATGGAAAAAATAATGTCCATTTTGGAGGAAATTAACGGTTATGTAAATGACTTTGTCTGGGGTGTTCCCGTACTGGTACTGCTGATGGGCACCGGATTGTATTTTACCATCCGGCTGGGATTTATGCAGTTCCGCAACCCCCTGTTTATTTTCCGGGAGACCGTAGTCAAGGCCTTTAAAAAGAAGGATGTGGGTGACCGCCAGCCCGGTGAGCTTACCAGTTTTCAGGCTGCTATGACCTCCGTAGGGGCCATTGTAGGCTCCGGTAACATTGCCGGCGTGGCTACGGCTATCGTCATGGGTGGTCCCGGCGCGGTGCTGTGGATGCTGATTGCTGCGCTGGTTGGCATGGCAACCAAATTCGCGGAAGTCACACTGGGTATTAAGTACCGTGAGCTTCGACCTGATGGCAGCGTTAGCGGCGGCGCTATGTACTATCTGGCTAAGGGTCTGAAGCAGAAATGGCTGGGTATTTTGTTCAGTTTCCTGGTCATCCCTTATGCCTTTGTAATCTCCGCGGTGGTGGACACCAATACCATTGCCCTGTCTGTGCAGGATCAGTTTTCTGTCCCTACCTGGATCACCGGACTTATTCTGGCTTCCCTTGCAGGCATTATTATCTTCGGCGGTATTAAGCGTATTGGCCGAGCCAGCGAAATCATTGCCCCCTTTATGGGCGCTGCGTACATTCTGGCGGGTATTCTCGTGATTGTTTTGAATCTGCCCCAAGTTCCGGGAGCAATTGTCCAGATTGTGAAGGGTGCGTTTAACCCCTCTGCTGTCACCGGCGGCGCTGTTGGATCTGTATTTATCGCCATGCGTTACGGTGTCGCCCGGGGTATTTTCTCTAACGAAGCCGGAGCGGGTACTGCCGCCATGGTGCACAGCGGCGCTAAGGCGGATCATCCTGTGGCACAGGGCTTGTGGGGCGCGGTGGAAGTGTTTCTGGATACAATCCTCGTGTGCAGTGTCACCGCCATCACCATCGTACTGTCCGGGCTGTGGAACACCGGTCTGGACGGTGCTGTTCTTACCTCCAGAGCCTTTGAAGTCATGCTTCCTGGTAAGATTGGCGCATGGATCTGCCTGTGTGCGGTGATTCTGTTCGGCTTCACCTGCTTAATCAGTTTCTACACCTATGCGGAGCGTGCCGCGGTGTACATCTTTGGCACGCGGAGCCGCCTGCCTGTAAAGATTCTGTGGGTTTTCATGATTTTTATCGGTTCCCAGACCACACTGGGCTTTGCCTGGGATCTGGCAGATACCATCAACGGTCTGATGATTATTCCCAACCTGGTTGGCTTACTGCTACTGAGCAATGAAGTCATCAAGCTGAAGAAGGAGTATTTTGCAGACCGCCTGCCCCAGCACAGAAAATAAAGACACACAAAAAACAGCCGGGTCACCCCCGGCTGTTTTTATTGTTGTTACAGAATCTGGCAGAACTCTACCGGCTCATGGTTGGGGCCCAGCACCTTAAAGAAGCGGACTCCTTTTTCCAAGAAGGGCAAAAATTCGATTTCTCCCATAGGCTCCAATCCGGCATCCTTCACAGCTTCCAGGGCTGCTTCAATATCATCCACATCTACGCTGATGTGGTCAATAGCGCCGTCAAAGCCCTTAGCCTCCGGCACACCCAGACTCTGATAGGTCTCAATGCAGATATCCTTCAGCTTCAGGAACGCTACCCGGTCAGTGGGCAGCATGGTCTCGTAAGCAACCTCAAAACCCAGGGTCTTGTAGAAAGCGATGGTCTTGTCCATGTCGTTGGTAGGCAGGCCGATGTGCTGCATACCGGTGATGTGTGCTGCGATGGCATTCATAAGATTGTCTCTCCTTTATGTAGATTTCTTTTCCATTATATCCCGGTTTTCCCCAGCCGTCAAGACAGGGGAATTTGTCTTTTATTCGGCATCGATGGTGGAAACTTTGTTGGTAATCTCCTCCAGAACATCCAGGACGATGCGCACAGTGTCCAGAGAGGTAAAGGTTGTCACGCCGTTTTCCACCGCGCAACGGCGCATGATGGCACCGTTAATATAGTGGACACCGGACAAAATGGCTCTGGTATTGATGATATAGCGCACGTAACCGGAGCGGATAGACTCCAGGGGCGCTTCGCTTCCCTCAGTAATATTGGCAAGCTTCCGCACCCGGATACCGTTTTCCCGGAGGAAATCCGCAGTCATGGTCGTGGCTTCAATATTAAAGCCCATATCATAGAACCGGCGTACCAGAGGCAGGGTCTCCTCCTTGTCCTCGTCCGCCACAGTAACCAGCACAGTACCGTAGTTGTACAGTTCAATACCAGCCGCCTGCAAAGCCTTGAACAGCGCCCAGTGAAGCTTCTTGTCGTAACCGATGGCCTCGCCTGTGGATTTCATCTCTGGAGACAGGTAGGTATCCATACCGTGCAGCTTGGCAAAGGAGAACACAGGCACTTTCACGTACCACCGTTTTTTCTCCGGCAGGCAGGTTTCGGTAATGCCCAGCTCCGGCAGCTTTTTCCCCAGAATCACCTCTGTGGCGATATCCGCCAGAGAGTAGCCCGTGGCCTTGCTCAAAAACGGCACTGTCCGGGAGGAGCGGGGATTGACCTCGATAATATACACGTCATCCTGCTTATCCACAATAAACTGAATGTTAAACAAGCCCACAATACCGATACCCACACCCAGTTTCCGGGTGTATTCCAAAATGGTATCCTTTACCTTCTGACTAATGGTAAAGGGAGGGTACACGCTGATAGAGTCACCGGAGTGGACACCTGTGCGCTCCACCAGTTCCATGATGCCGGGCACAAATACATTCTCGCCGTCACAGACCGCGTCCACTTCCACTTCCCTGCCGGAAATGTACTTATCCACCAGCACCGGCCTGTCCATGTCCACTTCCACAGCTGTTTTCAGATACTGGCGCAGCATTTTCTCATTTGCCACGATTTCCATGGCTCTGCCGCCCAACACAAAGGAGGGACGAACCAGCACCGGATAGCCGATACGTTTTGCCGCTTCGATGCCGTCCTCCACATTGGTTACCGCAGTACCCTTGGGCTGGGGAATATCCAATTCGTTCAGGAGCTTCTCAAAGGAGTCCCGGTTCTCCGCCCGGTCAAGGGCCTGTACATCCGTGCCAATAATGTTAGCGCCCCGGTGGGCAAGCGGTTCGGCCAGGTTGATGGCCGTCTGTCCTCCTAAGGAGGCAATCACATCCCATGCGTTCTCATGGGCCAGCACCTCCGACACATCCTCCGGTGTCAGCGGCTCGAAGTACAGCTTGTCGGCAGTGGTGTAGTCGGTGGACACAGTTTCAGGGTTGTTGTTGATGATAATTGCCTCGTATCCCGCCTTGCGGATGGTCTGCACCGCATGGACAGTGGAATAGTCAAATTCCACACCCTGTCCGATACGGATTGGTCCAGCACCCAGCACAACCCGCTTCACACGCTGTGTCACAGGAGACTGGTCTGTCCCCTGGTAGCTGGAGTAGAAATAAGGAATATATGCCCCGGAATGGCTGCTGTCCACCATGCGGTAGGCAGGGTGAATCCCCTGCTCAGCCCGGAACTTCCATACTTCCATTTCTGTGCAGGTCCAGAGCTTGGCAATATACCTGTCGGAGAAGCCCAGTTTCTTGGCCTGCAGAAGCACTTCCCTGTCAAAATGGTTGGCAGAGAGCATTGCCTCAAAGTGGACGATTTTGGCGATGGCCTTCAAGAACAGATCTGTAATAGAGGTGATTTTCTGAATTCTGTCCAGATCCTCCCCCAGACGAATCAGCTGGGCAATGGCGTACACATTGTCATCGTGGAAGCCGGCGATGTATTCTGCCAGCTCCTCTCGGCTGAAGTGGTCGAATTTTGCAAGGTACAGATGGCAGACACCGGTCTCCAAGGATCGGATGGATTTGAGCAGGCTCTCCTCCACAGAACTGCCGATGCCCATAACCTCACCGGTAGCTTTCATCTGGGTGCCCAGCTGATTCTTGGCTGTGGTGAATTTATCAAAGGGGAACCGGGGTACTTTGGCCACAATGTAGTCCAGGCTTGGCTCGTAGGCCGCCGTAGTTCCTGCCAGAGGAATTTCCTCCAGGAACATGCCTACGGCAATCTTGGCGGTTACCCGGGCAATGGGATAGCCGGAAGCCTTGGATGCCAGTGCGGAAGACCGGGAGACACGGGGATTGACTTCAATCACATAATACTTGCTGGAGTTGGGATCCAGCGCAAACTGCACGTTGCAGCCACCCTCAATTTTTAAAGTGCGGATGATTTTGATCGCCGCGTCATTGAGCATTTTCTGGTCCTGAGCAGAAAGGCTCAAAATGGGGGCAAATACAATGGAGTCACCGGTGTGGACACCCACAGGATCTAAGTTTTCCATACCGCAGATGGTGATGGCGTGATCCTGCGCATCCCGCATAACCTCAAACTCGATTTCCTTATAGCCCTTGACGGATTTTTCAATCAGCACCTGATGTACAGGGGAAAGCTTGAAGGCGTTTTTGCCCACTTCCTCCAATTCCGCCTCACTATATGCAAAGCCGCCACCGGTACCGCCCAGAGTGAAAGCAGGGCGCAGCACCACCGGATAGCCAATCCGCTTTGCGGCAGCCTTGGCCTGCTCCAGATCATAGGTAATTTCCGAAGGAATTACCGGCTCGCCGATGGCTTGACACAGCTGTTTGAACAGGTCACGGTCCTCCGCCCGCTCGATACTGCTGCTGGGTGTGCCCAGCAACTCTACCTGACACTCCCGGAGAACGCCCTTTTTCTCCAGCTGCATGGCAAGGTTCAGACCCGTCTGGCCACCGATGCCGGGAATGATGGCATCGGGCCGCTCTGTACGCAAAATACGTGCCACATACTCCAGCGTCAGCGGCTCCATATACACTTTATCGGCAATAGCTGTATCGGTCATAATAGTTGCCGGGTTGGAATTGGCAAGAATGACCTCATAACCCTCTTCTTTCAACGCAAGGCAGGCCTGTGTACCTGCATAGTCAAACTCCGCCGCCTGTCCGATGACAATGGGGCCAGAGCCGATGATCATAATTTTCTTGATATCTGTTCTTTTTGGCATAATGATCACCTCGTTAAATGATAGCCGAGGGGGGTCGATTACGACCGGCCCCTCGGCTTGTTTTTTACAGTGTCGCGGCCATAACCGCCTTAATGGTGTGCATTCTGTTTTCTGCCTCGTCAAAGACAATAGACTGGCTGCTCTCAAACACCTGGTCGGTGACCTCCATGTCCTGACGTCCGAAAGACTCGCCCATCTGCTTACCGATGGTAGTCTTCATGTCGTGGAAGGAAGGCAGGCAATGCATAAACACAGCCTTCTCCCCGGCAATGGCCATCAGCTCACTGTTGACCTGATAGGGGGCCAGATCCTGGATACGCTCCTCCCAGACCTCCATAGGCTCGCCCATGGATACCCACACGTCTGTGTAGATCACGTTAGCGCCGGCTGCCGCCTTGGCAGGCTCGGTGCAGAACTCGATGACAGCGCCGGTCTGGGCAGCGATTGCCCGGCACTGCGCCACCAGCTCTTTGTCAGGAAAGTATTTTTCAGGGGCGCAGGCCACAAAGTGCATGCCCATTTTCGCCGCGCCTACCATAAGCGAATTACCCATATTGTACCGGGCATCTCCCATATACACCAGCTTGATACCCTTCAGCGTACCAAACTTCTCCTGAATGGTCATAAAGTCCGCCAGAATCTGGGTGGGATGGAACTCATTGGTCAGGCCGTTCCACACGGGAACACCTGCGTATTGGGCAAGTTCCTCCACAATTTCCTGGCCAAAACCACGGTACTCAATGCCGTCATACAGCCGGCCCAGAACCCGGGCAGTATCGGCAATGCTTTCCTTTTTGCCGATCTGAGAACCGGTAGGATCCAGATAGGTCACGCCCATACCTAAATCATAGGCCGCAACCTCAAAAGAGCAGCGTGTACGGGTACTGGTTTTCTCAAAAATCAGGGCAATATTCTTCCCCTCATGCAGCTTATGGGGAATACCTGCCTTTTTCTTTGCCTTCAGATCGATAGCAAGATCGATCAGGCTTTGAATTTCTTCCGGAGTATAATCCAGAAGCTTCAAAAAGCTTCTTCCTTTCATTTGCTTCTCCTCAATTACAGAACTTTGGACAGGAAGGACTTGAGCCGCTCGCAGCGTGGATGTTCAAAAACCTCCTCGGGCGTGCCTTCTTCGGCGATGATTCCATCATCCAGGAAGATTACCCGATTGGAGACTTCCCGTGCAAAGCCCATTTCGTGGGTCACAACCACCATGGTCATACCGGATTTTGCCAGACCCTTCATAACATCCAGCACCTCGCCAACCATCTCCGGGTCAAGGGCGGAGGTGGGCTCGTCAAAGAGGATTACCTTGGGGTTCATGGCAAGTGCGCGTACGATGGCAACACGCTGTTTTTGTCCACCGGATATCTGGGAGGGATAGGATTCTGCTTTTTCTTCCAGACCGATGGTACGCAGCAGCTTCAATGCTCTTTCTTCGGCTTTTACTTTTTCTTCAGCAATGGAGAGCCCCAGATCATACAGCGGCTTTTTGTCTTTTCTGAAAAGGTTGCCCAATTGAATTAATCTGTTTTGGCGTTTCAGTTCTTTTCGTTTCTTTTTTGCAACAGTCAGCGGTGCAAGGGTAATATTATCCAATACACGCAGGTTGTTAAACAGATTGAACTGCTGAAACACCATGCCGATCTTCTGACGATGGATGTTAATATCTACCTTCATATCCGCCAAATCGTCACCGTCAAACATAATCGATCCGCCGGAGGGATCTTCCAGACAATTGACACATCTTAAAAATGTAGATTTTCCACATCCGGAAGGACCGATGATGGCTACCACATCACCCTCGTAAACATCCAGATCGACACCTTTCAGAACCTGATTGTCCCCAAACTGCTTGGTTAAATTTCTTATTGATAAAACTATCTGCTTTTCCATATTATCTTTCACTCTTCTTCATTTTTGTTTCCAACGCT
Organism: Faecousia sp.; assembly: GCA_045577435.1. Classification (GTDB taxonomy): domain Bacteria; phylum Bacillota; class Clostridia; order Oscillospirales; family Oscillospiraceae; genus Faecousia. The sequence goes on along the minus strand of JAZNIL010000017.1, from coordinate 26,017 downwards.
CTGACGAGCCAGGAGATCAACAATACCAGAATTAAATATGTCAGCGCCAACATCAAATAGGGTACCGTGTAATTGTAGGTGGGATCTCCTAACTGCTTGAAGGATTTATAAAGGTCTGTCACCGCGATAAAGCTTACAATAGACGTTTCTTTAATTAAAACGATGAATTCATTACCAAGAGTGGGCAAAATATTTTTAATTGCTTGGGGTACAACGATCTTCAGCATAGTGGTAGCATAGGTTAAACCGACAGCTCTGCCGGCTTCCGTCTGACCGTAATCCACCGAATTGATACCGCCGCGCATAATCTCACTGACATAGGCACCGCTGTTTAAACCGAACACAACGATGGCCACTGAGATGCCGGAATTGACCGTAATTCCCAGTGTGGGCAGCAGGACCCAGTAACCGATCAGCAACTGCACTACCATTGGTGTCCCGCGGAACAACTCAATGTAACACACGCAGATCTTATCCAGAATTCTTGGCAACAGCTTATATTTGGGCATCACGCGTACAACTGCGATAATCGTACCGATCGCAATGCCGATGAGCAATCCAAGCACCGCAATCTGTGCGGTTGCCCATAACCCCTTCAGAACATTTTCATAACCCTTTAGAGTGAAAAATTGCTTGATAAATTCATTCCACATTTGTGTTAAACTGTTCATACTCTTAACCATAGTAAAGGCTTAGTGCTTATTACACTAAGCCTTTACAGACCTTTTCTTATTTTACTCGGCGTTCTTTTCTGCGCAGACAACGTTCAGCAGGTCAACAACGGTTCCGACGGAATCCAGAGAGGTGTCATCAGCCTTGCAAACTGCAACGATAGCTTCGGTGTAGTAGGGGATGGAGAAGTTGATAACATTCAGCCGCTCTGCAGTGATGGTGATGCCGGACATTGCAATGTCAACGCCCTGCTTGCCGACAGCGCCCACGACCATATCGAATTCCATATCGTCGATAACCAGCTCCAGACCCAGTTCGTCAGCAATCAGCTGTGCAATCTCCATATCGATGCCGTAGAACTGGTTGCCTTCCTTGTACTCCCAGGGAGCAAACTCAGCGTTGCTGGCAACGACAAGCTGCTCAGCGGCCTTGTTAACATCCTTGGCAGCAGAGGTAACGCCGACGTACTTATCGGTCTCGCCGTTCATGTACTTTTCCTTGATTGCGTCGATCTCAGCAGCCTTAGTGGTCAGAATATTGTCAATCTGTTCCTTCAGATCAGCCTGATTGGGATCAATACCGATGCCGTAGTTTTCGCTGGAAAGGGCAATATCAATCAACTTGATGCCGGAGATTTCTTTGCAGAGCGCATTCGCGGTGGTCTTATCCACAAAAACATAGTCTGCATTGCCGTTCTTCATATCGTTTGCGGCCAGCGCAAAGGTATCGTAGGAAACGGTCTCGGTGTTCTTCAGGACATCTGCATACATGAAGCTGGTGGTACCTTTTTGAACGGCGATCTTTGTGAAGTTTCCTTTCGCGGAACCACATGCGACCAGAGACAGACACAGAACCAGGGCAAGAATTAAAGTAATGATTTTTTTCATGATAGTTTTCCTTTCTTTTTCATCAGCCTTTTGCAGGCTGAGTTGTTACATATTGGATTTGTTTTTTCATAGAACCCGCCGAAGTACCGCCGGCGGAGGCGTTGATTTCATCTGCGGTCTTGGCAGTTTCGGACTTGATCCGACCGGCTCAGAGTTTACTCATGACGTTGTCATTTCCTCAGTCCTTCAGCTTACCCTGCTCCATCATAGCCTGGACCTGAGTGGGCAGGCCCCACAGATTGATAAATCCGGTAGCCTGAGACTGATCGTAATCACTTTCGCCAAAGGTGCAGATGTCTTCGGAGTACAAAGAGTAGGGGCTCTTAATACCGGCTTTAATGATATTGCCCTTGTAGAGCTTCAGTCTGACAGTGCCGGTCACCGTTTTCTGGGTTTCGGTGACAAACGCGGACAGCGCCTTTCGCAGGGGGCTGAACCACAGGCCGTTGTAGAGCAGCTCGGCAAAGCATACGCTCAATTCCTGCTTCTTATGAGAGGTCATCTTGTCCAGGCACACGGTTTCCAGAGCTTGGTGAGCCTTGTAGAGAATTGTACCACCGGGAGTCTCATAAACACCGCGGCACTTCATACCCACAAGACGGTTCTCCACGATATCCAGCAAGCCGATACCATTCTTGCCGCCCAGTTCATTGAGCTTCCAGATAATATCGGTAGCGCTCATCTTCTCACCGTCCAGAGCCACAGGGACACCCTGCTCAAAGTCCAGTGTCAGGTAGGTGGGCTCGTCGGGAGCCTGCATGGGGGACACGCCCATCTCCAGGAAGCCGGGCTTCTCGTACTGAGGCTCATTCCACACATCTTCCAGATCCAGACCCTCATGGCTCAGATGCCACAGGTTCTTATCCTTAGAGTAGTTGGTCTCACGGTTGATTTTCAGAGGCACATTGTGCGCCTCGGCATATTCAATCTCCTCTTCCCGGGACTTGATATCCCACTCCCGCCAGGGAGCGATGATCTTCATGTCCGGAGCAAATGCCTTGATCGCCAGTTCGAAGCGGACCTGATCGTTGCCCTTACCGGTGCAGCCGTGGGCAATAGCGTCAGCGCCCTCCTTCAAGGCGATCTCCACAAGACCCTTGGCAATAATGGGTCGGGCGAAAGCGGTACCCATCAGGTACTCCTCGTATACAGCGCCAGCCTGCATAGAAGGAATAATCACATCGTTGACCATCTCGTCGCTCAAGTCCAGTGCGTAGAACTTATCCGCGCCGGTTTTGTATGCCTTTTCCTCCAAGCCTTCCAGCTCGTCTGCCTGGCCTACGTTACCGGCCACTGCAATGATGTACGGTTCGTTGTAATTTTCCTTCAGCCAGGGGATGATAATGGAAGTGTCCAGGCCGCCGGAATATGCAAGTACAACTTTCTTTATACACTTGTTATTCATAATAATCTGCCTCCCAGTGGTTTGCAATTCATTTTATATGCATGTTTATACACCCGTTCTGCAAGAAAGTCAACCCCTAAAAACACAGCTTCAGCACTTTTGGCATTTTTACCAATCGCCATCATGCGTCCAGTCTTTTTTTGTGCTGAATTACAAGGCGGTTTTCCTCACCCAACCATATGGAAGAAAAACGTCTGCAAACGCAAAAAACAGGGCGCAGACGGATAACCGTCTGCGCCCCCGAATATACATCATATTCGTATGAAAATTCAGAAAATTACACTCTGCCTTCCAGCTGGTTGTCGTAGTGCAGATCGTAAGCCTTCTCCTCGGGAGTGAACTTACGCAGGGTGTTGATGGTCTCGCCGCCCTTCCACTTGCGGTCGTTCACAGGCTCACTGGTGCCCATAACGGTAACATTGACCTGACGGTGACGTGCGCGGACATGGTCCCAGTCGATGAAGTAGATATGAGCGAACTCGCCGCCGTCCAGAACGCCGTCCTTAATGGTCATGGTCTCGCTGCGGCCGAAGAATACGGAGCGCAGGTGGCCATCTGTGTTCATGGATGTGTAGTTGCCGGGCTCGTCCACGTAACGGCCGAACTGTGCATGGATGGGGCCGGGATGGCGGTAGTCACCCTCGTTGGTGTAGTCGGGGATCATCTTGCGCATGATGTCCAACAGATCATGCTGCAGGAACTCCAGGTCGAAGGAGTCGATGTCGTGGGAGCACTCCTGAACCATGACGGAGCAGGTGGTGTGGTGGGAAGCGATGCAGACAGTACCGTTCTGTACGCCGGACTCCTTGACGATCTGCATGACTTCCTTGGAAATGTCATGGAAAGTGGGGATCCAGCCACGGGACTGCAGTTCCAGTTCCTTCTGATAGACGATAAATTCCATTGTTTATTCCTCCAAATATAATAAAATATGTATTAGTTGTGCCGTGCATCCCATGCACGACGGACTGAGCCGATCATTTCATCCACCATAGCTTCCCGGTCCGGAGCTTTTACCACACCGGAAGAAGAACCGGTGGCGTCCGCGCCGGCGATAATGGTGTTGTACACATCCTGACCATTGGAAATGCCCGCGGCGGTGAGCACCAGAATATTCTCATCCACCTTCTTGACACAGTCGGTAGCAGCAGCCACATACTCGGGGCCAACGCTGACACCGGTGCCGATCAGCTCGCTGGGCTCGGCAACGATAATATCCGGATGCAAACCTGCAATGGCAGTGGCATCCGCCATGGAATCAGCGCAGACGATGGTGGTCAAACCCACTTCGTCGGCCCGCTTGATGGTAGCAGCCAGCACCTCCATGCTCAGGGGCTTCTCTACATGGTTGAGCATGACGCCGTCAGCGCCTGCGGCAACCAAGGACTCTGCCAAAGTATCTGCCAGACCACGGCCCACGGGGATGGGGTCCATATGGGGGGCATATACATGAATATATTTGGTCGCTTCCTTAACTCTGCGGATATCCACCACAGGGCAGGTGAAGATAATATCCACACCGTACTTCTGGCTTGCCTGATCCGCATACTGGGCCAGCGCAAGGATATCATCGCCGTACAGGTAAGATTTGGGGCCGATTTCAAAGAAGGGCGCCTTTACAATTCTCTTAGCCATATTTTAACAATCCACCTTTCACAGATTTATAGATTTATTCTAGTCTTTTTCCCCGGATTAGTCAATCACATTTCCCCCAAAACTTCTAAATCGTTAATTTACCTAATACAATCCCGAGTAAACTGTGGAATTTGTGGGGCTAATTTCAGAAACGAAAATATTATTTTCTTTTTATCCCATTGACACAGTTTTTTCTGCCTGTTATGCTAGAAAATAGAAAGCCCATAGTACCAAAATTTACAGCAAGAGGTGAATGATTTTGGCCCAGAGCAAACTGAAAATCGATGTCAGAAGAAGCAAGATTCTGGAGCGGCTGCGGATAGACGGCAGGGTTTCCGTAACCCAGCTCAGTGAGGACATGGGGGCCACACCAGTCACCATCCGCAATGATCTGACGGCGTTGGAGCGGGACGGATACCTGATCCGCATGCAGGGAGGCGCTGTTCTTTCCCACCGGATGCAAGGCAGCTTCCTTCCCGGCAGTGACAGGGAGGATAAAGACTACATGCAGAAACAGGCCGTAGCCACGGAGGTGGCCAAAATGATCCGGGATGGGGATACGATTTTCTTTAACTCAGGAACCACCACCTACTACATAGCCCGGGCGCTTCAAGGAAAGAAGAATCTGAATATTGTGACCAATTCCCTTGCGGTGGCAATGGAATTGGGGAATGTCCCCACATGCAGCGTACTACTCTTGGGTGGACAGATCAATGCCAGATACGGTTTTACCTACGGCGGCGATGCCCAGGACCAGCTGAGCAGATATCAGGCCGACTGGGTGATTCTGTCTGTGGATGGTGTCAGCGCCCGGGGCGGTGTCACCACCTACCAAGCCGAGGAGGCCATTATCGACAGGCTGATGATGAGCAACGCCAGAAAGCGGCTGGTAGCCGCCACCGGCAGCAAGATCGGCAACGCAGGCTTTTCCCGTATCTGCGAGTGCAATCAGGATATGTGTCTTATCACCAGCAGTGACTGTGACAAGGATGCTCTGCAGCAGCTCCATGAAAAAAATGTTCAGGTCATACAGGTATAGCATATAGCATTCACAAATGTGCCCCGCTCCGGCTGGGTACATTTTTTAAACGGCCAAACCAAAAATATTATTTTCTTTTTGCTTTTTATTTTGATAGAAGATAAGTTTCCAATGGGAATATTTGTTTATTTTGCGAATTGAAAACAGAGGCTGTAACAGTTACTCTTGTTAACGGGAGAGTGTAGCCATAGCCCGCCCCCCAAACTATAATACAAAGGAGTTTATCTTATGATCAGCAACGAAGCTCTGCTTGCAGGCAAGCAGGCCTATGATATCGAGGCAGAATGCCTTACGGAAATGAAAGCCTATTTTGACGAGGAGCAGTTCTCCAAAGCTGTGGAGCTGCTGTGCGCCGCGCCCCGGATTGGCGCTGCCGGCAGCGGTCATTCCGGCATTCTGTGCCAGCATTTCTGCCACTTAATGTGCTGCATCGAGCGCCCCGCCCGCTTCATCTCCCCCGCCGAAGCCGTCCACGGCGCCACCGGCTACCTGCAGAAGGGTGATGTGATGGTATTTGCATCCAGAGGTGGCAAGACCAAAGAACTGCTGCCCATCGTAGATATCTGCAAGGCGAAGGGCGTAAACATCATCACCATTACAGAAAACCTGACCTCTCCCCTGGCTGCCGCCGCTGATGTGGTGCTGAAGCAGCATGTAAACCGGGAGACAGACAAATGGAATGCCCAGGGTACAACCAGCTCTACTGCTCTTTGCATGATTTTCCACTCCCTGCAGGCCGCCATGGTTGAGCAGACCGGCTATCAGGCAGAGCAGTTTGCCCTGATCCATCCCGGCGGAGCTGTGGGTGAACGGCTGAACAACAAGGCACTGTAACCGGACAAATTCCGGTTCCCCGCCTGCCCCGGTACTGTCCGGAAAACAAACCTCAAATGAAAACGGAGGGATCTCATGTATTGTGGTATCGACTTAGGAAGTACCAATATTAAAATCGCCATCTACACCAGAGACTTCACACTGGTAGACCGCCAGAGCCGCCCGGTAGAATATATCCGGGAAAATGGTTTTGTGGAGTTTGACGCGGAGGGCTACTGCCGCACATTGGCAGAGCTTCTGCAGGACATGATCCGGGAAAACGGCATTCAGGCCATCCGCCAGATTGCCCTCACCGGTCAGGCAGAAACACTGGTGGTTTTGGGAAAGGACGGCGTGCCCCTGTGCAACGCCATTTCCTGGATGGACGAGCGTTCTGTGGAAGAATGCGCCGCTTTGGCCGACATCTTCGACGGAAAGACCTGCGAAAACATTACCGGCCAGATGGCTGTGCTGCCCACATGGCCCGCTACCAAAATCCTGTGGCTGAAAAAGAACCGCCCGGATATCTTCGCCGCCGCGGATACCTATATGCTGCTGAAGGATTATGTGGTGTACTACCTCACCGGCGTGAAGCTGGCTGACATGTCCATCGCTACCTTCTCTTTCTATTTTGATATTTATAAAAAGACCTACTGGCAGGAAATGCTTCAGGCCATCGGCATTTCGGAGCGTCAGCTGCCTGCCCTGTGTGAGCCCTGCACCGTTGCCGGGGTGACCACCAAGGAACTGACCGCGCAGTTGGGCCTTGCCCAACCCGTTTCCGTAAACGTGGGCACATTGGACCACTTTGCTGGCATGGTGGGCACCGGCAACATCCGGCCCGGCGGACTGACCCTGTCCACCGGCACTGTGATGGCCATCGCAGCCCAGTGTCCGGAACCCGCTCCCCAGAACACCGGCATCGCCATGCACTACGGCTTCTTGCCCGATACCCACGTGATGCTGCCGGTGGTGGAAAGCGGCGGTGTAAGTCTGGAGTGGTTCAAGCGCAGCTGCATGGAATCTGTCAGCTATGACCGGATGAATCAGGAGCTGGCAGAACGGGAGCCGGGTGAATTGCTCTTCCTGCCCTATCTGGTAGGCACCAACGCCCCGGAGTTCCACAGTGAAGCCAAGGGTGTATTCTGGGGTCTGCGGCAGGAGCACGATGCCATTGATATGGCCGGTGCCATTATGGAGGGCGTTGCCTACGTGCTGAAGAAAAACTGTGCCCACATCGCTGCCAACGGAATTTCCCTTTCCAGTATCATTGCCACCGGCGGTGGCTCCAAGAGCCCCATCTGGTGCCAAATGTACGCCGATATCACCGGCCTTCCCGTCCGTATTCCGGCAGAGAAGGAAGCTGCTTGCTTAGGCGCTGCTATGATCGGTGCCGTGGCTGACGGCAGATTCGACTCCTTCGAGGAAGCTGCTGACACGATTATCACCTTCACCCACCAGTATGAGCCAAACCCCAGCGACCATTACGCCCGTAAGTACCGCCGCTTCTGCAAGCTCTATGACACGGCGCTGGAAATCAACCGTATTGTGTAAGCTGCATTTGTAATCGTTCCCCTGCGGTTCAAAAAATACGTAAAACTATTTTTCAGGAGGCCTGTTATGAGACAATATACCATCACCCCCGTTTCCGGTCAGCCAAATTGGGACACCATTCCCCAGCTGCATGTGGATAACTACCAGTGGGCTCCCCCAGTGGACATCCAGATGACCGCCCAGCTGTGCTACTCACAGGACGGTCTGCACATCCATCTGAAAGCTCGGGAAAAGGACATCCGTGCAGAATACACGGAACCTCTGTCCATGGTATGCGAGGACAGCTGCATGGAATTCTTCTTTCGCCCTATGGAAGGGGATATGCGCTACTTCAATTTTGAGATCAACCCCAACGGCCAAACCTACATTGGCTTTGGCCACAACATTGGTGATCTGATCCGTCTGATCCCCTCCTGTGAGGATCATCTGATGCAGAAAAAGGTGGCCTACACCGAAGACGGTTGGGAAGTTTATTGCACCTTCCCCCTGTCTATGATTCGGGTGTTCTTCCCTGATTATCAGTTGAAGCCCGGTATGAAGATCTACGCCAACTGCTACAAATGTGGCGATCTGACCGTACAACCCCATTACATCTCCTGGAATCTGGTGGAGAGCCTCAATCCTTCCTTCCATGAGCCGGAATATTTCGGTGAAATGACTCTGGGTTAATGAAATAAGCTGCTCTGTCTATGTAGACGGAGCAGTTTTTTCTTGTCAATCCTTGGTTTTTTGCAGCTGATAGATCCAGCGGTAATCTCTGCTGTGAAGGAAGGAGGAGAAAATTTCCGCCACCGCGCCCAAAGGAAGCAACGTTTGCTGGGAGGTGGAGATACGCAGTTGAAAATCGCCGGCCACGGTGACCACATTCTCCCGCAGGGAGGTTTCCAATTCCCTCAGGAAGAAATCCCCCAACTCCACCATAAAGCCGTAGAGCACCACCAGCTCCGGATTCAAAAGATTTACCGCGTTAGCGATCAGCATTCCCAATCTGACCGCATTCTGCTTGACATAGTGCATGGTCAGCCGGTCACCCTCCTCCAGCGCCCGGCGGAGACTTTCCACCGTAATGGGCTGACCCGGCTTCAGGGAGGAAAACACGCCGTGATCCAGCGCATCCTGAATCTGCCCGGCCAGAGCGGGAAATGCTGTGCTTATCTCCGCGCAGCCCGGTTTTCCGCAGTAGCAAAGCTTTGTATGGTTTCCAAAATCCATAACCATATGACCTAATTCTCCCGCTACCCCGGTGTTTCCCGCCACAGGGACACCGTTGCAGCAGATGGACGAGCCTATGCCGTTGCTCAGCTCCACACAGATGAAGTTGCTGGCGCCCCTAGCAACGCCAAAGCGCTGCTCCGCTACCGCTGGCAGGGTAATGCCGCTGTAGGTTTCTACCGGAAGTCCGGTAAGCGCTTCCAGCCTGGGCTTTAAGCCCAAGGATACCCAGTCATTATAGTGGGCGTAGTTAATCAGCAGAGAGTGCTCCCGCTTGTAACCGGTGGGGTCAAGCAGTGGTTCTCCAATGCCAATTCCCACAAAGCGCTTATGGGGAAATGCCTGCAGAAGCTGCCGCACTTTTTCACATATCTGCCCCACAGAGGATTCGCCTAAACCGGGCAGGCGCAGTGTTTCCTGCCGCAGGATATTACCGTCTGCCTGGGCCACCAAAAAGATAGCAGTCTCCCCCACAAAAGATACACCCACGGCATACAGCGCGTCCTTGTTAATTTCCAGCAGCACCCGCTTTCTGCCATGACCTACGGATTGGGAGCCGGTCTCCACGATCAATCCTTCATCCAGAAGCTCCTTGGTGATCTCACCAATGCTGGCAGGCCGGTAATCTGTCAAATCAATCAGTTCTGTCCGGCTGATAGGGCCCAGGTGGTTAATTAGATTCAGCACAAGATCCCGTTTGATATAAGTTGCGTTATGGGGCATATCTCTACCTCCGCGTTCCCTTCATTTTAGCCTATAGTGTAATAATAGTACTATAACCCGTCGGTTTTTGCAAGATGTTTGTGGCTTATTATTTTCGTTTTTGTATTTATTTCTTTATTTCTACACATTGCACCCATTTTACACGCCTATCATTTTTCTTTAAAAACCGTCTGTTTTAAATCAAAAGTTTTCCTTTTTTGTCCTATTTTTTTCTTATCTTTAGGGACAAAAACCATCCTTGCCCCATTGACAAACCTGGAAAACTATACTAAAATGCTTTTATACAGAAATCGTAAGTAATGCCATTACATAGCCAGCAAGGGTCTGCTGTGGGCGGTACAGGATTTTCTGTTATTTCCCAGGCATGCTGCCCCAACCGGCGGCTATGCCCATATTCATCCAACCCGGGATTTGTCTTTCCTGGGAGTTTCCTAAAAGAAAGGAAAATGTACGTATGGTAGCCATCAAAAACGCCGTTTTGGTCATGCGTGACCATTTAATTCCCGACGGGGTTCTGCTTATGGAAGATGGTATTATCCAGGATTTTGGCCCCGCCCGAAAGCTCTCCATCCCGGAAGGCTGTGAGGTCATCGACGCTGAGGGTCTGTATGTCGGTCCCGGTTTTGTGGATATCCACACCCATTCCGACGGCGTCACCTTTTTCCATGATGATCCCAAAGCGGTAGGGCACCATCTGAAGCATGGTACCACCACCATTCTGGCAGCCCTGTATTTCAGCATGAATACCCAGGAGTTTGTGGATGCCATCCACGCCCTGCGGGAAGCCATGAAGGACCCTGCCTGCAAAAATTTGGCAGGTATTTACATGGAAGGCCCCTATATGAACCCCAAATTTGGCTGTGACCGGGAGCACAATCCCTGGAACGGCCCTGTGGACAAAGAAAAGTATCAGCCCATTATCGATGCGGGCTGGGATTTGGTAAAAGTCTGGGGTGTAGCTCCTGAGCGGGATAACATCCTCCAGTTTGTGCTGGATGTAAAGGCAAAGAATCCCACCGCCGTGTTCTCCGTGGCACACTCCGAGGCATCCCCCCAGGAAGTGGAGGCCCTGATCCCCTACGGACTGCGAATCGGCACGCACCACACCAATGCCACCGGCGACCGCATTTTCTACCCGGAGGTCCGGGGCGTATGTGTGGACGAAGCGGTGAACTACAACCGTGAGATCTACGCCGAGCTGATTTGCGACAGCATGGGCATCCATGTAGATCCCTACATGCTCCGCCTGGTGCGTAAGATCAAGGGTGAGGACCGGATCATTCTGATCTCCGACGCCTACGCCTGCGACGGTCCTGTCCCTCCCGGATACGAGGGTGTGGACGATATCAACTTCGACTGGGAAGGCGAGATCGCCGGCTCTAAGATGACGCTGGATATCTCCTGCCGGAATATGCTCAAGCATACCGGCGCGTCCATCGTGGATGTGTTCCGCTACGCCTCCTACAACCCCGCCCGTGCGGTGGGCTTCTATGACCGCGGTGAGATCGCGGTTGGAAAACGTGCTGACCTGGTGATCGCCGATCACTGGATGAAAGTAAATAAAGTAATTTTTGAAGGAAAGGTGCAATAACTATGAGCGATTTTATCTTTGAACCCAACACCACTTTCAACTTCACTCCCGCTGATTTCGTCCCCTTTAAGGACAAGGAAGTCTGTGACCGTGTCCGCAAGATGAGCGGCAAGGAGCTGGAGCAGCGTGAGCCCTGGTGGCATCCCGAGTTCGATGTAAAGGTTATGATGAACCCCCATCCCGTGCTGATCGCTACCCTGTTCTCCCGTCTGAAGGCAGCTTCCGAGGCTGGCAAGCCCTTCTCCATGATCCTGGGCAACCCCGAGCCCGACACCTACATCCCTCTGGCTCAGCTGATCAACTACTTCCAGGTTGACTGCTCCAAGGTCAGCATCTTTGCTGAGGACGAGTGGGCTGATCAGGACGGCAACATCGCCCCCGAGACCTACGAAGCAGGCTTTGCTCACTCCATGCTGAAGTATCTGGTTTACCAGATTGACCCCAAGCTGAGAATGCCTCTGGAGAACGTTTACTACCCCACCAACAAGAACATCAACGACTACTCCAAGATCATCAACGACGTCACTGAGGGCGGCGCTGATATCATCTCCACCTCCCCCGGCTGGACCGGTCACGTAGCTTTCGTGGATCCCATCCCCGAGTTCATGGGCAGCGGTGACATTGAGGAATGGCTGAACCAGCCCGCACAGCTGGTCAAGCTGCACCCCATGACCGTCATGCAGAACTCCCTGAACGGCACCTTCGGTCAGTCCGGTGACATCGCCAACGTGCCTCCCATGGCCGCTACCATCGGCCCCATCGACGTAATGCGCGCTAAGGAGCGTATCGAGGTCCATGCACTGGCTACCAACGGCACTTTCTCCTCCTGGCAGAGAATGACCTCCCGTCTGGTCACTCACGGCCCCGTCACTCCTCTGGTTCCCAGCTCCATGCTGCAGACCAAGAAGACCCAGGTCTACATTTCCGAAGAACTGGCTGCTCCCTTCGAGTGCTGGGAGAAGGTCGGCTACTAAGCCATACCTCTTTTCACAAAACACGGCCGGATACCTCAGGGTATCCGGCCTCTTTTTCTGTCGATAAAAGCGGAGCGCCAAGCGCCCCAACATGTTTAGCATAACACAAGGTGTTCCCCCTGTCAATCACAATTATGTGCGTTATCGCTAATTTCTTCGATATTTACAAGTATTGTTAGTGCATTTTGTACAATTTTCCATATTGATTTTTTGAAAATCCAATGTTATATTATAGACACAAAGAGGTGATACCAATGTACCACTAAATCTAAAAGAAGCTGACTTTCAAAAATTCCGATAAAATAAATTTTGTACGTCAACCAAAATGAATGCCACGGAAGTCATTCAGCTTTAACAAAAGAAAGTCGCTTCGTATCCCGTAGAAAGAGAGGTTAACCAATGATGTTAGATACTAAGAGTTCACAGAAATAACCCTTGACTACATGGAAAGCAAAGCATCCGTAGTCAAGGGTTATTTCTTTTTTCTGCAGCCGCCGGTGGGCGGTTATTTTTTTGCGGTTGTTTCCCCTTCCTGCTGTTTTTTCGCCAGGTCATTGGTGTCAATGGCACCACGGAATACCACAAACCGGTCGTACAGGTATTCCAGCACAAAGTTGGCCAGCATATTGATGGCAGTTACCAGATACTCGTTCCACAGCAACGTCTCTGCCAGGTAGTCCCCCAACCATGTGGATGCCGGGGTAAACACCAGATAAAAGGCCGCCACCTTCAGCATGGCCACAGGCACATTGTTGGCTGCCTGGAAAGTATACCTGCGGTTCAGTGTAAAATTCCACAGTACGCTGAGCACCAGCGCAATCAGATAACAGGGCCAATAGCTCCACTGGGTCAGTTCATTGAGCAAGGCGAAGGCAAGAATCTCAATCACACCGGCAGATACGGAAAAGCACAAAAACTTAACAGAGCGGATCCATTCTTTTCTTTTTTCTTTTTCCATCATAAATACCTCACAATCTTTCTATAACTACCTGTCGCGCCAGGTGGTGCACCGTCTGGGAATCCGGGGCTTGAGAGCCATCCTGCATCACGCTGGCGGCGCCCATGGCTACCGCAAGGGCAATTTGTTCCTGCCGGGGCAGCTGTCTTACCCTGCCGCAAGCCATAGCCGCCACCATGGAGTCGCCGGCACCCACCGTACTTTTCACCGGCACTGGCAGGCTGTCCGCCCGGAAAACACCTTCTCTGCTCAGAAACAGCGCCCCATCTGCGCCCAGAGAGATCACCACATCCTCTATTCCGGAATCCAAAAGCTGCCTTCCTTGGCAAATCATCTCCTCTAAGGAAAGCTTTTCCACGCCCTTCAATCGGGCAAGCTCGTCATTGTTGGGCTTTATCATGTAGGGAGCCGCCTGCAAGCCCCAACGGAGTGCCTCCCCATCAGCATCCATCAGCACCATAGCGCCCAATTCTTTAAAATACAATATCCAGTCCCGGTACAGCTGGGGCGCGGTTCCCGCCGGCAGACTGCCGGAGAGAATCACCAAATCCCCCGGCTGCAGTCTTTCCCGAATCATGTCCCGCAGAATATTCAAAGCCTCTTGGGTAACCACAGGGCCGGGTTCATTGATGTCGGTATTTTCTTTTTTCTCCGGGTCAATGATCTTTAAATTGGTTCTTGTCTGACCCTCTACCCAATGTACCAGCGGCTTAATTCCGCTGTCTTTGAGCATACGCTCCAGCTCCCGGCCCATACTGCCGGCCAGAATCATAGCCGCAACGCTTTCCACCCCCAGAGCACCCAGGCATTTGGACTCATTCACACCCTTGCCTCCCGGATCTGTCCGGACGGAAGATACCCGGTTAACCCTGCCTGCCCCAAACTCCGGAATTACCACAGTTTTATCCAGTGCAGGATTTAGTGTAACGGTATAAATCATCAAACCCCCTCCTTTTTCCCCATTTTATTCCAACAAGCAAACCTTGTCAACGAAAAAGTCCTGCCCAGGAAGCTTGCTGCTGACCGTTACAGGTTGCTTCTTCTACTCAAAGCAGCTGCGCACCACCTCTATAATCACATTCTGCTGCTCAGGGGTCATTTTGTTGTCACTGGGCAGGCACAGCCCCCGATGGAACAGCTCCATGCCCACATCTACCGGTTTTTCTGGGGCAGATAGGCCCCGGACGTCACCGTCCCTGTTGATAAAGCCATGCATACGGAAAACAGGCTGCATGTGCATTGGTTTCCAGATAGGTCTGCCCTCCGCATTGACCGAGGCAAGCTTTTCCAAAATCTCCGTAGGGCAGGTTTTGCCTACCTCTTTCACGTACCGGGTCTCTGTCTCCCCCCGGATCTGAACGCACATGGCATGTTGATCCACCAGCATACAGGAAAGCCAGAAATTTGGCTCTGCATTTACCTCGTCATAAGGGTTCATGGTCAGGGGTAAATCCCGGAACGCTTCTTTGTAACGTAGATAAATGGCTTTCTTTTGGGCAATATGCTCCTGCAAGTAGGGTAGCTGTCCCCGGACCACACCAGCAATCACGTTGCTCATACGGTAGTTGTAGCCCAACTCCTCATGCTGGTACCAGGGCGCGTTTTCCCGGCTCTGGGTGGACCATTTTCTCGCCTTGGCCGCGGCCTCAGCGTCGTTGGTCAGCAGCATCCCTCCGGAAGATCCGGTAATGATCTTGTTGCCGTTAAAAGATACAATGCTGAAATCCCCATAGGTACCGGTCTGTCTGCCCTTGCACGTAGCGCCCATGGACTCGGCAGCATCCTCAATGAGCACAGCACCGTGCCTGTCACAAATACCCCGGATTTCCTCCAGCTTGCCAGGAACGCCGTAGAGATTTGCCATGACAACATGTTTTACCTCAGGATGCAGCTGGAACGCCTTTTCCAGTGCGGCAGGATCCATGTTCCAGGTGTCCCATTCCGTGTCAATAAAGATAGGGATACCACCCTCATAAAGCACAGGGTTCACCGTAGCGGCAAAGGTCACATCGGAGCAAAACACCCTGTCACCGGGCTTGATACCCGCCAGTTTCATGCAAAGGTGCAGCGCCGCTGTGCCGCTGGATAGACCCACGGCGTGGCTGCAGCCGATGATTTCCGCTGTCATGGCCTCTGCCTGGTTGATGTTCCTGCCCACTGTGGACATCCAGTTTGTTCTGTATGCTTCCTCTATAAATTTTAGTTCCTCTCCATGCATGGTGGGGGAGGATAGCCAGACTTTTTGTTCAAAGGGTTTCATGTTTATACACCTCGTTTTTTTCCTAGTATGCCACTGATACCGGAGTTTTCCCAAAAAAGTAACCTCCTGTCTGGAACTTTTCCTGACAGGAAGCCTTTTCAGTCCTTATTCTCCTTCAGCTTGCCCACAATCCCCCGCAGGGCCATGAACAAGATATAGCCGCTTATGACGATGGTGAGCACCGCCGAATCCTTCATCAGTTGGTGTCCATCCCCCAGCACCCCGGTGTAAATGAGCACATCCACCACAATACAAACCACCGCCATCACCGCAATAACAATCCAGGTTTTTAGGCTGTAATCGTACTTTTGCATATCTGCCCCTCCTCTTTTTGGGTATCATAGCATAACCCCCTAATGAAATCAAGCGGATAAAAAATGGGCCGCCTCAAAAACGGCGGCCCCATACAAAGAGGAAAGAAAATGAAAAAATCGTTATACTACGCCCAAGTATGGGGCATCCAGGCACTTAGCCCTGTTCCAGAAACTCTGCCGGATCCATTAACTGGTCATTGCAGGTAACACTGAAGTGGACATGGTCACCAACAGCACTTTCCAGCAGGGCACTGTTGCCCACACATCCAATGGCCTGCCCCAGCTTCACTTCATCCCCCGGCTGAACGGATACTTCCTCTGCCAGGGACGCATACTTGGACATATAGCCATCTTCATGGCGGATAACCACGGTCATACCCATAGCTTCGTCGTCATACACCGTATAGACCACACCATCGGCGGCGGCACACACCTGCGTACCGGCTTCCGCGGCAATGTCGATACCATTGTGAACACGCCAGTCCCGGGTGGTCTGGTTATAGCTCAGTGTCTCCATGGCGTAACCGGCCACAGTCTCACCGGCAACGGGGGAAGCGGTCTTCAGTTTCTGCTTACCCGGTTTGGTGGCACTGTCCGTAGGATTGGTCCGGTCTGCCGGATCCGTAGCCGCAGTAGCGGCAGCGGGAACGTCCTGACCCTGCTGCTGGGAAACGGGTTCTTTGCCCAAATTGGTGGGAGTATCATCGGTATTTCGGTAGTACAGGAAGCCCGAAACACCGATGGCGGCTGCACATAGCACAAGGGCTATGTAGTAGCCCTTACCGCCGGTAAATTTATTTTTGCTCATTTCAAGCACCTCCGTAGTCCAGTATTTCCACTTTTTGGGGCTTTAAACCATTGTTTGGAAATTTTATAAAGAAAATATGTGTTTGCCTTAGATCAAAACCAAGTTGAATTGCGGAAAATACCGTTGACATTCCGCAAATTTTGGAGTATATCTTATAACGTTGGAATTTATATTTTAACCAAAATACTAGAAAGAAATGGGGGAGGATAATGTCCAAAGAACTCATCAGACTCCAGGACCTTGTTATGGAGTTCGACGGGGAGCGGGTACTTGATGGTATCAACCTATACTTTAATGACCATGAATTCCTCACGCTGCTTGGCCCTTCCGGCTGCGGCAAAACAACCACTCTGCGAATTATTGGCGGTTTTTTGAACCCCACATCCGGCAGGGTGCTTTTTGACGGCAAATGTATTAATGATGTGCCTCCATACGAGAGGCAGATCAACACCGTGTTCCAGCGCTATGCCCTGTTCCCTCACCTGGACGTGTATGACAACATTGCGTTCGGTTTGAAGGTAGCAAAGCTGCCGAAGGCAGAGATTCACCAGCGTGTTCAGGAAATGCTGGGCGTGGTGGGTCTGCAGGGCTTTGAACACCGCCGCGTTGACAATCTTTCCGGTGGTCAGCAGCAGCGTGTTGCCATTGCCCGGGCGCTGGTAAACCGTCCCAAGGTACTTCTTTTGGACGAACCTCTGGCTGCGCTGGATCTGCGGTTGCGCAAGGATATGCAGAACGAACTTAAGCGCATCCAGCAGGCTATGGGCATCACGTTTATCTACGTGACCCACGACCAGGAGGAAGCCCTTAGTATGTCCGACACAGTGGTGGTCATGGACAAAGGCCGTATTCAGCAGATTGGCAAGCCTGAGGATATCTATAATGAGCCTAAGAATGCCTTTGTGGCAGACTTCATCGGCGAGAGTAATATTCTCGACGGTGTGATGCTCTGTGACTACAAGGTAAAGTTCTTTGGCCGGGTGTTTGACTGCGTGGACGCAGGCTTCGCCCCCAACGAGCCGGTGGATGTGGTGATCCGTCCGGAGGACATTGATTTTGTTCCTGTGGAGCAGGGTCATCTGGTGGGCACAGTCACCTCTGTCACCTTTAAGGGACTAAACTACGATATCATCGTGGACTTTAAAGGCTTCAAGTGGCTCATCCAGACCACAGATTTCCATCCCGTGGATGCCAGGGTGGGCATCCGCCTGAATCCTGAAGACATCCACATTATGCACAAGAGTGAATATTCCGGTATGTTTGGTGATTACAGCTCCTACTCTGCTGAGTACGATGAGCTTGCGGAGGATGCCGGCGATGAAGAAGAATAACTCTGTGCTTCTGAGCACTCCATACGTGCTGTGGATGCTGCTGTTCACCCTCATTCCTCTGGGGGTAGTGGCTTACTATGCCCTTACTGACCCGGATACCGGCAAGTTTACCATGCTGAACATTCAGCAGCTAAGAATGTTCCTGCCCACGCTGGGCACCTCCATCTGGTACGCCCTGATCTCCGCCGCCATCTGTCTGGTGCTTGGGTATCCTGTGGCCTACTATATTGCCCAGCGCAAGCCCGTTACCCAGAAGATCCTGTATATGCTGATTATGCTGCCTATGTGCATGAGTTTTCTGCTGCGCACACTGGCTTGGGTGGGACTGCTGGAGACCAACGGCATTGTTAACACTATTGTGCGGCACGTTGGCATCGGCCCTGTGACCCTGATCGGCACCTCCGGTGCGGTGATTCTGGGCATGGTGTATAACTACCTACCCTATATGGTCCTACCGCTGTATGCCATCATTGTGAAAATCGACCGCAGGCTGGTGGAAGCGGCGGAAGACCTGGGCTGCAACGGTTATCAGGTATTTGGCCGGGTGATTCTGCCTCTTTCCATGCCCGGTATCCTCTCGGGCATTACCATGGTCTTTGTCCCGGCGGTTTCCACCTTCTATATCTCCCAGAAGCTGGGCAGCGCGGATACCATGCTGATCGGTGACGTGATCGAGCGGCAGTTCAAGTCTGCTCAGAACCCCAATCTGGGTGCGGCGCTGAGCCTTGTGCTGATGCTTTTGGTATTTGTTTGTACCGGTATTATGAACCGCTTTGGCAGTGACGAGGAAGGGGTGGTGGTATGAAAAAGACCAACCGTATCCTGACCGTCCTCATTTTCATATTCCTGTATATCCCTATGGCAGTACTGGTAGCAGGCTCCTTCAACACCGGTAAGAACCTGTCCATTTTCGAAGGGTTTACCCTGAACCAGTACGTGGAGCTTTTTCGGGACGAGAAGCTGCTGCAGCTGCTGGGCAACTCCCTGCTGATTGCCATTGTGTCCACCTTCATTGCCACGGTTTTTGGCACCTTTGCAGCGGTGGGAATCCACGGACTGAAGCCCAAACTCCGCAAGGTGGTCATGAGCCTGACCAACATTCCCATGACCAACCCGGATATCGTCACCGGTATTTCCCTTTCCCTGCTGTTTGTGTTCATTGGCACGGGCATGCTGGGACAAAAGGAAAGTCTGAACTTCTGGACGTTGTTGATTGCCCACATCACCTTCAGCCTGCCCTATGTCATTCTGAACGTGATGCCCAAGCTGCAGCAGATGAATCCTGCTCTGCAGGATGCCGCGCTGGATCTGGGCTGCACCCCGCTGGAGTCCTTCTTTAAGGTAACCATCCATGAGATTATGCCCGGTATCATTTCCGGTGCTATTATGGCCTTTACCATGAGTCTGGACGACTTCGTGATCAGCTACTTTGTCACCGGCTCTGGCTTTGTGACACTGCCGGTTGAGATCTACACCTACACCAAAAAGCCCATTCAGCCCAAGATCTACGCCCTGTTCACGTTGCTGTTCCTGCTGATCTTCGTGATGATGGTCACCATGAATGTTCTGCAGCTGAGAAGTGACAAGAAGAAAGCTCAGATACATGTCAAACCTGAGAGCAAGCCTATGCGAATCTTCCGCCGGTGCATGGCCGGGCTGTTGGCGCTGGTAATCCTTGGAGGCTGCGGCTGGCTGGTCTTCGGTATGCGTCAGGAGAAGGTCACGCTGAATGTACAGAACTGGGGGCAGAACATTGCTGACGGCAGCGACGGCACCATGGATCTCATTGCCGCCTTTGAAGAGGCCTATCCCCATATTGATGTGAATTACTCCACCTACGAATCCAACGAGGCGCTGTATTCCAAGTTGTCCGGCGGCGGTATCACTGTGGACCTCATCATCCCCTCGGACTATATGATTGCCCGGCTGATTGCTGAAGATATGCTTCTGGAGCTGGATTTTGACAACATTCCCAACTACGCTAACGTGGAGGAAAGCTTCAAAAACACCGCTTACGATCCGGAAAACACCTACTCTGTTCCCTACACCTGGGGTACTGTAGGTATCATCTACAACTCCAAATATGTGGATGAAGCAGATGTGACCGGCTGGGAGCTGCTGTGGAACGAAAAATATAAGGGCAAGATCCTTATGTTTGATAACTCCCGGGACGCCTTCGGTATTGCCCAGTATCTTCTGGGATACGATGTAAACACCACCGACAAGGCCCAGCTGCAGGCCTGCGCCGACAAGCTGGCAGAGCAAAAGCCTCTGGTGCGCCAGTACGTGATGGATCAAATTTACGAGGCAATGGAGGGGGAGAACGCCTGGATTGGCGTGTATTATGCCGGTGACTGCATGATGATGATGGATAACAATCCTGACCTTCGCTTCTACCTGCCTCAGGAACAGGGCTTTAACCTGTTTATCGATGCTATGTGCATCCCCTCCTGCGCGCAGGAAAAGGAAGCCGCTGAGTTGTTTATCAACTTTATGTGTGACCCGGAGATCTCCGGCGCCAATATGGATTATATCTGCTACGGCTCCCCTATCGCCGGCGCCAGAGACTATATGGATCCCTACCTTGCCGAGAGCGATGTGATTTACCCCAGCGATGAGGTGCTGGCCAACGGTTCCAGCTATGCCTATCTGCCGGAATCCATCACCCGCTTTGTGGAGAATCTGTTCCTGGAAGTCCGTGTTGACTAATAATGTATGCCGCCCCGAAAATTTCGGGGCGGCATTTCTATGAAAAACCCGGTATGACACGCTGTCATACCGGGTTTGTTATTTACTGAAGGTGGGTTTCATTGATGAGGATATGCACGTCATCCAGCTGCTTCTGGGAAACAGTGGTGGGAGCATCCATCATCACGTCCTGAGCGTTCTTGTTCATGGGGAAGGTAATAACCTCACGGATGGATTCCTCGCCGCACAGCAGCATCACGATGCGGTCAATGCCAGGGGCAGCGCCTGCATGGGGGGGCGCGCCGTAAGTGAAGGCATTGTACATGGCGGGGAACTTGGCCTTAACGTCTTCCTCACCCAGACCGACCATCTGGAATGCCTTGACCATGATCTCGGGGTCATGGTTACGTACAGCGCCGGAAGCGGACTCATAGCCGTTAACCACCAGGTCATACTGGTTGGCGTTGATGGTCAGCAGCTTCTCCACATCGCCTTCCGCATCCAGCAGGATCTGCATACCGCCCTGAGGCATGGAGAAGGGATTGTGACAGAATTCCAGCTCACCGGACTCCTCGCCCATCTCGTACATGGGGAAGTCCACAATCCAGCACATAGCATACTGGTTCTCGTCAAAGTGGCCGGGGATGCGCTTGCCCAGCATGGTACGGACGACACCGGCGGTCTTCTGGGCAGTGGACTTCTTGGCAGAAGCGGCCATGCACACGAAGCTGCCGGGTACCAGAGCAAGCTTTTCCGTCAGGGCAGCGGTGTAGTCGGTAAGGAACTTGGAAACACCGCCGGTAAGCTGGCCGTTCTCGTCCACCTTCACCCAGCAAACCTTGTTGCCGGTCTGCACTTCTACGTCGCTGAGCAGCTTGTCAATCCACTTGCGGCCCTGGTCAAAGTTGTCCACCTTGACCGCCTTAACAGTGGCGTTCTGGAAAGGACCAAAGGCACAGCCAGTCACTTCCTTGGTAATGTCCTGAACCTCCAGATCAATACGCAGGTCAGGCTTGTCAGAACCGTAGCGCTCCATTGCCTCGTTAAAGGGAATGTGACGCCAGGGCCAGGGAGAAACTCTGTCATACTTGCCGAAGGTCTGGAACACGGGACCCAGCACCTCCTCCAGAGTGGACAGCACATCCTCCTGAGTGGCGAAGGCCATCTCCATATCCAGCTGGTAGAACTCACCGGGGGTGCGGTCAGCCCGGGCATCCTCGTCCCGGAAACAGGGGGCAATCTGGAAATACCGGTCAAAACCGGAGGTCATTAGCAGCTGCTTGAACTGCTGAGGTGCCTGAGGCAGAGCATAGAATTTACCGGGGTGGTTACGGGCAGGCACCAGATAGTCACGGGCACCCTCAGGAGAGGACGCGGTCAGGATGGGTGTGGTAATCTCCAGGAAACCCTTATCGGTCATACGGCGGCGAATATCCGCCACCACCTGGCAGCGCAGAATGATATTGCTCTTTACCGCAGGATTCCGCAGGTCCAGATACCGGTACTTCAGACGCACATTCTCATCCGCGTCCCGGCTCTTGTTGATTTCAAAGGGCAGGCTGTTGTGAATACACTTGCCCAGCACCTGAATTTTCTCAGGCACCACTTCCACCTCACCGGTAGCCTGCTTGGGGTTCTTGCTCTCCCTCTCCCGGACAATACCGGTAACAGAAATCGTCGTTTCTTTATTAAGGCCCTTGATGGCTTTCATCATTTCCTCGGTCTGCACCACGATCTGGGTAGTGCCGTAGAAGTCCCGGAGCACCACAAACGCGAAATTGGCGCCCACCTCACGGACATTCTCCATCCATCCCACCAGGGTCACTTTTTTTCCCGCGTCTACCAGCCGCAGCTCGCCGCAGGTATTGGTTCTGGATTGTACCATAGGTTTATCCCCTCAATATTAAAAATTTATCGATTTATTTTCTCACAAAAACGCCAAATTGTCAATCATCTCTTAGGGTTATCTCCCCACATTGACACCCCTGTTTTTACGAAATCTGCGAATTTCACAAAATTACACACCATGTGTCATTTTTTATGTGGATACTATAAAAAAGTTGAATTTTTTGCAATTTTTAGATTGATTTTACAGGGCATTTGGCATACAATAAGCAGGAACCTTTTTTGCGGCTGTTTTTAGACATAATCCAAATCCTTGAGGTGGAAAAATGCTGAATATTGTGTTGGTGGAGCCGGAAATTCCCCAAAATTGCGGCAATATCGCCCGGACCTGTGCCGCTACCGGATGCAGGCTCCATTTAATCCGTCCTCTGGGCTTTGATATATCGGAAAAAGCGGTAAAACGGGCGGGACTTGACTACTGGAATCTGGTGGATGTCATCGACTATGAGAATCTGGAGGACTTCTTCCGGAGAAACGATGTGCGGCAAATGTGGTGTCTTTCCACCAAAGCCCCCAGAAGCTACACAGAAGCGGATTTTCAGGACGGATGCTACCTGTTTTTTGGCAAGGAAACCAAAGGTCTGCCCGAGAGCTTTCTCAGTGAGCACGAAAACAGCTGCGTCCGGCTTCCCATGCGCGTGGAGGCTCGCAGTCTCAATTTAAGCAATGCGGTGGCCATCACCGTATACGAAGCCCTGCGGCAGCTGGATTTCCCCGGCCTGCAGGATTTCGGAAAAATGAAGCATAAATAACGGGTATCAACCCCGGTTGTATGGAGGTACAATTATGAACTACAACAAGAAGTCTATTGAGGACATCAACGTTGCCGGCAAGCGCGTTCTGTGCCGCTGCGATTTCAACGTCCCCACCAAGGATGGCAAGATCACTTCCGACAAGCGTATCGTTGCCGCCATGCCCACCATCGAGTATCTGGTAAAGCAGGGCGCCAAGGTCATTCTGTGCTCCCACATGGGCAAGCCCAAGGGCGAATGGAAGCCCGAGCTGTCCCTGAAAATCGTTGCTGACCGTCTCAGCCAGCTTCTGGGCAAGGAAGTCATTATGGCTTCTGATGTTGCAGGTGAGGACTCCAAGGCCAAGGCCGCCGCATTGAAAGATGGCGACGTAATGCTGCTGGAGAATACCCGTTACATCAAGGGCGAGACCAAGAACGATCCCGATCTGAGCAAGGCTCTGGCTGGACTGGCTGACATCTTCGTCAACGACGCTTTCGGCACCGCACACCGCGCCCACTCCTCCACCGCCGGCGTAGCGGATTACCTGCCTGCGGTTTCCGGCTACCTGGTGCAGAAGGAAGTTTCCATCATGGGCAAGGCTCTGGCCAACCCCGAGCGCCCCTTCGTTGCCATTCTGGGCGGCGCCAAGGTTTCCGACAAGCTGAATGTTATCAACAACCTTCTGGAGAAGGTAGACACCCTGATCATCGGCGGTGGTATGGCTTACACCTTCCTGGCAGCCAAGGGCTATGGCATCGGTACCAGCCTGCTGGACGCAGAGAAGATCGACTACTGCAAGGAAATGATGGCTAAGGCTGAGGCCAAGGGCGTAAAGCTGCTGCTGCCCATCGACACCGTTGTGTCCGCCTCCTTCCCCTCCCCCATTGACGGCCCTGTGGAAGTAGAAACCGTTGACTCCAACGCCATTCCCGCTGATAAGATGGGTCTGGATATTGGTGAAAAGACCCGCGAGCTGTTTGCTGAGGCTGCCAAGAGCGCAAAGACCGTGGTTTGGAACGGCCCCATGGGCGTGTTCGAGAACCCCACTCTGGCAAAGGGTACTATCGCTGTGGCACAGGCTCTGGCTGATAGCGACGCTGTGACCATCGTCGGCGGCGGTGCCTCCGCGGCTGCCTGCGAGCAGCTGGGCTTTGCCTCCTCCATCACCCACATTTCCACCGGCGGCGGCGCTTCTCTGGAGTTCCTGGAAGGTCTGGGGCTGCCCGGCATTGCCTGCCTGCAGGATAAGTAAAATGTATTCTGTGGCATGCCTTCCCCACACTGGGGAAGGCGCCCGGAGATATGAAATGTATCTTCGCAGGCGCATTTGCCACAGTTTTATGATACGCGCCGTCCCGTGGCGCAGCATTTTGAAGGAGATTAAGAAAATGAACAGAAAATATCGCAAGACCGTCATTGCCGGCAACTGGAAGATGAACAAGACCCCCTCCCAGACCAAGGAGTTTATGACCCAGCTGAAGGCTATCATGCCCAAGGGTCGCTGGTGTGACGTGGCACTGTGCGTTCCCGCTGTGTGCATTCCCGCAGCTGTCCGCGCTATGCGTGAGACCCGGGTGGGCATCGGCGCTGAAAACTGCAATGCACACGCCTCCGGCGCTTACACCGGAGAGATTGCCACCAACATGCTGGTGGACGCAGGCTGTAAGTACGTAATCATCGGCCACTCTGAGCGCCGTGCTATGGGTGAAACCGACGCGGATGTAAACGCAAAGGTTCTGGCTGCTCTGGAAGCAGGTCTGACCCCCATTATGTGCTGCGGCGAGAGCCTGGAGCAGCGGGAAGCCGGTATCACCAATGAGTGGATCACCATGCAGATCAAGCTGGGTCTGCTGGGCGTTCCCGAGGATAAGATCCGCAAGGTCATCATCGCCTACGAGCCCATCTGGGCTATCGGCACCGGCCGCACCGCCACCCCCGAGCAGGCAGAAGAAGTGTGCGAGAGCATCCGTACTGTGGTGCGCAAGCTGTACTCCTCCAAGAACGCCCGGGCCATCTCCATCCTATACGGCGGCAGCATGAACGAGAAGAACGCCTACGAGCTGCTGGCACAGCCCGACATCGACGGCGGTCTGATCGGCGGTGCTTCTCTGGTTCCTGAGAAGTTCGTGCAGATCATTGAAGCTGCAAATCAGCCCACCGTGTAATTTTTAAAAGGGAGCAGCCGCAGCTGCTCCCTTTTTTAGAAACACACAATTTTTACCAAGGAGCAACCTATGAAGACCATTTTGCTCCCGGCAGACGCTGCCGGCACTGCCCAAAAGGCTGCTAATTTAATAAAGGCTGGTGAACTGGTTGCCATTCCCACGGAGACCGTGTACGGCTTGGGGGCCAACGGTCTGGATCCGGAGGCTGTGGCAAAGATTTTTCAGGCAAAAGGCCGACCGCAGGACAATCCTCTGATCCTGCACATTCCTTCCGCTGACTGGCTCACGCGTTACTGCGTGGATATCCCGTCGGCGGCCTATGAACTGGCGGAGCGGTTCTGGCCGGGAC
>JAZNIL010000016.1:0-12878 GCA_045577435.1 Faecousia sp. | reverse complement strand
GGACACAAGACCGGTGATCTCAGAAATCTGAGCCATCTTCTTGGGACGGCGGGACTCAAACAGTTCTTCAACTCTGGGCAGACCCTGGGTGATATCGTCACCTGCAACGCCGCCGGAGTGGAAGGTACGCATGGTCAGCTGAGTACCGGGCTCACCGATGGACTGAGCAGCAATAATACCAACTGCTTCGCCAAGATCCACCTCCTTGGAGGTTGCCAGGTTCATACCATAGCACCGGGCGCAGACACCGTTTCTTGCGCGGCAGCCCAGAATGGTGCGGATATAAATCTTGAGAATACCAGCATTCTCAAACTTCTGAGCGTCCTCGGGCATCATCATAACGTCCTTGGAATGGAGCAGCTCACCTGTAACAGGATGACGCACATCCTCCACGGGATAACGGCCACGGATACGGTTGCCGAAGGTATCAATGACATCGCCGTTCTTGTCGTAAACAGCGCCTACCCAAATGCCGTTCTTGGTGCCGCACTCATGCTCGCGGATAATTACTTCCTGAGAAACGTCCACCATACGGCGGGTCAGGTAACCGGAGTCAGCGGTACGCAGAGCGGTATCGGTCATGCCCTTACGGGCACCTCTACTGGAGATAAAGTACTCCAGAACGGACAGGCCTTCACGGAAGTTTGCCTTAACGGGAATTTCAATGGTGCGACCGGCGGTATCAGCCATCAAGCCACGCATACCGGCCAGCTGACGAATCTGAGCCATAGAACCACGGGCGCCAGAGTCTGCCATCATATAGATGGGGTTAAACTCATCCAGGCTTCCCTTCAGGGCGCCGGTGACATCCTCTGTGGTCCTTTCCCACTGCTGCACCACCAGACGGTAGCGTTCTTCCTCCGTAATATAGCCCTTACGGTAGAACTGCTCGATCTCAACGACCTTCTTTTCGGCCGCTTTGACCAGCTGATACTTCACTTCGGGAACCTTCATGTCCGCAATGGACACGGAGATAGCGCCCTTGGTGGAGTACTTGTAACCCAGAGCCTTAATGCGGTCCAGCATTTCCGTAGCAATGGTAAATCCATGCTTACGGATACACTTGTCAATGATCTTACCCAGCTGCTTCTTGCCAACCAGGAAGTCTACTTCCAGATTGAAAGCAGTGTCGGGGTTGTTGCGGTCCACAAAGCCCAGATCCTGCGGGATAGGCTCATTGTAGATCAGACGACCCACAGTGGCATCAATGATCTTGCTGCTGGGAACGCCGTCGATAACCTTGGTATAACGCACACGAATGGGAGCATGGAGACCAACTTCGCCCGCGGCATAAGCAGCAATGGCTTCGTCCACGCTGGAGTAGTTCAGCTTGGGGCGGAACTGAGCGGGCTTCTTACCCTCAGCTTCAGCCTGCTTGTTAGCCTCCAGGAACAGGTCGGCATCCACCAGCTGGCCCATGGGCAGTGAGGTTTCACCGGCATCGGTAACAAACACTTCCTCAGCGCCCTTCTCTGCCTTACCCAGTCTGGTATAGGTCAGATAGTAGGCACCCAGAATCATATCCTGGGTAGGAACGGTGACAGGCTTGCCGTCCTGAGGACGCAACAGGTTGTTGGCAGAAAGCATCAGCATTCTGGCCTCGGCCTGGGCCTCAGCGCTCAGAGGTACGTGAATTGCCATCTGGTCACCGTCAAAGTCAGCGTTAAACGCGGTACAGCACAGGGGGTGCAGCTTCAGCGCGCGTCCTTCCACCAGGATAGGCTCAAAGGCCTGAATACCCAGACGGTGCAGGGTAGGCGCACGGTTCAGCATAACAGGACGGTCCTTGATGATCTCGTCCAGAGCGTCCCAAACCTCGGTCTTGCCCTTGTCGATCATCTTCTTGGCGGACTTGATGTTGGTAGCCAGACCGTCAGCAACCAGCTTCTTCATAACGAAGGGACGGAACAGCTCAATGGCCATTTCCTTGGGAACACCGCACTGGTACAGCTTCAGTTCAGGTCCGACAACGATAACGCTACGGCCGGAGTAGTCAACACGCTTACCCAGCAGGTTCTGACGGAAGCGGCCCTGCTTACCCTTAAGCATATCAGAAAGGGACTTCAGCGCCCGGTTGTTAGCGCCGGTAACCGCACGGCCACGACGGCCATTGTCGATCAGTGCGTCCACAGCCTCCTGCAGCATACGCTTTTCGTTGCGGATGATGATATCGGGGGCATGGAGCTGGATCAGCCGCTTCAGGCGGTTGTTACGGTTGATAACCCGGCGATACAGGTCATTCAGGTCAGAGGTAGCAAACCTGCCGCCGTCCAGCTGAATCATGGGACGGATATCGGGAGGAATTACAGGCAGCACATCCATGACCATCCAGCTGGGCTTGTTGCCGGACTCACGGAAAGCCTCTACCACTTCCAGACGCTTTACAAGGCGCAACTTCTTCTGGGAGGAGGCTGTTTTCAGTTCCTCACGCAGCTGCTCGGATAACTTCTCCAGGTCAATCTGCTCCAGCAGTTCCTTTACGGCCTCGGCACCCATACCAGCCTTGAAGTCATCCTCATACTTTTCACGCATATCCCGGTATTCCTTTTCAGAGAGCACCTGGTTCACAGACAGCGGTGCGTCGCCGGGATCGGTGACGATATAAGACGCAAAATACAGAACCTTTTCCAGTACCTTGGGGCTGATATCCAGAATCAGGCCCATCCGGGAGGGGATTCCCTTGAAGTACCAGATATGGCTGCAGGGGGCAGCCAGTTCAATGTGACCCATGCGCTCACGGCGCACCTTTGCCTTGGTAACTTCAACACCGCAGCGGTCACAAACCTTGCCCTTGTACTTGATCTTCTTATACTTACCGCAGTGGCACTCCCAGTCCTTGGTGGGTCCAAAGATCTTTTCGCAGTACAGGCCGTCCCGCTCCGGTTTCAGGGTGCGATAGTTAATGGTCTCCGGCTTTTTTACTTCGCCATAGGACCACTGCCGAATCATGTCCGGGGATGCAATGCCAATTTTAATGGCTTCAAATGTAGCATCTGCCATACTTTCGCCTCCTTAATCTACATAGTCGTCAGCATCGTCGACATCGTCAACACTGCCAAATACATCCATAATATCATCCGGGCTGCCCTCATCAATGACAAAACCGTTGTCCAGAACCTCATCCGCGTCCACCACAAGATCTGTGTCCGGACCGGCATTGTACATCAGTTCTTCCTCGTCATCTTCTTCCTTCAGCTCAATCTCGTTTCCAGATTCGTCCAGTACACGGATATCCAGACACAGAGCCTGCAATTCCTTAACCAGAACCTTAAAGGACTCAGGAACGCCGGGGGTGGGAATATTGCTGCCCTTGACAATGGCCTCGTAGGTCTTGACACGTCCGGTCACGTCGTCGGACTTGACGGTCAGGATCTCCTGCAGGGTATAGGCAGCACCGTAAGCCTCCAGGGCCCAAACTTCCATTTCACCGAAACGCTGGCCGCCGAACTGGGCCTTGCCGCCCAGAGGCTGCTGGGTAACCAGTGCGTACGGACCGGTGGAACGGGCATGGATCTTATCATCCACCAGATGGTGCAGCTTCAGATAATAGGGGTAACCAACGGTTACCAGATTGTCAAAGGGTTCGCCGGTACGACCATCATAGAGGATGGTCTTGCCGTCTTCACGCAAGCCTGCCAGCTTCAGGGTATCGCGGATATCCTTCTCATTGGCGCCGTCAAACACAGGTGTTGCCACCTTCCAACCAAGGGCTCTGGCAGCGTAGCCCAGATGGACCTCCAGAACCTGGCCGATGTTCATACGGGAAGGCACGCCCAGGGGGTTCAGAACCACATCCAGAGGAGTACCGTCGGGCAGGAAGGGCATATCCTCCTCAGGCAGTACACGGGAAACAACGCCCTTGTTGCCGTGACGGCCGGCCATCTTATCGCCAACAGAGATCTTACGCTTCTGGGCAATATAGACACATACGGACTTGGTCACGCCGGGAGCCAGTTCGTCGGAATTTTCCTTAGTGAACACCTTAACGTCCACAACAATACCGCTCTCGCCATGGGGAACCTTCAGAGAGGTATCACGGACTTCACGGGCCTTTTCGCCGAAGATAGCCCGCAGCAGGCGCTCCTCGGGGGTCAGTTCAGTCTCGCCCTTGGGAGTAACCTTACCAACTAGATAGTCACCGGAATGAACCTCCGCGCCGATACGGATAATACCGTTCTCGTCCAGATCCTTCAGGGTATCCTCGCCCACGTTGGGAATATCACGGGTAATCTCCTCAGGTCCCAGCTTGGTATCCCGGGCTTCGGTCTCGTGCTCCTCAATATGGATAGAAGTAAATACATCCTCACGAACCAGACGCTCGTTCAGCAAAATAGCGTCCTCGTAGTTGTAGCCTTCCCAGGTAACGAAGCCGATCAGCACGTTCTTACCCAGTGCGATCTCACCACCGGAGCAGGAAGGACCGTCGGCAATGATCTGCTGGGCGGATACACGCTCACCCACCACAACGATGGGACGCTGGTTCACACAGGTGCCTGCGTTGGAACGGGCAAACTTGGTCAGCCGGTAGCTTTCCACGTTGCCGTCGTCATACTTAACGGTGATCTCATCAGCAGAAACAGCGGTAACCACGCCGTCACCGGTAGCCTTCAGACAAACCTCAGAATCCACAGCAGCGGCATGCTCAATACCGGTGGCAACGATGGGAGGCTCAGTGGTCAGCAGAGGAACTGCCTGACGCTGCATGTTTGCGCCCATCAGCGCGCGGTTTGCGTCGTCGTTCTGCAGGAAAGGAATAAAGGAAGTAGCAATGGAGATCATCATTCTGGGGGATACGTCGATATAATCGATCACGCCCCGGTCCACTTCAATAATCTCATTGCGGTGACGGCAGGTAATACGGGCATTTGCCAGGCAACCGTTCTCGTCCAGAGGCTCGTTGGCCTGGCCGATGTAGAAGTCGTCTTCCACATCCGCAGTCATATAGTCCACTTGGTCCGTGACCTTGCCGGTAGCCTTGTCCACCTTGCGGTAGGGAGCCTCCACAAAGCCGTACTCGTTGATCTTGGCAAAGGTAGCCAGATAGTTAATCAGGCCGATGTTGGGACCTTCAGGGGTCTCAATGGGGCACATACGGCCATAGTGAGTATAGTGAATATCGCGCACATCGAAGGATGCACGCTCTCTGCTCAGACCGCCGGGGCCCAAAGCAGACAGTCTTCTCTTATGGGTCAGCTCTGCCAGAGGGTTATTCTGGTCCATGAACTGAGACAGGGGGCTGGAGCCGAAGAATTCCTTGATCACCGCGGTAACGGGACGGATATTGATCAGGCTCTGAGGTGTAACCGCATCCAGATCCTGCACGGTCATACGCTCGCGGATGACACGGTCCAGACGGGAGAAGCCAATCCGGAACTGATTCTGCAGCAGCTCACCAACGCAACGCAGGCGGCGGTTACCCAGATGGTCAATGTCATCGGGGGTGCCGATGCCCATAGCTACGCAGTTGAGATAGTTAATGGAAGCCATAATATCATCCACGATGATATGCTTGGGAATCAGGTCATCAATCCGCTCAGCAATGGCATCTTCCCACTCGTCAGCAGCAACAGTTTCCAGCATTTCCTTCAGCACGGAGAAACGGACCTTTTCCTTAACGCCGTACTGTTTGGGATCGAAGTCCACAAACTGGGACATATCCACCATATAGTTGGAGAAGATCTTCACATTCTGGTCACCGATCTTGACCACAGCTTCACAGACACCACGGGCAGACAGTTCCTGGGCGCGGGCGCGGGTAATGAAGTCGCCGGGCATTGCCAGGATCTCACCGGTCATGGGATCGGCAATGGGCTCTGCAACTTCCTGACCGCTCAGGCGGGTCCACAGGTCCATCTTCTTGTTGAACTTATAACGGCCAACAGAGCTGACATCGTAGCGATGGGCATCAAACAGCAGACCCTCCAGATGAGCCTGAGCAGTCTCAACCGTGGGAGGCTCACCGGGACGCAGGCGGCGGTAGATCTCCAGCAGACCTTCTTCTCTGGTCTTGCAGGTATCCTTCTCCAAGGTTGCCAGAATTCTGGCATCATTGCCGAACATCTGCTTAATCTTCTCATCCGTATCCACACCCAGAGCGCGGATCAGGCAGGTGATGGGCAGCTTACGGTTCTTGTCAATACGAACCCAGAAAATGTCAGACAGGTCGGTTTCGTACTCCAACCATGCGCCGCGGTAAGGAATCACCGTAGCGGTATAGGTATGCTGGTCAGCCTTGTCCACATCGTGGGTATAGTACATGCCGGGAGAACGGACAATCTGGGAAACAATGACACGCTCCGCACCGTTGATCACGAAGGTGCCGCCGTTTGTCATAATGGGGAAATCTCCCATGAAGATCTCCTGCTCCTTAATCTCATCCGTTTCAGTGTTGCGCAGACGCACGCGCACCTTAATAGGACGGGCATAGGTAGCATCCCGCTCCTTGCACTCCTCGATGGTGTACTTGGGCTTGTCGTTCATGGAGTAATCCAGGAAGCTCAGCTCCAGCTTGCCGGAGAAATCGGAAATCGTGCCAACATCCTTAAATACTTCCCGCAGGCCCTCATCCAGGAACCACTGGTAGGAATCCTTCTGGATCTTCAGCATGTTGGGCATCTCCAGGATTTCCTGATACTTTGCGTAAGACTTACGCATGGTCTTGCCGAACAATTGGTCCTTGACCATTGCCATATGGATCATCACAGCCTTTCTTTCGAATTGTGTGTTGCTTACTTTTACGCCCGGCAGAGTTGTTTGATAATTCAACTTAACCCTTGACAACTCTTCCAAACCGTGGTAAAGTACCTGCATAAGTGAGAGGTTGCGAAAACCGCATACCCCCACAGTATGGACTACTATTGTATCACAAGTTCCATTCTATGTCAATTTGTTTTTCAATTTTTACCGGGGGTTTCCCGGTTTTTTATTTGCCTACTATTAAAAGCAGCGCCATTTTGTGATGGCGCTGCTTTTATAATACTTATATACTTACAGTGCAGGCTCCTGCCTGGCCAAAAGCTGAGGCTCATGGCGCAAGAACTGCTTGGCAATAATACTGCATATCTGCTTTTTCCGGATCATCTCATGGACCTGGGTAAAGGTTACCCATTTCACACCGTCCGTTTCCCCGGGCTGAAGCACCACCTGCTCCACCGGAATATTGCAGCGCAGACAGAAGTGGTCATAATGGGTCTTTCCATCGGTGCAGGAGTCCAGCAGTTCCAAATCCTCTGCCTTGGCCCGGATACCCACTTCCTCCTGAAGTTCCCGGATAATAGCGGTTAAGCTGTCCTCACCGGCCTTCACCGCGCCGCCTGAGTTTTCCCAAGTACCGGCAAAGGACTTGCCCGGTGCCCGCCGGGTCAGCAGCAGCTTGCCATAACCGTCATACACCCAAACACAAGCCACCATGCCGTACTCCCCTGCTTTCCAGGAAGTGCCCCGCCTATGGATGCGCCCGGTCAGGTTTCTGTGACGGTCGTACACATCATTAAATTCCATCCGGACACCCCCTAAACAAACCTTTGTGATTTTATCACGTTTTATAGAAAATAGCAATCCTCATACAGAAAAATTTCTAAAAAGTCCTGGTTAAACCCAAAATTTTAAAACTCACTAACACTTTTTAGGGGAATGAAATAATTTGGGTAATGGTATTTCCAATTTTTCATACAAGTATGAAAAATTGGGGTTCAGCTCCAAAAAACGATCCGGTTTTCCGGATCGTTTTTTGTTTTCATAGTTCTAAGGCAGACTATTCTTACAGTTCCTTGCCGAGGTCCCGGTAAGCGCTGTCCATGGGACTTACACGGTCCGTTTCCGATTGATAGCGGCCAACAACCTTGGTAGCCAAATCCACAGGCAGAAGCGTACCCGCGCCGGCAACGCATCCACCGGGACATGCCATACCTTCCAGCAGATATCCGTTATACTTGCCTGCCTTCGCCATCATCATCAGCTTGCGGCACTCCCGCAGGCCCTCAGCTCTTGCAGTTTTGATTTCCAATCCAGGATTCTGCTCCTGGGCCAGGTCTGCTACTGCCTTGGCAACACCGCCGGCAACCGCAAAACCACGGCCTGCCGCAGTTCCCTCATTCAAATCCGGCAGCTCCTGAATGGTTTCAAAGTCTATATCCTTAGCCTGGAACATACCCTGCAGTTCTTCAAAGGTCAGCACAAAATCCACATCGGAGCGGATATCCTCCCGAATCGCCTCCAGCTTTTTCGCGGCGCAGGGGCCAACAAACACAACCTTACAGCCAGGATACTTCTGCTTCATCAGTCTGGCCGTAAACACCATAGGTGTGAGGGTCATAGATATTTTTCCGGTTTCCCCCGGGAAGATCTTGTAGATCATGGAATGCCATGCCGGGCAGCAGGATGTGGCCATATAGTTCTGCTTCTGCGGTACTTTTTCCAAAAAGTCCTTGGCTTCCTCAATGGTACACATATCCGCGCCTACCGCAACCTCCACCACGCGCTCAAAACCCAGTTCCTTCATAGCGGCAATGAACTTTCCCGGCGTGGAGTGTTTGCCAAACTGGCCGATGAACGCAGGGGCTACAATGGCAATCACTTTGTCTCCCTTAAGTATGGACTGAATCACCTGAAAAATCTGACCCTTATCCACAATTGCGCCAAAAGGACAGCTCACCAAACATTGGCCGCAGGCCACACATTTATCCTGATTGATCACGGCACGGCCATGTTCATCAGACACAATGGCGTCCATGCCGCAGGCCACCTGACAGGGACGTTCCATATGTATGATGGCGTTATAGGGACAGGCCTTTGCGCACTTGCCGCACTTGATGCATTTTTCTGGGTCGATCTGACTCTTTCCGTTCACAAAAGACACAGCCTCCTTGGGGCACACTTTCTGACAGGAAGCCGCAAGGCAGTTCTGGCAATTCTCCGTAACCCGGTACTGATTGGTGGGGCACGCATGGCAGGCATAGGGAATAATGTTGATAAGAGGCGGCTCATAATACTGTTCCGCCACGGCAGCAGCATCCATACCCTCTGTCATCAGGGTTCTGGTCTGCACAGGGCGGATAGATAGGCCCATAGCCAGACGGACACGTTCACCGGCAATCGCCCGCTCCAAAAACACAGATTCCCTGTGCAACGGCTGATCACCGGGCACAATCACATAGGGCAGATCCTCTGCACGGGAGTAATCTCCACCCTGATATGCCATTCTGGCTACCTCGGTGAATACGTTTTTTCTTATATCTGTAATTAGGGAGGGAATACCACGCATACTAACAATCTCCTAGGGTTTTATTATTGCTATTATATCAAAAGAGAATAAATAGTCAAGAAAACCCGGTCTGTAAAATATAAACATTTCCCTTTAGCGTACAACAGCAATTACACCCACAGCACATCACCCATAGGCTGTTCTACACTTTTAAATTGTTATTTCTTCGTTATCATATTATCATATATAATAGGTCCGCAGGCACAGGTTGTTGATTTCATTGGTTGCCCCCTAGTTATTCCTTATTTTGTGAGTAATTTCTCTTGACTTATGACCGCAGGTAGTCTAAAATACCATTGGTTACATGTTGGGTTCTGTCCGGTTATATTCTCAGTTATCCAACTAACTATATTTGAAGTGTTTTTTAATTTTATTCCCGGGTGTGGCCCAGTTGGTAGGGAGCCTGGTTTGTGAGCTGGAACACTCAAACGGTTCGACTTCCCGAAATGTTGCATACTCCCCTTTAACTTCGCAATTACCCCTGATTACTTCCGTTGAAAATTAGGCAAAACTGTGGTACAATTTCCTTGACCACATATTTGACCACAACGAGCTTTTTCCTTTAATTTAATATCCGGGTGTGGCCCAGTTGGTAGGGCGCCTGGTTTGGGACCAGGATGCCGCGAGTTCGAGTCTCGCCACTCGGACCAAAAGTCCAGAATCCGCTTGTGTGGAGTCTGGACTTTTTTGTTTGTATGGAGCGAGACTCGAACCATCTAAATGCAACGCGGACGAGCGTTGCCGCCGCCCATGGAGAAGCCGCAAGTATTCAGTTCTCGGCAGAAATCTTCAAAGTTTTGGATCATGGTATTACTTCCTTTGCCCCTATTCTATCACATCTGTCCGTAGGCGGAAAGTCTTTTCTTTCTCTGCATAAACTGCTTGTATCACGAGATCGAGGTGGGACTATGAAACAACGGTCAATTCTTTGGCAGGCGGCAGGATTTGCGGTGGTAACCTTTGGCGGCACGCTTCTGCACTTCTTGTACGATTGGACAGACGAGAGCATCCTGGTTTCGCCCTTTTCTGGGGTAAACGAGTCCACCTGGGAGCATATGAAACTGCTGTTCTGGCCCCTGTTCGCTTTTGCGCTGGTTCAGCGGCTGTTTTTCAGGGAGCAGGAAAACTACTGGTGTGTCAAGCTGGCGGAAATTGTGCTGGGTCTGCTGCTAATTCCGGTGCTGTTTTACACTTACAGCGGTGTGTTCGGCAAGTCGCCAGACTGGGTCAACATCGCCATCTTCTATATCACCGCATTGATGGTCTTTCTCTTTGAACGGTGGGCTTTCAAAAATGATCGGCTACAATGCAGACACCCACGGATTGCTTTCGCCGCAATTTGCCTGATTGGGGCGCTGTTTGTGGTATTCACTTTCGTACCACCGCAGATTCCGCTATTCCAAGATCCGCTAACCGTCACCTATGGAGTTTGACATCCGAAAACTTTTTTGGGAAAGGACTTGCAATATCCGCACTTCCAAGGTAACATCACACAAACTTTTTAGGAGGTGTTATCTTGCAATCCTATGACGAAGCATTGATAGCCTACACATGTGACCATCCATTTGATACCGGGAACGGTGATGCCGAAACCGTTCTCGACCAGCTCTACCAAACCTATTCCGAATCCCACGAATCCGATCCGCCGGAAATCAGCGAGGGTTTTAAGGAACTGGAGTGTTTCCTGGAGTCCTTGCCGCTGAGTGACAACAATGCCGTTTTTAACCTCTGCTGCCGTCTATGTACAGCCTACGAGGAAAAAGCCTTCCGCCACGGTCTAATTTATGGGGCACATTTGATGCAGGAGTTATTCACAAACGAGTAGGCGCAGATCACTATCCCAATATCACTCCACAAAATCCTTTCTTTGTTTATAGCGGTACAATTATTGATGGTGCTGAGAGTCAGTTCTCTCAGCGCCGTTTTTTGATATTTATTTGCAGAAACGGATCTATTACGAGAAAGCCTGAATAGCCTTCTCAATATCTCGGATTTCTTTAGAAATGATTTTGGCAAAAAAGTCTTCAACGGTATTCTCATCGGCCTTTGAAAAATCCTGTTTATAGACACGAGATACCACTCGACGCTTGTCCTCAATTGTATATTTGTCAAAATTAGGTACATATGATGTCGTATGAAGCGCCTGTCTTATTTCATGATATGTACGAATAAACCTCTTTCGCTTTGCAGAAGGATCCACTCCATATCTTACCAATAGGTTTTCTATCAAATTGTCAAGTCTAAAGAGAAGGATTGTATCAGAAATTTGGGAGTAAAAGAACATCCAGCCATATTTATTACCCCCATAAATAAACTCAGTAATTTTGAGATTGAGCTTCCATTCAGTATATTCTGGGGGCTCTTTTTTCATTTTAATAATTAGTTCTTCTAGAGATTGCTCCACCTTAAGAACACTGCTATTCCTTACAGTAATCCCACTGGCACTCAAGAAATAACCTAGATATTCAAAACCTTGGCTAATCTCGCCGTCCTCATTCTTATCGTTTGTTTTCAACCACAGTCGCTTGAGATCTTTTACAATCGCTTTCTTAACAACCTGGAGATGCTCCCGGTTTAGCAAAATCAAAATATCATCAACATATCTATAGTATTTTATTTTTGAAACCGCACTGTACTTTTTATCTAGATTAGCCAGATAAATATTGGCCAAAGAGTTGGAAATAGGTAGTCCCTCAGGAATACCGAGCTCTCGTTTATGTCGATTTGCTTTTTCTTTTACCGGATAACTCAGAGATTCTGTTTCAATTGCATTCTGGATCAAGTAAATTATTTCCGGTTTTTTGATATTACCAGTTAAATAAAGCTGTTAGCAACCGTTTGACTGAATTGCTGCACAAAAACCGCATGGCACCCTATCAACTTTATATAAAAAGTGGTGTTCCCAAATCTACAATAGGAAACATTCTAAATTGCACCTATCCTTCTATGACACTGCGCGTTGTTCAAGAACTTTGCCAAGGGTTGGGGATTTCCATTACTGATTTTTTCTGTTCCCCACTCTTTCAAGAAGACAACTTAGAGCCTTAAAACAGCAACACTTGTGTGTCGCTGTTGTTGTATATTCTCCTGCTGCAGGTAAAAACTAAGGCTAAAGGAGTGACTTTAATGGACAGACAAGCTCTTGTAAAGCAGACATTGGATCAGATCCCACAGGTAAATGCCAACGCAAAGCGTATCGTTGGTCTGGTCAAGGAAGGTGGCAGAATCACTGGCTATCAGCTGTCTGATAACACCATTGTGGAAAAACAGCAGGCTGTAGATATGGCAAAGCAGGGACAGATCACCGGCGTCGGCATCGCCCACCGGGGAGATACCGAATACCTGAAATCCATCCCCGACGGCAGTGAGAACAACAACCTGGGCAACCTCCCCTCTGTTTCTCCTGAGACCTTAAGATAATATTTCAACCGTCAGCACCCCTTGGGGTTGCTCACGTTTCTTTTGATTCATCAAAGTGAACCCCCGGTTTTACCGGGGGGCAAAAATAGCTTCCAGCGAGGAGTGAAGTAGACAAAGAAAAAACTCCCCATTATAGTAGAAGTGGTTTGCCGACCACACAACTACCATAATGAGGAGGTCTAAATCGTGAAAGATA
>JAZNIL010000015.1:0-8917 GCA_045577435.1 Faecousia sp. | reverse complement strand
GTGTCAATTGTCCTTGCAAGGTGAAATGCGGAGCAAATGAAAAAGGGCAAAAGATATTCTCAACTCACATTTGGCAGGAGTATCTGGATTTGGTAGAACAGATACGAAAGACAGAGCGTGCTAAAAATATTTATGCACAGCCCAAAGAAACGATAGAGCGTGTCTTTGTGGATGCAAAAGAGAAGCACGCAATGGGATATACACACCACAGAGGTTTGGTCGCAGTCACAAGATGGGTCAGGCTTAAATATGCTGCCATGAATCTGAAAAAGCTGGCAAATTGGAGTTGGAACAACTTCTTTTTCTCGCAGATATTGCTCATATTTACACCTAAATACACCAAAACCCCTGTTTTCGCCTAATGAAAACAGGGGTTCTTCGACACTCTGAAAAACGGCAAGTCCATGACTTGCCGTTTTTCTTTATTCACCCGTAGTTTCCCCGGTAGATTCGGAGGCGGTGTACGGATCACTGATCACGATCTTTTTGTAGTCCACATCCACAGGCCAACGCTCTATACCGTCCTGGATGAATTTATCCGTGCGCTCACTGATCATCTGGTTCTTAGCACTGGTAAACCAAATCTGTCTGCTTTCCACAAAGAACATGATATGGTATCCATGGGAGGTCTGTACAATGCCATAATCCCCGTACTGGCGGGCCTCATCAAAGCACCAGTCCTCAAAAGGCTCCACCATCTGCCCCACGTACATATCCTGGTACAGGCCACCATTGGAGGAAGATCCGCCATCTTCAGAGTATTCCCCCGCCAGTGCGGCAAAGCTCTCCTCGTTCGCATCTCCTTCCAGCCACTGGTCCAGAATCTTCTGGGCTTCCTCCTGGCAGGTCTGCCACTCCTGCTGGGAGTAGGTGGTCTTGCCATCATTGCCCTTGGTGCCACCCTTGGGCATTACCAGAATATGCCGGGCATCCACAAGCTTCCCGCTGTCCTTTGTAATACCCGTTTCCTCAAATTCTGCCTGATTCTCCTCAAAATAGGTCTCTATCTCCTGGTCGGAAGGCTGTATTTGTTCAAATTTCACGTCATAATAATCCATGCCTGCCAGATATGCCTGGGTATAGCGCACGTAGCCATCCATATTGCAGGCAGAGCCCCAGTCTGCCTGAAGCATTTCCAACCCATTTTCGAAACCATACATGGTTGCGATCTGCTCAATTTGTGTGGCAATAGTCTCCAGAATCTGTTGGCTGCTTTGGCTCATTTCCACGCCTTCCTCTTGAGCCAACAGATTCAGTGCGGCGTAGCGGTGCCAACTGCCCAATGCCTGTTCCACAAAATACTGCTGCCAAGTCATCCCCGTTTCGCTATCGTAGATTTGCTCCTCAAGAGGGATCGTGGTATCCAGACCTGTCATATTCAAATAGCTGCCATAGTAGTTCAGGAAGTTCTCCACACCGTACCAGTAATAGATCTGCAGCTCCGCATTGGTCAGATTCCGGTCTCCCGCAGTTGCCACCACCTTATCGGCAGCCTTTATGCCATCCTCATAGCCCACGGTATAGGAGTCTTTGGACAACACTCCCTTTTGGCCAAAATCAACACCCAAGGCATACAAAACAGCACCAACCACAATCAGGGCCGCCACAACACATCCCGCTGCGATCAAGGCTGTTTTCCACACCTTTTGCTTTTTGGTCGCTTCCTTTGCAGGTTTTTTGCCCTCCTCCACAGGTTCTTCCGGCGTTTCGGCCTGCTGGGCAGCCTCCTGCGCCACACTTTCCTCCGGAACAGACATCTGCACTTCTTCCACAGGCTCAAAATCCTCCACCCGGTCAGCCTCCTGCTGTACAGACTTCCCGCAGCAAGGGCATACGCTCACGCCATCCTCCAGCGGAGCGTTACAATACTTACAATTCATAAAATCCCCTTTTCTCCTTAACAGGAAACAAATTCCTGTATAGTTTACCACCATTTTTCCTCAATTGCAACAACCTTTCCCAAAAGTTAACAAAGACGTAATTTTCACAGGTTACTCTTGAAAAAAGCAGGAGAAAATGGTATTATTTTAGATTGAAGTAGTGTTACCAAAAGGAGCTTTCCCATTATGAAGAAAACCACAGTAATTTCTCAGGAAGCTCTGCTGGAGCAGAGCGCCTACTGTGAAAAAATATACGCTTACTGGCGTGGGCAAAACGCTGCCCCCACCGCCTATGTAGAGACCTATGGCTGCCAGCAGAACGAGGCAGACTCGGAAAAAATCCGGGGTATCCTGACACAGTGCGGCTACGCCATCACAGACCAAGCTGAGGGTGCGGATGTAGTGGTGATGAACACCTGCGCCATCCGGGAACACGCGGAGCAGCGGGTTTTTGGCAATCTGGGCGCGCTGACCCACACCAAACGCCGCCACCCCGGTCAGAAAATCTTCCTCTGCGGCTGCATGGCAGGACAGGAGCATGTGGTGCAGCGCATCAAGCATAGCTATCCCCATGTGGACGGAGTTTTCTCCACCCATCACCTGTGGCAGTTTGCCCAAATACTGCACCAGGCTCTGTTCTCCGGCAAGCGGGTCTATTTCACCCAGGACGAGCCCGGTTCCATCGCCGAGGGTCTGCCTCAGGTGCGGGACAGCAAACTGAAAGCATGGGTATCCATTATGTACGGATGCAACAATTTCTGCACCTACTGTATCGTCCCCTATGTCAGAGGCCGGGAACGCAGCAGAAAGTGGGAGGACATTCTCAGTGAATGCCGCCAGCTGATCGCCGACGGCGCAAAGGATATTACGCTGCTGGGACAAAACGTGAACTCCTACGGAAAAGATTTGGACGAGGGTGTGGATTTTGCTGACCTTCTGGCCAAAATTGCCCAGCTTCCCGGTGACTTTTTAATACGGTTTATGACCAGCCACCCCCGGGACGCGTCGGAGAAGCTGTTTGACACCATGGCAGCTTACCCCAAGATCGCAAAGCAGCTCCATCTTCCCTTCCAGTCCGGTTCTTCCCGGGTGCTGAAAGCCATGAACCGGCATTACGACCGGGAGGGTTATCTTTCCAAGGTTCTGTACGCCAAATCTGTGATGCCGGAGCTGGTGCTTACCTCCGATGTGATCGTGGGTTTCCCCGGAGAGACACAGGAGGAGTTTGAGGAAACCATTTCCCTCATCCGGCAGGTGCGTTACGATTCCCTGTTTACCTTCATCTTCTCTCCCCGGCAGGGCACGCCCGCCGCTTCTATGGAGGATCCCACTTCTAAACAGGAGAAAAACCAGCGGTTTGACCGGCTGTGCGCTGTACAGAATGAAATTTCCGAACAGATCCATCAGGGCTATGTGGGACGCAGTTTCCGCTGCCTTGTGGACGGAACAGACAAGCAATGCCTTACCGCCCGTACGGAGGGCGGCCGTCTGGTTCGCTTCACCGGAGATCCCGCTCTGGTAGGAACGTTCCAAACCATTACCATCACCGGCTCCACCACATGGAGCCTTACAGGAGAATTGGAAGAGGTGTAAGCCTATGGCTGCAAAACCCAATGAAATGAC
The DNA here is from genome assembly GCA_045577435.1 of Faecousia sp. GTDB lineage: Bacteria > Bacillota > Clostridia > Oscillospirales > Oscillospiraceae > Faecousia. The sequence continues at coordinate 5,414 of JAZNIL010000015.1, read as the reverse complement.
CCCCATGCGCCGGCAGTATCACGCCATTAAGGAGAAGAATCAGGACTGCATTCTATTCTTCCGTCTGGGCGATTTCTATGAAATGTTCGATGAGGTCGCCAAGCTGGCTGCCCGGGAACTGGATTTGACCCTGACTACCCGTGACCGGAACAAGCCCAAAGAGGAACAGACCCCCATGTGCGGCGTTCCCTACCACTCTGTGGATGCCTACATCTCCCGTCTGGTGCAGAAGGGCTACAAGGTGGCCATCTGCGAGCAGATGGAGGATCCGGCACAGGCAAAGGGTCTGGTGGAGCGGGATATCTCCCGGATTATCACCCCCGGCACCGTCACGGAAAGCTGTATGCTGGACGAGAGCAGAAATAACTACATGGGCTGCCTGTATGCCGATGGGGGCAGGATTGGTCTTGCCTTCTGCGATATTTCCACAGGCGCGTTTTTTGCCACGGTCTGTGCTGACAGCACCACCGCCGCCTCGGAATTGGGCCGCTTTGCCCCCAGCGAAGTGCTGCGTTTCGGAAGCTGCTGTAATGACGAGATTCTGGAAGATGCCCTGTTCCACCGGTTAAGCTGCTGCGTGGATGAGGGGCAGGCAGAGCTGTTCAATTTGGAAGCCTGCGTTTCCCTTTTGGAGCGGCATTTCTCCCAGAGCCTTTCTGAGCTTGGGCTTTCCGGTCTGAACGAGGCCATCCTTGCCAGCGGCAGTTTGCTCCAGACTATGCTGACCCTGCAAAAAAACGATCTTGCCCACATCCGGCAGCTGCAGTACTATACCACCGGCAAGTTCATGGAACTGGATATGGATGCCCGGCGGAATCTGGAGCTGACGGAAACCATGCGGTCAAAGGAGAAAAAGGGCACCCTTTTATGGGTGCTGGATAAAACCCACACCGCTATGGGCGGCAGACTTCTGCGCAGCTGGCTGGAAAAGCCTCTGCTGGATCCGGTGGAGATCGGCCGTCGCCAGAGCGCTGTACAGGAGTTGGTGGATGCCACCATCGCCCGGGGGGAATTGGAGGAAGCGCTGCGGGATGTTTCCGACCTGGAACGTGTCCAAACCAGAATCGTTACCGGCACTGTTAACTGCCGCGACCTTCTTGGCCTTGCCAGAGGTTTCCGTGCCCTTCCTGAGATAAAGCGGCAATTGGAGAACATGGACTGCTCCACGCTGCAAAAACTGGCTCAGGCCATTGACCCTCTCACCGATTGCGCCAACCTCATTGAACATACCATTGTGGATGATCCTCCCCTGACCATCCGGGAGGGCGGCATCATCCGTCCCGGAGCGGATAAGGAAGCTGACCGTCTGCGGGATATTATGAAAGGCGGCGCTGGCACCATTGCGGCCATTGAGGCGGCAGAGCGGGAACGGACCGGTATCCGCACACTGAAAGTCAGCTACAACCGTGTATTCGGTTACTATATCGAAGTTTCAAAATCTTTTATAAATGATGTACCCCAGCATTACATCCGCAAGCAGACCCTCACCAATTGCGAGCGTTATATTACACCGGAGCTGAAAGAGCTGGAGGATCAGGTGCTCACTGCCAAGGATCGGCTCACCGCCCTGGAGTACCAGATCTTTACACAGCTGCGGGAGCACCTGGCAGCCCAGGCCGCCAGAGTACAAACTTCCGCGGCAGCGGTAGCAGCGGCGGATGTGCTGTGCTCTCTGGCATCTGTGGCGGTGCAGCGGGGATACTGCCGCCCGGAAATCACGTTGGGCAGTGAAATCTCCATTACCGACGGGCGCCACCCTGTGGTGGAGCAAATGCTTAAGGACAGTCTCTTTGTCCCCAATGACACCCAATTAGGTGCCAAGGACAATCAGGTATCCATTATCACCGGTCCCAATATGGCCGGTAAATCCACCTATATGCGTCAGGTGGCACTAATCGTTCTGATGGCCCAGATGGGTTCCTTCGTCCCCGCCCGCAGCGCAAGGATCGGCCTTGTGGACCGGGTGTTCACCCGAATCGGTGCCAGCGATGACCTCGCCTCCGGTCAATCCACCTTTATGGTGGAGATGACAGAAGTGGCGTGTATTCTGAAATACGCCACCTCCAAGAGCCTGCTGATCCTCGATGAGATTGGCAGAGGCACTTCCACCTATGACGGGATGGCCATTGCCCGTGCTGTGCTGGAATATGCCGCCAGCCCCAGACAGCTGGGCGCTAAAACCCTGTTTGCCACCCATTATCACGAGCTTTCCGACATTGAGCAGGAGCTGCCCAATGTAAAAAATTACAACATTGCTGTGAAAAAGCGTGGGGACAAGATGATCTTCCTGCGTAAGATCGTGCCCGGCGCCACAGATGACAGCTTTGGCGTGGAAGTGGCAAAGCTTGCAGGTTTGCCGAATAGTGTGATCACCCGTGCCCGGCAGATTTTGCAGCAGTTGGAGGAGCAGGTGCCTGCGCCTAAGCCTGTCCGCCTGGAGCAGGAAGATGACCAGATCAGCATGCTGGGCCTGCGCAGCCAGCAGGTCTGTCAGGCGCTGGAAGCCATCAGCGTGGAAACGCTGACGCCCATTGAAGCTATGAACGAACTTTACAAGCTGAAAAAGATGCTGAGCTGACTATGAAATTATCCAAAACTTTGAATCGGTTCGAAGTATCTGCGGGTTTCTTCTTTCTGGTCCTGCAGCTATTCTTCTTTCCCTCTGTCATTAACCTAATCAGCGACAATCTGACTGCGCCCCTAACCCCGCTGCAGCAAAATCTCATGTTTTTTGCAGTGAATTTTCTGTGTACACTGGCTATCTTTCACCGTTTTCTGTACAGGAATCTTCTTGGTATTAAGGGCAGGCTGCTGCGCTATGCCCTGTGGGGTTTTGGGCTGTATTATGGCAGCAATGTGGCGCTGTCCTTTGTGATCACCGCTGTAAATCCCAACTTTTTCAATGTAAACGACAGATCTGTCCTTGCAATGGTTCAGGAAAGCCCTGTGCTGATGGGTATCTGCACAGTGTTTCTTGTGCCTGCAACGGAAGAGCTGCTGCACCGTGGTCTGGTTTTCGGCAGTCTGCAGCGGATCAACAGGCTTCTTGCCTATGCGGTTTCTACCCTGCTCTTTTCCCTGATTCATGTAATGGGCTATATCGGTCATTATGAAACAGGGATTCTGCTGACCTGTTTTCTCCAGTACCTGCCCGCCGGAATTGTTCTGAGCTGGGCATATGAAAAAGCGGACAACATTTTCTGTCCCATTCTTATTCACATGACCGTCAATCAGATTAGTCTGACCCTAATGAGGTAACCATTATGCCGAAAATTATTCAGCTTTCTCCCCATGTTGCCAACTTAATAGCCGCCGGTGAAGTGGTTGAGCGCCCTGCCTCTGTGATAAAAGAACTGCTGGAAAACGCCGTGGATGCAGGAGCCAGCCAGGTGACGGTGGAAATCCGTGACGGCGGCATGACCTTTCTGCGGGTGACCGACAACGGCTGCGGAATGAGCCGTGAGGATGCCAAAACCGCATTCCTGCGCCACGCCACCTCCAAGCTGCGCACCGCTGAGGATCTGACAGGAATCATGACCATGGGCTTCCGAGGGGAAGCTTTGGCAGCCATTGCCTCTGTCAGCAGGATCGATCTGCTGACCAAAACCAGCGGCAGCATCAGCGGCACAAGCCTGCAGCTGGAAGCTGGAAATATTGTAGAAGAATCCGAGGCCGGTTGTCCCGAGGGCACCACCATTATCATCCGGGATCTATTCTTCAACACACCCGCACGGATGAAATTCATGAAAACCGATGTATATGAGGGCAGCCGGGTATCCTCCGCTGTGCAGATGCAGGCGCTGGCGCACCCGGAGGTGGCTTTCCGGTTTTTGAAGGATGGCAAGCAGATTCTCTCCACCCCCGGAACGGGTCAGCTGGAGGCCGCTGTGTACAGCGTTTACGGAAAAGAATGCGGGAAAATGGTAAGTGTGGACAGCCGCTGGGAGGAATACCGCCTCACCGGTTTTGTTTCCAAGCCCACAGACGCCCGCCCCAGCCGCAACCTGCAGACCTTCTTCGTCAATGACCGTCCTGTAAAATCCAAGATACTCATCGCCGCATTAGAGGAAGCTTACCGCAATCAGATCATGGCAGGCAAATTCCCCATGTGTGTTCTGCATCTGCACCTGCCTGCTGCGGCAGTGGATGTCAATGTCCATCCTGCCAAAACAGAGGTGAAATTCTTAAATGAGAAAACCGTGTTTGACTGTATTCACTACGGTGTTCTGGGTGCGCTGAACAAGACTGCTGACCGCCCGGACATGCAGTTCAAGCGTACTGAGCCGCCCCGGTCTCAGCCCCAGGCTGCCGCAAAGCCTGCTGACCGTCAGGAGAATTTCTTCCGCACCATGTCTGCGCAGGAGTACAAATCCTTCTCTCAGGCTGTAAAGCAGGCACCTAAGCCCAGCCCCGTGGCTGCCGCCGCCACCGCCCACGCTGTGGAGCAGGTAGAGCTGCCGCCTCTGCGCCAGGAAGTGCTCGGGGTCATCACTCATCAGGAAAGGTGACGGGTATGTGGTGTTGTGATTGGTCTTGATACACTTTTCCTCACCGAGGATAGTGATGTCGCCCGGATACTTTGAAACACGGTAGTAAAATGCGGGTTCGTCGGTATGACGCGAGTAGATGACAAGCACACGCTCATCGGGAAGGACGAGGAAGGTTGGGTTGTTGTGGTCGTCGGGCTGGAAATAGCTGCGCACGAGCACCTCGGTGCGGCGACCTGTGAGGTAGTCAATCTGCAGGGCCTTGACATTGCCGTGTACGTCGATGTATCCGATATACGAGGCATTGATGGTGCCCGACTCATTGGTGTAGTGGGTGGCGCGAGGGTCGGCAAACCAGCACCAAGCGCCCTCCTCGGAGAGCTGGTGGCCCGAGTAGCTCTGCTGCTGGGCAGTGATTCCCTGCACGGCTATAGCGAGCAGGGTAATCAGTAGAATGGTATGTTTTTTCATTTTATTATTTTTTTTGTCAATGCTTGCGCTTGTCCAAGAACAAACAACGGATTTGGTAAGTGTATAAGGCTCAGAGAAACATCAACTTGGATTGCTCAGAATTCAGAATTCAGAATTCAGAATTCAGAATTACAATCACTCCTCACCCATGAACATCGGATCCCAACAGGGGAGCTGGATGGGCTTCTGCTTGGCAGCCTTAAGCACCTCGGGAGTGGCGTATTTCTTGTTCACTACGAGGCGGAACATGTACTCATTGAACCACTCGTCGGTCATGATGAGGTGGCCCTTGTGACCTGAGGCAGCGCCCCAACTGTTCTCTACCTTCCACATGGTGGGCTTGCCCTCGGCGTCGAGCTCCACGGCCATCATGGTCATGGCGTGTGACGAACCGCTGTCGAAGGTGCGTATGCGCTGTGCCTTGTCCATGCCGAACTCAACGCCCAGCAGTGACTC
>JAZNIL010000014.1:0-6967 GCA_045577435.1 Faecousia sp. | reverse complement strand
CAGGGCTACTCCATTTTCAACATGTGCTCCAAGACCTCCGCTGAAGACTCGACAGGCGGCTTCTTTGGAGAACTCTTCGGTACTAACGGCAACGGCGTCGAAGTGGAAGGCGCAGTTCTGAAGAACATCTCCTTCGTCAATGCTACCGTATGGGGCAGAGGCTCCTTCCTGGCAATGAAGGGACAGGGCGCACTGGAAAATGTGTACTTCCGTGCAAATATCCAGGATCTGTTTGCCCATGTGGGCGATGCCAACCCCTGGTATCACAGCACCAGCGTTCTGTTTAATGTTGCCTACTGGGATGTGGAACTGAAGAACGTGATCGTGGAATACGCAGAACCCTTGACGAACAATAACGGCTGGGGCTATGCACTGGGTCAGATCTACGGCAGCACCCAGGAAAGCAATTTCTTCGTTGTTGGCGCAGATAACTACTACACGCAAGGCGTAGAACCGCACTACGCAACACTGGAGGCTGCCTGCTATGCCGATCGTGCTGCGATGAGAGCCGCTGCTCCCGATGTCTCCGCTTTCGCAAACGACTTCTGGACAATTGTAGACGGTTATCCCGTTCCTAAAAAACTGGCTTATCAGTAAACACCTTTCGGGAAATCATAGCATCAACATTCCGTAAGCATTAAAAATGTGAGGAGGGTTTGTGCGAATTTGCCAAACCCCCTCATATTTTCCCGTTACGGATCGTTTTCAGCATGCAAGAAACTGCATTGACACACCACGGCATCCTGGCTCTGATCATCATAGAGTTTACTGTGATGTGTGCGACTGATTATTGTTTGCCGATAACATAAAGAATTGCAGGAGGCACATATTTATGAATAGAATACCAAAACGACACACCAATCAGAAACGCAGGGATTTGGGATTTTACATTCTTTTAATGGCATTCCCGGTTATTCAGTTCCTGGTGTTTTATATTGGTGTGAATGCCAGATCCATTATGATGGCCTTCCAAAAAATCGATGTCGCCAATCACACCACCACGTGGACGATGGATAACATCCGCAATGCGTTCCAAATGATGACCGAGAATCCGCAGATGCTGAGTATTCTTGGCGTATCTATCCTATCGTATCTGCTGACCCACGGCATCGGCATTCCTCTGGCACTGTTTTTCTCCTACTACATTTATAAAAAAATGCCGCTTCACGGCTTTTTCCGCGTGATTCTTTTTATCCCTTCCATCATCTCTGCCATTGTTTTGGCAACGATTTACCAGTTCTTTGTGGAAAGAGCTGTTCCGGGGGTTTTCTCCCAGTTTTTCGGTATCACGATGGAAGGCCTGATGGTCAATTCCGATACCTGCTACGCCTTCTTAGTGTTTTATAATGTGCTGATCGGCTTTGGTACCTCGGTCTTGATGTATTCCAACTCCATGAGCGGCATCTCCGACGAGCTGGCCGGTGCGGCACAGATTGACGGAGCATCTGTATTCCAGGAGTTTTGGCATGTGACCCTGCCGATGGTGTTTCCTACTTTAATGACCTTTATGATTGCAGGCGTGGCAACCATCTTTACAAACCATTTCAATCTGTTTTCCTTCTTCGGTGAAAACGCGCCGGATGGCGTGCAAACCTATGGCTATTACCTGTATGTTAAAACGCAGGGGGCAAAATCCGTTGCGGAATACCCCATACTTTCCGCAATGGGCGTTTTGATGACCGTGGTCGTAGTGCCGGTGACGATGCTTGTAAAGCGTCTGCTGGAAAAACACGGCCCCAGTGAGGATTGAGGTGCTGAATATGAGTTTGAAAAACAGGAAAACACTCCGTCAAAGCGATCAATGGTCGTTCTTTAAGGTGGCCGTACTGATCTGTCTTGTGATTTATGCTGTTTGTTTGTTCCTGCCGCTGCTTTGGGCGTTCATTACAGCTTTTAAAACCCAGCGGGAATTCCGGTTAAACATTATTGGTTTACCGAAGGAATGGACCTGGAATTTCTCCACTATCTACAATGAATTTTACGTTCCGGTATCCACGCAGACAGGAGCAACCGAATATGTAAATGTGATGCAGATGTTTGTATACTCTATGCTGTATAGTGTAGGGTGTTCCTTCTTTGGTACATTGGTGCCCTACGTGACGGCGTATCTGTGTGCCCGGTATTCATATAAATTCTCCAAGGTGATTTACTCTGTCGTCATTATTGTGATGGCACTGCCCATTGTAGGCAGCCTGCCTGCTGAGATCAGTATGGCTATGTCTTTAGGAATTTACGATAAAATTTGGGGATTGTGGCTGATGAAGGCACACTTCTTAGGCATCTATTTCCTGGTGTTTTACAATATGTTCCGGACAATACCGGTGGCATATACCGAGGCTGCCCGTATCGATGGTGCAGGCAACTGGACAGTGATGCTGAAGATTATTATGCCGATGGCAAAAAACACCTTCTTCACCGTTATGCTGATAAACTTTATCACCTTCTGGAACGATTATCAGACACCGCTGGTGTACTTGCCCTCCTATCCTACCCTTGCGCTGGGTATGTATCGGATGTCCTATGTTACGATCAATGAGCTTTCTACCGTTCCGATGCGTATGACTGCCGCGATCTTTATGCTGATTCCTACGCTGGTGCTGTTTGCTTGCTTCCACAAGCGTCTGCTGGGCAACCTGACTATGGGCGGTATTAAAGGATAATTGAGGAGATATCCAATGAAAAGACTGATTTGCTTGCTGCTGGCAGCAGCTTTGTGTTTGGCTGGCTGCGGCGGGCAGCCAGAACAGACTGTTTCCGTTACCTTCCGGCAGGGGGGCTATGTGGATGTGGTGAAAACCATCCCCAAAGGAGCGGAACTGACGGATATTCCCAACCCGGTACAGGTCAAAGGCTACCAAACTGTGTGGGATCGGACGGACTTTTCTGCTGTCACCGAAGACACAGTGGTAACGGCCATTATGCAGCCAAAGCAATATTCTGTCCGCCTGGAGCTAAGCGGCGGAACGGTTACCGAATCCTCTCTGCCGGTGGAAAACGATACCTTTGTGATCGAATACAAATCTGACTACGAGCTGCCCCAGGTGGAAAAGGAAGGCTGCGTATTCGACGGATGGTATAGTGACGGTTTATATATCAGCAAAAAGGGTGTTTGGGAATACACCTATGTGGAAACCCTGACCGCCCGGTGGATCTCCGGGGAACGGGAAATCACCGATCTTGTGGACTTTGCGGTGGAGGTAGAGAGCGGACGGGATGTGGTGATCCTGCAGCTGACCGACACACAGATCATTGATGCCGGTCAGGCACGCACCATGGAGCGTTTGGGTAATAAAAACCCGCTGACAGAGCAGGAGAAGTATACAAATTGCTACCGATATATCGAGGACGCGGTCAAAAAGACCAACCCGGATCTGATCCTTATGACCGGAGATCTTATTTATGGCGAATTCGATGACAGCGGTGAGATATTCAAGGGACTCATTACCTATATGGAGAGCCTGAATATTCCATGGGCGCCGGTTTTCGGCAATCACGACAACGAATCTATGATGGGCGTAACCTGGCAGTGTGAGCAGCTGGAGCAGGCAGAAAATTGTCTGTTTAAGCGGAATAACCTGACAGGTAACGGAAATTACAGCATTGGCATTGTGCAGGACGGACAGCTCATCGAAACGATTTTTATGATGGATTCCAACGGCTGTACACACGCATTCGCCGATGGCTACGGTGCGCTGAATGAAGCGGGTCAGCCGCTGACTTATAATGCAGGCGAGAAGATCAAGACCGAGATCGGCTTTGGCGCAGATCAGGTTGAATGGCTGGAAGAAAGCTGCAAAAATATTGATGCAGCCACCGGTGGAACGGTGGGCAAGCTACTGGCGTTCCATATTCCCATCTCTCAGTTTGCTGCGGGCGCCTATGAATCGGGATATCAGTCGGATCAGGGCTTGAGCAATGCCGAGCTGTATACCATTGGAGAGGATGTAACTGCCCAAAATGGCGATTTTGGTACAAAAGGTGAGGCATTTAAGGGAATCCATTCGGAATACGGCTTGTGGAACATCTTGAAAAAGTACAATTTTGAAGGGGTATTCTGCGGCCATTCCCATAAAAACAGTGTCAGCATTCTCTATGACGGCATTCGTCTGACCTTTGGTCTGAAGGCAGGAACCTTTGACCGATATTTAGAATCGGAATTGGGCGGTACAAAGATCACCGTAAGCAAGAATTTGTTTGAAGTAGAGCACGTTTACTACAACAAATAATTGGAGGACACTATGGGTAATGCGTTAACGATTACGAAGAATGTAACAGTGGGCGAAAGCTATGATGTAATCGTTGTAGGCGGCGGCTCTTCCGGCAGTGCGGCGGCCTACGCAGTGCAAAATAATGTATCTTTGCGGGAAGTGCCGAACCGGATCGTAGTGCCAATGGCTTGAATGCCCCAAAGAAAATGGGAGAGAGGTATGAAAGATGACCCATTTAGAGATCAAACAATGGAAAATGACTTATAAAGAGCATCGGGACATCCCCTGTGATGCCCCTTGCTCTTTGTACGGTGTTTTACTGGATAATAAGCTGATGGAAGATCCCTTTTATGGTCTGAATGAGCACAAGGCCACTGCACTTTGCGAGGATCCCTGCAGCTTTTATGCCACATTTCAGGTGGCTGAGAAGCATAGCTTTATGGAGTTGGTTTTTGAGGGCTTGGACACCATCTGCGATATTTTCCTAAACGGCGAAAAGCTCGATAGCGTAAAAAATATGCACAGAACCTTTGTATACGATGTGAAGGATCGGTTGAAGCTGGGTACCAATACGATCCGGCTGGATTTCGCGTCGCCCAATGCGTATTTCCGCAAAATGGAGGCGCAGAGGCACGTGTACACCAATGCGGATACCCTTCAGGGCGCCGCGCAGCTTCGTAAAGCACTCTATATGTCCGGCTGGGACTGGGGTCCCAAGCTGCCGGATATGGGCATCTTCCGGCCGGTATGGCTTCGGAGTTATGAAGTGGATCGCCTGGAGGATGTGGAGATTCGACAAAAGCACGAAAATGGCAATGTAACGCTTACGCTGAATGTGCAGACAAAGCACGCAAGTCCCCAGTGCCGTCAGTATGCCGTAGTAGATGGTAAGCGCTATCTGCTGGAAAATGGCCACGGGGAGATTAAAATTGAGAACCCCAAGCTGTGGTGGCCCAATGGCTACGGCGAGCAAAATCTGTATTCCGTAGAGGTGGAGCTGGTCTATCAGGATGAGGTAATTGACCGCCAGAGCAAGCAAATCGGACTAAGGACCTTGACTATCAGCAGAGCACCGGATCAATACGGTGAGGAATTCTGTTTTGTGGTCAACGGCGTCAAGATTTTTGCCATGGGTGCTAACTATGTGCCTCAGGACAATATTTTAAGCCGTATCACAGAGGAAAAAACGGAAAAGCTGATAAAAAGCTGTATCGATGCCAACTTTAACTGCCTGCGGGTATGGGGCGGCGCATACTATCCTGAGGAATTTTTCTTTGATTTGTGCGACCGTTACGGACTGATCGTGTGGCAGGATTTTATGATTGCCTGCTGTAACATCTACCTGAGCGAAGAATTTAAAGAAACGCTTTGTCTGGAATGCGAGCAGCAGCTTCGCCGTTTCCGTCACCGTGCCTGTCTGGGCTTGGTGTGCGGCAACAATGAGATGGAATCCGCCATTTTGCATTGGGGTGACGGCAAGGGCAATTTGATATGCGACGGTCCTTTGGTAAAGGAGCATTACTTAGAATTCTATGAGAATATCCTGCCGGAGCTGTGCGGTCGGGTAGCACCGGATGTATTCTATTGGCCTTCTTCTCCCTCCAACGGCGGAAACTTTGACGATCCTGACGATCCTTCCCGGGGTGACCAGCATTTCTGGGAGGTTTGGAACGGAGAAAAGCCTTTCACAGAGTACCGCAAGCACAAGTTCCGTTTCTGCTCTGAATTTGGATTTGAATCTATGCCTCCCATGAAGACCATTCGAACCTTTGCAGAACAGAAGGATATGGATCTGTTCAGCGAGGTTATGCGCAACCATCAAAAATGCACGCTGGGCACTAAAAATACGGATTTTTATATTCGTGCCAACTATCCTTACCCCGTGAGTTTCCCTTCTCTGGTATATACTTCGCAGATCTTGCAGGCAGATGCCATCAAGTACGGCGTGGAGTATTTCAGAAGAATTCGGGGCTGCTGCATGGGTTCTGTGTATTGGCAGCTCAATGACTGCTGGCCAGTGGCTTCCTGGTCCAGCATGGATTATTTTGGCAGATACAAGGCACTGCACTATGCTGCAAAGAAATTCTATGCCCCCGTGGCTTGCGCCCTTTTCCACGAGGATGGACAAATCAAGGTGAACATCGCCAGCGAGACCATGCAGACAGTTTCCGGCAAGGTAAAAACTTATTTGTGCCGCAATGACTTTACGGTTCTTGAGGAAGCAGAGCTACAGTATACGGTGGATGCCCTGTCCTCATTGGATATTGGGAGTGTATCGGATGAAGCAATGACAGCCCCTCAGGATTGCTATTTCTATGCGGATGTGTATGATGAGGACGGAACTTTCCTGATGCGCCAAACCCTTCTGTTCGCGCTTCCCAAGGACATTGCGTGGAAAGAGCCCAATATCCGGGTAGAGATCAAGGATCGTGCCGACGGCGTGGAGATTACAGTATCTGCAAGTGCTTTTGCAAAATATGTGGAGATTGATTTTAAAGAGGCTGATGTGGTGTTGTCAGATAACTATGTGGATGTGACAAGTACCGCCCCTGTAACGCTGTTTGCGAAGACAAGCCATAACGCCGCAGAGCTGAAAGACCAACTGACCGTTCAATCTGTTTACGATATTGGCAGGGACTAAACCGACAGGCTTTTGCAGATCTTGGAAAGGCATCTATTTATAACCCGGATATCCATAAGGGTCTGACAATTTCTTTTGATACGGAGAAATTAGATCATTTTACTCAGTGGAAGATGAT
>JAZNIL010000013.1:0-2028 GCA_045577435.1 Faecousia sp. | reverse complement strand
CTTGAGGATGCTTACCGGAAGCTGGCAGAAGCCGGTTTCACAAAAGCCATTGCCCTATATGAGGGCGATGCCTGGATGACCGGCAGCGATATTTACGATACCATTGCCCAGCGCAGCGAGGTTACACAGGAGGAAGCGTTGATCGTTTTGGATCTTGCGCAGAAGGCAGGCATTCAGTATTTTGTCCGTGACTGGTCGTTCTACGGCTTTGGCAGAAACTTCAAGGATGAGATCGACACCAAGGACGAATTTGAGCGAGTCATTTCCAAAATGTTCGATGAAAACAACCTGTACATTGACCATCCGGCATACGGCGGAAACTTTGGTTTTGATGAACCCAACGTTCAGGAAATGGACACCATTGTATGGCAGGTGGAGCTGTATCAAAAATATATCGCGCAAAACAGCGATGTAGGCGGCGAGATCTTTATTAACCTGCTTCCTTCCTATGTTGGGGATAACTCGGAAGCGCTGTCAGAGGATAATGATTACACCTATAGCGAATATGTAGACTACTACTTTGAGCATATTGCACCTTTGCTGGGGTATGTTTGCTGGGACTTTTATCCGTATATGTCTAACGGCAGTGAGTACTACATTCGGGATGGATTCCTCAGAAATATGGAGATAATGGCACAGAAGGCGAAGGAAGCGGACTGTGAGGTTCGTGCCTTTGTTCAGGCCACGGGAGACTTCACAGGCATGAGAAATCTGGACAACATCGCTGACCTGCGGTTTCAAATCTATTCCGGTATGGCATTCGGTGTGCGGGAGTTTGCTTACTACACCTACAGCTCTCCGGGCAACGAAATAAACTTCACCAGGGAAGACGGCTATTCCCTGTACGATTATAAAACCGACACCTACACATGGGTGTATGACGCGGCAAAGATCGTAAACAATGAGGTCCACGCCATGGAGGATGCCTATATGGCATACGATTGGGCGGGCACAATGTTTATGAACGCTAACGAGATGCTGGATAACCAGCTCTTTGCGAATCTTACCGAGCCTTTGAAGTCCCACGATCGTATGAAATTTTTGTCCTGCGAGCAGGATGTGATGGCCGGCGCGTTTACAGCGAAGGATCAAAGCAATTCTGCCAAGGATGCATTTATGATCGTGAATATGGCTGATCCGCTGGAGAAGCTGGACAATCAGGTTACCGTTCAGTTTCAAAACGCTACACATCTTTTGATGTATCGGCTGGGAGAACAAAAGGTTGTGGAGCTGCCTTCTGACGGTGTTTACACCTTCTACTTAGATCCTGGCGAAGGCCGTTTTGTAATTCCGTTTTAACCACCCAACCAAAAGGAGGAATCATTGATGAAAAAAACAATTCTCAAAATTTTGTGCTGTGTGCTTGCAATGGGACTGATGCTGTCCGTAGCAGCATGCGGTTCAGGAGAAGACAGCGACAGTGCTGACGGCAGACGAATCCTCAAATGGGAGGTTTTGAAGGCCGGCTACGGAAGTATTCCCTACGAAAAGATCGCCGAGGCGTTTATGGCAGAGCATCCGGATGTGCTGGTAAAAATCGTTTTCAATCCCAGCATTGCCACCACCACTGCCTCCCGTTTGGAGAGCAATACCAACCTGGCGGATGTTTACAGCTATCGAAGCATTGACTCCATCAAGCGCTGGGCCATTGAGGGCTGGGTAGAACCGCTGGATGATGTGTATAACGCCCAGCTTTCCACCGGCAAGACCGTAGCAGAAAGCCTGACCGGAAATACACAGGAAGTCTGCAGCTATAATGGCACTGTTTACGCAATTCCCGAGTATGCCTCTTTGGGCGGCATCGTTTACAACAAGAGCCTGTTCCAGCAGTATGGTTGGGAAATTCCGGAAACCACGGCAGAGCTGGAAATGCTGTGCAAGCAGATTTTGAAGGATACGAACAATGCGGTATCTCCCATTGTCTATTGCGGCGGTGCTGCGGACGGCTATCTCTACATGGCTGTGGACAACTGGGTATATTCCTATGAGGGCATGGACCAGCTGGACAACTTCTTCAGCTACGAAAGC
>JAZNIL010000012.1:0-3991 GCA_045577435.1 Faecousia sp. | reverse complement strand
TACTCAACGTGAGCGGTGTTGATCGTGATACCACGAGCCTTCTCTTCGGGAGCCTTATCGATGGAAGCGTAGTCCTCGAAGTCAGCGTAGCCCTGCATAGACAGGTACTTGGTGATAGCAGCGGTCAGAGTGGTCTTGCCGTGGTCAACGTGGCCGATAGTACCAATGTTGACGTGAGGCTTAGTTCTTTCAAATTTCTGCTTTGCCATTTGAAATTTCCTCCTAGTTTTGTATTATAGTTAAATTTTTTAATTTTGCATTTGGAAAATGCGCTCACATATGCATTGTACTACAAAGTGCGTACAAATACAAGAAAAATTTTTATTTTCCTTGAATTATGCCTTGGAGCGGATCTTCATAATTTCCTCAGTCTTGGACTTGGGCAGCTCAGAGTTGTGGCTGGGCTCCATCGTGTAGTTACCACGGCCCTGAGTCTTGGAACGCAGGTCGGTGGCGTAGCCGAACATCTCGGACAGAGGTACGTTTGCATCAATCTGGACAGCACCGGTACGGGTAATCTGACCCAGAATGTTGCCGCGGCGAGCAGTGATATCACCGATAACGGTGCCCATATACTCATCGGGAACAGTGACAGCAACCTTCATAATAGGCTCCAGAATCACGGGGTTTGCCTTCTTGCAGGCTTCCTTGAATGCCATAGAACCGGCAATCTTAAATGCCATTTCAGAGGAGTCAACCTCGTGGTAAGAGCCGTCGAACAAGGTGACCTTTACGTCAACCACAGGGTAGCCTGCCAGCACGCCGGCGTTCATTGCGCCCTGAATACCTGCATCAACTGCGGGGATATATTCCTTGGGAATAGCACCGCCCACAACAGCGTTGACGAACTCATAGCCCTTGCCGGGTTCGTTGGGCTCAACACGAATCTTAACGTGACCGTACTGACCCTTACCGCCGGACTGACGGGCATACTTGGTATCCTGCTCCACTTCCTTGCGGATAGTCTCCTTATAAGCAACCTGAGGCGCACCTACGTTACCCTCGACCTTGAACTCACGGAGCAGACGGTCAACGATAATTTCCAAGTGCAGCTCGCCCATACCGGCAATGATGGTCTGACCGGTTTCCTGATCGGTGTAGGTCTTGAAGGTGGGGTCTTCCTCTGCCAGCTTGGACAGAGCGATACCCATCTTTTCCTGACCAGCCTTGGTCTTGGGCTCGATTGCAACGGAGATAACAGGCTCGGGGAACACCATAGATTCCAGAATGATGGGATGATTCTCATCACAGAAGGTGTCGCCGGTGGTGGTGTTCTTCACACCAACTGCAGCAGCGATATCACCGGCGTATACCTTGTCGATATCCTCTCGGTGGTTTGCGTGCATCTGCAGAATACGACCCAGACGCTCCTTAGCGCCCTTGGTGCAGTTCAAGACAGTGGTGCCCTTTTCCAGCGTACCGGAGTACACACGGAAGAAGCACAGCTTACCAACAAAGGGGTCGGTAGCAATCTTGAATGCCAAAGCGGAGAAGGGTGCGTCGTCGGAAGCAGGACGGAAATCCTCCTCCTCGGTGTCGGGGTTAACGCCCTTAATGCCCTTCTTATCCACGGGGCTGGGCATATAATCAACAACAGCGTCCAGAACCTGCTGAACACCCTTGTTCTTGTAGGACGTACCACAAACAACGGGAACCATCTCATTGGCGATGGTAGCCTTACGGATTACGGCCTTAATCATATCAACAGGGACTTCCTCACCCTCCAGATACATCATTGCAACGTCGTCATCCAAAGAAGAAACAGCATCCAGCAGCTTCTCATGGTACTCGTTAGCAATATCTTCCATATCCTCGGGGATATCCTCAACGCGAACATCCAAACCCTTGTCGTCGTAGAAGACATTTGCCTTCATCTCCACCAGGTCGATGTTGCCCTTGAAGAATGCCTCACTGCCGATGGGCAGCTGGATGGGCACTGCATTACACTTCAGACGTTCATCAATCATATCCAGAACGCGGTAGAAGTCTGCACCCATAATATCCATCTTGTTGATATAGATCATACGGGGGACCTTGTACTCGTCGGCTTGACGCCAAACGGTCTCGGTCTGGGGCTCAACGCCACCCTTTGCACACAGAACGGTAACTGCACCGTCCAGCACACGCAAGCTACGCTCAACCTCAACAGTGAAGTCCACGTGGCCCGGGGTGTCGATGATGTTCAAGCGGCAACCCTTCCAAAAACAGGTGGTTGCAGCAGAGGTGATGGTAATACCACGCTCCTGCTCCTGCGCCATCCAGTCCATAGTGGCAGAGCCATCGTGGGTCTCACCGATTTTGTAGTTCTTACCGGTGTAGAACAGGATACGCTCGGAGGTAGTGGTCTTACCGGCATCAATGTGTGCCATGATGCCAAAGTTTCTGGTATTTTCCAGGGAATACTCTCTTCCAGCCATTGAAGATCTCCTTTATTACCAACGGAAATGAGCGAATGCCTTGTTGGCTTCGGCCATTTTGTGGACGTCTTCGCGCTTCTTCACAGAAGCACCGGTGTTGTTGGCAGCATCCATAATCTCAGCAGCCAAACGCTCGCGCATAGTGTTCTCACTACGACCGCGGCTGTAAGTGGTGATCCAACGCAGACCCAGAGTCTGACGACGCTCGGGACGAACTTCAATAGGAACCTGATAAGTGGAGCCACCAACACGGCGAGCCTTCAGCTCAACTGCGGGCATAATGTTTTCCATTGCCTGCTGGAACACTTCCAGGCCGTTTTTGCCGGTCTTGCTCTCAACAATCTCAAAAGCGCCGTAAACGACCTTCTGAGCTACGCCCTTTTTACCGTCCAGCATAATGCTGTTAACCAGCTTGGTAACCAAAACGGAATTATACTGAGGATCGGGCAGAACCTCTCTTTTGGGAACATTACCTCTTCTGGGCACTTTGCTTCCCTCCTTCATATATTAATGATTTCATCGGTACTCGAAAGTTACCTTTCGTTGTGCTTGCCAGAGGTAATTCCTGATATATAGAAAAACCTTGGCAAGGATTTGCCTTGCGAATAGGCTTGGGATAATTCATTTTTTGTCTTCGGCTTAAGAATTACTTCTTACCTGCCTTGGGACGCTTTGCACCGTACTTGGAGCGGGACTGCATACGACCCTGAACACCCTGAGTATCCAAAGTGCCACGGACGATGTGGTAACGTACGCCGGGGAGGTCCTTAACACGACCGCCGCGAATCAGTACCACGGAGTGCTCCTGCAGGTTGTGGCCAACACCGGGAATATAAGCGGAAACTTCCATACCATTGGTCAAACGCACACGGGCGATTTTACGCAATGCGGAGTTAGGCTTCTTGGGGCTGGTAACACGAACAGCGGTACAAACGCCACGCTTCTGGGGGGAGGGCAAAGTAGTTGCCTTGTTCTCCAAGGTATTCAGACCTCTCTGCAGAGCGGGAGCGGTAGACTTGTACGCAACCTGCTTACGGCCATACTTCACGAGCTGATTAAAAGTAGGCATCAATTTTCTCCTTTCTTTCGTTCTCGCCTTTCGGCGGATATATTCCACGGATAAATCCGTAAGAATCAATCATTGGTGACAGTTGCTGCGGCAGAGGCGCCAACATCAATTCCGCAAAGCCTTCCAAGCTGCGTCATTGTCTTTACCCACGCAACGGGAACGTTGCTTTCTGTGCATTGCCGGGCAACCGGTTCTGTAACGGCAGGGTCTGCATCCAGCGCAAAATAAGCGGACAGGACGCGGCCTGAACGCAGGGCTTTTTTCAGTTGTTTGATTCCAACAACCACATTCTCCCGGCGGATTTCTGCCATAGTATCGCATTTTACAATGCTAATATCCTTTTTAGTGTCCATACAGAAACTTATTATACGCAATAAATGGAAAAAGTCAACATTTTTTTGTAAAAAAGTATGTAATAACAAGGGTTTTTATCCTCTGCTCCCCTTTTGTCCGTCCTATATAAACAACCGTCCATCCAAAAAAGTACCTCGGAGGCTCACCAACC
>JAZNIL010000011.1:0-44495 GCA_045577435.1 Faecousia sp. | reverse complement strand
GGAAACCAGAACAACGCGGCCGGTCTTCTTGACGGACTCGATGATCTTGGTGTAATCCAGAGGAACCATGGAGTGCAGGTTGATCAGGTCAGCTTCCATGCCGTACTTTTCGCTCAGCTCCTTAGCTGCAGCAACAGCGCGGTACAGAACTGCGCCCAGAGTCAGAATGGTGACATCCTTACCGTCGCGAACCTTGTTGGTATCGCCGATGGTGATCTCGTAACGCTCAGCGGGAACGCCGCCCTCGTGGAACTGCTCGCCCACGTCGTAGATTCTCTGAGACTCGAAGAAGACCACGGGGTCAGTGCCCTTCAGAG
This sequence comes from Faecousia sp., assembly GCA_045577435.1. Lineage (GTDB taxonomy): Bacteria > Bacillota > Clostridia > Oscillospirales > Oscillospiraceae > Faecousia. The sequence goes on along the minus strand of JAZNIL010000011.1, from coordinate 44,178 downwards.
CGGTCTCCATCAGGCCCTTAGCTTCCCAAGGAGTTGCGGGGAAGCAAACCTTCAGGCCGGGGATGTGTGCACACAGTGCGGTCCAGTCCTGAGAGTGCTGTGCGCCGTACTTGGAACCGACGGAAACACGCAGGACAACAGGCATCTTCAGGATGCCGGCGGACATGGACTGCCACTTAGCCATCTGGTTGAAGATTTCGTCACCGGCGCAGCCGATGAAGTCAGCGTACATCAGCTCGACCAGAGCGCGGCCGCCGGACATAGCGTAACCAACAGCAGTACCAACGATAGCGCCTTCAGCCAGGTTGGAGTTGAACAGACGGCAGTGAGGCAGAGCGTCCATCATGCCACGGTAGATAGCGAATGCGCCACCCCAGTCACGGCAGTCTTCACCGTAGGCGATCAAGGTAGGATCCTCATAGAAGCGATCCCAGATAACCTCGGAGATAGCGTCGCGGAGGTTGAACATCTTCATCTTGGATACGGGCTTGCCATTCTCATCCACAGAGTTACGGATCTTGCTCTTGATCTTCTTGTAACCCTCAGCCTCTTCCTTGGGAACCAGGTACTCAGGCTCACGGTCATCGAATGCAACAACCTGCTCGTTGGAGAACATCAGGCGCTCAACAACAGCGGGATCCTTGTTGAAATCGCAGTAGGGGCTGATCTCGGGGTCAGCAGCTGCCTTGCAGATGATGGTCATACGCTCCTTGGTCTCTGCCAGGATAGCATCCACATCAGCCTGAGTCATCACACCGGCCTCGATCAGAGCTGCGGGATAGGTAACCAGAGGATCGATTTCCTTCCAAGCGTCCATTTCTTCCTTGGTGCGGTATGCGTTCTGGTCGGAAACGGAGTGGCCGGAGAAACGGTAAGTAATGGTTTCCAGCATGACGGGGCCCTGGCCGTTACGCAGCAGCTCCAGCTTGCGCTCCATGGCATCGATCACTGCCAGAGGATTGAAGCCGTCAACGGTCTCTGCGTGGAACTGGGTGGGGCTGACGCCGGAACCGATACGGGCCATAACGCCCTGACCCATGGTCTCGCCGCGGGTCTGGTCGCCCATGCCGTAGGAGTTGTTGAAGATGTTGTACAGGATGGGCATGCCCTCAGTATGGGATTCCCAAATGGTCTTGTACTGATCCATAGCGGAGAAGTTCAGAGCTTCCCACACAGGACCGCGGGACATAGCAGCGTCACCAACGTTACATACACAGATACCCTGCTTGTTGTTAACCTTCTTGAACAGAGCAGCGCCGGTGGAAATGGTGCCGGAACCGCCAACGATAGCGTTGTTGGGGTAAATACCGAAGGGCAGGAAGAAAGCGTGCATGGAGCCGCCCATACCCAGATGGAAGCCGGTCTCACGGGCGAAGATTTCGGAAAGGGTGCCGTACAGGATGAAGCGGATAGCCAGATCCTTCACGTCCTTGGCCTCACCCAGCTTCTGAGCCGCGCGCAGGCACTTACCGCCCAGGAAGTTCTCCATAACATCCATCAGCTGCTCGTCGCTCATCTTGTTGATGGTGGACAGAGCCTTTGCCAGGATCTCGGAGTGGCTGCGGTGGCTGCCGAACGCGAAGTCGTTCTGATCCAGCAGGTATGCCTGGCCGACGCAAGCCGCTTCCTGACCGATGGACAGGTGAGCGGGGCCGGGATAAGTGTGGTCAACGCCGTTGTAACCACCCTGGGTCTTGATGCTGTTGAGCATGGTCTCGAACTCACGCAGAACAGTCATATCCCGGAAGATGCGGATCAGGTCTTCCTTGGTGAACTTACCGGAGTCCAGCTCTTCCTTAACAGTCTTGTTGTACTGGTTGACAGGGATCTCATTGAAGGTGACCTTACTGGGTGCACGAACAACGGATGGATCCACATACAAATTCTTGGGCATTTTAGATGTTCCTCCTTATATATTAATGGAAAATTGCTTCACGGATTATTTCAGCAACAGTGGGATGGGGGAATACCATCTTCTGCAGGCGTTCCGGCGTCAGCTGGGTATCCACCATCATTGTTGCAGTCATAATAATTTCGGATGCGTAAGAGCCAACCATATGGCAGCCTACCAGACGCTTCTTATCTGTGTCAATGACCAGCTTGATGAAGCCCTTGCCGCCCTCAGTCTCTGCCAGGTATCTTCCGGCATAGGACATGGGGAGCTTGACCTCTTTCACGGTCATACCCAGCTTTTCAGCGCCTTCCTTGGAGTGGCCTACGGAAGCCACCTCCGGATCAGTGTAGATAACAGCGGGGATTACGTCATAGCGCATCTCATCGGGCTTGCCCAGCATGTGGTTGACCGCAACCTCAGCCTCACGGTAAGCGGTGTGAGCCAGCATGACCTTGCCGTTGCAGTCACCCACAGCATACACGTTCTGCACGGTTGTGCACAGGTGGCGGTCGGTCACGATGGCTGCCCGGTCCATCTGCAGGTTCAGGCTCTCAAGACCGATACCGGCGGTGGAGGGCTTCCGTCCGGCAGCCAGCAGCACCTTGTCGCAGGCGATCTCCTGCTTCTGGCCGTTTTCTTCATAAACCACAACGCCGTCCTTCACTTCCAGAACCTTGCAGGAGAGCTTAAAGGTCATGCCCCGCTTGGAGAATGCATCGGTAAGCACCTTGCAGATCTCAGGATCGGTAGCGCCGGCGATCTTGGGCATCATCTCGATTACGGTTACGTCCACGCCGACACTGGCAAAGTAGTAAGCCATCTCCAGACCGATAACACCGCCGCCGATAGCTACCAGCTTCTTGGGGAGCTGTTTCTCGTCCAGTACTTCCCGGTTGGTCAGCACGAAGCCTTTTTCAATACCTTCCTTCAGGCCGGGCACAGGAGGTACCACAGTCTCAGAACCGGAGGCAATGGTCAGGCGGCGGCCGGTATATACCTGACCGTTCGCCTCAACCGCGAAGCCCTGCTCATTCTTGCCCTTGATAACCGCATTACCGGTAATCACAGTGACTTTGTTGGCGCTCATGGTTGCGCCCACGCCGGAAACCAGGGTCTTAACCACCTTATTCTTACGCTCCACTACCTTTGCGTGATCGTAGGTAACACCCTGAGCGGTAACACCAAATGCAGCGCTTTCCGTAGCATGGCGGTACATCTTGGAAGAGTTCAGAAGAGTCTTAGTGGGGATCCAGCCCTCATTCAGGCAGGTACCGCCCAGAGCCCGCTTTTCGAACAGAGCAACCTTCATGCCACCCTGCGCGGCGCGCTCTGCGCACATGTAACCGCCGGGACCGCCACCCACAACCAACAGATCAAAAATTTCCATAGGTGTCGCTCCTTACTTGGACAGCAGAACAGTGAAGTTCTCCAGATTCTGACCCAGTTCCTTCTGGAACTTGGCAGCGGGAGTGCCATCAACTGCACGGTGGTCATAAGTCAGAGACAGGCCCATTGCGGGGTAAATCTCGATGGAGCCATCCTTACCCTTGCGTACACGGTCAATGGTACCGCAGACGCCCAGAATGCCGGTCTGGGGAGGATTGATAACGGGAGTAAAGGACTCAACGCCCATATTGCCCAGGTTGGAAACAGTGAAGGAACCACCGGACAGCTTGTCGGGGCTGATAGCGCCGTCACGGCACTCAGCAGCCAGAGCCTTAACAGCCTTGGAGATCTCCAGCAGGCTCATCTGGTCAGCATGGAAGATAGTGGGAACCATCAGGCCGCGGGGAGTATCCACAGCTACGCCCAGGTTCACATGGTTGAACAGGCGGATGGAGTTATCATCCAGCATATTGGCGTTCAGGTCGGGGTGGTTGAGCAGTGTGCGGGAAACCGCATACAGAATGATATCGCCCAGAGTGATGCCAGCATACTCGCCGCCGGCAGCCTTCAGCTGCTTGCGGTAGTTGAGGATATTGGTAGCGTCGAAGGAGGTGTTGTGAGTCAGCTGAGCCATGGTGGACAGGCTGGTCTTCATGGACTTGCTGATTGCGCGGCGGATACCGCTGAACTTCACATCCTTGTATTCTGCTTCGGCTGCGGGAGCGGCGGCAGCAGCAGGAACAGCAACGGGCTCTGCAACAGGAGCAGCTGCGGGAGCGGGAGCGGCAACGGGAGCAGCGACTTCGGAAACAACGGGAGGATTGGCCATCAGCTCACGCACATCGCGCTCGATGATGCGGCCGTTGGGACCGGTACCGGTTGCCAGAGTGGCATCCACACCGGCAGTAGCAGCCAGCTTTCTGGCTCTGGGAGATACAGCAGCGCCTGCCTTGGGAGCGGCAGCAGCGGGAGCAGCCGCGCCGGCAACGCCAATGGCGCACACGCCTTCCAGACAGGGAACTTCGTCACCTTCCTGGAAGAAGATTTCCAGCAGTTCGCCTTCAGCAGTGGACTCGCACTCGAAGGAAGCCTTGTCGGTTTCATAAGTAAACAGGACGTCGCCGACCTTAACCTGGTCGCCAACCTTCTTCAGCCATTCGCCGATGAGGCAGGATTCCACAGTAATACCAGCCTTGGGCATAATGACGATCTCGCGGCCTGCGGCAGCAGGAGCTTCAGCGGCAGCGGGGGCAGCCTCAGCAGCAGGAGCAGCCTCAACAGGCGCAGGTGTGCCGCCGATGCCCTTCAGGCACTCAGTGGGCTCACCCTTAGGACCAACGGCGCAAACATTCACCAGGCAGGGAACTTCATCGCCCTCTGCGTAGAAGATGTCCAGCAGCTCACCTTCCGCGGTGGACTCGCACTCGAAAGAAGCCTTGTCCGTCTCATAAGTAAACAACACATCGCCGACCTTAACCTGGTCGCCGACCTTCTTGACCCACTCACCGATGATGCAGGACTCTACGGTGATACCGGCCTTAGGCATCAGGATACCCTGTGCCTTGGTTGCCATTGCGGGAGCAACGGCAGGAGCAGCTGCAGCAGGTGCAGCAGCGGGAGCCTCCGCAGGTGCTTCTGCAGAAGCGGAACCGTCCTTCAGTGCGGAGCAATCCTCGCCGGGATTGCCAACTGCGCAGACATTCTGCAGGCAGGGAACCTCGTCGCCTTCCTGATAGAAGATCTCCAGCAGTGTGCCGGCTGCGGTAGATTCGCACTCGAAAGAAGCCTTGTCGGTCTCGTAAGTGAACAGAACATCACCCACGTTGACACTGTCGCCAACTTTCTTTACCCACTCGCCAATGATACAGCTTTCCACTGTGATGCCTGCCTTGGGCATGATAACTGCATTTGCCAAAGGTATGTCCTCCTTTTATTCTATGGTAGTCCCGAACTCATCCACAGGACAGCAATCCAGAACTTCCCATTGTTATAGCATGTTAATTATAACACCATGTAACATTCTCGTCAATAGTCAATTACACCAAAACGAAGAAACCGGAACTGCTTTTTGCAGTTCCGGTTGCATTAAAGTAAATGTACCCCTGCCTCCTGGGCGGCTTTGACAAAATTTTCCGGCATAGGGCCATCGGAAATCAAATAATCCACATCGGAAAACTCCGCAAAGGTGTAGGGCATCAGGCAGCTGAGTTTTTCCTTGCTGCACATGAGAACACTGGTGCGGGCTTTCTGGATAACCATGTGTTTGACCAGCATATCCCCTTCTGTTCCGCAGGTAAACCCTGCGTCTACACTGCAGCCGGATACACCGATAAACGCCATGTCTATATTGATTTTCTCCAGCATTTCCAGGGTATTTCGCCCGGAAAGAGCCAGATTTTTCCGGTTAATGGTGCCGCAGCACAGGGTTATCACCGGATTGTGCAGCCGGCACAGCTCCAGAGCAATGCTGGGACCGGTGGTGAAGATATTCAGATTCATATCCGGCAGCACCCGGGCCAACGCCAGATTGGTGGTGCTGGCATCGAGAAAAATAGCGGAGTGGGGCTGAATCAGTTCCATTGCCTTCTTTGCGATCAAAAGCTTACCGGCATTATTCTCCCGCATGCGCACGTTAAACTCCGGGTCACCGGCATAACGGACGGACCGGGCACCTCCCCGGAATTTCACAATAGCCCCCGCATCCTCCAGCGCATCCAAATCCCGGTGGATGGTCATCAGGGATACATCAGGAAAGCGTGTACACAGTTCCTTGATTGTGACAACATTCTTATTTTCAATAAATTCTTTGATTTGCGCCTGTCGAATCTTGTTCATGACGTTACCTCGAATGTTATAACGTTTGTTATTTAACATATAATATAACACCAATATATCACCTTTGTCAATGGTTATTTTCAGATAATCATTGACAGGATTTTACGCAGCTTTTATAATAAAGAAAATCTATTGTGTTAGGGAGATTTTATGATTCAATCCACCCGTTTTTACGAAAGTGACCGCTTTGACCCCCACTACAATCTGGCGCTGGAGAAGTATCTGATGGATACCACCCCGGCAGACGGCTGCACACTGTATCTGTGGCAGAACCAGAACACCGTTGTCATCGGCAGAAACCAGAATGCATGGGCAGAGTGCCGCACCTCCCTGCTGGAGCAGGAGGGCGGCGTACTGGCACGTCGTCTTTCTGGGGGCGGGGCAGTCTTTCACGATATTGGAAACCTAAACTTTACATTTTTGGTAGGCAAGGATTACTACGATCTGGATAAGCAGCTGCTTGTAATCATCAAAGCCTGCGCTCTTGCCGGGATTCAGGCAGTCAAATCCGGCAGAAACGACCTGCTTGCGGAAGGCCGGAAATTCTCCGGAAACGCTTTCTACCACAACGCCACCCATGCCTATCACCACGGCACGCTGCTGATCGATGTGGATATGGATAAGCTGCAGCGGTACCTTAGTCCACCCAAGGCCAAGCTGGAGGCAAAGGGCGTGGCTTCCGTCCGTTCCCGGGTAACCAATCTGAACGAGCTGTGTCCCGGTCTGACTGTGGAAAAGATGAAAACGTTTATGCTTTCCGCTTTTCAGGAGGTTTATGGATTCCAGCCGGAACCGGTACACCCGTCCGCTGAGGATATACGCGGCATTGAGACTCTTGGAAAGCATTATGGAAGCTGGGACTATCTCTACGGCGCTCCCCTGCAATTTACCTTCCAATGTGCCGACTACTTCTCCTGGGGATATTTTCAGCTGCAGCTGCAGGCAAAAGGCGGCATTATCGAAAAAGCCGGTGTAAACTCCGACACTATGGATTGGCAGATTCCCGCCGCTGTTCAGCAGGCCCTTACCGGCTGCCGCTTCGAAAAGCAGTCCATGGAGCAAGCTATCCGCAGCGCCATTTCCAACAGTCAGGTTACCGATGACCTGTGTGGGCTTTTGGATAAACAGGATATTTAACCCCAGATTCTGACCCAGCAATCCAAAACGCATAAAGGGTGCGCCGCATTTTGCGGCACACCCTTTTAACATTATCTGTTATTTGTATTGTTGAAATTTACTGCCTTACTCGCCCAGCTCCGCAATCACGGACTTGAGCTTGTTGGCGCTGGCCTGCAGTTTTGCAATTTCCCCATCTGTAAGCTTGTTAAGGATTTTACACCGCACACCCTTGCGGTCCACGATTGCCAGTGTGGACAGGCATACATCGTCCACACCATACTCGCCATGCATCATGGTAGAAACAGTCAGCGCTGTGCCGGATCCGTTATAAATGCACTTGCAGATATGGCACACGGACATAGCAACCGCATAGAAAGTAGCGCCCTTATTCTCAATAATAACCGCGCCGGACTTCTTGACGAACTGCTCCACTTCCTCATATTCCTGATTCCAGTTGATCCGGTCGCTGTAGGGAACATTGTCCTTAAAGGCATCAATGTGGTTGTTAGCGATGGTTGCCAGAGACCAAGGCACAAAAGAGCTGTCGCCATGCTCACCGTAAACGTGGGCATGCACATTCTTGGGGCTGATGCAGAAACGCTTTGCCAGTTCGGACTGGAGCCGGCTGGTGTCCAGAATGGTACCGGATCCGATAATCTGGTTCTCAGGCAGGCCGGATACCTTATGGAACACATAGGTAAGGATATCCACAGGGTTAGAAACGATCACATAAACAGCATTGGGAGCATAGGGCACAACACCGGCCGCTACATCCTTAATAATACTTACATTGGTCTTTGCCAAATCCAGACGGGTCATGCCCGGTTTTCTGGCAACGCCGCAGGTAATAATCACAATATCTGAATTCTCTGCATCCTCATAATCACCGCCACGGACGATGGCCGGAGATTGGAACGGCGCACCCTGGTAAATATCCAGAGCTTCACCGATAGCCTTCTTTTTGTTAACGTCCACCAATACGATTTCCGTAGCTACACCCTGCACCATAAGGTCATTGGCCACGGTAGCACCCACGCTGCCAGCACCGATTACAGTAATCTTGCTCATATTACCATTCTCCTTTATTCATGAACGTTTCCTCTGGCGGATTCGCACCAGACGTATCGATATTATTATATTGATAAACTTTTACTGTGTCAATGCTTATTTTATATAATAATCACATTCTGTTTTTCTGTCTTCTTGTGAAATACGCCATACAAAACAATCCCCGCAGACCATTCGCCTGCGGGGATTTTGAGCATCAACAAAAGAGGGATATCTATTAGTAGAACTTTCTCTTGTTCTTACGGGCAGCTTCAGACTTCTGCTTACGCTTCAGGCTGGGGCTGACATAATGCTCGCGCTTCTTAACTTCAGCGATGACGCCCTCCTTGGCACAGCTGCGCTTAAAACGACGCAGAGCGCTTTCCAGAGATTCGTTCTCCTTAACGCGAATTTCAGACATTGTTTTCCCTCCCTCCGATGGCATCCGGCTAACTCCAGGATGCGTTCAGGTCCTTATCGGCTTGAATATTATATGCTTTTCTTCCCCAAATGTCAAGCAGTAAATCCACTTTTTGACACATTTTTATGGAAGGCCCTTACTTTACAATCAGGTTTACCAGCTTGTTTTTGACCACAATGGTCTTTATAATGCTGCCGCCGTTTTTTTCCAGGAATCGGGCAATCTTCTCATCTGCAGTGGCCTTGGCGATCACGTCCTCATTAGGAAGATCTGCTTCCATCTGGACTGTTCCACGCATCTTGCCATTGACCTGCACCGCAATGGTGACCTGACTGTCACGGCACTTCTCTTCATCATAGGCAGGCCAGCTCTCATAGGCGATGGTGTTCTCATGGCCCAGAACCTGCCAGATTTCCTCACCCACATGGGGAATGATGCAGGAAATCATCTTGATGAAACCCTCTGCGTACTCTCTGGGGCAGGAGCCGTTTTTGTAAACTTCGTTCACAAACACCATCATCTGGGCAATAGCGGTGTTAAAGCCCAGAACCTCAAAGTCACCGGTGACCTTCTTCACCGTCTGGTGATAGACCTTGGTCAGCTTACCATCGTTGCTTTCGGTGATATTGGCGCTGTCAGTAAAGAAGTTCCATACACGGTTAATGAACTTTCTCGCGCCTGCAACGGCAGTGGTACTCCAGGGCTTGGAGACCCCCAGCGGGCCCATGAACATCTCGTACAGCCGCAGGGTATCCGCGCCGTACTCACGGACGATGTCGCTGGGATTGACCACATACTCCGGAAAACGCTTGCCCATCTTAATGCCGTTCTCGCCCAGGATCATGCCCTGATGAACCAGCTTCTTGAAGGGCTCCTTTACAGGGGACAGGCCGTTATCATACAGGAAACGGTTCCAGATTCTGGAGTACATCAGGTGACCCACAGCATGCTCCGGTCCGCCAATGTACAGGTCCACAGGCATCCAGTGCTCCAGCAACTTAGGATCACAGAAAGTCTCCTGATTGTTGGGATCAATATAGCGCATGTAGTACCAGGAAGAACCGGCGCTGCCGGGCATGGTAGAGGTCTCCCGCAGACCCTTAATTCCGTTGCAGTCATACTGTTTCCACTCGGTGGCGTTTTCCAGCGGTGCTTTTCCGCCCTTACCCTTATAATCTTCCAGTTCAGGCAGAATCAGAGGCAGTTCCTCATCCGGCAGGAAGTAGGTCTTTCCATCGTCTGTGTACACACAGGGAACAGGCTCGCCCCAGTATCTCTGACGGGCAAAAATCCACTCACGGAAGTGGTAGTTATTCTTTCTTCTGGCAACGCCCGCAGCTTCCAGCTTGCAGGCAATGGCTTCCTTGGCCTGCTCCACGGTCATGCCGGTAAACTCCTCAGAGTTGATAAGCTTGCAGCCCTTGCCCAAATAGTCCTGCTTCTCAAAGGCACACTGGCTCACGTCCCGGCCGTCAACAACCTGAATCATGGGAATATTGTGCACCTGCGCGTACTCAAAATCTCTCTGGTCGTGGCTGGGCACAGCCATAACCGCGCCGGTGCCATAGCTTGCCAGAACAAAGTCACCGATGAATACGGGCACTTCCTTGCCGTTGACAGGATTGATAGCGTATACACCCTCCAACCGGCAGCCGGACTTGGTCTTATTCAGCTCCGTGCGGTCCATATCGCTCTTCTTCACCGACTCATCGATGTAAGCCTGAACCTCCTGCTTGTTCTGCACCCGGTCCATCAGGGACTGGACAATCTTGCCGTCGGGTGCCAGAACCATAAAGGTGATACCGTAGATAGTCTCAATACAGGTGGTGTAGATAGAGAAATCTCCGCCGCCCACCAGCTTAAAGTCCACCTCAACACCTGTGGACTTGCCGATCCAGTTGCGCTGGATTTCCTTGGTGGATTCAGGCCAATCGATTTCCTCCAGACCCTCCAGCAGCTTTTCCGCAAAAGCAGGCTGGTCGATGACCCACTGCATCATGTTCTTCTTCACCACAGGATAGCCGCCACGCTCGGACTTGCCGTCAATAACCTCGTCATTGGACAGCACAGTGCCCAGCTCCTCACACCAGTTCACGGGCATTTCCACCCGCTTGGCATAGCCGGCTTCGTACAGCTTTTTGAAAATCCACTGAGTCCACTTATAGAAAGAGGGATCGGAGGTAGCGATCACCTTGGACCAGTCATAGTCAAAGCCAAGCTCCTTAAGCTGGGCAGAGAAGGTCTGGATATTCTCCTGAGTAAAGCCGTTGGGATGGTTGCCGGTAGACACGGCATACTGCTCCGCAGGCAGACCAAAGGAATCGTAACCCATGGGGTGCAGCACATTGTAGCCCTGCATCCGCTTCATGCGGGAGACGATATCCGTGGCAGTATAACCCTCGGGATGGCCTGCGTGCAGACCTACGCCGGAGGGGTAAGGGAACATATCCAGCACATAGTACTTAGGCTTGGAAAAATCCCACACGTCGGTGTGGAACGTGTTATGTTCCTGCCAGTATTTTTGCCACTTGGCTTCAACGGCACTATGTTCATAATTCATGGCTTGCTACCTCTTTTATTCCGCGATGATAATATCGCTGATATTGATCTCCTCCGCGTCGGCCCACAGCCGCTCCAGGGAGTAAAATTTTCTTGCCTCGTCGGTAAACACGTGGACAACGATAGAGCCGTAGTCCAGCAGTTCCCAGGAATTGCCACGATGACCCTCACGGCCCAGCATAGGCTCTCCCAGCTGCTCCAGAGTGTACTCGGCGAAATCGCACAGTGTTTTAACGTGCGTGTTGGAAGTACCGGTGCAGATCAGAAAATAATCCGCCAGGGAGCTGACCCGGTCGATCTTCAACAGCTTAATATCCATGCCCTTTTTGCTGTCCAGGGCTTTGGTTACTTCATACGCCACTTCTTTAGCAGTTAACATAATATCTTTCCTTTCCGGGACCGCCTACCTGCGGTGTTCCTTTAAATACTTCAGTGCCTGAGCCGATTCCGGTGAAATTTCCCTGCCTTGCTCCGTAAGCACTGCCAATGTCATCTCAAGACCCAGTTCCATTGCCCCGTCCAAATCCGAAAACGCCAGCTGACGGAGTCTTTCCACACCGGGAAAATCCCGGTTCGGTTCCATATAGTCCGCCACATAGATAATTTTCTGCAGCGTATTCATGTTGGCTTTTCCCGTGGTGTGGGTGGCTATGGCCTCCACCACTTCCGGGTACTCTCCAAAGATCCGCTCCGCCACCAAGCTTCCGGTCAGTGCGTGGAGAGTTTTGGGATTTTTGGCAGAAAAATCATCCAATACTTTACCATATTCCCTGCACAAAGTCAATTGCAGAGGGCCATCCAGCGCCTTGGTAATATCGTGAAGCATACCGGCTCTGGCCGCCAGCACCTCATCCTCACCCCAGCGTTTTGCCAGTTCAGCCGCTGTATCCCGGCAGCCCAGCACATGCTTCACCCGCTTGCTGTCCAGTAGGGACACCACCACTTCTTCCAGTTTGTCCATAGGAAGGCCCTTATAATCCCGATCTGTACCGTAAAGCCCTTCCTTTTTGATATATGCCCCTGCCTGACCGGGTAAAAAGCTATCCGCGCACCGGAAAACCAGAAGCCGCCGCAGCTGTGTGGAGGAGATCTGATTCACCGGATTCTCCACAAGATACACCTTAGCGCCCTTCTGCTCCAGATGGGCTTTCATCTGCTCCAGAGCCTCCCGTTCTCCCTTTTCTCCCCGGAAGAACACTCCTAGGCTGGCAAGCTCCGTTATTCGCTCCGGCCTGCGCCAGGATTCAAAGGACAGGAACATATCCGTACCCATCAGAAACACCAGTTCATCCCGGGGATATTCCTGTTTTAGCTGCTCCATGGTAATATAGGTGTAGCTGGCGCCGCCCCGACGCAGTTCCACATCGCACACTTGGATTCGGGGTTCATCCGCCACCGCCGCACGGAGCATTTCCAGCCGCTGGGCAGGATCCGGTGAACCGTTGGGCAGCTGTTTATGAGGGGAAATACAGGTGGGGATCAAGAGCAGACGTTCCAGTTCCAGCGCTTGCAAAGCATGCTTTGCGGCGTGAATATGCCCAATATGGGGCGGATTAAACGTACCGCCGTAAAGACCGATCCTCGCCATAGTAACTCTCCCCTTTCCGTGTTTTCAAGAATTAGTCCCGGGATTCCTTGAGCTGCTTCTCCCGGTCCCGCTCAATCGCCTTCTCAATGGCCATCTGCCGGAAATATTCATTACGCTGCTGCCGCACCTTCTGCGCCGCCTGACGGCGGGCCTTCGCGCCCTTACGCACAGGATTCAGCTTCCCCGCAGGGGTCTCCTTGCGTTTTGCGCGGCCTGTCTGGTTGCGCTCCTGCTGGAGCTTCTGGCTGAAGCGGTAGATCACAAATTTCGTTCCGATTACCGCAACGCCCTCTGCGCCGGTAGCCTCACAGATCATGTCGCTAACCGCTCTGGGGGACATTAACGCGCCCTCAAGCACCTTACCCTTCACCAGTTCCCGGCTCTCAAGTTGGTTTTCCGCCTCGGCGATCACCGCGTCGGTCACACCGCCCTTGCCCACCATAAGGGTAGTCTCCAGGGTATTGGCCTGACTTCTCAGTTCCGCTCTTTCCTTACTTGTCAGCATAACCTGCCTCCTTCAGCTTCTCATAAAACACATTCAGCGCATTGGCGCGGTGGGACACCTGATTCTTCTCCTCAGAGGTCATTTCCGCCGTAGTCTTTCCCATGGGCGGGTAGTAGAAAATAGGATCATAGCCGAATCCGTTCTCACCCCGGGCCTGGCGGGTCAGTTCTCCGTGAATCTCACCTCTGGCCTGAATGGTCTGCCCGTCGGGGGTAACCATGGTAATCACACACACGAACTTAGCCTGACGCTGTCCGTCGGGCACATGCTCCGTGTTTTTCAGCAGCAGGAGCAGCCGTCCCCAATCATCCAAGGTATCGTCAAAGCCATACCGGGCAGAATAGATTCCCGGCTCGCCGTTCAAAGCATCCACCGCGATACCGGAATCGTCTGCCAGTGCGGGCAACCCCGTAGCCTCCATCACCGCTGCCGCTTTGATATAGGAATTTTCCTCAAAGGTCGTTCCGTTTTCCTCAACGTCCAGATCTACACCCAGCTGGGACTGCAGCACCAGCTCCATACCAAATTTTTCTGTAATTTTACTGATTTCTACCAGCTTATGCTGATTTTTGCTTGCCAATACTACTTTCATTTTCTTTCCTCACTTCACCGGAACAGGATTCATCCGGTGTTACAGCAGCGCATCCACAAAGTCCTTTGCCTCAAAGGGCATCAAATCATCCGCTTTTTCTCCAACACCTACAAATTTTACGGGAATCTGCAAGGTGTCCGCCACAGCGATCACAATGCCGCCCTTGGCGGTGCCATCCAGCTTAGTCAGCGCAATGGAGGTCACGCCGGCAATCTTGCTGAATTCCTTCGCCTGGATCAGACCGTTCTGACCGGTAGTACCGTCCAGCACCAGCAGCACTTCCCTGGCTGCCTCCGGCAGCTCACGGCTGACGATCCTGCTGATTTTTCCCAGCTCGTTCATAAGGTTCTGCTTATTGTGCAGCCGTCCGGCTGTGTCAATAAGAATCACATCCACACCCTTGGCCTTGGCAGACTGAATACCGTCAAACACCACAGAGGCAGGGTCCGCCCCTTCGTGCTGGCGGACGATGTCCGCGCCGGAACGTCCGGCCCAAATCTCCAACTGGTCCGCAGCAGCGGCGCGGAAGGTATCTCCCGCCACCAGCAGCACCTTTTTCCCCCGATTCACCAGCTGGGTGGCAATCTTGCCGATGGTGGTGGTCTTGCCCACACCGTTAACACCGATTACCAGCACCACAGAGGGTGTGGTGGACAGGTCCAGCTCCGACGAACCTACGTTGAGCATTTCTACCAGAATATCCTTCAGCGCCTGCTTTGCTTCCTCGGTAGTTTTCAGATGATCTCGGCGTACCGCCTTGCGCAGAAGGTCTGTTGCCTTCACCGCTGTTTCCACGCCCAGATCCGCAAGGATCAGACTCTCCTCCAGCTCATCATAAAAGTCGTCATCAATCTCAGAAAAACCGGAAAACACACTGCCCAGCGTGTCTGCAAGAGCATCTCTCGTTTTACCAAGGCCCGCCTTAATCTTATCAAAAAAACCCATACTATCTCCTTAACGCTCCGGCAGCCCTCTGCCGTGTTATTCCATAATGCCCAAATACTGCTCCATTTGATTCAAGTCCAGCCGCAGGAGCTTGCTGATACCCTGCTCCTGCATGGTCACACCGTAGAGCACATCAGATGCTTCCATAGTACCCCGGCGGTGGGTAATGACAATAAACTGGGTCTTTTCACTCAAATTCCGCAAGTAAGAAGCAAAGCGTTCCACGTTCCTGTCATCCAGCGCCGCGTCAATTTCGTCCAGCATGCAGAACGGCGTGGGCCGCACCTTTAAGATAGCAAAATACAGCGCAATGGCCACAAACGCTTTCTCACCGCCGGAAAGCAAGGTAATGGTCTTAACCTGTTTTCCAGGGGGCTGCACACGAATTTCAATGCCGCAACTAAGGGGTTCATTGGGATCTTCCAGCAAAAGCTGTCCCTTGCCGCCGCCAAACATTTCTTGGAACACCTGACCGAAATACTCATTGATCCTGGAAAACTCCGACACAAAGATGGCCGTCATCTGGGTGGTGATTTCCTTGATGATTCCCTCCAGATCCTTCTTGGAACCCAGCACATCGTCCCGCTGCTCCGCAAGATAGGTGTAGCGTTCATTTACCCGGGCGTATTCATCAATGGAGCCCACGTTGGGTGTACCCAGAGCAGAAATGCTCCGCTTCAGTTCCCCAATCCGCCGGTTTGCGGAAGCCACAGATTCAATCTTGCCCCGTTTTTCCACAGCCGTGCTGGGAGTCAGCCCGTAGATGTCCCAGAGATTATTGATGGTGTTCCGTTCCTCAATAGCAGAGGTCTCTTTTTTATTCTCCAGCAGCGCACAGGCCCGCTCCATATTGACCACAGCCTTGCTTTTCTCCTGAATCAGTCCCTCGTTCTTGGACTTGGAAGCCTCAATCTCTGTATACTTGGCGAGGGCCTGCTGCATCTGCTGGCGCACATCCTGCAGCTGCTGAGCATTGTCCTGCTGGCGGGTCTGGTTGCTGAGGATCTGCTCCTGCAGCAGGACAATTTCTTTATGAATCTGGTCAATGTCCGCCAGCTTCCTGTCCCGGTCGCCCTCTGCCGCCGCCTGCAGCACACGCAAATCCCCAATATGATTCTGGGCTGTGGCACATTCAGCCTCCAGCGCCGCCTTTTCCGTACGAACTGTGTTCATCCGGTCACCCAGCGCCCGAACACGCTGGTCAGCAGCATCCTGGCTACCTTCCAGTTCCCCAAGCTCCCGGCGCACCTGCTCCAGCTGGCTTGTGTAGACCTTCAGTTCCGCCTGCAAGGCAGCATGCTGCTGCCCGTCCTCCTCGCTGCGTTTCCGCAGATTCTCCAGTTCCCTGCCGGTGCTCTCCTCTGCGTCCACAATAGCCTGCAGCAGAATTTCATACTGCTTCTGCTGTCCTTCCAGGGTGAGCACCTGTTTTTCCGCCTCCGCAAGCTGCTCTCTGGCTGTTTCCAGCTGGAACTGCACCTGCTGGGCAGACCGCTTGGCTTCCTGATAGTCTGCCTCCACAGCAGCGAATTTCTCCTCCAGCTGTTTTTCCTGTACACACAGCCGTTCCAACTCGTTGGCACGGCTGAGAATACCTGCCTCCTTATTCACGCTGCCGCCGGTCATAGATCCGCCGGGATTGACCACCTGACCGTCCAATGTGACAATCTTAAACCGGTTGGCGTATTTCCTCGCCATGGTCACTGCGGCATCCATATCCCGTGCGATCACTGTGCGGCCCAGCAGGTTCTCCACGATCTGCCGGTAGGCGTCCTGGTAGCTCACCAGTTGAGAAGCGATGCCTATGAATCCATCGCAGTTCTGCAGACCACTCTCAGAAAGGAGCTTTCCCTTAATGACAGAAACAGGCAGGAATGTTGCCCGTCCGCCACCTGTCCGCTTCAAAAAGGCAATAGCCGCCTTTGCGTCCTGCTCCGTTTCCACAACGATCTGCTGCATGGCAGCACCCAAGGCAATTTCGATGGCTACGGTGTAATCATCTTCCGCGCGGATTAGCTTGGACACAGGCCCATAAATTCTGTGCAGCGCGCCCCGCTTTGCCTCCTGCATTACCTGCTTGACAGATTTCTGATACCCTTCCAGATCCTGCTCCATGGCCCGAAACACTCTGGTTTTAGCCTTTACGGAGTCCATCTCCCGCTGAAGCTGCTGAAGCTGCTGGGCAAGACTGTCTCTGCGCTGATCTCTTGTGGACTGGCGCAGGGTATAGCCCGCAATGGTATTTTGATTGGCAGTAACTTCCTCTTTCGCCTTTGCAAGCAGTTTGCTGCACTGGTTGCGTTGGTCTTGGGCATGGGTTTTCCGTTCCTTGCCCGCCTCCAGATCCGCCAGGAGCTGACTTTGACGTTGCTGGTTTTCTTCCTGTCTGGAAGCCACAGCCCGAAGATCCGCTTCCCGCACCGCCTGGTCAGCGGCAAGCTGCACCTGCCGGGTCTGCAAAAGCGCAAACTGGCGGGTAATACCCTGGGCATCTGCTGTCAGCGCTGTCAGCTGCTGCTGAAGCTGCTGTAGGAGCGCTTCCTTTTCCGTGAGAGCAGCATCAATCCCTGCCACCCGCTGCTGCGCCTGGGCGATCTGGGCAGCAATGCCGCTGCTGCGGTCCTGCTGACCCTGAAGATCCTCCTGGCTGCGGCGGATATTATCCTCATTGTTTTTCACTGCACCCTGAAGCACAGCGATTTGGCCCTCGATCTGCTGATGGGCCGCTTCCAGCATGCTTGTCTTTACCCGCAGATTCTCCACCTGCTCGTTCTGCAGCCGCAGATCGGTAGACATCTGCTCTGTGGTATCATACAGACTGTTCAAGTCATCATGGGCCTGCTTCAGCACAAAGGAAGCAGAATTGTAATCCTCCTGGGCTTTCTGCGCCTCCGCTGACAGCTTTTCCAGCTTGTCCAGCCACACCGCAACTTCCACGCCCTGCAGCTCCTCTTTCAGCGCCAGATACTTTTTAGCTTTCTCAGACTGTACCCGCAGTGGCTCCAGCTGCAGTTCCAATTCAGAAATCTTATCCCCAATACGCAGCAGGTTATCCTCTGTGTGGGCAAGCTTGCGCTCCGTTTCCTCCTTGCGGTGGCGGTATTTGGAGATACCCGCGGCCTCCTCAAAAATCTCCCGCCGGTCAGCGCTTTTCAGAGAAAGGATCTCGTCAATCCTGCCCTGACCGATGTTGGAATAGCCCTCCCTGCCCAGACCTGTGTCCATAAACAACTCATGGATATCACGCAGTCTGGCGCTCTGACGGTTAATATAATATTCAGAATCCCCGGAACGGTAGTAGCGGCGGGTAATCATCACCTCATCCGCATCGTAACCCAGCGCCCGGTCTGTATTGTCCAAAGTCAAGGTAGCCTCTGCAAAGCCCACTGCGGCCCGCTTCTGGGTTCCGCCAAAGATCACGTCCTCCATTTTAGCGCCCCGGAGCGTCTTGGTGCTCTGCTCACCCATCACCCACAGGATCGCATCGGAAATATTAGATTTACCGGAACCGTTGGGACCAACAATGGCGGTAATGTCATCGCCAAAACGGATGGTCGTTTTATCCGGGAAGGACTTAAATCCCTGCACATCCAAACTTTTTAAGTACACTGTAATAACCTCGTACACAGAAATAAAAAATGAATCAGTTTATTATATCCAAAAAGAGGCAAAAAAGCAAGAAATACTTTCTTGCCGGCAGTTTTTAAACCAACAGCGCTACCTTTCCCCTCCCTTTATGCATACCGGTTTTCCGGCTGGCAGCATAACAGAAATCCCCGGCAGTTCATAATGGAACTGCCGGGGGAAGTCTGATTCAAAACACACTTAAAACCGGTATGTCAGGATGCATAGTCCATGCTGATCCAGCCGCCGGAAATCTTGCCCCAGGTCATGTCGCCTACCTTTTTGGTTTCGGTGATCTCCACCTTGCTTCCGTAGTACAGGTAGCTGACAATGCTGTTACCGGTGCCGGGACCGCTACGGACACACAGGCAGCTTGCTGTAACAGTCTTTACGGTCTTGGACGGTTCTTTTTGCTGGGTGTCAGCAGGCTTCTGGGTGTTCCCGTCCTGGGTCAGCTTCACGTAATCCATGCAAATCCAGCCGTTTTTCACCTTGCCCCAAGGGGTAGAGCCGCTATACTTTTTCTCAGTAATCTGCACCTTATCTCCGGGGTACAGATAGCCTGTGATGGAGTAGCTCACACCCGGACCGCTGCGAACTCTCAGGTATTCCTCCGCATCCACCATCCCGGACAGGGATACTGCTTCACCCTTATTGGAAGAAGCTGTGTTTTCACCGTCTATTGCTACATAATCCAGGCTGATCCAGCCGTTTTTCACCTTGCCCCAAACCATAGAGCCATTGGTTCTCTTTTCATAAATGGCCACCTTCTCCCCGGCATTAATATAACCAAGGCAGGTGTAACTGGTACCAGGGCCGCTGCGCAGCCGGAGCTGGTCGCAGTCCACAATCGTACCTGTCCACTTTGGCTCAGTGCCGGTACCGGAGGTACTGCCTGTGGAAAAATCGCTGTCCAGCGCCACATAGTCCAAGCTGATCCAGCCGTTTTTTACCTTACCCCAAACCATGGAGCCATTGGTCTTCTTCTCAAAGATAGCCACCTTCTCGCCTGCCTTAAGATAGCCCAGACAGGAATAGCCGGTACCGGGACCACTGCGCAGGCGGAGCTGATCACAATTGACCACCGTTCCGGTCCACTTCGCCGAGGAATCACTCTGATTGGCGTTTTGATTGTCAGAAGTGCTGTCCAGCGTCACATAATCCATACTGATCCAGCCCTGTTTTATTTTACCCCAAACCATAGTGCCATTGATTTTCTGCTCCAAAATCTGTACCCGGTCCCCATTCTTTAACTGACCGGCAATGGCGTACCCTGTGCTGGGTCCGGAACGAATATTCAGTTCGCTGTCCACACGCACTGTGCCCATAGTTCCAGCTGGTTCTTGGGGAGCAGCCGTCCCACCATTGGTAGAGGATTCCGTTTTATCACCGGAGGGCTTTGTTGCCCCGGTGGAGGGTTTCGTTGTCTCTGTGGAGGGCTTCGTTGCCTCGGTGGAGGG
The DNA here is from genome assembly GCA_045577435.1 of Faecousia sp. Taxonomy (GTDB): domain Bacteria; phylum Bacillota; class Clostridia; order Oscillospirales; family Oscillospiraceae; genus Faecousia. Next base: position 24,203 of record JAZNIL010000011.1, on the reverse strand, counting down.
CTTTGTTGCCTCGGTAGAGGGCTTTGTTGCCTCGGTGGAAGGCTTTGTTGCCTCGGTGGAGGGTTTCGTTGCCTCGGTGGAGGGCTTCGTTGCCTCGGTAGAGGGTTCTGTGGTATCCGGTTCCGTTTTCTCGGGGTCAGTGGGCTTCTTGGAAGCCGTGTCAAAATCCGTATACTGCAGGCATATCCAGCCACCATCAAACTTACCCCACCTTAAGGTGCCACTGGATGCAGTCTCTGTGATGGTCATTTTATCCCCAATGTTGGCAGAACCCACAATGGTATAGTTTGTACCGGGACCCTTCCGCAAATTCACATCGTTGGCATTGACTGTAACCAGAACAGACAGCACTTCTTTTTTGGGGGGATTACCCTCGCTGTCCACCCAATGCGCATACAAGGTACTGCCCTTGGCTGCCGCATCCAGTTGTGTCACCTGTGTACCACCCTCCCGCTGGGTAAACCATCCGGCAAAGGTATAACCGGCATATGTAGCTGTGGGATAGGTTGCTACCGGGGTGTTGGAATCATACCCCTGGCTTCTGGGAGAGGTAGTACCTCCGTTTGCATCGTAAAGCACATAGCCGTAGTTCTCGGGGGGTGTCCGGGAGTAAACACCGTTTAAGTACATGTTGGATTCGCTTAACCTTCTCCGCAGCAGATAATCCTTGATCTGCCCCCCTGCGTTACACCACAGGGCGAAGGCGCGGATGATATCATTTCCCGTAGCACCGCTTTTGATCGCCTTGTTCAGCGTTCCATTGTCATCATAGACCCAACCTGTGCCACAGTTGAAGGAGAACAGCACCAGAGCATCGAACTGATTCTGGGTCAGGGCAATACCGTAGCCTTGCACGATCCGTTTGTTCAGATCCAGTTCAATGGACGTCAGGTGATTTTCCAGAAGCACCTGAGCCTCCTCCTCGGTGATACCGTTCTGCTGGTAGTAAGCCAGCATATCACTGGGACACCGGGTGCCAAAACCGACTGTATACTGGGAATAATCCCAATAGGGCTTCAGGCTGAAGCCCTCCTCTTCTTTTAGTATGCGAATGCACTCATCACTGGTTGTGAGTGCGGATTCCGCGGGTTCCGCCGATACCGAAACTGTACCTGCGGACATAACGCCCAATAAAACTACGACCGCCAGCACAAAGCCGGTAATTCGCTTCATCACAGGTGTATGCCCCTTTCACAATAGTATGCCGCCATTATAGCAGAACACAAATTCAATTGCAACCCTTTTTTCGATTTTATTACATATTTGTTACTCTTTTTTACCTTAAAATGTTGGAAATTTCTGTAATTTTCGCAATTTAAAGTGGTTTTTGTCCCTTTTGATTGTCGTTGTGTTAACATAAAACAATTACAAAATCCGACCGATTCCTCCGTTGCTTTTTAGGATACTGCGTGGTAAAATACGTTTATGCTGACGCATATTATCATTTGTACAAGATTGGGGGGTATATCTTTGCTACAAAAAAAGGTTCTTATCGCTATGAGCGGCGGTGTGGATAGCTCTGTTGCCGCCGTTCTGTGCCAGCAGATGGGGTTTACCTGTGCCGGTGGCACTATGCTTCTGTGCAGCGATCTGGTTGGCCACTCTCCGGCGCAGGATGCCCAGACAGTGGCTGCCCGTCTGGGGATGGATTTTCATGTGTTTGATGCCCAAGAGGAATTTAAGCTCTTTGTTATCGATCAATTTGTACAAACCTACGAACAGGGCCTGACCCCCAACCCCTGCATGCGGTGCAATCAATTTATGAAGTTCTTTTATTTTCTGGACAGGGCTCTGGAACTGGGCTTCGACTATATTGCCACAGGCCACTACGCCCGTATCCGGCAGGATGCTGCTACCGGGAGATATCTGCTGTGCAAAGCCCCGGACGAAGGAAAAGATCAGAGCTATTTTCTGGCATTTTTAAACCAGGAGCAGATTGCCCATACCCTGTTTCCTCTAGGAGAACTAACCAAAGAACAGACCCGGGGGATTGCTCTGGAGCATGGACTTGCAAACGCCAAAAAGCGGGATAGTCAGGACATCTGCTTCATCCCGGATGGAGATTATGTAAACTTCTTAAAGAACTACACCGGCAAGGATTACCCCCCCGGGAATTATCTGAATTTGGATGGTAATGTAGTTGGCCAGCATGATGGCGCAATCCGATATACCCTTGGCCAGCGAAAGGGTCTGGGGCTTGCCATGGGCGCGCCGGTATATGTATGTGATAAGGATATGCAAGCAAACACGGTCACCGTAGGGCCGGAGGAAGCTCTGTTTTCCAACGCTCTGCTGGCAGACCGCTGGAACTGGTTCCCCTTTGAAATCTTGGAAACACCTATGAAGGTCATGGCCAAAGCCCGTTCCCGGCACAAACCACAGCCCGCCACTGTATACCCGGAGGCACACGGCAGAGCGCGGGTGGTATTCGACGCTCCACAGCGGGCCCTCACCCCCGGCCAGGGCATTGTGCTCTATGACGGTGATGTGGTCGTTGGCGGCGGTATCATTACAGAGGTACTATAAAAAAGCAGAGGGCAACGCCCTCTGCTTAAATCTTTGTTCCTGGGAAATACTCCTCTACAAAGTCTACACGGTCCACCTGAAAGCTCTTGCCATTGAGGTAGTTAAGACTTCCCGCATCGGTAGTAAACTGAAAGGTCAGCTTGTAAGAATACAGCGCCTGATTATTCCGGTCATACCGCTTATTCAGCTTTCCGTATTTCCCATCTCCCAGCAGAGGATGTCCCCCGTGGGCAAACTGTGCACGGATCTGGTGTGTCCGCCCGGTAATCAGCTCGCACTCTACCAGTGACAGGCCATTCCGGCTGTCCAGCGTCACATAGTTGGTCTGACAGGTTTTGGCGCCGGGCTGAGGTTTGTCCGATACAAACACCCGGTTTTTCTTGGCGTCTTTAAACAGGTACCCCTTCAAACTGCCTTTTGCAGGCTTGGGTGTCCCCTCCACAATGGCAAGATACCGCTTGTCCAGCTCCCGGTCTTTGATTTTCTGATTCATCACCCGCAGTGCCTCCGCGGTCTTTGCCGCGATAACGATACCGCCGGTATTCCTGTCAATCCGGTTGCACAGCGCCGGTGTGAACGCGTTCTCTCCCCGGGGATTCCATTGCCGTTTCTGATAGAGGTAGGCTTGAATATGGTCGATCAATGTCCGCCCGTATTCCGCGCCGTCATGGGGATGCACCGCAAGACCGGGCCGCTTGTCTGCCAGAAGGATATGCTCATCCTCATATACAATGGTAAGCTTGGGGGTTGTCACCGTTAGGAAGGCATTATCCTCCCTTGGCTTGTCAAAAAACTCATCATTAATATAGAGCTGAAGTACATCCCCCTGATTCAGCCGGGTATCCCGCTCTGTCCTTGTCCCATTGCGCTTGATCCGCTTAATGCGGATGTACTTCTGAGCAAGGGAAGCTGGAAGTAGAGGTACGGCTTTGCTTAAAAAACGGTCCAGCCGCTGCCCCGCGTCATTGGGGCCAATCACAATTTCCTTCATAGGCTCATCCGTTACCCATCGTTTCCTGGAAATGTCTGTCCATCTGGTCGGTAAACTCCTTGGCGGGGTTGTAACCCATGGAACGCTGACGGAAATTCATTGCCGCCACCTCCAAAATCACCGCCAGATTCCGGCCGGGGGTGATGGGAATGGTATTCAGCGGCACCTGCACGCCCAGAATCTCCGTATACTTGTCCTCCAAACCCAGACGGTCATAGTGCTCCCCATTATTCCAGTGGACAATATTCACCACAAGATCAATCTGCTTATCCTCTTTTACCGCGCTCATACCAAAGAGCTTTGCCACATTCACAATACCGATGCCCCGAAGCTCCACGTAATTGCGGATCAGCTCAGGGGCAGTACCGATCAGGCAATTTCCAGAAATGCGCTTAATTTCCACCGCATCGTCGGCAATCAGCCGGTGTCCACGCTTCAGCAGCTCTACCGCCGCCTCACTCTTTCCAAGGCCACTCTCACCGGTAAGAAACAGGCCAACGCCGAACACGTCCACCAACACACCATGGCGGGTAATCCGGGGTGCCAGCTGCGCTGACAGATAAGCAATGATAGAAGAAACGATATTGCTTGTGGTTTCCTGGGTGGTGATGACAGAAACGTTATGCTTCTTCGCCATCTGAATGCACAGAGGATCCACAGGCAGGTTCCGGGAGATCAGCAGTGCAGGGAATTTATAAGAGAACAGCCGGTCAAAGGTGATGGCCCGCTCCGTTTGGGTCATCTTCTGCAGATAACTGGTTTCCACATTGCCCATAACCTGCAGGCGCATAGGCTCAAAGTGGTCAAAATATCCCGCCAGCTGCAAACCGGGACGGGTCACGTCCGCAACGGTCAGGCGGATCACATCGTAGTCCGTGGCGGCATATACCACCTTCAGATCAAACTCCTCCACCAGCGTTTTCAGGGGCACGCTCCTCATGTCAAACATAGCTATTTTTCCCTTCTTCTCGCATTTGTTATCATTATAGCGACAGGAATAAGGAATATCAATAATATTTTGAAAAAACCAAAAAAATTACAAAAAAGGACTTGCATTTTTAGGAAAACTCTGCTATCATATCTAAGCGTCTGTTAAAGACAGCGATTTTGTGAGTGATCATGCAGATAGGAGGTGCAGTGATGGCGAAGTGTGATTATTGTGGCAAGGGCGTTACCTTTGGTATTAAGGTCTCCCACTCCCACAGACGTTCCAATCGTGCCTGGAAGCCCAATGTAAAGCGGGTCAAGGCCATTGTCAATGGTACTCCGTGCCATGTGTACGCTTGTACCAGATGCCTCCGTTCCAACAAGGTTGAGCGGGCTGTCTAATTTTCCCCTGCATCTAAAATACGGCATTGCCAATCGGCAGTGCCGTTTTTGTTTTTATGTAACAGCGCAGGCATGTGACCCATACCTGCGCTTTTTATTATTCTTTTTTCTTTTTCTTAAACTGGCTGAAGGTTGCCTTCTTTTCCGTACCCTCCATGAGCCGTTTGATGTTCGCCCGGTGCATGAAGATTGCCAGCAGACCCACCAGAACGCCCACCACCGCCACAAAGAGCCTGCGGTAGTGAAACAGGCCAAAGCTGATACAGAAACCCAGCGCCGCCAAAATAGAGCTGAGGGACACATAGCGGGTCACGTACAGGCATACAGCAAAGATCACCAGAATGATCAGCGCGCACCGCCAGTCCGCGGTGATCGCCACGGCAAAGCCGCACAGGATGCCCTTGCCGCCCCGAAATCCCAACAGTGCAGGAAAATCGTGACCCAGGCTCACAGCAGCAGCGCCCAGCATCAACCCCTCCATAGCATAACCGTGGGGTTCCAGCAGCAGCTTACCCACCAGACAGGCAACAACTGTCTTAATCATATCGATGGCTACCACCGCAACACCGCTGGATGGGCCAAATTTTCGCATAAAATTGGTCAGGCCGGCGTTTCCGCTGCCGGAATTGCGAATATCCTCATGCGACAGCAGTGTGGACATACACACTGCGCCGTTCAGATTGCCCAGCAAATATCCGGCAATCACAGTTATAATAATAGGAAGCAGCAATCTTACTCCTCCTTATCGCCCTTCTGGCGGATGGTAATGCGTACAGGCGTACCCTGCAGGCCAAATACCTCCCGGATCTGGTTCTCCAGATACCGCTGATAGGAGAAATGGAACAGCCGGGCATCGTTGCAGAAGATCACAAAATGAGGCGGCTTGGTTCCGGCCTGAGTCAAATAGTAGATCTTCAGACGTCGTCCCTTATCCGTAGGCGGCTGCACTCTGGCAGTGGCGTCCGCCAGCACACTGTTCAGCGCACCGGTGGTAATCCGGCTGGTGTTCTGCTTATACACATCCTGAATCACCTGGTACAACTTATCCACCCGCTGACCGGTAAGCGCGGACAGGAATACCACAGGGGCGTAGGTCATATAGCTGAGCCCATCCCGCACCGCAAGTTCCTTGTCACGCATGGTGTTGGTCTGCTTGTCCTCCACCGCGTCCCACTTGTTCACCACGATAATGGCAGCTTTGCCCGCCTCATGGACAAGTCCAGCAATTTTGGTATCCTGATCTGTAACACCGTCATTGGCATCCACCAGAATCAGGCACACGTCACTGCGTTCAATGGCATTGATGGTGCGCAGGTTAGAGTATTTCTCAATAATGTCATCTACCTTGCTCTTGCGGCGCATACCTGCCGTGTCAATAAAGCAGTATTTTCCGGTTTCATTTTCAAAATAAGAATCAATAGCGTCCCGGGTAGTGCCGGCAACATCGGATACAATCACCCGCTCCTCGCCCAAAACGCGGTTCAGCAGGCTGGACTTTCCCACATTGGGCTTGCCCACGATGGCTACCTTAATAACATCCGAGGTCTCTTCCTGCTCGCTCTCCTCCGGGAACTGCTCCAGGCACCAGTCCAGCAGGTCGCCGGTGCCATGTCCGTGAACCGCGGATACCTCAAACAGGTCGCCAATACCCAGGGCGTAAAACTCATATACATCCGGATTCACAAGACCGATGGAATCGCACTTGTTCACCGCCAGCGCCACAGGCTTTTTAGACTTGCGGAGCATGGTGGCCACGTCCTGATCGGCCGCCGTAACGCCGGAGCGCACATCCGTCACCATAATAATACAGTCAGCCAGCTCAATGCCAATCTCTGCCTGCCTGCGCATGAATTTCAGCATATCATTTTCTGTACCCGGCTCAATACCGCCGGTGTCCACCAGAGAAAATTCCCGGCCGCACCACTCACAGTCACCGTAAATACGGTCACGGGTAACACCGGGGGTATCCTCCACGATAGAGGTTCTGTGTCCGGTGAGTTTATTAAACAACATGGACTTGCCCACATTGGGCCGTCCCACAATGGCTACCAAAGGCTTTGCCATGGAAACCGCCTCCTTTCAACCAAAAGACCTGTATTATTATTGCACATATTTGCCACCAAATCAATGGAAAACAAGCAATTACTTTTCTTCTTTAAACGGAAAAAGAGGAAGGCGGAAACGCCTTCCTCTCAGCTTACGCTTTTTTCCTGCCTTAGTCAGCCTTGGCGGCCAGGACCTGACGGCCATTATAGGTACCGCAAGCCTTGCAAGCTCTATGGGGCATGACGGGCTCGCCGCACTTGGGGCAAACGGACACGCTGGGAGCGGACAGCTTCCAGTTGGAACCACGACGCTTGTCACGACGGGCGCTGGACACTTTACACTTAGGGACAGCCATGGATGACACCTCCTTGATCGAACTGCTTTTCAGACAGCATCATTGTAAATTACTTATCGAGAAGCTGCTTCAAAGCAGCAAAACGGGGATCGATCTCTTTCTGACAGACGCAAGACTCAACATTCAGATTCTTGCCGCATTTACAGCAAATACCCTTACAGTCATCCTTGCACAGCATTTTGGAATCCATATTCAGTACGAATACAGTGCGGACAATGTCCCCCAAATCAGCAGTGTCTGCCTCTAAAGGAAAAACCCACTCGTCTTCATTTTCTTCGTTGGCAAGCTCATTGACCAGAACCACATTCATGGGAATTTCCACATGACGGTCAAAATCAGCGGCACAGCGGTCGCAGACGCCATGGATGCAGGTTTCAATCATGCCTGTCATCACAAGGACTCCGGCGGTGTTGCGCACTGTTCCTCTGGCCAGTACCGGTTCGGACACCGGATAGCTTGTGCCATACAAAAGATCACTTAAATCCACGCTGGCAGAGAAGTCCACGCTCTCACCGGGACGGTCAATAATCTGGGACAGTCCAAGTTGCATAGTTTCCCCTCCTCACAGTCGTGCTTAGATATTATATAGGCTTTTAACGGATTTGTCAAACATTATTTTGCGAAATTTCCCGTTATTTTTTAGGGTATTTTCCTCATCCTCATTTATAAAAACAGACTTTCTTTTCCGCAAAAGCACATGGGTATCCGAAGCTCCATTTGGGGCTGTTCCCCGCCCCCGCCATAAACTGCCGAAAGTTAACAAAACCGCAGCCCCAAGAATTAAATATGGGAAACCTCCTCCCAAAACTGCCGGAAGGCAGTGGGCAACGCAACCTCAGCCTCAATTCTCTCCGGTGTCATCCAGATGTAACCGCCGCCCTCCTGCTTTACTTCCATATACACTCCACCCATATTCCACCGTATATGGGTAAATATATGTTTCTTTTCCACTATCCTATAAATTTCAGCCGGTTTTAGACCCATTTCCTCCACTTTATCTATATCAGCAGCCAATTCCAACTTCCCTTCCACATTAGGAAACTGCCACAGGCCTGCCAGCAGACCCTTATCCGGTCTTTTCTGCAGAGCATATTTCCCACCGCAGGAGAGAATAAACACCGTCCTGTCCTCCTCACGGCGCTGCCGTTTGGGAGATTTCACCGGCAGTGTGTTGGCAGTGTTTGCAAGCCGTGCCTTACAAACGGCACCGCAGGGACAGCTGTCACAGTCCGGCTCCCGGTTAGGACCGCAAGCCGTAGCGCCCAGTTCCATCAGCGCCTGAGTAAAGTCACCTGCCCGGCTGGGATAAACCGCCCGCAAAGAATTTTCAGCAGCTGCCTTGCAGGCGGGCAAATCGATGGGCGTGGGATCATTGGTCAATCTGGCCACCACACGCAAAACATTTCCGTCCACTGCTGGGGTGGGCTGGTCAAAGGCGATGGAGCAAACCGCGCCGGCTGTATAGGGGCCTACCCCGGGCAGTGCCCGGACTTGGGTGTATTCCTCAGGGAACACTCCCCCATGGACCTGCAAAATCTGCTGGGCCGCCCGCTTCATATTCCGCACACGGCTGTAATATCCCAGGCCCTCCCACAGCTTGTGCAGCAGTTCATCGTCCGCTTCTGCCAGCGTCTGAACCGTGGGCAGCGCATTCAAAAAGCGGCTGTAAAAGCCCTTTACAGCCTCCACACGGGTCTGCTGAAGCATGATCTCCGACACCCATATATGATAGGGATCTTTATCTCTCCGCCAGGGTAAATCCCGTTTGTTCTCATCAAACCAAGGAAGCAGCAGCTGAGGCAAAAAAGCAAATATTTCACGGTTTTCCACAGCCCATCCTCCTCTTTTGTGATTTGTCCCATTCTATAACAGAACAATTTTTGTGTCAAGGCGGTTCGCCAAAGGGGGTGAAAATATTTTTTCGTTTTTTGAAAAAAAGGCTTGCATTTTCATATCCGGTGTGATATTATATGCAGGCGCTTAAGGAGCGTGGTATGCGCCGGTAGCTCAGTTGGATAGAGTGACTGACTACGAATCAGTAGGTCGGGGGTTCGAGTCCCTTCCGGCGTACCATTAAACAGGATATCCCATTTGGGATATCCTGTTTAATTTTTTACAAGGAAGAGACTCGAATAATTAAATGCAACGCGGATGAGCGTTGCCCGCTGCGGCTGGACGCAGCGGAACCTTAATTTTCTCCCACAATTGTGGGAGAAAATGCAAGCGAGTCCCTTCCGGCGTATCCCACTCTCATGGCAGATATGCAGACGAGTCCTGCTGCGGTACCCGAAAAAACATCGTGCTTACGCTAATCCTCGATTTTTCGACCGCTGCCACTCGCTCCACTTCCTGTTTCCGCCACTGGCTGCGGTCGTGTCTCTCCCCCTTCCGGCAATTGCAAATAATTACAGAAGTCCGCTAAGACGCTTAATAACGTCTTTTGCTAATCTGCGCCACTCAAACCACCTATACGATTTCCTGTTCCAGAGCATCGAATTCCTCTGTGGAGAAAAATTCTCTAAGCGTGATATCCAGTCCATCACAAAACTTTTTGATTGTTACAATCGAAACATCTCTGCGATTTGGGTCCATCATGCTATATGCCGTAGATGGCGTTACACCAGACCGATATGCCAGTTCGTTGATCTTAATATTACGTTCCTCACACAATTGCTTGAAACGTGCGGCAACCATATCTTTCACACTCATTCTTTTCACCTCAAAAATATGGTAATTTTTATTACGCAAACGCGTATACGCACTTGCGTAATAATTATAAATCTGTTATACTTGTTTTATGCTCACCTTTTCGGCATAATTTTAAAAAACAGATAAAGAGGTATGATTAATGAGTAAAAAGATGTATGAGTGCAAAACCTGTAAACAACAAATTGCCCGCAGTGCAAAGGTCTGTCCGTACTGCGGTGCAAAAAACAAAAAAGTTAATCCCCTATTCCTTGCGATTATTGGCTTTGTCGCGCTAATAATTATAATTAGTGCCGCAGGTGGCAATAATGAACCGATTAAGGTTGGAGATAATTCAACGCAGACCGGCACAACAGCTACTGTTTCTCAGGGCGACAGGAATACTTTTACAGTTGGTGAAATTGCTGAATTGAGAAATGTTCAGGTTTCACTTGTTGGTGTAACCGAAAGTATTGGATCCAGTTTCAACTATCCCAGCGAAGGAAATGTTTTTGTCCTCTGCGAGTTTGAGATCACCAATCATTCTAAAGAGGAAGTTGCCGTTTCCTCCATGTTGAGTTTTGAGGCCTACTGTGATGACTACACATGTTCCTATAGCCTTAGTGCGCTTTTGGAAAAGGGAAACAGAAATCAGTTAGATGGCACTGTAGCTGCGGGTAAAAAATTGAAAGGTGTTATCGGCTACGAAGTTTCTGCAGATTGGAAGGAACTGGAAATTCATTTTACTCCCGATTTCTGGAGTGGTAAAGATATCATCTTTATTGTAACGAATAATTAACATCAACCGGGAGCACTGATGCGCTCCCGGCTTTTTGCAAACGAGTCCTGCTGCGGTACCCGAAAAAACATCGTGCTTACGCTAATCCTGAATTTTTCGACCGCTGCCACTCGCTCCACTCCCTTCTTCCGCCACTGAGGCGGTCGTGTCCCCCTTCCGGCGCACTGCGCAATGCAGCCGAAAACGCAGAGAGGCGGCCACTGCCGCCCCTACATTATCAATCAGCAATCTTTGTACACCCCATTTATATACTCCGCAGTTTTCTAACCACTTTGTCGCCAACCTCTGCGGTTTTGGCAGTGCCGCCAAGATGGGGAGTAAGGACATTCTTCTCTATAAGAATCTGCTCAATGATCTCAATCAGTCAGTCTGCCCACTGCTTATGTCCGAAAAATTCCAACATCTGGCTGGCAGACCACACGTGGCAAGGGAATTTGTCCTCTGCTGGTCAGCGATATCCAGAGCTGAACCGTGGCTAGGCTCAAACATAGAGGGAGAATGCCGCTGCGGATTCAGATTCGCGCCGTCTGCCAGACCCATACCGCCGGCAATGGCTGCGCCAAGATCTGTCAGGATATCTCCAAACAGGTTGGAGGTTACCACAACCTCAAAACGCGTTGGATCTTTCACCATAAACATACTTGCCGTATCCACAAGATAGCTGTGGGTAGGCACATCTGGGTGCTGCTTTGCCACCTCAGCAATTACCTCCGGCCCAATGCCATCGCCGGCGATCACGCCTATTTTGTATGTATTCATCGCCATACCTTCCCAAATCGTTCCTTTTCTCCGTTATAAAACGCGCAACAAAGTATTTGTAAAGTGTAATTATTTGCCTATTTGTCGGTTTCTGAAAATCCGTATAGATTCCCTCTTGTTTTTTTTATTTACTGCGGTTATAATAGGCGAAGAATCGTAATAGGAGGTCATATTATGGCTGTGAAAATCGAAAAAAATACCATTATCGGTGATGTTCTGGATATCGCTCCCCATGCCGCTCCTCTGTTCTTTGCTATCGGCATGCACTGCCTGGGCTGCCCCTCTTCCCGGGGTGAGACCGTTGAGGAAGCCTGCATGGTCCACGGCATCGACTGTGAGCCTTTCCTGGCCCAGCTGAACCACTTCCTGGCTGCATACGAAGCCGATCAGGAAGAAAAGGCACAGTAAAAAACCGGCTCTGCCATCCCGTTTGCCGGGATGGCAGTTTTTTTGAGGTGTTTTATGAACATTACCCTTTCCAACCGCCTTGCTGCCTGCTGCCGTTTTGTAAAGCCCGGTGACAAGGTGGCAGACATCGGCTGTGACCACGGATATCTTGGGATCTATCTGCTGCTGAGCGGCATTGCGTCCTCTGTAATCGCCTCGGATGTGAACCAAGGCCCTCTGCAAAGCGCTGTGCTTAACGGCGAGAAGTACGGCGTCCGGGATAAGATGTGCTTTTATCTGTCCGACGGCGTTCGGAGCATACCCAGAGAGTTTGACTGTATGGTCTGCGCCGGCATGGGGGCTGATACCATGATCTCTATCCTGCAGGCCGCTCCATGGCTGCAGAGCTGCCAGTACCGGCTGATTCTCCAGTGCCAGTCCAAGACCCATCTGCTGCGCAGATACCTCAGCGATACCGGCTGGCACATCAGCCGGGAAAGTGTTGCCCGGGATGGAAAATTCCTCTACACTGTGATGGAAGTGGTGTTCCGTCCGGGTCAAATACTCACCGCCGGGCAGTGTTACCTGTCTCCCGCCCTTTTGGAAGAAAAGTCCCCGGAGCTGCAGGACTATTTCCACCGGATTGTGGGTGGGCTGCGCCTTGCTGTGCAGGGAAAAGGCGCCCGAAATGTACCGGAACAGGCGGCAGCGCTGGAAGAATTGGAGCAGCTGGCTTCACGTTTTAAGGAGGAGACCCTATGACCACCGTAAAAGATATACTGGATTATATACAGACCCTCGCTCCTCTCTATATGAAAGAGGAGTGGGATAACGTAGGCCTGAACTGCGGCTACCTGCAGCGGGAAGTGCGCACCATACTAGTAGCCCTTGACCCCTTTGAGTCGGTGTGCAGAGAGGCGAAACAGGGGGGCGCTGACCTGCTGGTGACGCACCATGCCCTTTTGTGGGATGCCGGCTTCATCACCAGCCAGACCAGCCAGGGACGAAATGCTCTCTTTCTTATAGAAAACGGCATTGCCCACATTAACGCCCACACCAATCTAGACTGCGCTCCCGGCGGTGTCAACGATGTTCTGGCCGCCAAGCTGGGACTAGCCCAAGTAGAGGTCATTGCACCGGCAGGCACTGACGATAGCGGACACCCCTACGGCCTGCTGCGGCAGGGTGTGGTGGAGGAGCAGCCCCTTACCTCTTTCTTAAGCACTGTCAAAGCCACGCTGGGCTGCAAGGGACTAAAATTTGTTGATGGCGGCAAACCTGTCCGCAAAGTTGCTGTGGGCGGCGGTTCCTGTGGCGGCGCGCTGGCTCTGGCAGCAGAGGCCGGGTGTGACACCTTTGTTACCGCGGATATTAAGTACAATCAGTTCTGGGAGGCCAAAGACAGGGGCCTCAATCTCATCGACGCAGGGCATTTTCACACAGAAAACCCGGTCTGCGCCTACCTTGCGGACAAATTGGAGGCAGCTTTCCCGGAAATTACTGTGAAGCTTTCCCAAAAACACGACGATTGTGCAAATTTCTTCCTGTAAGCGGTTGATTTTACCCAGTCAGTTTGTTAGAATATATGGTGCATTTTAGGGCCTCCGGCCCATTTCATAGAAGGGAAGATTACAATGTCCGGACATTCCAAATGGCATAACATTCAGAAAACCAAGGGCGCTCAGGACGCCAAGCGCGCTGCTGCCTTCACCAAGATCGCCAAAGAGCTGATCGTGGCTGTTAAGGAGGGCGGCGGTATCACTGACCCCGCTAACAACTCCCGCCTTGCCACCATCATTACCAAGGCAAAGGCCGCCAACATGCCCAACGACAACATTAAGCGCACTCTGGAAAAGGCTGCAGGCTCCGGCGGCGGTGATAACTACGAAACCATCACCTACGAAGGCTACGGCCCCGGCGGCGTGGCTGTGATCGTGGAAACCATGACCGACAACCGCAACCGTACCGCTGGTTCTATGCGTCACCACTTTGATAAGTTTGGCGGCAATCTGGGCGCTTCCGGCTGTGTCAGCTGGAGCTTCGATAAAAAGGGCGTGCTGGTCATCGACAACGAGGACGGCGATTATGATGAGGAAGAAGTCATGATGGACGCCATGGAAGCCGGCGCCGACGATTTCGAGGCTGAGGAAGATTGCTTCACCATCTATACCACCCCCGATGATTTCAACGACGTGGTTGCGAATCTGGGAAAATACACCTTTGCCTCTGCTCAGATCGAAATGGTGCCCCAGAACTATCAGAAGCTGGAGAGCGATGAGCACATCAAGATGATGGAAAAGCTCATTGACACCATGGAAGATGATGACGATGTGCAGAACGTCTGGCACAACTGGGAACAGGAATAATTACACCAATAGCGCCCTGACGGAATCCCGTCAGGGCGCTACATCTTTATTTCTCCAATTTCATTTTACGGTGCCTATAAACCCACGAATTTCCTCCTGCAGAAATCAGCAGGAACACAATACCCAAGACCAGTATTGCCGCGCTGCCGATAGAAAACCAGTTGAGAAAAGCTTGTAACGAACCCTCAATGGGGGGCATATTGGGATTTGAAAACATTTGTCTGACAGACATTTTTCCGTAAATGCCCAGTGCAAAACCAATACACCCACCGATCAGGTGATTGCTGCCCAGCCAAGTGATACACCGGAATTGTTGTCCAAGCCGGAATATTACGATCAATAAGCTTAGCAATGCTGCTACCATCCCCAGTAGTTTTACCCCCAAATAGTCATTGAGGAGGATCATCAGTTGGGTAATTACCGCAGGAATATCCTCCCTGCGAAAATCGGAACTCAGCAACCTGTTCACCAGTTCCATATCCACAACCAAAATATTTTCCGCAGAAGACTCTGGAAGGGGCTGTATTCCAAGCTGCTTCATACTGGGAAGGTTTTCCAACAGTTGGCCACCATAGTAAGCAGCCATCTGCTGCGTCAATCCTGCCAGCTGTGCGTCTGACAGGTCGCTGATATCAAAACCGGAATATTGCGCCATTTCCCGCAGCATAGGAACAAGTTCATCCATGTTGTTCTGCGCAATCTGCAGAACTGCTTCCTCGTTTACCGACGGAGCTTTTCCCTGCAGCTGTGCAAACAAATCTTCTTTATATAGCTGCAAAAGCTCCTTTGCCGCATTACTTTGCATCATTTCCTGTATCAGGATCTCCTCCGGCTCCGTGGGTGGGCTGTCTTTTGCTGTCAACATCAGCAAGAGCTGCTGCAGGCCCTCCGGTTCTGTTGCCATATGTACCGTAAACATCACAGGCATTGCCAGCAGTACAAAAACCAGCACAAAGCTCAGAACAAGCGCAATTAGTCCACCGATAAAATTCCATATACCCTTTATGTATTTCATTTCAGCACCCCCTTTTATCATAGCACAATCTGCAAAAAACACAAGGGATAACACTTCCTCAAAAAACCTCTGTTTTTTACAGTGGACTTTTCTAGAAGGCATTTTCTGTCTTGCGACCATTTCCGCCGTATGATATACTAACAAAAACCCAAAACGGAGGGCACAATTATGGATATAAAAAACATCTGCCGTATTTTTGAGGAAACCGCCTACGTCCGTATGGGCGGCAGTGAAGAGGAACTTCGCACCGCCAAATATCTGGCGGCAGAATGCGCAAAATTTGGCTGTCAGGCCACCTTGGAGCCTTTTCAGGTAGACATGGCAACCATACACAATGCTGTTTTACTGGTGGATGGCAGGCAAATCCCCTGCAAGGGTTATTTCTGTGCCGGTTCTGCCCAGGTAGAAGCGCCTTTTTATTATCTGAGGGACACCTCCCCTTATGCACTGTCCCAGTGCAAAGGCAAAATCGTCATGATCGACGGTTACATGGGCTACTGGCGTTATCAGGACATTGTGGAAAATGGTGCTGTGGGATTTATTACTTATGACGGCAACGCCAATTACCCGGACCGGGATATTGACCAGCGGGAGCTTCGCGGTTACGTCTGCAAAGGAAATAAGCTACCTGGCGTGAACATCAACGCCAAGGATTCCATTGCGCTGGTAAACTCCGGCGCAAGTATTGCTCAAATCACTTTGGAGCAGGAGGAATTTACCGCCGATTCACACAATGTGATCCTGGATCTGCCGGGACAGGCCCAGGAGTATATCGCCCTTACCGCCCACTACGATTCCACTTCCCTGTCTCAGGGTATCTATGACAACATGTCTGGCTCTGTGGGTCTTTTGGCTATAGCAGAGGCTTTTGCCTCCAGGCCGCACCACTACGGTCTGCGGTTCATCTGGTGCGGAAGTGAAGAACGGGGGCTTTTAGGCTCTAAAGCCTACTGTCAAGCCCATGAAGAAGATCTGAAAAACATTGTTCTGTGTATCAATCTTGACATGATCGGCTGCATTATGGGCAAGTTCATCGCTTGCTGCACCAGCGAGGAAAAGCTGGTTGGCTACATCGAGTACCTTTCCAGCGAATTGGGCTTTTGCTGCAAATCCTACCAGGACGTTTATTCCAGCGACTCTACGCCCTTTGCGGATAAGGGGATTCCCGCGGTTTCCTTCGCCCGGATTGCCCCTGCCAACACCGCTACAATTCATAATAGCTACGATACCAGGCAGGTTATGCGTCCGGAGCAGATGGTTGATGACATTGGTTTTATCACAGCCTTTCTGGAGAGGATGGCAAACGCCAAACGCTGCCCTGTGGACAGAACCATTCCAGACAATATGAAAGAGAAGCTGGACGAATACCTCACCAGAAAGCGGCCTAAGAATGTATAATAAAATCCCCCGGATTCCGGGGGATTTTTATTGGTGTTCTTTTTCCAGCCGCTTGCTGCAGGTTCTGCACAAAACCACCCGGTGCTGGGCATACACCTCAAGTTCCCGCCAATCCTCAAACAGTCGAATGGGGATGCTTCTGGTTTTGGTCTGTGGACAGCAGTCATAAGCGTGGGCAATATTTGTCTTTGTGTTTACCAAAAAATAACGTATGGGTGTCAACACAGTGGCTCCTTTCAGATCCTTCCTGCCATTGGCAAGATTGTTATATTTTTTATTATTGTATAATATTTATATTCCTTTTGTCAATAAGAACCCACAAAAAAGCCCCCTGCCGAAGCAAGGGGCTTAAAAACATTCTATTATTCTGCTTCCATAACCAAACGGCGAATGCTTTGCATCTGATTAGGTGTGATATCCTCACGCTGCAGCAGTGCCCTGATCAATCCTACCAAGTCCGGTTTATACCGGTGGGAAAAAATGG
The DNA here is from genome assembly GCA_045577435.1 of Faecousia sp. Taxonomy (GTDB): domain Bacteria; phylum Bacillota; class Clostridia; order Oscillospirales; family Oscillospiraceae; genus Faecousia. Next base: position 7,063 of record JAZNIL010000011.1, on the reverse strand, counting down.
TAGCGGCAAAATACTCCTCCCTGGTAAGCATGGGGCTGAAAGTACGGCCATAGGTTTTGCTGCACTTTACAAAACCAGCCTCACAAATGGCCTGTTTTTTCAAAAGGCCATTGAGCAAAATGTGGACAGAGCTATCCTTCCAACTTTTTTCACCGGACATTTCCAAAATGTCCGCACGAGAAAGGGGCGTTTCAGAAGCCCACAGCACATCCATGATCTCCATTTCGCTTCTAGTAAGTTCCATCCAAAACCCCCGCCTTTCCACAGCTTGGCAATAAAATTAACTGCAAAACAGAAATATCACCATAAAACGGCACTGGGGTTATTATACAATAGTGCTTTGCATTTTGTCAATTGCATACCTGCAAATTTGCAAGTCTTTTTTTCAAAAACAACCTATTTTTTGCACCATTGTGGGAGTTGCGAAACATTTTTGGGCTATCAAGCAGGAAGATTTTACCAATTTTCTATCTTTTGTTTACATAGCATGCCTTATCAGCTAATACTATTAGCCAGAATCTCCCGGTTTTTGGCCAGGTCCGGAACCAACACACTCATGTTGTCGATATTGGCATTGTAGTATGCACCGTCCGCAGGAATTCGCTGGGTGACGATGGTCAAATTCGAAAGCATGGGAAACAAATCCAGGACGTAGCCCATAATTTGAGAATTCTTCATATCCGTGGTGAGCATCGGCAGAAGACTGGTTACCAAACCGCTCAACTGGGTCAGACTCAAATTTCTGCACTTGTTCACCAGTGCGGTCAGCACCGTCCTCTGACGATTGGTACGGCCAAAGTCAGCGTTGCCTATGTAACGAATCCGGGAGTAGGTCAGCGCCTCCTTGCCGTTGAGCAGGTTAACGCCTTCCTTCAGGTCAGAGGCACATCTGCTGTTGATATAGTTGGCCTCTGCCTCCGTCAGTTTGATCTCAACACCGCCCATAGCTTCGATAATGCTTTCAAATCCGTTGAAGTCCACTTCCAGATTGCCGTCAACATGGATACCAAAGTTCTTATCCAGACAGGCATCCAGCAGCTCCATACCACCGATCTGATAGCAGGCATTGATCCGGTTATCGTAATAGCCCGGGATCTGCACATACATATCTCGCATAAAGGAAGTCATAGTCAGGGTATTTGTCTTTCTGTTTATAGTGCACAGGATCATAGCATCGGAGCGCTGCCGGCCCTCACCAGGCCTGCGATCCTGGCCAATGAGCAGGATGTTGATGATCTCATCACTGTCTTCCAGACGGTCCACATCTTCCCAAAGAATGCTGCCGGGATCCACCACGGTAGCATCGGGGTCGATTACTTCTGTCTCTTTGCGCTGGTCTTCCAGGAACTGCAGATATTCATCCGCGGACATAGGTCCATCATCAGGATTTCTGTTCATCTTTCCAAACAGGCTTTCCATATAGGCAGTTCCTGCAACCAACAGCACCAGAATCACCGCCAGGACACAACACAGGGCAATCAAAGATCTCTGCTTCCCGCTTCTTTTCTTCTTTGGCTGGTTCATATTGCTTTCTTTCATTTGTTGTTACCTCCAAACAGGCAAATGCCTATTTATTGTCAGACATAAGCGTAAGTATAACACATATCTTCGAAAAACGCTAGCACTTTCTTGAACTATCCCCCAAAACCGGGAAAACTGTCAAAAAACGAGAAGAACTCCTCCCAAGTTTCCGGTTCTCCTGTCTCCGGCGCAATTTCCTTCTGCTCCTGGGATTCCTCTCTGGGCTTCTCATCCAGAACCGCAGTCACCCTGACCTGTTCACCGTTTCTCCACAGGGTAACGACCACTTCATCACCCGGGTCAAAACGGCGCAGAGCGCTGGTCAGGTCTGCCAAACTGCCGACCTCATAGCCGCCCAGTTCTACGATCACATCTCCCTTTTGGATTCCTGCCCGCTCCGCACTCAAGCCTTCTACCACACCGTCGATGAAGGCGCCCGCCGGCAGACCGTAGGCCTGCACATGGGAATCCACGTCCATAACATATATACCAAGATATGCACTTCTGGCATATCCAAATTCCTTCAGGTCAGAAAGAATATCCACCACTTCATCCATGGGGACAGCCAGACCCATACCCTCTATGGAAACGCCGCTGGCGCTGTATCCGGAGAGTTTGGCCGTAGTAATGCCGATTACCTGTCCCGCTCCGTTAAACAGCGGACCGCCGGAGTTTCCGGAGTTGATCGCTGCGTCGGTCTGGAGCATGGTGGAGGTAGAGCCGCCACCGGTAAACACCTGATCCTTGGCGCTGACATAGCCGACGGTCAGAGATGCGCTGCTGCTGCCCAAAGGATATCCAATGGCAACCACCTGCTCTCCCACTTCCATTACATCGCTGCTGCCCAGCTGCACATAGGGAAGATTTTCCCCTTCCACCTTCAGCAAAGCCACGTCCAGATCAGCATCCACACCCACAACCTGCGCGGGGAGTTCGTCCCGTCCGGCCATATTGACATTTACCTGACTCATACCGGAAATCACATGGCAATTGGTAACCACATAGCCGTCAGCGGAGATAACAAAACCGGAGCCGGAGCTTCCCACGGCAGAACCGGTAGCAGCATTCCCGCTGTAAGCCTCAATGCGTACCACAGCGGCAGCGTTCTGATTGTAAATCTGCCCCGGGGTAAGTCCATCGGTAACAGGCTGCCCTATGATTTGCTGAATCTGCTGCTTGTCCTCTATCCGCTGTTCCAGTGCCGCCAACTTCTGCTGTGTTTCCAGCCGCAGCTGTTCCATGTTCTTTTCATATGTATGGCTCACGAGCACTGCGGTCAGGCCGCAGCAGAAAACAACAATGACAGCCACGCACAGCACAGCCAGCAGGCGCTTTCCTCTTCCTGTCTTTTTCCGGACTTTTTTGGGTTTTAGCTCCTGTGCCGGAACCGCGCACTCATAAGGGGAATCCGCAAAGGGAGACACCTTCTGCGGGGGTGTTTTCTTAGGAACATAGTATTGTTCAAAGTTGTCCATGGGTAATCTCTCCATTATCAAACACTGTATATATGACGAAAGCTAGACAAAACTGTATCTAAAATATAAATTATACCATGTCTTCCGTAAAAATCAATATTTGTCCTATCTTTTACAAAAAAACAAAGCTGCGCGGCAGTTTTCGCTGCCGCGCAGTGTATCACTTCTTCCGGAAGGACTTGCAGTCAGTGCACTGATCCTCAGTGGGATTTACTTCATGGGTACCCACCAGAATCCGGTCCAGGCTGCAATAGTTAGCTTCGGAGCAGTGATGGGCGCACTGGGAAACGGTGCACTCAATGCTCTTGTTGGCATGGCTGTTCATAGCTTCTCCTCCTTTGCTTCCGTGATACGCCTAGTATTGCCGGATTGTCCCGCAATATGCACCCCAATGTCCTTTTTTTGCTGGTTGCGATTGACATTTCCCCTGCCAGCCAGTATAATAGTTGCGGAAAATGCGAATTTTTCAAAGGAAGTAAAACCAAAGGCGGAAAACCGTCTTTTGAAAGAAAGGAAAATTGCCATGATTTATAGTGCAGAAGTACAGCATATGTGCTCCGTGGCCAAGGGCGCCTATCACGGTCCCGCTCCCATCCCGGAAGAGGGCAAGTGGGTTCAGGTCAAGGAAATTAAGGATGTCTCCGGTTTCACCCACGGCATCGGCTGGTGCGCTCCCCAGCAGGGCTGCTGCAAGCTGACCCTGAACGTGAAGGAAGGCATTATTGAAGAGGCTCTGGTGGAAACTCTGGGCTGCTCCGGCATGACCCACTCCGCAGCAATGGCTTCCGAGATTCTGATCGGTAAGACTCTGCTGGAGGCTCTGAATACCGACCTGGTGTGTGACGCCATCAACACCGCCATGCGGGAACTGTTCCTGCAAATCGTGTACGGCCGCAGCCAGTCCGCATTCAGCGAGGACGGTCTGGCAGTGGGCGCTTCCCTGGAAGACCTGGGTAAGGGTCTGCGCAGCCAGGTAGGCACCATGTTTGCCACCAAGGTTAAGGGTCCCCGTTATCTGGAGATGGCAGAGGGCTACATCACCCGCTGCGCTCTGGACGAGAACGACCTGATCACCGGCTACGAGTTCATCAACCTGGGCAAGATGATGGACTTCATCAAGAAGGGCGACGATGCCAACGAGGCTCTGATGAAGGCTAAGGGCACCTACGGCCGCTTTGCTGACGCTGTCAAGTACATTGACCCCCGCCACGAATAAGAGGAGGACACAACAATGGCTTTGTTTGAAGGTTACGAAAGAAAAATCGACAAGATCAATGGTGTCCTTGCCGGTTATGGCCTGGAGTCCGTTGAGGCTTGCCGCCAGTTGTGCGTTGACAAGGGTTTCGATCCTTACGAAATCGTCAAGGGCATTCAGCCCATCGCTTTTGAGGACGCTGCATGGGCATACTGCGTTGGCGCTGCCATCGCTATGAAGAAGGGCGTTAAGAACGCCGCTGAGGCCGCTGAGGCTATCGGCATTGGTCTGCAGGCTTTCTGCATCCCCGGCTCCGTTGCTGAGGACCGCAAGGTCGGTATCGGCCACGGCAATCTGGGCGCAATGCTGCTGCGGGACGAGACCAAGTGCTTCGCTTTCCTGGCAGGTCACGAGTCCTTTGCCGCCGCAGAAGGCGCTATCGGCATTGCCCGTTCCGCCAACAAGGCTCGTAAGGAGCCCCTGCGTGTTATCCTGAACGGTCTGGGCAAGGACGCCGCTCAGATCATCTCCCGTATCAACGGCTTCACCTATGTGCAGACTCAGTTTGACTACTACACCGGCGAGCTGAAGATCGTCAACCGCATCCCCTACTCCACCGGTGAGCGCGCTGCCGTTAACTGCTACGGCTGTGACGATGTCCGTGAGGGTGTTGCTGTCATGCGTTACGAGGGTGTTGACGTTTCCATCACCGGTAACTCCACCAACCCCACCCGCTTCCAGCATCCTGTTGCCGGCACCTACAAGAAAGAGTGCATGGAGCAGGGCAAGAAGTACTTCTCCGTTGCTTCCGGCGGCGGCACAGGCCGTACTCTGCACCCCGACAACATGGCTGCAGGTCCCGCTTCCTACGGTATGACCGATACCATGGGCCGTATGCACGGTGACGCACAGTTCGCAGGCTCTTCCTCCGTCCCCGCCCACGTGGAAATGATGGGCTTCCTGGGCGCAGGCAACAACCCCATGGTCGGCATGACCGTTTCCGTGGCTGTCGCCGTGGAAGAGGCTATTAAGGCTTAATTTTGTCTTTGGAGCTGTCTGACTCAGGTCGGACAGCTCCGTTTTTGCATAGAAGGAGTGGCATTTTGTAAATCCAGAAAGCTGCGGCTGATTATTGGAATTGTGCTTATACTTGCGGGTGTCCTTCTTTCCTTTTTGCTTATAAAACATCAGTATGATGACTGTGCATACCGCTGGGATCATAACCTTGACGGATTTGGCCTCAAGTATGCATCTGCCTGGGATTGCTTTATCACCCGGTCAACGGGTTCGATCGTGCTGTTCCTTGCTGCCGGATTTGTTCTGTTGGTCATAGGCTGCTGCCTGATCCGCCGCAGCCGTAAATCGTAAGGAGAATAATTCTTTCTCCACCGTAGGGGAGGGTCTTGACCCTCCCGTTTGCTTTCAGGCATACCTGGCTGCGCCTTGACTTTTACCCGGATTCGGCTTATACTGCCAATAGTAAATACCAAATCATGACAGGCAGCGATCCTGGTGTCGCAAAGCCCAAAAAGAGAGTGTGGATTTTTGATGAATCACGAAAAACCGTTGCACGTGCTGGTAATCTGCTCCTGGTATCCCAGCGCGAAGGATCCCCATATCGGTATCTACCATAAGCATTTTTGTCAGGCGTTGGCAGAAACCGGCACAAAGGTCAATATGCTGCATATTGACGGAAAACCGGTGACCAAGGCGCATAAATACATAGTTGCGAAGAAATATCAGCGGGACGATCACCCCGGCTACTCGGCCTACCTGCGGAAAATGCTGGTGTTTACCAGAATTTCCTATGATCTGCATATGAAGCTGTATGTCCGCTACCTGATGAAGCTGTACCGCCGCTACGAGAAAGAACACGGCCGGCCGGACATTCTTCATGCTCAGGTCTGCGTACCTGCCGGATATGCCGTATGCCAGCTGGGTAAAAAGTTAGGTATTCCGGTTATTTCTTCAGAACACGGCGGCTATTTTGAAAAGTGTATGGCAGATGACCGGAAAAAGTATTTGGAAGCCTTTTTGAAGCAGGTGCATACGGTTACAGTGGTCAGCGAGTTTATGTCCAAGCCGTACAGACAGGTTCCGGGTTTGCGGGTGGAGATTTTGCCCAATATTGTGTTCTGCGATCTGTATCCTAAGGAGAAAAAACCCTCTCCGGATGGTACCTTGCGGTTTACCACCATCTGCGCAATGCGTATCAACAAGGGCGTTGAGATTGCAGCGGAGGCTTTGAAGATTCTAAAAGATAAAAATGCACTTCCTCCCTTTACATATACGGTTATCGGCGATGGCTACAATCTGCAATGGTATAAAGACCGGGTGGCAGAGTTGGGGATGGAAGACTGCGTGAATTTTGTAGGCAAAAAGCAGACTCCGGAGGTGGCAGAATATCTGTCCCAAACCGATATTTTGCTGATGCCGTCGTTTTATGAAACCTTTGGTATTCCTGCGGTGGAGGCGTTGGCGTCGGGCGTGCCTGTGGTCAGCACACAGTGCGGTGGTCCTCAGGACTTTTTGACACCGGCCTGCTCAGAGTTTTGCCAGGTGGAGAATGCCGAGAGTATGGCAGATGCCATCCTGCGGCTGTACCCGCGCTTAGATAGCCTGGACGAAGACGGTATGCGCCAGATCGCCCGGCAGTTTGAGGGCAAAAGCGTGGCAGAAAAAGCGCTTTCCATCTACCACAATGTACTCCAAAGTCAGAAAACCACAGAACCTAAAAAGTAATTTGGATAATACGAAAAACCTCCCATTTGGGAGGTTTCAGAGTGTCAAAGAACCCCCAAACCGTCAAAATGCAGTATTCCCATCTTGGCCCCCTCGTTTTGAGGGGGCTGGCAAAAACCGCAGATTTTTG
>JAZNIL010000010.1:0-13998 GCA_045577435.1 Faecousia sp. | reverse complement strand
GATCCGGCAGATAGATATCCACGAGACCCGCAAGCTTTTGGATGGTTTCCACATTTTCATAGCCGCCGCAGTTATACACCACCGGCACAGAAAGCTTGGGGGACAAGGCCGGAAGCAATGTGGGCAGGTACTGAGAGGGTGTCACCAAATCGATGTTTTCCGCCCCTTGGGCAATGAGGTCTTCCATCAGCCGGCGAAGCTCCCGGCTGTGGGTGGGAGTGCCGGAGGGGCAGGCGCTGATGGCCTTATTTTGGCAATAGCGACAGCCTAAGGTACAGCCGCCGAAGAAGATAGCACCGCTGCCACCATCTGCTGCCAGCGCCGGCTCTTCCCACCGGTGGAGCATGGCTTTGGCCACCACCGCTCCAGCAGGACAGCGACAGTAACCCAGCTGCCCCCCAGCACGGTTGACGCCGCACTCTCTGGGACACAGCTTGCAGTTTACATAATCCATAGAGTCACTTCCTTTTCCCCATAATAACATCTTTTTTCTTCCACCGCAACATGACTTTACGCGGAGAAAAAAGTGTGTTATGATAGTCAAAACCACTTTTGGAGGGGAACAGGATGGAAATTCGTTTCGCGAAACCCGAGGATACCGCCGGAATATTAGCGCTTCTGCGGCAGGTTGGGAAAGTCCACCATCTGGGCAGGCCGGACATTTTCCGGGAGAACGCCCAGAAATACAGCGCCTCTCAGGTGCTGGCTATGATGAATCAGTCCGATACCCCCATCTTTGTGGCAGTGGAGGAGAGTCAGGTGCTGGGTTACGGATTCTGCATGGTAAAAACCTACGCCAAAGACCCGGTGATTGCTGACCACACCACGCTGTACATTGACGACCTGTGCGTGGACGAAAACCACCGGGGACAGGGTATCGGCAAGGCTATCTATCAGCAGATTCTCCGCTACGGGGCTATGCGCAAGTGTTACTCTGTGACCCTGAATGTATGGAGCTGCAACCCCTCCGCCATGAAATTCTATGAATCTCTGGGTCTGAAGCCCCAGAAGATAGGAATGGAGACCTTATTGTAATGCTGGAAAAGAACAAACTCTACCAGGCGCAGGTGACCGACTACACTGCCGAGGGGCAGGGTGTTGCCAGAATTGACGGCTGTGCGGTGTTCATCCCCAACGCCATTGCCGGGGAGGTATATGATGTCCGCATCGAAAAAACCTGCAAGACCTGGGCAGCAGGAAAGATCGTGAAGGTTCTGGAGCGTTCCCCCCACCGGGTAAACCGGGCCTGTCCCGTAGCCAAGCTGTGCGGCGGCTGCGATTTCTGGCACATGGACTACGAGGAGGAAACCCGACTGAAAGCAGAGCGGGTGCGTCAGGCGCTGAACCGTCTGGCGGGAGAAGAACTGGAGCATATCCCCATTCTTGCCGCTCCCACCTGTCTGGGCTACCGCAACAAAGCCCAGTACCCGGTTGCCTGCAAAAAGAACAAGGCCTACGCCGGTTTCTTCCGGGCGGGCACCCATCAAGTGGTGGAAAATGACCGCTGCCTGATTCTGCCGGAGGAAACAGACCGGGTTAAGGATATTGTTATAAGTTATGTAAACCAGTACCGGGTATCTGTCTATGGCGAGGAAGCTCACAAGGGCCTGCTGCGGCATATTTACGTACGCCGGGGAGAGGTGTCTGGACAGATTTTGGTGTGTCTGGTGGCAAACGGCAGGAAGCTGCCCCATGTGCCGGAGCTGATCGGCATGCTGAAAAAGCTTCCGGGCTTTACTACCCTTGTGCTCAGCGTCAATACCCGTCCCGGGAACGCTGTGCTGGGAGAGGAATTTATCACCCTCTACGGCCCGGGCTATATCGAGGACACCCTGTGCGGTCTGCAGTTCCGCCTGTCCCCCCGGTCTTTCTATCAGGTCAACCACCACCAGGCCCAGCGGCTGTATGAGGCCGCCATTGCCCAAGCCAGGATTACCGGGGAAGATCTGGTGCTGGATCTGTACTGCGGCGTGGGTACTATCACCCTTGCCATGGCAAAGGCCGCGGGGAGAGTGATTGGCGTGGAAGTGGTGGAGCAGGCTGTGGAGGATGCACGGGACAACGCCAGGCGCAACGGCATTGAAAACGCGGAATTTTTCTGCGGTGACGCGGGCAAAGCGGCTCTGGAGCTGCAAGCCAAGGGTATTTGCCCGGATGTGGTGGTGGTAGACCCTCCCCGCAAGGGACTGAACACCGATACCATTGAAGCCCTGCACCGGATGAACCCCCGACGGATCGTGTACGTGTCCTGTGACCCGGCAACCTTGGCCCGGGATGTAGCGCTTCTGAAGCAGCGGGGCTATGCGCTTCAATCCGCCCAGGCGGCAGACCTGTTCCCCCGCTGCGCACATGTGGAATCTATTGTTTGCCTTGTCAAACAATAGATTCCAACTAAGTTTGCCTGCGGCAAGTGAAGTCTCCTGCGGAAGTGAAGTTGCTTTGCAGTGGAGTTTCGCCTGACGGCGAAGTGTGTTTGGCAAACTTAACTTCACTTGGCAAAAGCCAAACTTCGCTGGCAGTATGCCAACTTCACTTTTGCAAAGCAAAAACTTCACTAAAAGGAGTGTTGCTATGAAAGAATCTGAACTTAGGACAAGAGCGAAAACATTTGGTCTTCATATTATCGCTGTCTGCGATAAGGTTGATACGCGCAAAGGCAGAGGAATACTCATTAATCAAATCATAAGAAGTGCAACTTCTGTTGGCGCGAATATTCACGAAGCCAATTACGCATCCAGCAAAGCAGATTTTATTAATAAATTTCACATTGCATTGAAGGAATGTGCTGAAACAGAGTATTGGTTAGAGATACTGATGGGATGCAACGCAATCAATGACGCATGTGGACAGGCTCTTTTGCAGGAGTGTGGTGTGATACGCAGGATGCTTGCAAAGTCCATTACCACTGCGAAGGGTGTTTAAATATGTGTTTCCCTATAAAAAATAACGGAGGTACACTTATGCATAGTAATGAGAAAAAAACCGACTATTTGGTTCTTGTAAACGAAGACAACCGGCTTCCTGACGGTTTTGAAAATACCATTGAGCTGGTGTCTGTGGAGAACGCCGTTGGGGACCAGTACCAAATCGAGAAAAAAACCTACGAGGCGTTTTTGCGTCTGCGGGAGGACCTTCTGGAAAACGACGGTATTCAAACGGAGCTGATTTCCATATACAGAACCGTCAAGCAGCAGCAGGAAACCTTTGAAAGATACCTCAACCAGTTCGGTCTGGAATATGCCAATAAATACGTTGCAAAACCGGGTCATTCCGAGCACCACACAGGCATTGCCATTGATGTGGGCATTATGCTGGACGGAAAACTTCTCCGCACCATAGAGGACATGCTCAGTGTTGACCACCTGTTCCAGACCGTTCAGGAAAGGCTGCCTAAATACGGCTTTATTCTGAGGTATCCCAAGGGTAAGGAAGCCGTTACCAAAATCGGCTACGAGTCCTGGCATTTCCGCTACATTGACTCCCCGGAACTGGCAAAGGAAATTACTGAACAAGGAATCTGCTTTGAAGAATACTGTCAGGAGAACTAACGCTATATAAAACGAGTGTGCTATGCAAAGCCACAAACTTTTCATTGGTGTTGATTCAACGTAATTGCTGGTTTTCTGAAAGGAAGATATTTCCCTTGCAATTTTTCTTCCCATATAGTACTCTAAAAGAAAACTTCCGGAGGTTTTTCTTATGAAACGCTTGGATTACATCAGTTGGGACGAATATTTCATGGGTGTTGCCATGCTGGCAGCCCGGCGGAGCAAGGACCCCAGCACTCAGGTAGGCGCCTGCATCGTTTCTCAGGATAATATCATCATCTCCACCGGCTACAACGGCATGCCCAAGGGCTGCAGTGACGATGAGTTCCCTTGGGACCGCACCGGTGAGCAGACCAAGTACCCCTATGTAGTTCACGCGGAGCTGAACGCAATCCTTAATGCCAACGGACGTGACCTGCGGGGCAGCAAGCTGTACGTGGCCCTGTTCCCCTGCAACGAATGCGCCAAGGCGATTATTCAGAGCGGTGTCCGGGAGGTATACTACCTGTCCGACAAATACGCTGACACCCCCTCCACCCAGGCTTCCAAGCGGATGCTGTCCGCCGCCGGTGTAAAATGCATCCAGCTGCGTACCAGTATTAAGTCCATCACTCTGGACTTCACACCTGAGGAAGAAAAATAAGGCAGAACAATCCCCCGGTTGCTGCCGGGGGATAAATACTATACCAGAAGAACGAGTGGGGATGACAGCTATGGCTCAAATAGATACATCTTTGTGCCAGACCATGAACTCCGTCCGATTGCTGCTGTATTGCTATGGGCGGGCCAATATCAATACCTCTTGGGAGGGGGAAGTATATAATCCGGGTTATTCCCGGCTATTCTACATCGTCAGCGGCAGGGCGCAGATTAAGGTAAAGGGGCAGGACCCCTTTTTTATGGAGAAAGGAAACTGGTATCTGCTTCCCGCAGGCTGCTCTTTTGAGTATTCCTGCGACGATTGGATGGATCATGTGTATTTCCGTCTGCAGCTATGCGGCATTGACGGTATTGACCTGTTCCGGAAATGCCCCAGACCCTGTTCCGTCTCCCTGACTGATAACACGGAGGCATTCTTTATCGAGAGTCTTTCCGCCTCCACCTTTCATGAAGGACTGAAGATTCGGCAGGCGCTTTACAGTGTTCTGGTGGCTATAATAGAGCAGAACGGCCTGAACCTCCAGGGAAAACTGCTGTCCGCCTGTGTGACCCGGGCTGTGGAATTTGTACGGAGCAATCTGTCTGTGCAGCTCACTTCCCAGACCATTGCCGACCATGCGGGGGTTTCTGTCAGCACCCTGACCAAGCGGTTTAAAAGTGAGCTTTCCGCATCTATCCATGATTACATTCAGGATCTGGTATTATTTGAGGCAGAGCAGCTTTTAATCAGAAGCGACCTGTCTGTAGCGGATATCAGTGATAAATTCGGTTTTTGCGACCAGTTCCACTTTTCCAGACGGTTTAAAGACAAGTTTAACATGTCCCCCCGGGAGTACCGGAAAACCTTTATGTTGTAAAAAAAGAGTACCTGTTGAAAGCCTCTTACGATGTGCACTACAACCACCTGATGACCCTGCTGCGCTCTGTCCGTGACCAATTCAAGGTTCCCAAACTACCTTGTATCAGCCGGGTGAGCGTTACTTCAACGCATTTTGCAAGATCCTTGGCCAGCAACTGACCAGAGCAAAACAACTCCAATAAAATTATAACCACCGGACGTGCCGGTGGTTATAATTTTCGTCTACTCTACTCCTCGCTATAAGCTATTTTTTGTCCCCCGCAGGGCCGGGGGTTGCCTTTGGGTCCACCAATGAAAAAGCACCCACTTTCAAAAACGAAAGTGAGTGCTTTTTATTATTTCACGATTTCACCAACGAGATTTGCGATAGTATCAAGCTGTCGATCATCCAACCGCTTGAGGTTATCAATAATACCTCTCAACTTAGCAGGATTCTCTGAATCCAAATCAAAGAATTCACTGGGTGTGATGCTAAGGTATTCGCAGATATAGAAAATTCCTGTTAATGATGGCATAGATTTCCCCGATTCAATATTGTTGATGTATCCGGGGTTTTGTCCCATGGATAAACTCATATCCCTTGCTGATACACCTTTCTTCTCCCGCAGTTGTACCAAACGGAGAGAAAAGTCTTTTTCGTCCATACTACCACCACCCCGTATCCTATTTTAACCCACACAGACTGATAATATATTGGTTAAAAGACTTTATTTATGTTGTAGTATTGGTTTATAGATGATATATTAGTAAAAGGCAGCAGATAATAACCAATAAATACATTCTAAGAGGTGTAAAGATGAGCAGGTCGTGTTTCTTTATGGGTCACAGAGAGGCAGACGAACGGCTGCTGCCCAGACTGGAATTGGTAATTGAGCGGTTGATTGTGGAAGAAGACGTCCGCTATTTCTATGTAGGTGGGTACGGCGGCTTTGACCGGATTGCTGCCGCTGCTGTCAAACGAGCGAAACAGAAGTATACGGACACTACCCTAATGCTTGTGCTGCCTTATCATCCTGCAGACAGGGCGGTTCCAACACCTATTGGTTTCGATGGGACATATTACCCGGAAGGGTTGGAGACCACGCCGAGATCCTATGCGATTGTGAAAGCCAATCAGATCATGGTAAATAACTGCGACTGGCTGGTGTGTTATGTTCGCCACTGCGCCAGTAATTCGAGAAATCTGCTGGAGTATGCCGAGTGGAGACAGAAAAAGGGTTTGATCCAGATTGTTAATATTGGTGAGAGTGAGGTTGGAAATGGGTGACTAAGAAGGTTCTGTTGATCACAGGAATATACGTTGTGAGCATAGCTCTGATAATTAATATCCTATGGCTTGTTGAAATCCAAACACGAGAAAGTGATCCCCATGGGCAGATTGTAAAGGAAATCTACAAAGCAGAAAACGCTTTGAACGAAGTAGGTGAGGAGTATGAATGTCAGTCTGTTTCCAAAGTTACACCATTTACCTATACCGACTCCAAAGGCAATACTATCGTCTATTATTGCTGCCAGACTGCTTACCCGAAAAATACGTTTAGGGACGATACCGGATTGGACAGGAATACAATGGGTTTGGTAGTAGATACAAATCTGGTGGAGAACAAGCGGGAATGTAAGGTAAATAAGCATGATGCACTCCTGTGCGAGGTGGGAGACCAATCCTATCTCTGCTGGACACTTTCGCCGGAGATCAGTTGCGTGATCGAATATTCCAAGGGGTCGGTAGATGAAGCCATTATTCTTAGAATGGCAGAAAGTGTTCCGGTGCCATAAAAGAAAAACCCGCAGGCAATCCTGTTTTATTAGGAAAAACCGCAGGTATTAACATTATTTAAGTAAATCATAACCACCCGCCGGTGGTTATGATTGTTATAGGATGGCTATATGGCTCTTAATATTTCCTCCAACTGCTCTATCTGCGGCTGGCTCAGGCCGGAATAGTTCACCACAACGCACTTTTCCGCCCATTCGGGCACGGGGGTGTGGTAATAGCTGCTGAGCATCCGTACCCGGACACCCCTCTGGGCGCAGTAATCCTGAATCTCCTGCTGGGAAAAGCCCATATTCACCCGCACCAAAAAATGCAGGCCTGCATTCTCCTCCATGATCTCCAGCTTGTCCGCCTGCGAGCACTGGGCAAGGGCAGCCATCACCCGGTTGCGCCGGGCCTTGTAGAATTTCCGCATGCGGTTGATATGCTTTTCAAAGCATCCCCGGTCCAGAAACCGCGCCAGGGTATACTGCTCAAAGCTGGGCACTGTGCAGCTGTAAAAGCCCAGTTTCCGGCGGAAGCGCTCCATGAGCGGCGTGGGCAGCACCATGTAGCTGATACGGATGGAGGGAGCCAGGGTGGTGGAGAAGGTGTTCATATAAATCACCCGTCCCGCGGTGTCCAGGGACTGCATAGTGGGCAGTGGGTGGGCAGCGAAGCGAAATTCACTGTCGTAGTCATCCTCGATGATATATCTGCCCTCAGCGGCCTTTACCCAGCTGAGCAACTGCTGCCGCCGGGCAAGAGGCATTACGATGCCTGTGGGAAAGTGGTGGGCGGGGGAAATATGCAGCACCTGCGCCTGTCCCAGATGGCGAAGATCCACACCCTGACTATCCAGCGTTACCCATGCGCAATCCGCCCCAGCGGCGGTATAAATTCTGCGGATTTTGTCATAACCCGGTTCTTCCACGGCATAGACCTTCTCCCGGCCCAGAAGCTGCACCAGCAAATTGTACAGAAAGTCCGTTCCCGCGCCAATGAGAATATTTCCCGGGTCTACCTGCATGCCCCGGAACTCTCCCAAGTGCCGGGCAATGGCATGCCGCAACTCCGGAAGTCCCTGATTGTGCAAAGGCAGCAGCAGCCGCTCCCCCAAGTCCAGCATTACTTCCCGCTGCAATCGGCTCCACACAGAAAAAGGGAACTGGGCAGGGCCGTTTACAGTCAGGTCAATTCCCTCCTGCTGTACGCTCGCTTCCCGGGCGGTAGGTGCCTGTTTTGGCTCTACCCGGTCTACGGCCTCCACAAAGTATCCCACTTTTTCCTGAGAGCGGATATACCCCTGGTCCAGAAGCTGGTTATAAGCGCCCTCCACGGTAATTTTGCTCACCTCCAGATTGGCGCACAGCGCCCGCTTGGAGGGGAGTTTTTCATTGGGGGAAAGCTTCCCGGAGAGAATATCATCCCGGATGCACCGGTAGATCGCCTCATACAGCGGTACTCCCGGTGTTTTTTTCAGTTCATAGGTAAGCATGTGTCTACCTCCTGAGCCTGTCTGCCAGACGGAAAAGCGCCTGCATAGCCACAAATACCGCCAGCGCCGCCACCAGCATGGCTGCCATCAGCAGCAAGGCTGTGGACGAGGTGATGTACAGATTGAAAAAGCCCCTGAGCACCAGAAAGCTGCCTATCAGGGCAAACGCCATAGCGCCCCAGACGATTCTGCGGAACAGATCAAAGGGACGGCAGACCTTGTACAGCACCAACATGCCCACAAAGGCCAAAATGGCGGTGCATACACTGCGCACATCGGACATGGGAATCTGGAAATTCTCCATAAACAGCTGCGCCATCAGTACCACGGCAATGTTGGTAAGGCCGCCGGGCAGCGCCTGCCGCAGCACATTGGGCAGGAACTTTCCCCGCACCCGCTGATAATTGGGCTCCATAGCCAGAAAGAAAGCCGGTGTGCCGATGGTCAGTGCGGAAATAAGGGTCAGATGGAACGGCGCAAAGGGATAGGCAAGTCCCGTCGCCATGGTCAAAAGGGCAAGCCCCAAAGACAGAATATTCTTTACAAGAAACAGGGTAGCCGCCCTCTGGATATTGTTGATAACCCGCCGGCCCTCGCCGACGATGGCGGGCATAGCGGAAAAATTGGAATCCAGCAGTACCATCTGGGCCATCTGGCTGGCAGCCTGGGCGCCGCTGGCCATGGCGATACCGCAATCGGCCACCTTCATAGCCAGCACATCGTTCACACCGTCGCCGGTCATGGCCACAGTGTGGCCGGCCTCCTTCAGCGCCCGGATGATACTTTTTTTCTGCTCCGGGGTTACCCGGCCGAATACGGTACAGGTCTGCACAGCCCGGGCGTAGTCCTGGGGAGTATGCAGGGTGGCAGCGTCTATATATGTCTCCCCTCCTGGGATTCCCGCCTGCTGGGCTACCCGGGAGACCGTCTGGGGGTTGTCGCCGGAGATGACCTTAATATTCACCCCTTGGGAGGCAAAATAGCGGAAGATCTCTGGGGCATCCGGACGGATGGGGTTTCTCAGCAGCAGCAGCGCCAGAGGCTGTACAAGGGTGCTGTCCGGGGTATTGGTCAAAACTCCGTCATACCGGGCAAGCAGCAGCACCCGGTAACCCTCCCGGATATATTCCTGTACCCGGAGCAGTTCCCTGCCTAACAAAACCTCCGGCGCGCCGGAAAGGTAAGTGCCGTGGCCGGGAAACTGGCCGCCGCAACACTTGCTCTGGGAAGTAAAGGACAGGTAATTGGCGCATTCCCAGTGGGGGTCATGGGGATAGCTTTCCGCGATGGCCCGGGCGGTGTCATTTTCCGGGGGTACAGCGCCGTAAAGCGCGCCCAAAATATCCTCTACAGGCGCATCTGTCAGCGGAATCACCTGCTCCAGCGCCATCTCCGGCTGGGTGATGGTGCCAGTCTTGTCCACACACAGCACATCCACCCGGGCGAGAGTTTCAATGCAGTTCATATCCTGCACCAGAACCCGCTTTTGGGACAGTTTCAGAGAGGATGCCGCCATGGCCACACTGGTCAGCAGATACAGCCCCTCCGGGATCATGCCCACAAGAGCAGCCACGGTTGCCTCAGCGCCGGAGCGCAGACCCATCTCCAGACGGAAGTACTGGTGGCAAAACAGCAAGATTCCAATGGGAATCAGCCCTATGCCCACAAAGCAGATCAGCTTATCCAGGGAGGACATCATCTCCGATTTTGCCGCTTTTGGGTCTGCTTTCGCCTCCCGGGACAATCGGGCGGCAAAGGACCGGTCTCCCACGGCGGTCAGCTGCGCCTGCCCACTGCCGGATAGCACAAAGCTGCCGGACAGGAGATTATCCCCGGGCTGCTTCACCACCGGGTCAGCTTCTCCTGTGATGAGGGCTTCGTTGACCTGCATAGTGCCGCTTCGCAGCAGACCGTCGGCGCAAATCTGGTCACCTGCGGAAAACCGGACAATATCTCCCAGTACCAGCAGGTCTGAGCGGACATTCTCCCAGCTTCCCTGCCGCAGCACAGGCAGCCGCTGGGCCGCCACCAGAGTCAGCTGGTCCACAGCAGACTTTGCCCGGAGCTGCTGCACGCAGCCCAGAACAGTATTGATGACCACCACAATAAGGAACGTCATGTTCTTTACAGAAGAACCGCACAGGGCCAATACTACCGCCAGAACAATAAATACCAGATTAAAAAAGGTGAGCACATGGGACAAAACGATCTCTCGGCCGGTCTTGCCGGGATTTGCTGTGGTGACATTCCCCTGTCCCTGTGCCACAAGCTGCTGCACCTGAGCATGGGTAAGGCCGGTGTCCAAATCTGTTAATGGATTCATACAGCTCTCCTGATAGGGACAAGGCCGTTCTCCCGGTCATAGACCAGGAGCAGGCTGCCCTCCTCTACAGATATGCAGGCGGGGCGTCCCACAAAGTGATTGCTTGCTCCCAAGGGAAATCCCGCTGTTAGTGTGCCGTCACGCAGTTCATACTGAGCGCCCCGGATGGTGACACCCCGGGCATCAGCGCCCATGCAGAACACCGACAGAATGCCGGTGGCCGTTGCGTCGAACTCTGCCACTGCGTTCTTCACCATAGTGACGATGTGGGTATTTCCAATGAGATACCCGGCAGCACCCCTGTCTGCCAGAAACTGTAAAGTCTGGAAATTGGCAATGGTATGGTCCAGCCGGGGGCCGTCCAGACTGCCGTACAGCAGAAATTCCCGGAAACCCAGCTCCAGACCCTTTCTCACCGCCAACATGGCATCGGTATCATCTTTCTCCACAGGAAAAACCTGCGCGCCCTCCGGCGTATAGCCCAGAGAATCAAAATCCCCCAGGATCCCGTTGGGAGTCAGACCCAGCCGCTGGCAGTGGACAAATCCACCGTCTGCCGCCAGAATATAGTCCTCCTGAGTCAGGGGGGCCAGCAGACCGTCGCACTCTGCGGCACAGAAAATAACGCAGCGTTTCATGTAAGGACACCTTCCTTGAACTTTTTTCCTTATTCTACCACAGCCGTGGGAAAAACAAAACCCCTGGCCTTAAAATTTAAAGAAACCTTAACAAGGCCAGTCGGCCCGCAAGGCGGGGCGGCAATGCCGACGGATAATTCGCACCGGGTTGGTTGGTAATCGTTCTTGCCCTGAGCCGGTAACGTTTCTGCGGAGATTCCTTTTGGATTCTATTTCGGGCGGCCAATGGCCGCCCCTACGTCCACAAGTTTTAGGTTTTTAAATAGTTTTAGGGGCTGTTGCTTTTTGCAACAGCCCCTGTAGATTAGTCAAAGAAATCTTTAATTGTGTCAAAGAACTTTTTCCGCTTGGGATTGGACTTGACGTCCATGCTCTCATCCAGCTTTCGCAGCAGTTCTTTCTGCTCCCGGGTGAGCTTGGTGGGTGTCTCCACCACCACCACAAACCTGTGGTCGCCCCGGCGTCTGGAATTGCCCACCTGAGGAATACCCTTACCGGGCAGAACGAACATTTTTCCGGTCTGAGTTCCCTCGGGAATTTCAAACTCTGTCTTGCCATCGAGGGTAGGCACCTCAATGGTTGCGCCCAAAGCAGCTTGGGTAAAGGTGATAGGCACCTCACAGTATACATCCATTCCGTCCCTTGTGAAAATCGGATGGCGTCTGATATAAATTTCCACCAGCAGGTCGCCGTTAGGACCTCCGTTGTAGCCTACGCAGCCCTCACCCCGGACACGAACGCTCTGCCCATTGTCCACGCCCGCGGGCACCTTGACCTTGATTTTCTGAGTACGGCGCACCTTGCCCTTACCCTTACAGGTGGTACAGGGGGTCTTGACGATTTTGCCACGGCCGGAACACTGGGGGCATGTGGTCTGAGACTGCATGCGCATGCCCATAAAGTTTTGGGTGGTGGTGACCTGACCGGTGCCCCGGCACTGGGAGCAAGTCTCGATCACGCCGTCGGCGCTGCCGCTGCCGTTACAGGAGGAGCAGTTCTCGATCCGCTGGGCAGAGACTTCCCTGTCACAGCCAAAGGCCGCCTCCTCAAAGGTCAGCTCCAGACGGGCACCCACATTCTCACCCCGGCGGGGAGCATTCTGGGTACTGGCCCGGCTTCCGCCACCTCCAAAGAAGTCACCGAAAATATCGCCGAAGTCACCAAACCCACCGAAGCCACCAAATCCACCGCCATACCCACCGGCACCGCCGCCGTAATTGGGGTCTACCCCGGCAAAGCCGAACTGGTCATAGCGGGAGCGCTTTTCCTCGTCGGACAGTACCTCATACGCCTCGCCCAATTCCTTGAACTTCTCCTCGGCTTCCTTGTCGCCGGGGTTTCTGTCCGGATGGTACTTCATGGCGCTTTTGCGGTATGCTTTCTTTATTTCCTCGGCGCTGGCATTCTTCTGAACGCCCAGCACCTCATAATAATCCCGTTTATTTTCTGCCATTATGTCTCACCTCTTTAAACCACTGAAAAGGGGCGGCGCTTTGCCGCCCCTTTTGATGGGGTCAATCAGTCCACAGTCTCGTAATCGGCATCCACAACGCCATCATCACCGGGCTGTGCACCCGCGCCGGGCTGGCCCTGGGGATTGGCATTCTGGTACAGCTTCTCAGAAACCGCATAGAAAGCCTTCTGAACTTCCTCCGTGGCATCCTTAATCGCCTGAACATCGGTGCCCTTGTTTACTTCCTTCAGCTTATCCACAGCAGCCTGGATGGATGCCTTCTCACTCTCGTCCAGCTTGTCGCCCAGCTCGCCCAGAGTCTTTTCGGTCTGGTAGATCATATGCTCGGCGTTGTTGTGGGTGTCCACCTCGTCCTTGCGGGCCTTATCCTCCTCGGCGTACTGCTCTGCCTCACGGACAGCCTTGTCAATATCCTCCTGAGAGAGGTTGGTGGAAGCGGTAATGGAAATCTGCTGCTCCTTGCCGGTGCCCAGATCCTTAGCAGATACCTTCACGATGCCGTTGGCGTCGATGTCGAAGGTAACCTCGATCTGAGGTACGCCACGGGGTGCGGGAGCAATGCCGGTGAGCTGGAAGCGGCCCAGGGTCTTGTTATATGCAGCCATCTCACGCTCGCCCTGGAGCACATGCACCTCAACGGAGGTCTGGCCGTCAGCAGCGGTGGAGAAGATCTGGCTCTTTCTGGTGGGGATGGTGGTGTTGCGGTCGATCAGTCTGGTGAACACGCCGCCCATGGTCTCGATACCCAGGGACAGGGGAGTTACGTCCAGCAGGACTACATCCTTCACGTCGCCGGTGAGAACGCCGCCCTGGATTGCGGCGCCCAGCGCCACGCACTCGTCGGGGTTAATGCCCTTAAAACCTTCCGCGCCGGTAATGCCCTTAACAGCTTCCTGAACAGCGGGGATACGGGTAGAACCGCCAACCAGCAGAACCTTATCCAGGTCAGAAGCCTTCAGGCCGGCATGGCTCATAGCCTGACGGACAGGCTTCATGGTGCGCTCCACCAAATCCGCAGTCATCTCGTTGAACTTTGCCCGGGACAGGGTCACGTCCAAGTGCTTGGGGCCGGTGGCATCGGCGGTGGTATAAGGCAGGTTGATGGCAGTGGTGGTCACACCGGACAGCTCGATCTTTGCCTTCTCAGCTGCTTCCTTCAGGCGCTGCATAGCTGCGCGGTCGGAAGACAGGTCGATGCCCTCTTCCTTCTTGAATTCAGCAACCAGATAGTCCATGATGCGCTGG
>JAZNIL010000009.1:0-30089 GCA_045577435.1 Faecousia sp. | reverse complement strand
TGTGAAGCGAAAGTGCCCGTTTACGGGCGGCGGAGCAGTAGATGCAGGAGAAAGAATATTCAGTGCATCTTTAGATGCCCGCTGGTAAAAAGCCCTTCTAGGGCTTAATCAAGCCTCCGGCTTAGCCGGAGGTCATGACTAACCACTGTAATAGGTCTTTCCGTTTTGCGCGGGTTTTCCGTTCCGGGTCAAAAGCTCAGTTACGGTAAGGAACTCCACATCCATACCGCTGTTAATAATTTGGTTCAGAGCGTCAATCGTTCCGTTCAGGGTCGCCCGGTGAATGTCATGGAGCAGGATGATAGCACCGTCTTTCAGACCGTTTAAAATACGGTGCTTGATACGGTAAGCATCCAGACTCTCCCAGTCCCGGGTGTCCACAGACCACATAATGTGAGGCAGGGGAATGGTGGCAAGGGCATTATCGGTAATGCCGCCACCCGGTGCACGGTAAACTGTGGCTTGCCCGCCGCAGGCTTTCTTCACCGCTTCCTGGAAGCGGGTATAGTCAGCTTTCATCTGGGATTTCGACATCTGGAACAGGTAGCTGTGGGACCAGGTATGGTAACCAAGCTCATGACCATCGGCCACCATTTGCTTCAGCAGTTTTTCACATCCGGAGATTCGATTGCCTACCATAAAGAATGTGGCATGGATGTCTTGCTTCTTCAAATAGTTCAGCAGATCATCGGTGTAGGCAGAGCTGGGCCCATCATCAAAGGTAAGGGCTACTTGAATGAGGTTGCAGACCTTAACCTTGCAGGAAACGGATATCTTGCTGTGCTCGGCAGTGCAGGTGATGGTGACGGTTCCGTTGGCGATACCCTTGACAACACCGTTTTGGTCTACGGTCGCTATGGAGGTGTTGGAAGATGTCCACAGCAGCTTTTCTGCGGCATCCGCAGGGAAAATGGTGGCTGTCAGTGTTTTTGTGCCGCCTTTTTTTACCTTCATAAAGCTCTCGTTCAGCTTGATGGAGTCGATCATCGGAAGGATTTTCACAGAAAGCTTGGCAGAAGCGCCGTTTTCCAAAGTGGCGGTGATGGTGGCCTGTCCTTGATCTACGGCGGTGATGGTGCCGCTCTCGTTTACCGTTGCAACCTTTGTGTCAGAGGAGGTATAGGTAACGTTGGTGCGGACAGGGTGAACCAGGGAGATGTGGGTTTGAGCACTGGCCTTAGGACGCAGGAGCAGGGAGGTTTCCTTAAAGGAAATCCCCTGAGGCGTGTTGGTCACAACGATGAGGAGGCTTTCCTCTCCCCAGGTTATCAGGGAAGAACCTTCTTTTACCGCGGTGATAACACCGTTGTCCCATGTGATGGAATCGCCTTGGATCACAACAGGGGAGGCGGTGACCGCTTCGGCTTTGGCAGAGGACAACACCGGTTGCCGAGTGACCGTGGCGGAGGCGACGTTTCCTGAACTGTTGGGATGGGTTGGCTCGGAGGGATCCGTTGGCTCTGAAGGATCCGTGGGATCGGAGGAATCTGTGGGATCGGAGGGGTCCGTGGGGGCGGAGGGATCCGTGGGATCGGAGGGATCTGTAGGATCGGAGGGCTCGGAAGGCTCCGTAGGTTCAGAAGGTTCCGTAGGTTCAGAAGGCTCCGTAGGTTCGGAAGGCTCCGTAGGTTTGGAAGGCTCCGTAGGTTCGGAAGGCTCGCTGGGTTCAGAAGGCTCCGTAGGTTTGGAAGGCTCCGTAGGTTCGGAAGGCTCGCTGGGTTCAGAAGGCTCCGTAGGCTCGGAAGGCTCCGTAGGTTCGGAAGGCTCCGTAGGTTCGGAAGGCTCCGTAGGTTCGGAGGGTCCTGTAGGTTCGGAAGGCTCCGTAGGTTCGGAGGGTCCTGTAGGTTCGGAAGGCTCCGTAGGTTCGGAGGGTTCTGTAGGTTCGGAAGGCTCCGTAGGTTCGGAGGGTCCTGTAGGTTCGGAAGGCTCCGTAGGCTCAGAGGGTTCTGTAGGTTCGGAAGGCTCCGTAGGCTCGGAAGGCTCCGTAGGCTCAGAGGGTTCTGTAGGTTCAGAAGGCTCCGTGGGTTCGGAAGGCTCGCTGGGTTCAGAGGGTTCCGTGGGCTCGGAGGGCTCTGTGGGAGGGACTTCCGGTTCTGTAGGTCCGAAGGGAAGAGTATCTCCCACGGCAATCATCACATGCTGTGGAAGCGGTGTCCCATCAACGGGCAGCAAAGAGAAATCTGTGAGCTGCAGCAGCTTGCTTTTCATCTGCAGAAAATCCGTAATGGTAACTTTTCCGTCACCGCTCACATCTCCTGCCTGGCTTGCGGCCGGGGAGAAGGTTCTTAGCTTTAAAAGCAGGGCCTTGACCATCAGCATGTCGGTTACAGAGAAATTGCCATCCCCATTGCAGTCTGCCTGCACTACCAGGGTGAGCTGGTCTATTTCTTTTTTGTTTGCGCTGAGGGTAAGCTTTGAGCCGGTTTTTACCCCATCACTTAAAGATAATGTACCGTTTTGTACTATTCTGGAGGTCAAAACCTGGGCAGATGTACCCGGTTCGATCTGACCCAAAAGACCTGCCTCCCGGTCAATACCATAGTAGGCGGTGGTAATGCGGTTCTGGCTGGCAGCACTCACCGGGGGGAGCATAGCGGTCACCATAGCCAGTACCAGCAGGTACACCAAAAAATGTTTTAATCTTTTCATATTTCCTCTCCCAAAGTCGAAAAAGGTATGCTATAATCTTATTATAAAGATTCTTGTAGAATAGGCAAGGGTTGAGGAGGAAAATATGAAAAAAATTATTGCACTGGGGCTTGTTATCCTGCTGCTGATCAGTATGACCGTGCTGCAGGTGTCGGCTGCGGGATATGCGTCCATGTCCGGCCCCGGCACTGTCCGGGCCGGCGATACCATCACTGTGAGTTTTCAGGTAGGCGGTGGGATTTTTGGCGGAAGCGGCACCCTCTCCTATGACAGCAGTGTGCTTACGCTGGTAAGCTGCTCCGGCACTCTGTCTGCCCCATGGACGGTGGAATTTTCAGGGAGCAATTTTGTTTTTTACGATAATTCTATGGAAAATCCATTGAGTTCCGGTACAGTCTGGACTGCTACCTTTACAGTTTCGGCTTCGGCAGCCACCGGCAGCACCATCAGCGTTTCTGTAGACAATGCGGTGGTCAGCGACGGCACTTCTGACAACGGCTTGGGCAAGTGCACATATTCTACTACTATCGCAGCGCCTTTGAGCAAGAATGCAAACCTTGCCAGCCTGAGCGTATCCAATGCTGCCATATCCCCGGCGTTCTCTCCGGCTACCACCAGCTATTCCGCGTCTGTTCCCTACAGCACCTCCTCGCTGAATGTGTCGGCAGAGGCAGAGCACGCGGGGGCAAAGGTTTCCATTGGCAGCACTTCTCTGACAGCCAATGCCACCACCAATGTGAACATCACAGTTACCGCAGAAAACGGGACTACCAAGACCTATACCATCCGCACGTACCGGGAACGGGATCCCAATTATGTGGAGTCTTCTGTCAACACGCTGGATAGTCTCAGCGTGGAGGGGTTCCTGCTTTCGCCTGTTTTCGCTGCGGATAAAAACGATTATGCCATCTATGTGCCCTATGAAGTAGAATCAGTGACGGTTGTGGCGGAGAAAAGCGATTCTTTGTCCTCGGTGAAGATTCCCGAGATTCAGGGCCTTCCGGTAGGGGAGTCTGTTCATGAGATTCTGGTAACGGCGGAAAACGGACAGGAGAATGTGTACACCATTACTGTGTTCCGGGCAGAGCCTTTTGACAAGACCATTGAGATTCCGGAGGAAACAGAACCGCCCACGGAACCTCCTACAGAGCCACCTACGGAGCCACCCACGGAACCTCCCACAGAACCCACAGTGCCTCCTGCGCCTGCAGAATCAGAGCGTGTTTTGGACGTGCCTTGGTGGTCGATTCCGCTGGCTCTTATTTTGGGCGGCGGCGCAGGCTGCGTAATCCCCGTTTTATATTTTAAAAGGAAACGGGTAAAATAACCATCTATTCCTCAACAGGAGGTTTGTATGAAAATTGCGGGACTTCAAAAAATGACACTGCTGGATTATCCCGGTAAGGTAGCCTGCACTGTGTTCCTTCAGGGCTGCAATTTCCGGTGTCCTTTTTGCCACAACAGTGACCTTCTGCCGGCAGCGGGAGAGCCCTTTATGGATGAGGAAGGTCTGCTGGTCTTTCTCAAAAAGAGGGTAGGGCTTCTGGACGCGGTTTGTATCAGCGGCGGTGAACCTACGCTGCAGAAGGATCTGACCCAGCTGCTTGGAAGGATCAAGGAGATGGGATACCTAGTAAAGCTGGATACAAACGGTTACCGTCCTGAGGTTTTGAAACAGCTGGTAAACAGCGGGCTCTTGGACTATGTGGCGATGGATGTGAAAAATAGTCCCGCCGCCTATGGAATGACCGTTGGCCGGGAAGGGTTTGATCTTGCGCCCATTGAGCAGAGCCTTCAGTTCCTGATCCATGGGCAGCTGGATTATGAGCTGCGCACCACCGTGGCAGAGGAACTGCACAGCAGCCAATCCCTGCTGGAGATGGGGCAGTGGCTGGAGAAACTGGCTGCTCCTGAGAAAGTAAAGAGACTGTTTTTACAGCCTTTTGTGGACCGGGAGAGTGTTCTGCAGCCCGGTTTGCATACCCCCAGCCGGGAGAAAATGGAGCAGTATGCTGCCCTTTTGACCCCATATGCTGACACTGTGACCATAAGAGGATAATGCTGACCACTATATCTTGTGCTTTTTAAAGAAAATTGCACACAAGATATTGACAGAACGAGGGAACTACGCTATAATACAGGCACTGTCGCGATTTACAGGCAGTGCCTGTATCCCTTTTAGAAGTATATATTATAGATGGAGGTAATCCTTATGTATCAGGTGTTAAAGCGTGACGGCAGCACTGTGGAGTTTGATGTTTCCAAAATCAGTGCCGCAATGATTAAGGCCTTTGAGGCGGTGGAGAAGAAGTATCATCCCAGTGTGATTAATCTGTTGGCCCTGCAGGTTACTGCGGAATTCGAAGGCAAGATTAAAGACGATAAGATTGCTGTGGAAGATATTCAGGACAGCGTGGAAAAGGTCCTGTCCGACACCGGTTATGCGGATGTTGCCAAGGCCTACATCCTGTACCGTAAGCAGCGTGAAAAGATCCGCAATGTCAACTCTGCGCTGCTGAACTACAAGGATCTGGTGGACAACTACCTGCAGATCAATGACTGGCGTGTGAAGGAAAACTCCACCGTTACCTATTCTGTGGGCGGCCTGATCCTCAGCAACTCCGGCGCCATCACCGCTAACTACTGGCTCACTGAGATCTATGACAACGAAGTGGCAGAGGCACACCGCAGCGCTGCCATGCATATCCACGATCTGTCCATGCTCACCGGCTACTGCGCAGGCTGGAGTCTGAAGCAGCTGATCCAGGAAGGTCTGGGCGGCGTTCCCGGCAAGATCACCTCTTCTCCGGCAAGCCATCTGTCCACCCTGTGCAACCAGATGGTGAACTTCCTGGGTATCATGCAGAACGAGTGGGCAGGCGCGCAGGCGTTCAGCTCCTTCGATACCTATCTGGCTCTCTTTGTTAAGGTGGACAACCTGACCCAGAAGGAAGTCAAGCAGTGCGTTCAGAGCTTTATCTACGGCGTGAACACTCCCTCCCGTTGGGGCACTCAGGCACCCTTCTCCAACATCACTCTGGACTGGACCGTTCCTGCTGACCTGAAGGATCTGCCCGCTATCGTTGGCGGCAAAGAGATGGACTTCACCTACGGCGACTGCAAGAAGGAAATGGACATGGTCAACAAGGCCTTCATCGAGATCATGATCGAGGGCGACGCCAATGGCCGTGGCTTCCAGTACCCCATTCCCACCTACTCCATCACCCGGGACTTTGACTGGAGCGAGACCGAGAACAACAAGCTCCTGTTTGAGATGACCGCAAAGTACGGTACTCCCTACTTCTCCAACTACATTAACTCCGACATGGAACCCTCCGACGTGCGCAGTATGTGCTGCCGTCTGCGTCTGGATCTGCGTGAGCTGCGCAAGAAGTCTGGTGGCTTCTTCGGCTCCGGTGAATCCACCGGTTCTGTGGGCGTTGTGACCATCAACCTGCCCCGGATTGCTTACCTTGCCAAGGATGAGGCTGATTTCTATGCCCGGCTGGACAAGCTCATGGACATTGCTGCCCGTTCCCTGAAGACCAAGCGTACGGTCATTACCAAGCTGATGAAAAATGGCCTGTATCCCTACACCAAGCGGTATCTGGGTACCTTTGCAAACCACTTCTCCACCATCGGCCTGATCGGCATGAACGAGGTGGGCCTGAACGCCAAGTGGCTCCGTGCTGACTTGACTGACGTGCGTGTGCAGGAGTTTGCCAAGGAAGTTCTGGATCATATGCGTGAGCGTCTGTCCGACTACCAGGAGAAGTACGGCGACCTGTACAACCTGGAAGCTACACCTGCTGAGTCCACCACCTACCGTTTCGCAAAGCACGACAAGGCTCAGTATCCTGAGATCATCACTGCTAACGAGAACGGCACTCCCTACTACACCAACTCCTCCCACCTGCCTGTGGGCTATACCGAGGATATCTTCTCCGCTCTGGAGATTCAGGACGAGCTGCAGACCCGCTACACCTCCGGCACTGTATTCCATGCGTTCCTGGGCGAGAAGTTGCCCGACTGGAAGGCTGCCGCTGATTTGGTCCGCAAGATCGCTGAGAACCACAAGCTGCCCTACTACACCATGAGCCCCACCTATTCTGTGTGCGCTGACCATGGTTACCTCACCGGTGAGCAGTATACCTGCCCCATCTGCGGCAAGGAAGCTGAGGTTTACAGCCGTATCACCGGCTATTACCGTCCTGTGAAGAACTGGAACGATGGCAAGAGCCAGGAGTTTAAGGATCGTCTGGTTTATAACATTGGCAACTCCGTGCTGAAGGGCACTGTGAACCAGGAAGAGGCTCCCGTTTGTGAAGATCCTTGCCAGGCACCTCAGGAGGCAGCTGTGAAAGCTGCTGCCGGTAAGGCCGTCCTGTTTTCCCGGGTTACCTGCCCCAACTGCCGTGTGGCGGAAAACCTGCTGGCTAAGGCAGGCGTAGCCTATGAGAAGCTGATTGCTGACGAAAATGTAGACCTGTGCAAGGCCTACGGCGTCAAGGGCGCTCCTACGCTGGTGATCACCGATGGAGAAAACCACGTGAATTACTACTCTGTTCCCGAGATCAAGAAGTATCTGGCATCCCAGTAACAACCAAATGAAGGCCGGGCAAATGCCCGGCCTTTCTAAGGAGCGAGGAGAAATAGAAAAATTCCGGGGTGTCCCCAAAGGACACCCCCCCGTCTTATGGAGGAGAATGTATTATGCATGATATTATCATTGTTGGCGGTGGCCCTGCCGGCTTGACCGCTGCGATTTACGGTCTGCGCGCCGGAAAAACGGTGCTGGTGATTGAGAAAAACGGCTTTGGCGGTCAGATTGCCTATTCTCCCAAGGTGGAGAATATTCCCGGTACCATTTGCATCAGCGGCAGCGAATTTGCTGACAAGCTCACAGAGCAGGCTATGAATCTGGGCGCGGATGTGGAACTGGAAAATGTGGTCAGAGCCGAGCTTGACGGAGATGTGAAGCGGGTCTTTACGGAAGAGGGCAGTGTGTTTGAGGGACGCACCGTGATCCTTGCGGTGGGTGTGAAGCACCGGATGCTTGGCCTGCCCGGTGAGCAGGAACTGATTGGTAACGGTATTTCCTTCTGTGCCGTGTGTGATGGCGCGTTCTATGCCGGCCAGAATGTGGCTATGGTGGGCGGCGGCAACTCTGCCCTGCAGGAGGCGCTGCTGCTGTCCGAGGTGTGTAATCAGGTGACCATTGTGCAGAATCTGCCTTTCTTCACAGGTGAGAAGAAATTAGCGGACGCTCTGGCAGCAAAAGACAATGTAAAGGTGCTGTTCAGCACGCTGGTTGCAGGCTATATACAGCAGGATGGCCAGCTTACCAGTCTGCGGCTGCGTAGTGAGGCAGGGGAGGAGTCTACCATTGAGGTGGATGGCGCATTCCTTGCGGTGGGTTTGGTTCCGGAAAATGATATTTTTGCGGATTTTGCCCAGCTGGACGAACGGGGGTATTTTGCGGTAGCCGAAGATTGCTGCACTAAGACACCGGGTGTGTTTGTGGCCGGTGACTGCCGCGGCAAGGGTATTCGCCAGGTGACCACAGCGGCCGCCGACGGAGCCATTGCGGCTATGGCTGCCTGCCGATATCTGGACTGAGTATCCTTTCAGTAAGATTGTAGTTTTAGTAAACGGAAAAACCAAATAGAGTCCACAAAAGGCAGTATGGTCAAAAGACGGTACTGTCTTTTGCTTTTTAAACAATGGGGTATCATTCCATAAAAGTCTGTTGACACAATAAATACTTCGTGTTATGATGTATAAAGTGTAGGGAGGTATGATATGGATATTCAGTTAAAACGGGGTCTTTTGGATGTGTGCGTTTTAGCAGCCATTAAAAGCGAGGATTCATACGGGTATAAGATCATAAAAGATATGAAGCCATATATGGAACTGGCGGAATCGACGTTGTATACCATTCTGAAGCGTTTAGAGGTGGCGGGTATGCTGAATGTACGAACCGCGGAGCACGGCGGAAGACTTAGAAAATATTACCACATTACTCCCTTGGGACTTGAACGCATTAAACAATTCAGGGGTGAGTGGAAAGAAATCTTGTCTATATACCAATTTGTAACCAGGGAGGATAAGAGCAATGACCAAGCTTAATTTTCTGTTGTCACTGCGCCATAAGTTGAGGGAGTTGCCACAGGACGATATTGAAGAACGCCTGAATTTTTACAGTGAAATGATCGAGGATCGGATGGAAGAAGGTCTTTCGGAGGAGGAAGCGGTTTTGGCAGTAGGAAATGTTGACGAGATAGCCGCACAGATCCTATCCGAAATATCTCTTGCAAAAAATGCAAAGAAAAAAACAAAGCCCAAAAAGCGGCTGAAGGTGTGGCAGACCGTATTTTTGGTATGTGGTGCTCCTATATGGGGCTCTTTGCTGGTTGCCGCGTTTGCTGTAATTTTCTCTCTTTATATTTCCTTGTGGGCGGTGCTGATATCCCTGTGGGCTGTATTTGTTTCGATTGTTGCTTGTGCCTTCTGCGGTGTGGTAGCAGGCATTGGGCTTGCCCTGGGAGGTAACCGTCTTACAGGAACAGCCATAATTGGTGCCGGAATGGTTTGTGCAGGTGTGTCAATATTCCTGTTTTTTGGATGTAGGAAGGCCACCAAGGCGGCTTTGTTACTTACAAAGAAGATCCCATTGTGGTTCAAAAACTGTTGTTTGAAAAAGGGGGAAGCATAATGGATATGAAAACGAAGATATGGTTTATTGCAGCAACGGTTTTTGTACTTATGGGAGTAATCCTATTCGCGGCAGTGATGACGGCTTACAATTGGGACTTTGCTAAGCTTAGCACCGTAAAATATGAGACCAACACCTATGTGATAACCGAAGAATTTAGCCATATATCCATAAATACGGCTGCTGTGGATATTAGTTTCGTGTCCTGCCAGGATAGTAGGGTGGTTTGTTTTGAAGAAGTAAATATGAAACATTCCGTTACAGTTGAGGACGGTAAACTTACAATTGATACGATTGGCGGGAAAAAATGGTACGAACATATAGGGATAGCCTTTCGCAACCCTCATATTACAGTATATATCCCACAGGGCCAGTACGGTACGCTCTTTATAAAGTCTAACTCAGGTGATGTGGAAATACCAAAGGATTTCAAATTTGAAAGCATTGATATATCGGGGAGTACAGGTGATGTAAGGAACTATGCTTCGGCTTCGGAGGGCATAAGAATAAACACAAGTACAGGTGATATTTGTGTTGAAAATATATCAGCCAATACAGTGGATCTTTCTGTCTCAACGGGTGAGGTGACTGTTTCCCACATTGTGTGCGAAGGTGATATAAAGGTCAGTGTTTCTACAGGCAAAACGGACGTAAACCATACCAAGTGCAAAAACCTGATATCCAGGGGAACTACGGGCGACATATCTTTGGAAGATGTGGTTGCCACGGGGACGTTTTCTATTGACAGAAGCACAGGTGATGTAAGATTTGATGACTGCGATGCTGCTGAGATTTTTACCAGAACCTCAACAGGTGATGTGTTAGGTAGCTTGCTTACCGGTAAAGTATTTATTGCCCAGACGGATACAGGTAGAGTGGATATCCCGCAAACAACTACCGGTGGCAAATGCCAGATCAACACCCGCACGGGGGATATTAAAATAGGCATATCCCAGTAACACCCATACAATTTATTCGTTCACAAGGCACCGCTGTGGCGGTGCCTTTACCTATGACGCAACACAGTGGTATCCCTATATACCGCCATGTATTGACAAAGGCAGAAAAATAGGTAAATGCGAGACGGAAAAAATGCCTGTTTCGGGAGTGATAAGGCTGGGGGCGAAGTAAAATTGAATGACTTATGGCAACGGGATCGGCCTTTTCAATGCTCTGGGAAGGAGGCCGGGGAAGGTGTTGGACCATAGGGGTCACCTTGTCTTTCTGTGTACAGAGGTCGGCAGAGAGGTGATTGCCCGAGTGGTTTGGATTGGAAAAAAAGAGTGGAATTTTACCGGATTGTATGGTAATATGAAAAATAGATGTCTGCCGGCAACACACATCCGTTGGCTTATGGAATATCTGCTGCGTGAAGTTTGGTAAGAAATGGGTCAAGGCGGCATTGTCAGGAGGTATACATATGGAAACTTTGCTTCGCACCCATGCAGATAGGATTATTTCCGCTGCGATTAAGGCTGTGCAGCCGGATGAGGCGGTCAAGCGTGCCCTTTCCGGAAGGACTTTTCCCGGACGGGTGGTGCTGGTTGCTGCCGGTAAAGCTGCCTGGCAGATGGCCAAAGCTGCCTGGGATTGTATGGGGGATAGGATTGACAGCGGTGTGGTAATTACCAAGTACGCTCATGTAATGGGTCCCATAGGGAATTTCTCCTGCCGGGAGGCAGGCCATCCGGTGCCGGATGAAAATTCCTTTCAGGCCACCCGAGAAGCGCTGGCGTTGACAGCGGAACTGAAGCAGGAGGACACAGTGTTGTTTTTACTGTCTGGCGGCGGCAGCGCGTTGTTTGAAAGTCCTCTGGTCAGCGGTGAGGAATTACAGGACATCACCGGGCAGCTGCTGGCAAGCGGCGCGGATATTGTGCAGATGAATACTGTCCGCAAGCGGCTGTCTGCGGTCAAGGGCGGCAGATTTGCCCAGCATTGCGCTCCGGCACAGGTGTTTTCTGTGGTTCTTTCGGATATTCTGGGAGATCCGTTGGATATGATTGCCTCCGGACCTGCCTGTGAGGACAGCAGTACCTGCGCCCAGGCACTGGCGATCGCGAAGCAGTATAACCTGCGCTTGTCCCCAAGGGCAGAGCGGTTGTTGAGTGTAGAAACACCCAAAAGTCTGTCCAATGTGACCACATGTATCAACGGCTCTGTACGGGAGTTGTGTGTGGCAGCGCAGAAGGTGTGCCAGCAGTTGGGGTATGAAACGGTGCTGCTTACCGACCAGCTTTGCTGTCAGGCAAGGGAAGCAGGCAGTTTTCTTGCGTCTGTGTTGAAAACCCATGGCAGTTCCGGCAAGAACCTGGCCTTTTTGGCAGGTGGAGAAACGGTGGTGAAGTTGACCGGAACGGGCAAAGGGGGAAGAAATCAGGAGTTGGCGCTGGCCGCTGCCCCCGGAATCCGGGATCTTACAGGCGCAGCGGTGTTCAGCGTGGGCAGTGACGGTACGGATGGCCCTACGGATGCGGCCGGTGGCTATGTGGATTATAAGACTGCCGGGAGACTTCAGACAGCTGGCGTGGATATTTATCAGGTGCTTGCCAATAACGATGCCTATCATGCTTTGCAGATGTGTGATGGGCTGGTGGTGACCGGTCCTACCGGGACAAATGTAAATGATGTGGCAGTTGCGTTACTACGTTCCAAGGCATAAGAAAATCCCCGGCTTTCGTAATTTCAGCATTGCAATGCCAAGCTTCAAGGCGCGCTTTTATGTAAGCGCGCCTTTTATACAGGATGTGTAAATCATTATCTGTGGGCTGACCGGTGTCAGTATAGAAATTTACCCTATTTTGAGGGAGGAATTGACAAATCTCTCTGGTGAGGGTACAATAAATGAAAATTTATTTTTCAAGGAGAAAACCTTATGGATAAGAAACTGCACATGGAAACATTGGCAATTCAGGCAGGTTATGCCCCCGGCAACGGAGAGCCCCGCCAGATGCCAATCGTCCAGAGTACTACCTTTAAATATGCCACCAGTGAGGACATGGGCAAGCTCTTTGATCTGGAGGCTTCCGGTTATTTCTATTCCCGACTGCAGAATCCCACCTGTGACATGGTGGCGGCAAAGATCGCGGCTATGGAGGGCGGCACGGCGGCAATGCTCACCGGTTCCGGACAGGCGGCCAACTTCTATGCGATGTTCAATGTTGCCTCCTGCGGTGACCATATCGTGTCTTCCTCTGCCATCTACGGCGGTACCTTCAATTTGATCTCTGTCACCATGAAGCGGATGGGCATCGATGCCACCTTTGTCAGCCCGGATGCTACCTACGAAGAGATCTGCGCGGCGATCCGGCCCAATACAAAGTTGGTATTCGGCGAAACCATTGCCAACCCTGCCCTGGCTGTACTGGATATTGAGGTGTTTGCCAAGGCAGCTCACGACAACGGCCTGCCCTTTATCATTGACAATACCTTTGCAACTCCTGTAAACTGCCGTCCTATCCAGTGGGGTGCGGATATTGTCACCCACTCCACCACCAAGTACATGGACGGTCACGGTGTGGCTGTGGGCGGCTGCATTGTGGATTCCGGAAAGTTTGATTGGACAAAGTATCCCGACAGATTCCCGGGCCTGTGCACACCGGATGACAGCTATCACGGCGTGACCTATACAGAGCGGTTTGGCCTGGAGGGTGCGTTTATTACAAAATGCACTGCCCAGTTGATGCGTGATCTGGGGTCCATTCAGTCTCCTCAGAGCGCGTTCTATCTCAATTTGGGACTGGAAAGCCTGCCTTTCCGCATGAAGCAGCATTGCGCCAACGGACAGAAGGTTGCTGAGTTCTTGCAGGCCAATGAGAAGGTGGCATGGGTCAGATACTGTGGCCTGCCCGGAGATAAGTATTACGAAGTGGCTCAGAAGTATCTGCCCAACGGCTCCTGCGGTGTGATCTCCTTTGGCCTGAAGGGTGGCCGTAAAGCTGCGGAGACCTTTATGAAGCACCTGCAGCTGGGCTCTATTGAGACCCATGTGGCAGATTCCCGTACCTGCTGCCTCCATCCCGCCTCTGCCACCCATCGGCAGATGACCGATGAGCAGCTGGATGCTGCCGGCGTAGGCGCGGATCTGATCCGCCTGAGCTGCGGCCTGGAAAACGCGGAAGATTTGATTGCCGATCTGCAGCAGGCCATTGACAAGGTGTGACAAGCTATAATAAATGCAAAAAACCACCGGTGAAGGGTTCCTTCACCGGTGGAACTTTATTATAGACTGATAACCACGGATACTACGGCAAACAGCACCATTGTCACCAGTGTCAGCGCCGACAGGGCAGAGGAGATCTGCACACGCTCATTGGGCTCATCGGCAAAGACAGGAATGATGTAAGGAGGCGGCAGGATAAACAGAAGAACCGCAGCGCCCTCAAAAATCATGCCGTTCAGCACGGTTCTGTTCAGGCCTACCAGCACGGCCAGCATAATGCCGGAGATGACCAGACGCATGGCAATGAGACCGCCGGTCTTTCTCCAGGGGATCTCCTTGAGAACCAGGTCATAACCTACACACAGCAGGATAATCATACCTGTGGGGGCGGAGATAAAGCTGGTTACAGAATCCACAATTCCACCCACACCCCATGTATGAAGCTGGGAATACAGACCGGTAGCACCGGCCAGAATGCCCAAAATGACAGCTACCAAGGTGGGGGAGGTGATAAAATCCTTCAAAATGGATTTCAGGTCTGTTCTGCCCACCAACAGTGTCTTATACAGGGTGAACACAAACAGTTCCTGACCCAGCACCAGCATGGCGAACTTGGATGCGCTCTGGTCGGGGAATAGCAGGGCGAACAATGAGAAGCCCAGCATGCCTGCCTCAAAGCCTGAGGCCAGGAAGGGTGCGAGCCGGCTGTTCATCTTGCTGACCCGGATAGTCAGGAATCCTGCCAGAAGCATGACGGTGCAGACCACAAAGATAATAGCAGGCAGGATCAAAGAGCTCAGAGAATACTCCGCAGTGGCGAAGGCGTTGAACAACACGAAGGGAAGTGTCAGGTTGATGAT
The DNA here is from genome assembly GCA_045577435.1 of Faecousia sp. GTDB lineage: Bacteria > Bacillota > Clostridia > Oscillospirales > Oscillospiraceae > Faecousia. The sequence goes on along the minus strand of JAZNIL010000009.1, from coordinate 15,703 downwards.
GACCTTCTTCAGTGTGTCCACACCCTCACGGGTGACAAACTGACGGCTTCTGCAGAACATGCCCATTGCCAGCGCCAGAAACACCGGCAGGGCTGTTTCAATCACAGTAATAAAAGCTTTCATACAGATTACTTAATAACACCCTTCTGCAGGATGATGTTGGCGTAGATGGCGGTTTCGCCGGTCTGAATAATGCAGTAGCAGTCCTGGGCTTCGTCGTAGAACTTAAAGCGCTCGTACTGACCCACAGCGGCTTCGCCACGGTCATCATACTTGGCAATAATTTCCTTGTAGGTTTTCCAAATGGGGATCTCCAGACCCTTGTCCTGTTCGCCTACTTCCATAATCATGGCGGGGGCATCCACATAGGTATCCAGGGGGATCACCTGCAAAATGGCATCCAGCAGTTCGGGGACACCGTGACCGTCAGCACGGATGAAGATCGCGTTCTTGGCCTTTGCCATGCGGGCACCGGGGAAGTTGCCGTCACCGATGCAGATACGGTCAGAGTGACCCATCTCTGCCAGAACCTTCAAAAGCTCAGGGGACAAGATGGCAGGTACGTTCTTTAACATAAAATAGACCTCCTAAAAAATGGGATTTCTTTACAAAAAAGGTTTATGCGGAAAGTGGCGGTCCGAGGACCGCCACTTTTATAATGTTGGGAAATTACTTGTACAGGGGGCCGTAGGTAGCGCAGGCGCGGTAGTCCTGGCCTTCCTTGTCCATGCCGAATGCGTTCCAAGCGGCGGGACGGTAAATGTCTTCCTCGGGAACGTTGTGCATGCAGACGGGGATACGCAGCATGGAGCACATGGTGATCAGGTCAGCACCGATGTGGCCGTAGGAGATAGCGCCGTGGTTGGCGCCCCAGTTCATCATGACCTCGTAAGCGGTCTTGAAGGGAGAGCCTTCCTTGCCGTCACAGCGAGGAGCAAACCAGGTGCAGGGCCAGGTGGGGTTGGTGCGTTCCATCAGAGTGTCGGAAACTTCCTCGGGCAGGTTGACAGTCCAGCCTTCCGCAATCTGCAGAACGGGACCCAGACCCTTGACCAGATTCAGACGGATCATGGTGCAGGGCATTTCAGCAAAGGTGTTGAAGTGGCTGGAGAATCCGCCGCCACGGAAGTTGTCGAAGCCGGCCTCGCACCATACGGTAGCGTCGGTCATCTTCTTGATATCTTCCTCAGTGACTTCCCACCACTTCTTCATGGTAGCGTTGCCGTTTTCGTCAGTGCAGACACCGGAAGCGTCCAGACAAGCGGCGCCGGAGTTCAGCAGGTGAAGGATACCGTTGGACTCAGCAGCCTTGCCTTCCAGCTTGTAGCCGGTAACACGCTCGGTAGCCTCGCCGGACCAGTAAGTACGGACGTCAGCGAAAATCTGAGCGCGGTGGGTCAGCAGACGCATCATCAGCATGCCCATGCCGTTGAGAATGTCGTTCTCAGTAGCCAGGGTGTAGGGCTCGCGGGCGCCTTCGTAGTCGAAGGTGGAGCTCAGCAGAGCTTCGGGGTAGTCACAGTTGGGCCAATGGTCGGTCCACTGACGCTGACCCTGGAAACCGCCGGCGATGGCATTGTGGCCAACCTTCTCTTCTTCGAACTTGTCGTCCAGCTTGGCGTTGCCGGCCATCAGATCCTTGATAATGCAGTACATCTTGACGGTGAACTCCCACTGCTTCTCCTTCTCCTCATCAGAGAACTTGACAACATCGGGGTTATCGTCGCGGCCTTCCTTGCAGTGCTCCTTGGTCCATGCCAGAGCCTTCTGGTAGTCCTCTTCACAGTAGATGCCTTCTTCCATGCGGCGCAGGATCTCGACCTCGTCCACGGACTCAACACGCATGCCAAAGTAGGTCTCCAGCATATCCTGATCCATGATGGAGCCAGCGATACCCATGCACTGGGAGCCGATCTGCAGGTAGGACTTGCCACGCATGGTAGCGACAGCAACAGCGGCGCGGCCGAAGCGCAGCAGCTTTTCCTTTACGTCCTCGGGCATCTGGGTGACCTGGTCACGGTCCTGAACCTCGTGGCCGTAGATGCCGAATGCGGGCAGACCCTTCTGGGCATGACCTGCCAGAACGGCAGCCAGATAAACCGCGCCGGGACGCTCGGTGCCGTTGAAGCCCCATACGCCCTTAATGGTGTGGGGATCCATGTCCATGGTCTCGGAGCCGTAGCACCAGCAGGGAGTGACGGATAGGGTAATGGACACGCCTTCCTTCTTGAACTTGTTAGCACAGGCAGCAGCCTCAGGAACGCGGCCGATGCAGGTGTCAGCCATAACGACCTTTACAGGCTCGCCGTTGGAGTAGAACAGGTTCTCCTCGAACAGCTTCTTGGCAGACTCTGCCATTGCCCAAACCAGGGGCTCCAGGGATTCACGGAGCTTCAGAGGGCCGCGGCGGCCGTCAACGATGGGGCGAATACCAATAACGGGATAATCGCCAACATATCTGTTTTTTGCCATTTTGTTTCCTCCTAATTTGCCGCAATGTATATTGCGGAGTATTTAAAATCTATAAAGACGCTTCCGCGTTTTATACTAATTAATATGGTGTGATCTTACATTTGAGCCGGGTAATGCGGGGTGGACCGCTATAACCCTCCAACCGCTGGATCAAATAATTGGCAGCAATCTGACCAATTTCCTGCTCCGGCTGCTGAACAGCGGGGATGGGGGGGCGGAGAATTGCGCAAATATCCACACAGTCAAAGCCAAAGATATCCACATCCTCGGGAATCCGCAGCCCATGCTCCCGGGCGGCGGTAACCAAAGCCAGAGTAAAATCGTAGTTAGTGGACAAGATCGCGGTGGGGGGATTGTCCAGTTTCATAATCCGGTCAAAAGCTTGGTGCCCGGTGGAGAAGGAATAGATATCGCTGAATACCAGAGAATCGTCATAGAGTATTCCGTGGTCAGAAAGTGCCCTCAGGTAACCCACCAAACGTTCCTTGGCGGTAAAGACAGATTTTGGACCGGTTACGATGGATATCCTCCTGTGCCCACGGGCAACCATCCGGCTGACAGCGTCATATACCGCCTCTGAATTGTCCACCAGCACTGTATCGCTGAAAACTCCCTGGATCATGCGGTCTATCTGCACCATGGGAATATTGCGGCTGGAGGTAAACTCGTGGATTTCCTCCGCCGAAAGGTCTTCCGGCGCGTAAATCAGACCGTCAATTCCGTTGTTAATAAGGAATTGCAGGTTGTCCCGCTCCAGACCGTGGCTGGATGAATAGCAGGAGATAAGGGTGTGATAGCCGTGCTCCCTAAGGGTTTTATCCAGAGCGTTTACCACGCTTCCATAAAAAGGCGCGGTCATTTCCGGAAGAAGGACACCGATAGAGCGGCTGCGCTGGGTTTTTAAATTCCGGGCAAAGGGATTTACCCGGTAGTCCAGGTCCGCAATGGCTTTGCGAATGGCCTCGGCATTCTCTTCAAGGACGTTTCCGCCGTTTATGTACTTGGAAATGGTGGAAGGGGAAACACCAGCCCGCTGTGCCACATCTTTAATGGTTGCCATTGCATGCCTCCTGGGGTAAAACGCGAAACGATTCGCTTTGAAACAATACCATTCAAACTACTATGATAATAATATAAAAAGAAAATTGTGCTGTCAATACAAAAAATGAAAATATATCTTGATTTTTTTGATAAGATTGTTTATAGTATAGAGGACGAGGGACGGGGTGCGCCTGGAATTATCCCAAATACAAAAAACGATTCGGCGTCTTTCCTGGTATTTGAACCGCATTTTTGTATATTACATACAAACGAAACGATTCGGTGTCGTACAAAACAACCAAAGAAAAAGAGAAAGCGTGCTTTTTCTCCCAAGCTCCGTAGGGACTTCTCGGACAATTGTCTTTTGGGGGACAGATCATGGGGCTTTGTGAGTGGCATATAAGTAAGTGTATTTGAGAAAGGTGATGTTGGAATGGGCGAAACAATTCTGAAGATGCACGGTATTCAGAAATACTTCCCCGGTGTTCACGCGCTGGATGACGCACAACTTGAAGTGCGCAGCGGTGAAGTTATGGCTCTGATCGGCGAAAACGGCGCCGGTAAGTCCACACTGATGAAGATTCTGACCGGTATCTATCCGAAAGACGGGGGCACCATCGAGTACTTCGGTGAAGAAATCGAAATCAATGGACCGAAGGATGCACAGGACAGAGGTATCTGCATTGTGCACCAGGAACTTAACCTGATGCAGCATCTGACCGTTGCTGATAATATTTTCATCGGTCGTGAGTCTACCAAGGGGTTGTTCTTGGATAAGGCTGAGCAGAATCGCCGTACCCAGGAACTGCTTGACAGCCTCCACCTGACCATTGACCCCAAAGTAGAGGTCAGAACCCTGTCTGTTGCAAAGCAGCAGATGGTCGAGATCGCCAAGGCGCTCTCCTTTAATAATACCAAGATCCTGATTCTGGACGAGCCTTCCGCAGTTCTGACAGATACCGAGATCGATGACCTGTTCACCTTCGTGCGTCAGCTGAAGGCCACCGGCGTTGGTATTATTTACATTTCCCACAGAATGGACGAACTGAAGCGTATCACCGACCGCATTACCGTTATGCGTGACGGTCAGTACGTTGGCGTCCGTGAGACCGCTACCACGGAGATCGCAGAAATCGTGCGCATGATGGTCGGTCGTACCATTTACGAAGAGCCTAAGACTTGCAGTGCGGTTCCCGCAGACGCTCCCGTGATTCTGGAGTGCGAGCATTTGAACTCCTGGCAGGTTAAGGACGTATCCTTCAAGCTGAAGAAGGGTGAAATTCTGGGCTTTTCCGGTCTGATGGGCGCAGGCCGTACCGAGACAATGCGTCTGCTGTGCGGCGCGGATCCCATGGACTCCGGCGTGGTTAAGATCAACGGCAAGGAAGTCAAAATCAAGACTCCCAAAGACGCTGTTGAGTACGGCATTGGCTATCTGAGCGAGGACCGCAAGCGTTTTGGCCTGTGCCTGAACCTATCCATCACTGACAACACTGTTATGGCAAGCTTGGGCAAGCTGTTTAAGGGCCTGTTCGTCAATGAGGCTGTTGCTGACAAGCGCTCCAATGAGTACATTGAGAAAATCCGCACCAAGACTCCCTCCACCAAGACTAAGGTGGGCAGCCTGTCCGGTGGTAACCAGCAGAAGGTGGTCATCTCCAAGTGGCTGCTCCGTGACTGCGACATTCTGATTTTTGACGAGCCTACCCGTGGTATTGACGTTGGTGCCAAGAGCGAAATTTATAAGCTCATGAATCAGCTGGCCGCTGAGGGCAAGTCCATCATTATGATTTCTTCCGATATGCCTGAGCTGTTGCGTATGTCCGACCGCGTTATGGTCATGTGCGAAGGCCGCGTTACCGGCGAGCTGGACATCTCCGAAGCTACTCAGGAAAACATTATGACGTTCGCTACTATGCGTGAATGAGGGGTAATAGAAAATGATGAAAACTAAGAATACTGAAAAGCTGGGCGTGAAGCTGGACATGCAGAAACTGCTGGCTCCTGCCGCGCTGGTGATCCTGTACATCCTGTTTGCCATCGTCGGCAACAACTTCTTCACTTGGTCCACTGCTGAGAACATCCTGCAGTCCGCCTACTACATCGGCTTTATGGCCTTCGGTGTTACCTTTATCATCATCACCGGCGGCATTGACCTGTCTCTGGGTACTGTTATGATGTGCTCCGCACTGCTGGGCGCATACGCATTCAACGCCTGGGCCCTGCCTCTGTGGGTCGGCGTTCTGCTGACTCTGGCTGTGGCTGTTCTGTTTGGCCTGCTCAACGGCATTATGATCGCAAAACTGGGCCTGCCTCCCTTTATCGCAACTCTGGGCTCTCAGATGATTTCTATGGGTATCGGTTCCATCATTACCAAGGTTCAGGCTCAGACCTGGCCTGCGGCATCCGCTGAGGTTGGTGGCTGGTTCAAGCAGTACTTTGTCCGTGAGAAGCTCCTGGGTATCATCCCCATCGGTGCGGTTTGGCTGTTTGTGTTCTTTATTGTGGCATCCTTGATCCTGCACAAGACCAAGTTTGGCCGTTACCTGTACGCTATCGGTTCCAACGAGGAAGCTGCACGCCTGTCCGGTATTAACACCTCTAACTGGAAGATCGGCGCATACGTTCTGTCCGGCTTCTTCGTAGGTATGGCTGCTCTGTTCTATGCAGCAGTTTACTCCACCATCACCCCGGGCACCGGCGCAGGTCAGGAAATGCACGGCATCACCGGCGTTATCGTTGGCGGCACTTCCATGGCAGGCGGCTCCGGTACTATGGTGGGTACTCTGATCGGTGTGTTCATTATGTCCGTCCTGAAGAACGGTCTGCCCGCTTGTGGCCTGCAGGCTCCCTGGCAGAACTTCTTCACCGGTGTTGTGGTTATCGGCGCTGTGCTGCTGGACATCCAGCGTACCAAGGCTGCCTCCAAGGTTAAGAAGGCTTAATCGGTACCGCACACTGCTGACTTCCGTATAAGCGCGCCTTCATCGTGCTTAGAATAAAATATTTTTTGGGAGGAACAAAAATGAAGAAACTCATCGCAATGCTCCTTGTTCTGGTTATGGTCGCCGCTCTGTTCGTCGGCTGCAGCAAGGACGACGGCAAAATCTACATCCCCGTTATGGCTAAGGGCTTCCAGCATCAGTTCTGGCAGGCAGTTAAGGCTGGCGCTGACCAGGCTGCCAAGGACCTGGGCGTAGAGATCTACTTCGACGGCCCCGCTTCCGAGACCGAGATCGCTGCACAGGTTAACATGATCAAGCAGGAAATGTCTAAGAAGCCCAAGGCTCTGGCTCTGGCTGCTCTGGATACCGCTGCTGTTGCTGACATTCTGGACGAGTGCGCTGACAAGAAGATCCCTGTCATCGGCTGCGACTCCGGCGTTCCCGGCGACACCCCCGGTGCTGTTAAGGCTACTGCCTGCACCAACAACGAGGCTGCTGCTGCTATCGCTGCTGAGAAGTTCGGCGAGCACGAAGATCTGGTTGCTGCTATGAAGGCTGCTACCACCGAGGCTCCCGTGATCATCGCTTGCCTGTCTCAGGACGCTGTTTCCGCTTCCGTTACCGGCCGTACCACCGGTTTCGTGAACAAGATGGTTGAGGTCGCTTCCCAGTACGGCACTGTTGCTGTTACCGGCCACGACAAGTGGGCTGACGGCGACGCCGCTGCTGCTTCCATCATCATCGAGGTTGCTGTTTCCGCTACCACCGAGGCTGTTGACGTTCAGAACGCTGCTAACGCTCTGCTGGCCAAGGAGAACCTGGTTGCTGTATTCTGCTCCAACGAAGGCACTGTTACCGGCTTCCTGTCCGCTGTTTCCGACGGTGAGGATCTGGCTGATGGCGCTAAGTACGCTGACCTGGTAGTTGCTGGCTTCGACGCCGGTGCTGCTCAGAAGAACGCTGTTCGTGAGGGTTGGTTCTACGGCTCCGTTACTCAGGATCCCTACCACATTGGTTACTACGCTGTTGAGATGGCTGTCGCTGCCGCAAAGGGCGAGACTGTTGCTGACAAGGATACCGGTGCCCAGTGGTACGATGCTTCCAACATCGACGACGACATGATCGCAATGCTGGTTTACGACTAATTACAGTCTGTAACTGAACATTCGTTGTGAATGAAACCGACCGGCACCACCTCGGTGGTGCCGGTTTTTCATTAAGGCAGGTTGGTTTCTGCTTCACAGCTGAAAGCTGCACATTTTCTGTGTGTTGCTTTGAACCGTGAAACATAGGAGGTAGTTACATGGGAAAAATGAGAAATCTTTTGGCCTTTGATCTTGGCGCAAGCAACGGCCGTGCCATCCTTGGTCAGTTTGACGGCGAGCGGATTACTATGAAAGAACTTCACCGCTTCGAGAACAACTATATTGAGATGAATGGTGTTTATTACTGGGACACCCCTTATCTCTATAACGAACTGAAAAAAGGCTTGCTGGCGTTTAAACAGGGAAATTACGGCCAGCTGGATGCTTTCGGTATCGATACCTGGGGCGTTGACTACGGCCTTTTGGATGCCAACGGACATCTGGCGGGCGTACCCCGTTCTTACCGTCTGGGTGTCCAGGATGATATTGACGCGGTGCAGGCGAAGATCCCTGCGGACGTGCTGTACAGCCGCACCGGTATTGACACCAGCCTGACCTTTAACACCCTTTATCAGCTTTACCGTAGAAAATTAGAGGGTGACTATGCGCTGCAGATTGCCGATACTATGCTGCTGACTCCCGACCTTTTGGGTTATTTCCTGACAGGCGCTAAGGGAACGGAATATACCATCGCCTCTACTACCCAGCTGTACAACCCTACTACCAAGGATTGGGACTGGGAATCCATTGACGAGTTGGGACTGCCCAGAAAAATCTTTACAAAGATCGATAAGACCGGCACCATTCGGGGCTATCTCTGTGAGGAACTCTGCAAGGAACTGGACCTGAATCCCGCTGCCTATGTTGCTGTGGGCGGTCACGATACAGCTTCCGCTGTGGCAGCTATCCCCGGTAAAGGTAACTTTGCGTTCTGCTCCTCCGGCACCTGGTCTTTGTTCGGCGTGGAAACGGACAAGCCCGATCTGAGCCCGGAAGCTGCTGCCTCCGGTTTCTCCAATGAGGGTACTATTCAGGGTACGTTCCGTCCCCTAAAGAATATCGTTGGCATGTGGATTATTCAGGAATGTCGCCGTGACTGGATCAAGCAGGGAATGGAACTTACTTGGGACGGTATTGTTCAGGCAGCCAAGAAGGAGGCACCCTTCCGTTCTATTATTGATACAGACGCCCCTGAGTTCTACGCAGGCGGCAATATGGAAAGGAAGATTCAGGATTACTGCCGCAGAACCAACCAGCCTGTTCCCGAGACTGTAGGTCAGGTGGCACGGTGCGTATATGAATCCCTGGCTCTTAAGTACCGGTACGCACTGGAAGGTCTGGAAAAGATCAAGGGTCAGCGGTTGGATTCTCTGAACATTGTAGGCGGCGGTATCAACAACCGTTTCCTGGATCAGATGGTAGCAGACGCACTGGACCGCCAGGTAGTTACCGGCCCTGTGGAGGGCGCTGCCATTGGTAATCTGCTGACACAGGCTATGGCTCTGGGTGATATTAAGAATCTGGAAGAACTGCGTCAGGTGGTTCGCAATTCCGAGTCTGTGGAAATTTGGGAACCGAACCACACTCCCCGGTGGGAAGAGGCATATCAGAAGTTACTTACATTACTAAATAAATAAGGAGATGTTATTATGAGCGTAGATATGAGCAAATGGCAGGCAATTGCAAAGGAAAACATTCACAACCGTCTCGCAGGTGAGGGCCGTCTTGCCGGCAAGATCACCATTGTTACCGGCGCTGCTCAGGGTTTTGGCAAGGGTATTGCTGAGGAACTGTACAAGGAAGGCGCTACCATCATCGTCGCTGATATGAACGTGCCTTTGGCTGAGTCCGTTGCTAAGGAAATGGGCGAGCGTGCCTGGGCTATTGGTGTCAATGTTTCCGACGAAGAGTCCTGCGCCAATATGGTTGCACAGGTGGTTGAGAAGTTCGGCGGCCTGGACATTATGGTTGCCAACGCAGGCGTTGTCCGCTCCGGCCCCATCGCCGAGTTCGAGAAGAAGGACTTCGACTTTGTCACTGCTATCAACTACACCGGTCTGTTCCTGACCTGCAAGTACGCTGCCATCATTATGGAGGCTCAGCACGAGGCTGATCCTGAGGCGATGTTCGATATTATCGCCATGTCCTCCAAGTCCGGCCTGGAAGGCTCCAATAAGAACTTTGCATACGCTGGCTCCAAGTTCGGCGCCATCGGTCTGGTTCAGTCTTTTGCTCTGGAACTGGCTGCATACAACATCAAGGTCAACGCAATCTGCCCCGGCAACTACCTGGACGGTCCCCTGTGGTCCGACCCCGTCCGCGGTCTGTTCGTTCAGTACCTACAGGCAGGCAAGGTTCCCGGCGCCAAGACTGTTGAGGATGTCCGCCGCTTCTATGAGTCCAAGACTCCCATTCATCGCGGCTGCCTGCCCATTGACGTGGCCCGCGCGGTTATGTACTGTGTGGAGCAGAAGTACGAGACCGGCCAGGCTCTGCCTGTAACCGGCGGTCAGGTCATGCTGAACTAAGAGGTTTTCTATGATCCATATCAATATTCTGAACAAACTTAACGCACCTACCAAGGAGGAACGCCTGCAGAATCTGGCTGAGATTCTTAAGACCACTACATTCCCCCCCATGGTGCCCCAGTACATAAACAACCACATCCATACCACTTACTCTTTCTCTCCCTATTATCCTACGGCTGCTGTGTATGCTGCCCGTATGGAGGGGCTGTGCACCGCAGGTATCATTGACCACGACTCCATTTCCGGCGCCCGGGAATTTTTGGAGGCTGCTGAAATGGTGCAGATGCCTGTGACCATCGGTATGGAAGCCCGTGTTTCTATGGACGGCACCCGTTTGGAAGGCCGGCGTACCAACAACCCGGATCAGGTCGGTGTCAGCTATATGACCATTCAGGGCGTTCCCCATGACAAGATCGACACCCTTACTGAGTTCTTTAAGCCCTATCAGCAGGCCCGGCACCAGCGCAACCGGAAAATGACTGAGAAAATCAACCAGCTTCTGCCCGGTACGGATTTGGACTACGACCGGGATGTGCTGCCTCTTTCCATGGCCGCGGACAATGGTGGTGTTACAGAGCGTCACCTGATGTATGCTCTGGCGCTGCGGCTTGTGGAGCAGGTAGGTAAGGGGCAGGCTATGATCGAAAAGCTGGGTCAGATGGGTTTGAGCCTGTCTGCCAAGCAGGAAGCTCAGATGATGGATACGGAGTATCCCTTCTATGAGTATGATCTGCTGGGTATCCTTAAGGGCGCATTTGTTCCCCAGATCTTTATCAATGCTACAGATGAGTGCCCGAAACTTGCGGATATGGTGAAGCTTTGCTTTGACATTGATGCGTATTTGTGCTATGCTTATCTGGGAGATGTTGGTGACAGCGTTACCGGCGACAAAAAGGCACAGAAATTTGAGGACGATTATCTGGAGGACGTGTTTGAGTGTCTGAAAGAGGAAGGCGTCAAGGCCGTCACCTATATGCCCACCAGAAATACCCCCGCTCAGCTGGAAAGACTGCGCAGCCTGTGTGACAGCTATGGCATGTTCCAAATTTCCGGCGAGGATATCAATTCCCCCCGGCAGAGTTTTGTGATCAAGGCTATGGAAAATCCCTTGTTCCAGAATCTGATTGATGCCACATGGACGCTGATCCGGCACGAGAACAGTAAATAAAATCACTAGGAGGATTATTATGATTACCAAAGCAGTAAGAATTCATGGCAAAAATGATCTGCGTCTGGATGAGATCCAGCTTCCTGAGGTTGGTCCTGATGACGTTCAGATTCGCGTGATTTGCGACTCCGTATGTATGTCTACCTACAAGGCAGCCCTGGAGGGTGAGGATCACAAGCGTGTTCCCAATGACTGCGCAGAGAATCCCACCATCGTTGGCCACGAGTTCTGCGGCGATATTGTTGCTGTGGGTGAAAACTGGAAGCACAAGTATAAGCCCGGCGACAAGTTCTCCATCCAGCCCGCTCACTACTACAAGGGCTCCCAGATGGCTCCCGGTTATTCCTATAAGTATTGCGGCGGCTCCGCACAGTACGGCAATGTGCCCATTGAGACCCTGCTGACTGACAGCCTGCTGCCCTACAACTCCGATACTTACTACTATGGCTCTCTGGCTGAGCCTCTGAGCTGTGTCATCGGTACTTTCCACGCTATGTACCACACCAAGGCCGGTTCCTATGTCCATGAGATGGGTATCAAGGAAGGCGGCAAGATGGCTCTGCTGGCATCTGTTGGCCCCATGGGTCTGGCTGCCATTGACTATGCTATCCACTGTGACCGCAAGCCCAGCCTGCTGGTTGTTACCGATATCGACGAAGCCCGTCTGGAGCGCGCAGCTTCCATCTACACTGTGGAAGACGCAAAGGCAAACGGTATCGAGCTGCACTATGTTAACACCCGTATGGAGAACGCTACCGAGTACCTGCGTGAGCTGACCGGCGGCACCGGCTATGACGATGTTGTATGCTTTGCTCCTGTCAAGCCCGTTATTGAGCAGGCTGACGACATTCTGGGCTTCGATGGCTGCCTGAACTTCTTCGCTGGCCCCACCGACTCCAAGTTTAAGGCCCCCTTCAACTGGTACAATGTTCACTATCTGTACACCCACGTGGTTGGCACCTCCGGCGGCAACACCGAGGATATGAAGGAAGCCATTGCTATGATGAATGCCGGCAAGCTGAATCCCTCCGGCCTGGTTACCCACATCGGCGGCCTGAACGCTGTTGTTGACACTGTCACCAACCTGCCCAAGATCCCCGGCGGCAAGAAGCTGATCTACAACCACATCGACCTACCCCTGACCGCTATCGCTGACTTCGAGGAGCTGGGCAAGACCGATCCTATGTTCGCTGAACTGGACCGTCTGTGCAAGGCAAACAAGAACCTGTGGAACCCCGAAGCTGAGAAGTACCTGCTGGCACACGCCAAGACCATCTAATGAGATAATTTGAAAAGCCTCCCCTGTGGGAGGCTTTTCTACTCAGAAAAGGAGCAAACCATGAAAATTGACCTGAACAATTTGACTTTGGGCCTGGAACTGGGATCCACCCGAATCAAGGCCGTACTCATTGATGAAAATCACCAGTGTATTGCTTCCGGTTCTTTCGCGTGGCAGAATGATCTGGAAAACGGTGTCTGGACTTACAAGCTGGAGAACGCCATTGCCGGTGTCCGGGCATGCTATGGGGAGCTGAAGCGGAATGCGGAGGCGAAACTGGGTCAGCCCCTGACCCATGTGGGCGCTATCGGTATTTCCGGCATGATGCACGGTTATCTGGTGCTGGATAAAAATGATAAACAGCTGGCGCCTTTTCGCACCTGGCGCAACACCATTACCGGGCCTGCTGCCAAGGAACTGATGGAACTGTTTAAGTTTAACATTCCCCAGCGCTGGAGCATTGCACATCTGTATCAGGCAATCCTGAACAAGGAAGAGCATGTAAAGGATATTGCTAAGCTTACCACTCTCAGCGCTTACATACACTATCACCTGACCGGCGTGAACGCCATGGGCGTGGGTGAAGTGTCTGGCATGTTCCCCTATGATGACACCACGGGTGATTTTGATGCCAAGTGCCTTGCTCAGTTTGACGAGCTGGTAAAACCCTACGGTTTTCCCTGGAAGCTGCGGGATATTCTGCCCAAGGCGCTGCGGGCAGGCGAGCAGGCAGGTGTGCTGACAGAGGCAGGCGCACGGCTTTTGGACGAAACCGGAACGCTGCAGCCCGGTATTCCTCTGTGTCCGCCGGAAGGCGACGCAGGTACGGGCATGGTTGCCACCGGTGCGGTGCTGCCCAGAACCGGCAGTATTTCCGCCGGCACTTCCGCATTCTCTCTGCAGGTGCTGGAGCGGCCTCTTAAAAACTACTACCCGGAGATTGATGTGGTTGCCACACCTTCCGGAAAGACCGTTGCCATGGCCCACACCAATACCTGCACCTCTGAAATCGACGCATGGGTGAATTTGATTGCCGATGCCCAGCGGGCTATGGGGATTCAGGTGGATATGGACAAGCTGTACACCACCTTGTTTACCAAAGCCCTTGAGGGTGACCCGGATTGCAGCGGCATCATCAGCTTTAACTATTTCGCGGGAGAACCTCTGACTGCCACGGAGAATGGCCGTCCTATGGTGGTTCGCCTGCCGGACAGCAAGATGACCATTGCCAATTTTATGCGTTCTCAGCTAAACGGCGCTATCGCCACGCTGAAAATCGGTATGGACATGCTGCGTACTGAGGAGCAGGTGGAGAGTGATACCCTGCTGGGACACGGCGGCTTCTTTAAGACTGCCGGTGTGGGGCAGAAAATCCTTGCCAATGCGCTGAATGTGCCCATCACAGCTATGGAGACCGCAGGTGAGGGCGGTCCTTGGGGTATGGCGCTGTTGGCAGCTTATATGCTCCGTAAAGAACCCGGACAGACCATGGAGCAGTACCTGACAGAACGGGTGTTTGCCTCTGCCAAGAGTTTCTGTGTAGAGCCGGATCCTGCCGGTGTGGCGGGCTTCGCTGCTTATCTGGAGCGCTACAAGGCCTGTCTGCCCGCGGAAAATGCGGTGGCACAAATGAATTGAGTTGTTGGAAATAAAAAAGGGGCGGACGCAAGTCCGCTCCTTTTCCGTTATTCAAAGTAATCGCTCCAAGAACCGCTGGCGTTTTCAATCGTTTTGGCTTCACAATCTACACGCCATGTGCCTTCAAATGAACTGCTGGTAACCTGTATTTCGGCATTTTCGGAGGTCACACTCCACCGATCAAATACATTGAGTACTTCCTCCATCACTTCATCCGGATAGTCAATAAAATACAGATATCCTTTTATTCTGGTGCATTCATATTCATCCAGATCAATGGAAGAACGCAAAACATACTCTAATCCCATGTTGCCATAGGTTGAAATTTCTCCGGTTTCTTTGTGCTGCAGTTCAATAGTAGAATCCACACAGTGGTATCGCTCTGTACCATGGCCAAGACGGAATACGGTGCTTTTCTCGGATTTGGTAATTTCTCCAAAAGCATCTTTTTCAACCACTTCTACATCGTAACTGTATACCTTGAGGTATTCTCTCCAGTTATCGACGGTCAATTCAACACGGTCGAGGTGCTCGCTGACCAAAGCAGCGTTGAGAGCGGGTGTTCCGTCAAAACCGGGTACGACCATCATGGTTTTTGCGTATTCCGCATGTAGATTTTCGTACTCGCCAGCAGGCGCAAACTCTGTGCCCTCTACATCGATTCTATATATATTATCAACCAAAGAGACGGGAAGGCTTACCTGAACGCCTACATCTACAATGATTTTGCTTGACTCTTCGTCGTATTCATAGGGATAAGTTTGACCGTTGATATAAAAATTGCCGTCCTCATCAAAGGAGATTACCTGTCCACTAGAAACTGCTTTCCATTCCTGACATAAAATCAGTTCGTTGCCTGTTTCTTCTGTAACCTCTGCGCTTGCCTCATTCGGAATTTTGTTGTTTTGGTCTCCACTGCCGCAAGCCCACAGGGACAGGCACAGCATAAGTACCAGGAGCAGGGAAATTGCTTTTTTCATACCTCATTCCTTCTTTCTGTAAAATAAAAAAGTGCGTAGCCGAAGCTGCGCACCGAAAAACGCATAGCCCCATTGATAGAAATGATATCATTTCTATTCCTAAAATTCAATAGGAATTAGAAAACGTTGGCCTTTTATGGTTGCTTTTGGTGTACTGTACTGACAGCAAACTGTAAAGAATTAGGCCGGAGACGATAGAAAATTTATTTTGCAAATAAACTCTAGCAGATTTGTTTACACTTTTGCCCAAATGGGCAAAAATAGAGGTTTCGCTGTGTCTAGCCGCTGTGGACAACATGCGACTGCGTCGTATTTAATCTTTCAAATCTGTCTAATCGAAAAAAAGGGACTGTTGCAAAATGAAAATTTTGCAACAGTCCTCTTTTTGTGCGTTGGGTTCAATTTCTTCTGTTTTCACGACAGGTTATTAAAGAAAATTGGTCGGGAAATTCGAAATAAGACACAGCAACGCAGACCGGGAGGGTTCTCACGGTCTGTCTGTGGAAA
>JAZNIL010000008.1:0-7546 GCA_045577435.1 Faecousia sp. | reverse complement strand
ACTATATTGATTACTACAATAACCGGCGAATTAAGGCAAGACTAAAGGGCTTGCCACCTGCATTACACAGACAGCAAGCCCTTTCGGCAGCTTAAACAATTTGAGTTAGAAATATTTGTCTAACTTTTTGGGGTCACTTCATTAAACTGTCTGTCCTATTTTTATTTACTTAAGAGGCGGTGTGGCAGATTCTACCTGGGAATAAAGCCGTGGAACTCATAGATAAATTCACCTGCCAGGGCCTTTGCTTTTATACCCCGCATAAGAGAGTTTGTTTCAGGTAACTCAGAAAAACATATTTCATCCACAGATTTGTTGCTAATGTTGAAAGCATATAGGAATGCATCCTGTGCTTGGTTCATTGAGGGGAATACGTAAAAATGATCCTGAAAACCGATAATATTGGAATTGGGGGAGAGAATGTTACGAAGCTGGGGAGAGAGCATCCAACAGCAGGTGGTAAAGCCAACAAAATTAAATTCGGGGTAACACCGGGGAATCACCTCACGGGCACGTTCAAGGGCATTCCGGCATCCCTCACGGGAGATTTTAGCCCCATAGGAGATGTGAATCTTCACAATGTCGTCACCGGGGACGAAAACCGGTGACCAATCTGCCTTGGAGAGGGTTATCCGCTCTTTTTTTACAAGACGTGAGCCTTCGTCAACAGTATAACCAATATAAGCCTCCGCGGTTTCCTCAAAATCCGCGGAAAACGCACCCTCTGCGTCAGTACAATGGTAGGAACCAAGAATGTGACCGCTGTGGTGCAGAACAGTGTCACACATGAGGCAGCACAAATCGCCTTGTTTATTGATAAACATTCTGGCTGGCTTTCTTACATTTCTACCCAGCTCAAATCTCAGACACCCGATTATCAGCTGATTTACGTAGATAGCTACCCGGTGCATCATAAACTCTGTTTCCGCAAAGGCTGGCCTGCCCAACCGTTTGCAGCAGTCCGTAAACAGGGAATCTACCCAGAACAGACTCTCACGCAAAATACAGTTGTCCACACCCCGGGCTTCAAGCTCATCCAAGGTGGGACGCAGATGACCAATCAGCGGGAAAATAGCAAAGCAGTCATATCCAATTGTATTGCTTATGCCTTTGGGTGCTTTTGGAAACTGTACAGAGGTAAAAGCTTCCTTAGCAGGGCGTTTCTTCCCAAGAATATGATATATGGTTTTTGCCAGTAGGCACAGTTCCGGAATAGCAGTAACATGAGGGATAACGGAAATAACCTTTTCCAGGTTCTTTGGAAAAACATTGCATTCATCGTGGAGTCTGCGAATGTATTCTTCCGTAAGCCACTGGGGAATTTCCGGCTCACTCAGCGCAAGCGCATAGGCTTCGTCCCAGTAGGGGGATTCGATTTTAATATCCAGCAAATTGCGAACATCCTTCATAATGTAACCTCCTGCAATCTTAGCGGATTGCTATGTAAAAGGATGCAGGTACCACTGCGAAACGATGGTCTGGTTCTGATCTTGGAAAATATCAGAACCAGACCTGTGGCGTAGTAGAAACCGCAAAAATCTTCCTTAGTTACTGCGGGCTGGGTCCAGAACGGAGGCTGCGTCAAACATGCCGTTAAACCATTCCGGATGATCTTGCAGAGCGCTGCCCCCTACAAGAATACGTCCCTGACGGACGTAGTCCGTACCTATTTCTACCCATGGATATCCATTATTGCAGAAACCCAGATAATAGTTAAAACCGGAATTTTTTAGCAACTGAAATTTCTCACCGGAGTAGGTGGTCTCGCTGCTGATGTCGGATTGCATTGCGTACACAAGTATGTCCATACCACCAAGGATTGGGACAACCTCCGCATTCCAGTTGCTTAAGTCAGATTGAATTTTGCTGATGGAATTACTGCCATAACCTATATTTTCATAGGTATAGCAGGCCAGAGTATATCCGTCAGCAGTCAGGGCGGCCGCAACATCCTTCACCTGCTGGACTGCCGTTTTATGGGCCTCCTTACCCAAGGTGTCCTTTGCCTGACTGTCTGTACGGTGGCCAAACAGGCCGTTATAACCGGTCAGTGCCAGTGTAGCCTTAGCGCCCCGGAAGGAAAAATCGGGGTGCTGTGCCACAAAATCATCCAGAATAGGGACAAGGTCATAGGCACCTGTGGTGGTTTGTCCACTGCTGTCCACCATTTGGCAGGTAATGCTGCCATTTTCCAGAACCAGTTTACTAGCAAAGCCAAGTCCGCCTGCGTCTGGGAGCATATCCCCGTCGCTGTCGACAAGATATTGGTTGTAGTTTACATTGGTCTGTGTCAGCATTAACGGCTTTTTGCCGCTGGGAAGATACAGTGTCTTTGGTGCGTAGGTTATATTACCCTCGCCATCGGTGGTGGCGGTAATGAAGTCTTCCATACGGACCAGTATGAAGTCGTTGTCGTAAAGCTGCTGCAAAATGGCAGTGAATTCACTTGTTGTGATGAAATTATTGCGGAAAGCACTGCCATAGGACTGGCTTGCGTAGGCCCTTTCAGGATCAGCGATCAAAAGCTGGAAGCTAAGATTCACAACTTTGTTAGGATCATCCCAGGCCACCAGGGTGTCTTTCAACTGGACATATTCGTCCCGCTTAGAGGTGAGGGCGGGGTATTGCTTTATATCGCCCTGGAATGTGTCTATCAGCGCAATGGCACCTGCGTAGTCAAAGCCATCTGCCAACACTGCGGCTTCTTTTAGGATACTCTCTGCCTGTGCATCATCCAGCTTTTTCTGCGCCTCAATGGATGCAGAAGCGGCAATACTGGCTTCTTTCTCCAATTCTCTCTTTTGGACAGCTCTGACGATAGAACCGATGATGAAGGTTATCACCAGCAGCGCTGCAATACCGGCAATCAGAACAGGAAGATATACTTCCTTAAAAATTTGCATTTTAGAACGTTTCTTTCTGGCTGGGGGTGTGGGACGATCAGGATTCATATTCAGTTCATCCATTCCAAAGGCCACCTTTCAAGTCCAATTTGAATCATTATACTGTTTCTTTATTTAAAAAGCAAGCAAAACAGAATTATTAAGGAATTTTTTGGAAAAAACAGAAGGTGACGGCGTGTGCTGTTATTCCAGATGTTGTTCATTGTTTTAGTATCCTCTAAAATTTCACATAATTAACCGGTGCTCAAAAGTCTTTAATCTTGCTTTTTAACCTACTTTGGGGTATGATATCAAAAAATCCAACAGGGAGTACGGTCATGGAAAAAATAACCAGCTTTACCATCAACCATATAAAATTACAGCCGGGACTTTATGTGTCCAGGAAGGACAAGGTTGGGGACAATACGGTGACCACATTTGATCTGCGTTTGGTAAGCCCCAATGAAGAACCGGTTATGAACACCGCTGAAGTGCACACCATTGAACATCTTGCGGCAACTTATCTCAGGAACGAAGAAAACTGGAAAGATAAGGTTTTGTACTTTGGACCTATGGGCTGCCGCACAGGATTTTACTTGCTGCTTTGCGGAGACTATGATTCTCAACAGGTTCGCAGCCTTGTGACGGATTGTTTCCGTTTTGTGCGGGATTTCCTGGGGGAAATCCCAGGAGCCAGTGCCAGGGACTGCGGTAATTATCTGGATATGAATCTTCCTATGGCCAATTACCGGGGCCGGGTGTATGTAAAGCTATTGGAAACAGCGGATGAAACACATTTTGTTTATCCAAGGTAGTGAGGTGTTGTTATGAAACTTGGAATTATTGGGGCAATGGAAATAGAAGTTGCAACGCTGAAAGAAAAAATGCAAAACCGTATGGAACGTACAGTTGCCGGCACCCAATACTGCGAAGGTGTTCTGGAGGGCTTGCCCGTTGTGGTTGTTCGCTGCGGTGTTGGCAAGGTCAATGCGGCGCTGACAGTACAGACCCTTTGCGACCTGTTTGGGGTTACCCATATTGTCAACACGGGCGTAGCTGGATCTCTGGATCCGGCGTTGGACATTGGAGATTTCGTCATTAGCTCCGATGCCGTGTACCACGATTTTGACTGTTCTAGCCTGAACCGTGCGTATGTTGTTGGACAAGTACCTGGCCTTTCTGTGCGGGCGTTTCCTGCTGACAAGGAGCTGATGGATATTGCATATGCGGCAGCCAATAACACCTGTCCCGGTCATGCCAAGGTCGGTACTGTTGCCAGCGGTGACCAGTTTGTAAGCAGTAAAGAAGCAAAGATAAGGATTATAGAAGATACCGGCGCGCTGTGTACCGAGATGGAGGGCGCTGCCATAGCCCATGGTGCATGGCGCAATGGAGTACCTTTTGTAATCCTTCGTGCCATCTCGGATAAAGCGGACGACTCTGCGGAAATGGATTATCCCACCTTTGAAGCCATGGCGGCCCAACGGTGCGCGTGTGTAACCCAAGCAATGGCAAGGTGCATGAAATCGTCTTTCTAACAGACATAGCCCCGGATTGACCGGGGCTATGTGTTTTAGGGAAAGATGTAGCTCTGTTTTGTGACAGAGGCAACGGTGTAAGGACGATCGTCTATGGTGTAGATCCCTTGATAAGCCACTTGAACCGTGGAAGGAAGCCCAGTGGTAAGATCTATGCGTAAAGTGAGATCTATGGTATCTGTTACGTAGTCTGTGGCAAGGGTCTCCAGTGCGGTGGAATCTCCGTACAGGGCGTTGCAGGCAGCACCGGATACGGATTTGACAAAGTCCTCGGTTGGTTCAAAGGTGAAGATCAGCCAGGAATCTGATGTGGACAGGGTAATGGTCTTTAAAACATCCGTTGTGGGGATACTGTTTAGCAGAATGTTACGGCAGTACTCCTCCATAATCTCCGGGGTTACCTGGGGATTGACGGAGACAGAACCGTCAGAGGTTAACTGATACGTTCCGTCGTGAAAATTTTCAGTCTGGGTATTGGTGATTGGTTCTGCGGAGCGTGCGCTGTCCTTTAGCTGAACCTGGGCGTTGATAAGCGCCTCCAGCGCGTTGCCATTTTGCAACATCTGCATCTGGGTTGATTGGGTACGCTCCAGACCGCTTGCGGATACACTATGCTCAATTTCCGATAAGACGGACTTGGCGCTGTAAAGATAACCGCAGTACTGCTCCATCAGCAGTGGGGCGGAGAGATTCTGAATCGCTTTTCCGGAATCCGGTGCAGGTGGCGTTTGAGGACAGACTTCCTCTAAGGGTACAAATTGGTATTTACAAAGAACGGAAATTTCCTCATTTTCCCAGCTTACATTATACGTACAGTGATTCAAACTGCCGTCCGCGTTTAAAAGAATAGTTGCGGAAGCGTCCTTCGCTGAAATAGGGTCCAACCCCGTCCAGAATTCTGCGTTCTTTGGTATAGAAAAGCCGATCATTGTTTTTTCTCCGGTCTTCCTTGATTGGACGATGCTATAAGTAGATGGATCTGGGAGTAACGGAAGGCGCATTTTCTGTGCGTATGCCTCAAAGGACATATTTTCCTCAAAGTAGGTTTGTTCTCCTATTGTCAGAAACCCGATACCGTTTTGATACCCATGTGTGCCGTTAAAAGAGTAACTGCCGTTGGAAAAAGCTTCCTCAACATAGACCTCTTGGGCATCTCCCGCAAAATCAGAAAAATAGATTTTATATGTCTGAAGGATATGAAAAGTTTGTGTCTTCGTGCTGGTATAGGTCTCGGCGGTGACTTCCAAGCCAAACACACCGTTTCCTGCCAGCTGATCCAATGCCTGGGTATATAGCCCTTCCGGAGGGAGTTGTTGTACAGAGTGTTCGCTTCTGGTGTTTTTTGCGGACTGTGAGCAGCCTGTAACGTACAACAAAGTGCACAGAAGCACTCCGCATCCAATAAACCTGCACAGAAGTTTCATGCTTGTCTCCTTTCTATGGGGAAAGAATGGTAGGTAGTATACCCGAAAATTATGAATATGTCAAATTTTCCTCACAATTCCCGTTTAACGTACTTGACACTTATGGTATAATACCCTAGGTAAGAAAAAAAGTATTATTGAGGAGGTGAGGATTCTGGAAAAGGACAATATCCGGGTCATGTCACGAAACAGGGAGGCCTACCATGAGTATTTTGTAGAGGAAGAAATGGAGGCCGGTATTGAACTTTGTGGTACGGAAGTGAAATCCATCCGGCAAGGCACGCTGAACCTGAAGGATGCCTGGTGCGGCATTAAAGACGGCGAACTTATCCTCAACCAGATGCATATCTCACCTTACGACCACGGAAATATCTTTAACCGGGATCCCCGCCGTCCCCGGCGGGTGCTGATGCACAAAAGGGAGATCATGCGGCTTTACGGCAAAGTGAAGCAGGATGGTTACAGTTTGATTCCCTTGACCGTGTACTTTAAGGGTAGTCGTGTTAAGGTCAAGGTGGGCCTGTGTAAAGGTAAAAAACTCTATGATAAAAGACAATCTGCGGCCGAACGTGACGCGAAACGGCAAATCGACCGTGCAATGAAGGAGAGATACTAATATGAACCCTACATTTAAGATTACAATGGAAAACGGCGGTGTGATTGAGGGTGAACTGTACCCCGAAATCGCTCCCCAGAGTGTTTACAACTTTATTGACCTGGCAAACCATAATTATTATGACGGCTTGATTTTCCACCGTGTTATCCCCGGTTTTATGATTCAGGGCGGTTGTCCCCAGGGTACAGGCATGGGTGGTCCCGGCTACTGTATCAAAGGCGAGTTCTTCTTCAATGGTGTAAAGAATGAATTGCGCCACAAGAGGGGTGTGTTGTCTATGGCCCGTTCCTCCAGTCCCAATTCTGCCGGCTCTCAGTTCTTTATCATGCATCAGGATGCCAAGCACCTGGACGGACAGTACGCTGCATTTGGTAAGGTCACTTCCGGTATGGAAGTTGTGGATGCCATTGCTTCCGTGAAGACCGGTGCTGCAGACCGTCCCCAACAGGAGCAGAAGATCGCTTCCATCACCGTAGATACCAAGGGAGAGACCTACCCTGAGCCTAACAAGCTCCCTGACCCCTACGGCAGATTTTAAGTAATATTATCCGGGCTGCAAACGCAGCCCCCATATGGGGCCGTACTGGTTTCGACGGGGGTAGTGAGGCTGGATAAGCGGGTCGTGGCACCTGACCACGATAAAACGGGTAACTTTTAAAATTAACTGACAACAATACTGTTGCTGTGGCTGCCTAATTAGGCGCCCATCCGCCCCGGAAGGTCCACGAGCCGGGCTCGGGTGTGATTTTAGTGGAGACCGTGCGTATGGTAAGCTTTGCCCATACCATGCATTATGAAGCTACTAAGTTCCGTAGGGTGTTTGTTCCCGCCGGAATGAGGGAATGTAAATAACAGACTGCACCCGGAGAAAGTCTTTCCAAGTTATTTTCGGACAGGGGTTCGATTCCCCTCGGCTCCACCACAAGGGTATTAAACAAACCTTACTTCTTCAAAGGTGGCTTTGCTGTAACGGTTTGGCTATAATACCATCACAGAAAAAGACGGTTTTCCAATCACGGAAAGCCGCCTTTTTTCGTTAATTTGGGCAAGAGAAAACCGCCCAGCGATTGCCGGACGGCTTCCCTT
>JAZNIL010000007.1:0-25935 GCA_045577435.1 Faecousia sp. | reverse complement strand
TAAACGGGCACTTTCGCTTCACACTGAGCTTGTACTAACTCGTTAGATTGTTTATTAGTGACTCGCTTCGCTCGTTGCTTGAAGCTAAAGCTTTTTTACGAGGCACCTCCACCGGCAGAGCCGGTGGTTTCCAAAATCAATTAAAAATAAGGGTGTGCGTTACTGCACACCCTTATTTTTATCCTTATTTTTCCGCAATGGCCTCGATCTCGCACAGCACGTTTTTGGGAAGGGTCTTTACCGCCACACAGCTGCGGGCAGGCTTTGACACAAAATACTGCTCATACACAGCGTTAAACTGGGCGAAATCCCCCATGTCTGCCAAGAAGCAGGTGGTCTTGATCACCTTTTCAAACCCTACACCGGCGGCCTGCAGCACTGCGCCCACATTTTTACAGCTCTGATGGGTCTGTGCCTCGATGCCTTCAGGAATTTCTCCGTTTGCAGGGTTCACAGGAATCTGGCCGGAGGTGAACACCAGTGTATTTGTCTCATAGCCCTGGCTGTAGGGGCCGATTGCCGCCGGAGCGTTGGCAGTTGCAATAGGTTTCATAGAACATTCTCCTTTATATAAGTTTCCTCTCGGTTCTGGCAGGTAAAAAGAATCACCTGCTTATCCTGCCCATATTCACGCAGCACATTGATAGCCTCTGCCATGCGTGTATCGTCGAAACGCACCAACGCGTCATCCAAAAGCAGCGGGGCGTTGGGGGTCAGCTCCTCCGCCACCGCAAGACGCAGAGCAAAATACAGCTGATCCACCGTACCGCTGCTGCGCCAAAGGCTGTCCCGCAGGGTGTCCTCTCCCTGGGCGCCGGAGCTGATGTGCAGGTCATTGTCCAGCAGTATCCGGTCATACCGCCCGTCTGTGAGTCTGCCCATAATCTGCTGGGCACGTTGAGAAATCCGGGGGGAAAACCGCCGCTGAAGCTCCTGTGTGGCTGCCTGCTGCACCTGCATGGCGTATACCGCCGCCTGGTAGATATTTTCCAGTTTGTCTATCCGCTGCTGCACCTGCTGGAGTTGCCGCTCAAGGTTTTCTTTCTGACCCAATGCCTGAATTTGTCCCTGTACCAAGCCAAGCTGTTCCAATAGGCGGGCCTGTTCCAGTGCGGTGCGGTTCAGTTCTTCTTCTGTTCGTCCTGCCGAAAGTGTCAGCTGATCCGGGAACGCAGGGGCAGACACCTGACGGCAGCCAGTTTCCAGTGTCCGGGCAAGTTCCCCGAAGTGCCTTGCCTCCCGCTGGGCTTCTTCCAATGCCCGGCGGTGGCGTCCCTCCTCCAACAGTTCTGTCTCCCGCTGGGATACAGAACCACCGCCGGTGAACTGCGCCAATTGTTCTTCGACCTCCTGCATTTGGGTCTGCAGACGGCTCAGGTTTTCCCGGCAGGTTTCCAACTCCCGGGTATAGGCTTGCTGGGTCTGGGCATATCCCTGGGCAGCCTCCACCCACTGGCCGGGCGCCAACGGTTTGTACCTCTGCTCCAAGGTATGGATGGTATTTTCCCGGCGGCGCCGGTCTGCTGCCACAGTGCGCAGCCAAAGCGCTGCTGCCCCAAGGCATATAACACCTGCCGCCAACGCCCACCAATGCTCCCACAACAGCGCCAGCAAAAGCACACCCACCAGCGCAGGCAGAGCGGGCAGCCATCTGCCGCCTTTTAGCAGTGCCTTTTTATCCTCTTGGTACACCTGCTGGCTCACTTGGGCATCCCGAACCGCTTCCTCAGGCTCCATGCCCCGGAAAGGCTCCGGCACCGGAGGCATCTGGGGCGGGGGCGGCATCAGGCGGGAGCGGCGGTTGAGTTCCTCCTGCTTTTCCCGCAGCTGCCGAAGCTGCGCCAGCTCCGACTCTGCCTGCTCAGGCGTGGGCAAATTCCTACAATTTTCCATTAGCAGTTCCACCTGCCGGCTGGCAATCTGCTGCTTTGCCTTAGCTTCCTCCAGCCGTTTGGCCTGCTCCCCGGCAGCTTCCCACGCCAGCGCAGCCTTGTGGTTTTCCAGTGTCCTGCGGTACTGCTCCAACTCTTGCTGCCGCCGGGTGATATTCTGATGGTTGCCGCAAAGCGTTTCCAGCCGGTTCAACTTGTCCCGCAGTTCCTCACGCTGGCATTCCGCCTGAGGCAGTAAGCCCGTTTTATTGAAACGGCAGCGGTTTTTCAGTTCCTTCAGTTTCCTGGCCAAATCGTCCCCGTCGGTGCTTTCGTCGGCTGTGGTCACCAGAGCGTTCAGCCGGGTACGGAGCTTCTCATCAGCGGTCACGGCCATATCCGACTGCCGCAGGAAGCCTGCCCGGGTAAACACGCTCTGCTCCACTCCCAACAGGAGGCTGCCGCAGTTGGCGGCAGTCAGTTCCTCCACAGCAATGCCACTTTCGGTCTCATAAGCCTTAAAAGCATTGAAAAAACCTCGTCCCTTGCTACGCCGTTCGATGGTAATATCCCGCCCGTTCCAGTTCAGGTCCATCCGCCCGGACATAGGCTCGCCGGACCATGGGGTGTAGTGCTCCTTATCCGCCAGAAAACCGGTTTTCGTCTGTTCCCGGGTGTTGATGCCGTAAAGCATAGCGACCACAAAGGCGCACCATGTACTTTTGCCCCATTCATTGGGGGCGGTTACCACATTCAGCCCGGGCTGCAATGTCAAAGTTTGGTGGGAGAGCTTTCCAAATGTGGCCGTCATGGAATAGATTTTCATGGCAGCGCCACCTCCTCTCCCATTAGAATCCGGCGGGACAGCTTGGCTGCCAGCAGAATCTTCTCTTTTTCTTCCTCCGGGGCGCTTTCCAGATGGGCTTTCAGCATTCCAAAATAGACACCCTGAAAGCTGTCCTCCCCCGCGCCTTTCCACATATCCACAGGGCGTACCGTTTTGTCCCGCAGCTGCAGGTTGGCAAAGCCGGAAATCTGACCGGCAATGGCATCCAAGTCCGGGGGCTGGCACCCCCCTATAAGGGTTATTCTGTAAAAATCATCGCTGGCAGCGGCAGGCAGGGCATTTTTCACCGCCGCCGCGGCATCCTCCCCGGCAGCAACCTGCAAATCATAGAACCGGACACCTTCCACAGGCACAAAACGGCAGGAGACCTCCGTATCCAGTTGGGTAATGTACACGCCCTTGATCCCCAGTTCATCAAAACCGGTACCCATGGGACAGCCGGGCCATGCGCACAGGGTCTGCCCCGCCCGGAACATACCTGCCTTGTGAATGTGACCCAGCGCCAGATAGGAAAGGTTAGACCTGCTCACCTGCAGATTGGTGATGGGGTTGTAGGGAGAGCTGATCTGGGTGGGATCTCCGTGGAATACGCCGATGGCATACCGCTCCTTCCCCTCCGCCCGGAAGTTCTCCAGAAGGGCGGGGCAATCCATCTCTCCAAAGCCCGCGCCATACACCCGGCAGTCAAGTGTGGAAAAAACCACAGATTCAATCTGAGGTTTGCGGAAAATATGCACATTGGCAGGCCACACTTCCCGTTCCCAAGGGCTTTCATGGTTTACATAATCATGATTTCCCGGGGCTACAAACACAGGAACGCCCATTTCCTCCAAGGCATTGTAAACTACCCGGTAGCTTTCCGGGGTATAGCTGCCGTCAAACAGGTCTCCCGCCAGAAGCACCAGATCGCACTGCTCCTGTCTGCACAGGGCAGCAATTTTACCGGGCACCTCCAGAAGCGCCTTCCTTAAATACGCGCCCGCCTGACCAGTGTGTCCCCACATGGGAGAATCCAAATGCCAGTCAGCGCTGTGAAGAATTTTCACCAAAAAACATCCACCCTTTCCACCTGCCTGCAAAGGCCTGTTTCTGTATCAATCTTGAACAGTACCGCCTCCAGCTTTGTAGGACCTTCTGCCCACTGGTAACGGTTGGTCAGATCTCCCCGGAATTTGGCAATGGAGAGCTTGGGCTGAATGCCCAGCACGGAGTGTACCGGACCGGTCATTCCCAGATCCGTCACATAGCCCGTCCCTTTGGGCAGAATCTGGGTGTCGGCGGTGGGCACATGGGTATGGGTTCCCCACAGGGCGCTGACCCGTCCATCCAGCATATAACCCATAGCCAGCTTTTCTGAGGTTGCCTCGGCGTGCAGCTCCACAAAAATCAGCTTTGTAGGAATCTCTTTGAGAATTTTATCCACCAGCAAAAAGGGATTGTCCGGGCCATAGTCCATATTACACCGTCCGATCAAGTCAATCACCGCCACCGGCCCTGCCTGGGAGTCAAAAATGCCATAACCTCTGCCCGGCGCCTGGGGCGCCAGATTGGCAGGCCGCAGCACCCTGGGGGTATCCTCCAGATAATCCACCAGCTCCCGCTTGCCAAAGGTGTGGTTTCCCATAGTGATCAAATCCGCGCCGGCATCAAAAATATCCTCCGCCTGCTGGGGGGTCATCCCCACCACGGCGGCATTCTCACCGTTTACCACCACAAAATCCGCATTTGTCTGCCGCTTCAGTTTTCGCAGGCTGCGGCGGATGCGTTCCATACCGGGAGCGCCCACCACATCGCCAACTGCCAATACTTTAAAATCCATAGTATCATCCTCTTACTGTTTTCGCGTATTGAGTGGGAGTAATGCCGTACATCTGCTTAAACTGCCGGGAGAAATGGTGTACGGTGGAATACTGCAAATATTCGGAAATCTGGGTAAAGTTCAAGTTCCCCTCCCGAATCAGCTGTTTGCTTTTCTGCAGCTTTATCCGGCGGATATATTCCGCGGGGGCTATCTGCAAATGCTTGTGAAACAGGGCCGTCAGATAGCTGGCGCTGACCCCAATACTCTGAGCCACCACCGGCACCGACAGCTTTTTATCCACATGTTCCCCCACATACTCCTGGGCCTTGCGGATGGTCTCATTTTCTCCCCGCAGATTGTGGGGCAGCTGTCCGCTTTCCCGGTTTTCTCCCTTTTCCCGCCGCAGCTGCAGCAGCAGCTGGGTCAGCAGGCCAAAGAGCAAATCCTCGGATACTTCATCCAGCCGCTCCTGCTCCCGCATCATCTGCTGCAGCAGAATCACCGCCTGCTGAGGCGCCCGGAAATACCGGCCTGCCAGCATAGCTTCCTCCAATCCTACCGCGTCGAAGCTCACTGTGACCAGCCGGGGCGCAGCAGCGGCATCGGCATACTGCATGCGCCACTGCCCAGGGCCATACAGAGCCATATCCCCCTGATTGAGCACCACATCCTGCCCCTCAGTGACAGAATGGATGCTGCCGGCATCCACATACAGCAGTTCCGCTGTGGGATAGGCCTGTCCGGGTGTCAAAAAGCCCCGCTCCTTTTCCTGATAAAACAGAGTATGGATACAGTTTACCCGCAATTTAGGGAATACAGAAAACTGCCGCCTTGCGGCGTTCACCCTCTCTAAGGTTGGAAGGAACACTGCTGCCATCTGCACCGCGGAAGGTTCCCGCAGAGCAGTCAAGGAAAACCACACCCCCTCCTGCAGAATGACTGCCCTGTCCAGAAGGAAGTCCCGGTAATGCTCACCGTCTTTGGACACAGAAAGCACCGCCGTTCCGGATTCCCAACCGATCCAGGTATCTATGGCCGTCCTGTATGCCCAAGTACTGCCCGGCGTCAGGGAAACGCTGTGGTGATTGGCGCGGATGGACTTTTCTTTTTTGCCCTGGATCCTGCCAAATATGCAAAAGCTCTCCGCTGTCAGGTTACAAATCATCCTCATTCCCCCTAAAAAACACAATAGCGTCACCAAAAGGTGACGCTATCATTATACTGTAAATAGTTGAAAATGGCAAATACAATTATCTCTGATATTCAAATTCCAGATCATAAATGCTGACCACGTCCCCATCCTGAATACCCATTTCCTCCAGACGTTTGAACAGACCGCATTTGCGCAGCTGCAGGTCAAAATAGTTCCGGGACTCATAGTCGTCAAAATTGATATTCATCACCAGACGCTCCAGCCATGTGCCGCTGACCATCCAGGTGCTGCCGTAGTGTTCGATCTCCAGCTGGTTGGGGTCAGCCAGCTCCGCCACAGGCGCTACATACTCCGGCTCATAAATGGTCACAGGGGGCAGGGTGCGCAGCTTTTCCGCCACCACACGCATGAGATTTTTTGTACCCTGGGTAGTACCGGCGGAGATCTCATACAGCTCACAGCCGGCTTCTTCCACATGGCGGCGCAGCCGCTCCAGATTATCCGATTCCGGCATCAGCAGATCGCACTTGTTGGCAGCCACAATCATAGGACGGTTGCTCAAATCCACGGAATAGTTCTTCAGTTCCTCGCAGATGGCGTCGAAATCCTCCACAGGATCTCTTGCCTCGCTGCCGGACACATCCACCACATGCACAAGCAGGCGGCAGCGGTCGATATGCCGCAGAAAATCGTGACCCAGACCGGCGCCTTCCGCCGCGCCCTCAATGATACCGGGGATGTCGGCCATGACAAAGGACACGCCCTCATCCACATAGATCACGCCCAGGTTGGGAAACAGGGTGGTAAAATGGTAGTTGGCGATCTTGGGGCGGGCATTGGATGTGACAGAGAGCAGCGTAGACTTGCCTACGTTGGGGAAGCCGACCAAGCCCACATCGGCCAGCAGCTTCAGCTCCATGATCACGTCCCGCTCCTGACCCTTCAGGCCTGCTTTGGCAAACCGGGGGACCTGTCGGGTGGGTGTGGCAAAATGGTTGTTGCCCCAGCCGCCACGTCCGCCTTTGGCAATGACGAAGTCCTCACCGGTGGACATATCCACGATGATCTGATTGGTTTCCGCGTCTCGGACCACCGTACCTCTGGGCACCTGAATAATGAGATTCTCTCCCCGCTTGCCGCTCATATTCCTGCCCTGACCGTTCTGGCCTGCCTGGGCAGCATACTTACGCTTATAGCGAAAATCCAACAGTGTGGACAAATTGTCGTTAACATGCAGAATTACGCTGCCGCCATGGCCGCCGTCACCGCCGTCCGGGCCGCCGGATGCCACGTACTTTTCCCGGTGGAACGCCACCGCGCCGTCGCCGCCACGTCCGCCGCAAACGGTGATTCGCACTTTATCTACAAACATTTCCATAATTGACTCTCCTTGATTAAAAGGCAGTGGTTTGGTTATTAACAGTGGACAACTGACAATGTTCGTATTCCCCTAAAAAACTTTTTCATCCCCGGGGAAGATACCTCCATTGTCAACTCTCAATTGTCAACATTCAGGGAAAAAGGGCTGCCGCACAGGATGCAGCAGCCCTTCAAAAGCCAATACGTGATTACTGCTCAGCAGCGTAAACGGAGCACTGACGGCGATCCTTGCCCTTGCGCTCGAATCTGACGGTACCGTCGACCAGAGCAAACAGAGTGTCATCACTGCCGATACCGACATTGACACCGGGATGGATGTGAGTGCCTCTCTGGCGAACCAGAATGTTGCCAGCCAGAACGAACTGACCGTCAGCACGCTTAACGCCCAGACGCTTTGCCTCGGAATCACGACCGTTCTTGGTAGAACCGCCGCCCTTGTGGTGAGCGAAGTACTGAATACCAATCTTCAGCATGGTGTTACACCTCCAAAACTTCGATAAAATCAGGATAATCGTCCCGCATGCTGCAAAGGGTGAGCATCATACCGGCAAGCACTGCCTGTACGGATTCCTCCTCATCGCAGGAAACGGGGAGCGTCAGAGTGATTTTTGCTTCATCATCTCTGACCCGGACCTTGGCTTTCGCGCCGCACACATCATTGACGGTGGCCTCAGCCATGGTCACAACAGCGGAAACGGCAGCGCAGACAATATCCTTGCCGGCTTCCTCATAGCCGCTGTGGCCGGACACACAGAATCCGTTGATTCTGCCGTCCTCGGTAAAGAACTCGCATCTAATCATAAATTACAGTGCGATCTTGGTGATTTCCACCTTGGTGTAGGGCTGACGATGACCCATCTTCTTCTTCTCGTTCTTCTTAGCCTTGTAACGGAAGACGGTAATCTTCTTAGCCTTGCCGTTCTTCAGAGCCTTAGCCTCCACGGAAGCACCCTCAACCAGGGGAGCGCCGATCTTGGAGTTCTCACCGTCCAGCACTGCCAGAACCTTTTCGAACTTTACAGTAGCCTCAGCTTCCACCTCCAGCTTCTCGATGTACAGGACATCACCCTCGGAGACAGTGTACTGCTTGCCACCAGTCACGATAACTGCTTTCATTTCTTTTTCACCTACTTTTAATTGTGTAGTCTCGCTCTTAAGGCGGGCATTTTGGGCATGCCAACTTAAGCCTCTTCAATGCGGCTTGTCTATTCTAGCAAAGCGGCCACCAAAAGTCAAGAGCTTTTTTCATCTTTTCCCCGGTTTTGACCACTTTTTCCGTTTTTTCAGCGATTGCTGATTGCGATATTTTTCCTTACAGCCCCATCACGAAGGAAAGCATATCCTCTTTCTCAATAACGGCTGTGTGCAGCTCTTTTTTCTGCCTCAGGCCGGCTAAATTTGCGGGAATGGGGCTTCCGGAAATGCGCTCCAGCTGCTCCATCTGGCAGAACTCATCCTCACACTCGGGCTGGGCAATGGATGCCAGCACTGCCGCAGGGAATTTATAGGCCGAAGCGGTAGACAGCACCACCATAGGCGCGTCGTCCCCTGTCTGGTTTACATAATCTTCCGCCACTGCCCAACCGGTGGCAGTGTGGGTATCGCACAGGTAGCCCTGCTGGCGGAACACCTTTTCAATGGTCTGTTTCGCGCCTTCGTCATCGCAGCAGCCGGCCCAGAACTGGCTGGCAATCTCCTGCTTCAGGTCATCGGGAACGGTGTAGAAGCCCTCTGCATTCAGCTTTCTCATCAGTTCCGCCACCAAAGCGGTATCTCCGGACAGGAAATACAGCAGCCGCTCCAGATTGGAGGACACCAGAATATCCATGGAGGGAGAGACAGTCTTATGCAGGGGTCGGCGGCGGTCATAGGTACCGGTGCGGATAAAATCGGTAAGTACGTTATTGGCATTGGAAGCGCACACCAGCTTGCCCACAGGCAGACCCATCTGTTTTGCCAGCCATCCGGCCAGAATATCGCCGAAATTGCCGGTGGGGACACAGAAATTCACCTTATCCCCCATTTTGATCTGCTTTCTTGCTAGCAAATCGCTGTATGCCTTGAAATAGTAAATGATCTGGGGTGCCAGACGGCCAATATTAATAGAGTTGGCAGAGGACAGACGGGTTCCGTTCCTACCGGGCAGCTTGCCATCTACTGCCGCGGCAAAAATATTCTTCACACCGGTCTGGGCATCGTCAAAATTGCCCTTCACGGCGCATACCGCCACGTTGCTTCCCTCCTGAGTCACCATCTGCGCCCGCTGGACGCTGGACACGCCCCCATGGGGGTAGAACACGCAAATCTTCACACCGGGCACATCCGCAAAGCCTGCCAAAGCGGCCTTGCCTGTATCGCCGGAGGTGGCCGTCAGAATCAGAATATCCTCCTGCATACTCTTGAGGGTCTTTGCGGCGGTGAGCAGCTGAGGCAGCATGCACAGCGCCACATCCTTAAAAGCGGAGGTAGGGCCGCGGAACAGCTCTAAAACGGTGAATTTTCCGGTGTCCACAGTGGGGGTCAGCTCCTGACTCTGGAACTTGCCAGTATAGGCGTTTTTCACCAGTGTTTCCATATCAGGAATATCCGGCAGCATAGCGCCGATGATCTGGGCCGCCATGGTCATAGTATCCTGCTTGAGGCAGGTCTCCACATCCAACTGGGGCAGCTTTTCCGGCACATAAAGGCCGCCGTCAGGAGCAAGACCGGCAAGGACCGCCTGTGCGCTGTCCACCTTTTGAGAATGATTACGGGTAGAATGATAGAACATAGGAACCTCCGGGGAATTTTCTACAACTTTATTTTTACCAACTGCACAAAATCAGAGCCGTTCAGGGCAAATACTTGTTCTTTTTGGCACTATTGCAATTTGAACTTCTATATGATATACTGAAATGCATTAAAAAGCAAGTGTTTTCCTATGGCAAACATTTGCCCTCAAGAGGTAGAAAAAGAGGAGGAAATAAAGATGAAAATCGGTCTGCTTGGTTTTGGCGTTGTTGGCAAGGGCGTGTATGATCTGACACAGCCCCGGGAGGATATGCAGGTGACAAAAGTCCTGTGTCTGGAGGACATCACACTGCCCGACGCAGTGGTCACAAAGAACTATCTGGATATCGTAAACGACGAAACCATTGATACCGTGGTGGAAGCTATGGGCGGTCTGCATCCCGCTTATGAATTTGTCCGCGCCGCCATGGAGGCAGGCAAGAACATCGTTACATCTAACAAGGCTCTGGTTGCCACTTTTTATGATGAACTGATTCCTCTGGCACTGGAAAAGGGTCTGCTGTTCCGCTGCACCGCTGCTGTTGGCGGCGGTATCGGTTGGCTCAGTGAGCTGGAGCGGGCCCGCCGTATGCAGCAGCTGGTTCAGGTGGGCGGCATCATGAACGGCACCTGCAACTATATTCTTGATTCCATGACCCGTCTGGGTCTGGGCTACGGCGAGGCACTGTCTCAGGCGCAGGCTCTGGGCTACGCGGAAGCCAATCCCACCACCGATGTGGAAGGTATCGACACCTGGCACAAGGTGATCCTGTCTTCCAACATCGCTTTCGGTGTCAGTCTGGTTCCCGAAACCGTCCCCGCTGCCGGTATCAGCCACATCAAGGCAAAAGATGTGGAAAACTTCGCTTCCCACGGTCTTGTGTGCAAGCTGATCTCCACCGGCAAATTCTCCGAGGGCAAGATTTCCGCCTATGTGCAGCCCACTCTGGTTTCTGTGGGTGAGCCGGAGTCCGCTGTCCCCGCCAATTATAATCTGATTACCTTTATCGGCTCCGCATCCGGCCGGATGAGTTTCTTCGGTCAGGGCGCAGGCCGTTATCCCACCGCATATAATGTTGTGCAGGACTGCGCGGACGTTATGGCAGGTAAAGGCTTTTACAGCGTGTACGGCGGCAAGGTGGCTGCCGAAAACGACGGGAAGCTGTCCTACTATGTCAGCGGCGCAACCGATGCATGGCTGGAAAGCAACACCCTGGCCACATGGGATGAAGCTGTGATTACAAAGCCCGTCAGCGTGGAGGCTATGCACCAGTGGCTGGCTAACCACCCCGACGCCTTTATCGCCGCCATGCCTGCATAAATCTATCCCGAATAAGAGAGGACGACAGGACTCTATGCTGAAAGTTACCAAATTCGGCGGCTCCTCCATGGCAGACGCCGGACAGTTCCGCAAGGTGCGGGACATTATCCTTGCCGATCCGGAACGCCGGGTGGTGGTGGTTTCTGCCGCCGGCAAACGGTTCAGTGAGGATCATAAGCTTACAGACCTTCTGTATCTGTGTCACGCTCACACCCAGTACGGTGTACCCTGTGACCCTATCTTCCAAATGATCACCAGCCGGTATCTGGAGATCCGGGATGAACTGAAGCTTAATGTGGATCTGGAAACAGAATTTACTCTGCTGAAAGACCGTCTGGACAAAAAAGAGGTATCTCAGGACGAACTGGCCAGCCGGGGCGAATATTTCTCTGCCCGCCTCATGGCCGCGTATCTGGATTTTGAGTTTGTAGACGCCGCCGACTGGATCAAATTCAACATGGACGGCTCGGTGGATAAAGACACCAGCTACACCACTCTGCGCTCCATGGTTAAGGGAAAGGGCATTGTCATTCCCGGCTTCTACGGCACTATGCCCGGAGGCTCCATCCGTACCTTCTCCCGGGGTGGCAGTGATATTACCGGCTCTCTGGCTGCTGCCGCGCTGGATGCGGATATATACGAAAACTGGACAGATGTTTCCGGTATTCTTATGGCCGACCCAAGAATTGTGGAAAATCCCCAGTCCATTCCCGAGATGACCTACGATGAGCTTCGGGAGCTTAGCTACGCCGGTGCCCAGGTGCTCCATGAGGGCACGATCTTCCCCGTGCGGGAAAAGAACATTCCTCTGAATATCCGCAACACCAATGCCCCCAACGATCCCGGCACTATCATTCGGGAGGATTTTGACACACCTGCTGACCCTCACCGGGTCATCACCGGAATCACAGGCAAAAAGGATTTCTCCATTTTGACCATGTTCAAGCGGGGCATGACCAGCCAGGTCGGCATTTTGCGGAAGGTCCTCAGCGTTCTGGAACGCTACGGGATCTCCGTAGACTTCGTGCCCAACGGTATTGATAATGTGTCTTTAGTGGTTCCCACTGCCACTATTGCCCCTCATCTTTATAACATCCTGGCTGATATTCAGCAGGAAGCGGAGCCCGAGGAGCTGGATGTGCTGGACAATATCGCTGTTGTTGCCGCCGTGGGTCACCGGATGGCTTTCCGTCCCGGTGTATCCGGCAAGATCTTTGCCGCTCTGGGCGAAGCAGGCATCAACATTCGTATGATCAATCAGGGGCCGGATGAGCTGAATATCATCTTCGGTGTGGACAACAAGGACTTTGCCGAGGCCATCCGTGTACTGTACAACAGCTTTGTAAAGTAAACCAATCCACAGAGCGATGACCATGCTCTGCATTACTTTTAGGAGGTAAGAAAATATGAAAACTTATACCGTAGCCGTTTTGGGTGCCACCGGTGCCGTTGGCCAGGAAATGATCCATCTGCTGGAGGAGCGCAATTTCCCCGTCGGCAAGCTGGTACCTCTGGCCAGTGCCAGAAGCGCAGGCAAGACCCTGAAATTCCGTGGCGAGGATGTTAAAATCGAGCTGGCCTGTGATGAGGCCTTTGAAGGTATCGACATCGTTCTGGGTGCGGCAGAAAACGACATTGCGGAGAAGTTCGCTCCCGCCATCGTGAAG
Source organism: Faecousia sp. (assembly GCA_045577435.1). Lineage (GTDB taxonomy): Bacteria > Bacillota > Clostridia > Oscillospirales > Oscillospiraceae > Faecousia. Next base: position 13,126 of record JAZNIL010000007.1, on the reverse strand, counting down.
GCAGGCTGTGTGTTCGTGGATAACTCCTCCGCGTTCCGTCTGAACCCGGATGTTCCCCTGGTAGTTCCCGAGGTCAATCCCGAGGATGCCAAGAAGCACAAGGGTATCATCTCCAACCCCAACTGCTCCACCATTATCACTATCACCGCTGTGAACGCTCTGAACTCCATCGCCCCCATCAAGGCCATGACCACCTCCACCTACCAGGCTGTCTCCGGCGCCGGTGCCGCTGGCCCTGTGGAACTGATGAACGAAGTGGAAGCCCTGTCCAAGGGTGAGACTTACGAGCCTAAGGTATTCTCCCACCAGATTGCCTACAACCTGATCCCCCAGATCGGTGGCGCTCAGTTTGAGGGTTACACCAGTGAGGAGATGAAAATGCAGAACGAGGGCCGCAAGATCATGCACCTGCCCGAGCTGAAGGTTTCCTGCACCTGTGTCCGTGTTCCCGTCATCCGCAGCCACTCCATTTCCGTTTCCCTGCATTTTGATACCCCCGTATCTGTGGAGCAGGCCCGGGAAGTGCTTGCTAAAGCACCCGGCGTGAAGCTGGTGGATGATCTTGCCAACAAGCAGTATCCCATGCCTCTGGAGACCAGCGGCCAGGATCTGGTGTTTGTGGGTCGTATCCGTCCCGATCTGACCGATGACAACGGCCTGTGCCTGTGGTGCTGCGGCGACCAGGTTCGCAAGGGCGCTGCTCTCAACTGCATCCAGATTGCGGAGCTGTTGATTGAAAAGTAAGAACGTACATAAGACTCAGCCACTCAGGAAATCCTGAGTGGCTGAGTCTATTAAACGCCCCGTAACTGTTTACGGGGCGTTTGATTTTTTAACGTGTTAAATAGCCAGCAGCATAGAGGCAAACAGAAAATACACCAAGAGGGACAACGCGTCCACAATGGATGTGATGAAGGGGCTTGCCATCACCGCAGGATCCAGCTTCATCACTTTTGCTACCATCGGCAGCACCGCGCCGATGGTCTTTGCCAGCAGCACCGTGAAAAACAGAGCAATGCACACCACGGCATCCACTATAAGGGTTATGTTGTAATTCCCCAGAAGCATTCTGTCCACCAGCCAGATCTTACCAAAGCAGATAATACTCAGGGCAAGGCCGCACAGAACCGCCGTGCGGATCTCTTTCCAGACCACCCGGGGAAGATCCCCAAACTCTACCTCTCCCAAGCTCAGGGCGCGGATGATGGTGACGGAAGACTGGGAACCGGAGTTACCGCCCGTACCCATAAGCATGGGAATAAAAGCGGTGAGGGCTACCTGCGCCGCCAAGGCGCTTTCAAAGCCTGTGATAATCATACCTGTAAAGGTAGCTGACAGCATCAAAAACAGTAGCCAGGGAATCCTGTTTTTAAACAGCTCCCAAGCAGAGCTTCTCAGGTAGGTTTTCTCCGACGGCAGCATACCGCCCATCAGTTCGATATCTTCAGTGGTCTCCTCTTCCAGAACATCGATAGCGTCGTCAACTGTGACGATACCCACCATACGGTTCTCGTTGTCCACCACCGGCAGAGCCAGGAAATCGTATTTACTGAACATTTTTGCCACTTCTTCCTGGTCTGTGTGAGTATTCACACAGATTAGATTAGTGAGCATGATGTCCTTAATACGTGTCTCATCATCATCTGCCAAAAGTAGATCCTTCACCGTCACCAGACCGATCAGCGTCCGGTCTTTGGTCACGTAGCAGGTGTAGATCGTCTCCTTATCCACACCCTGGCGGCGGATGCGCAAAATGCTCTCCTCCACCGTCATTTCTGGCCGCAGAGATACATACTCCGTGGTCATAATGGAACCTGCGGAATTTTCCGGATACCGCAGAATCTGATTGATGGATTTGCGCATTTCCGGGGAAGCCTGAGCCAGAATACGCCGCACCACGTTGGCAGGCATTTCCTCCACCAAATCCGCGGCGTCATCCACATACAGCTCGTCCACCACTTCTTTCAGCTCGTTGTCGGAAAAGCTGCGAATCAGCACCTCCTGTTGGTCCTGCTCCATTTCCACAAAGGTTTCCGCTGCCAGCTCCTTGGGCAGCAGACGGAACAAAAGGGGAATGCGGTCGTTTTCCAGACTGTCAAAAATTGCGGCAATGTCCGCCGGGTTGATGGTCACAAGGATATCCCGCAGGGTTGCGTACTTTTTATCCTCCAGCATCTTCAAAAGCGCTGTTTCCACCAATTCAAAACGCTCTTTCATCTGTGTTTCCTCCTTCATTTATGTAGGTAAATGAAAGCAGATACACCGGTCTTTATCAGCGGCCACCATGGGCCGGCACACTACTTCGACCCGGTATATTGCCACTACTGCCAGACTCCATGGTTTTCCCTCCTTTGTGCACAGATATTATCATTTTATACCCTAATACACCAGTTTGTCAAGGACAGTCCTGGGGGTTTTCTTCTGATGTGTCCTTGACGAAACTAGTTTGCAGACGTAAAATAAAAGTAATCTTATAATGGGGAGGAATGGGCATGTCTATACGAATGGCAGAAGAATCTGATCTTTCGCAGATTCTGGCCATCTATGGCCCTTACATTTTGAATACCACCGCAAGCTTTGAATACACTGTCCCCACCCTTGAGGCGTTCACCCAGCGCTACCGGGATATTACCCGCCAATTCCCATGGCTTGTGTGGGAGGAGGACGGCAAAATTCTGGGTTACGCCTATGGCAGCGCACCCTTCCACCGGGCCGCCTACCAATGGTGCGCGGAAAGCTCCATCTACCTCCATCCGGATTCCAAGAGAAAAGGAATCGGCAGGCAGCTGCAAAGCGCCCTTGAAGAGCTGCTTGCCCTGCAGGGCTACCGAAAGGTGTATGCCATTATTACTTCCGAAAACACCGGCTCCATGGCCTTTCATAAAGCTATGGGTTACCGCACGGTTGCCGAAATGCCGGAGTGTGGTTGGAAATTCGGGAAATTGCTGGGTATTATATGGATGGAAAAACTGTTAAATAGTGGACAAATGCCAAAAAACGTACCACTTTCTACAAAAAATATAGTAAATCTGCACAGAAAAAAGGTATAGTTTTCATCCAAATTACCCCTTTTATATTTGTTAAAAATATGTTATGTTATCCATGGACAAGTATGACCTGCCGGGATATTCCCACAGGTGGCCATATTATCATTTTAAGGAGCTGTGACCATGTATTTTCAGAAGAAACGCTGCATCGCAATGCTTTTGGCCGGTGGCCAGGGCAGCCGCTTAAAGGTTCTGACGGAGAAAACCGCCAAACCTGCCGTTCCCTTCGGTGGCAAGTACCGTATTATCGACTTCCCCCTGAGTAACTGTGTCAATTCCGGTATCGACACAGTGGGCATTCTGACCCAGTATCAACCGCTGGAACTGAACGAGTACATTGGTAATGGTCAGCCCTGGGGACTGAACAAAACTCACAGCTGCGCCCAGGTTCTGCCTCCCTACGAGCGCCATGACAAGAAGTCGGGCTGGTACAAGGGCACTGCCAACGCCATCTACCAGAATATTGACTTTATCGAACGCTTCGATCCTGACTACGTTGTAATTCTCTCCGGTGACCATATTTACAAGATGGACTACGCCGCAATGGTGCAGTACCATGAGAAGAACGAGGCTTCCTGCACCATCGCTGTGCGTGATGTTCCCCTGAAGGAAGCCTCCCGTTTCGGTATTCTGAACACCAACCCTGACAACTCCATCTATGAGTTCGAGGAAAAGCCCAAGAAACCCAAGTCCACCAACGCCTCCATGGGTATTTACGTATTCAACTGGAATGTCCTGCGGGACGCACTGATCGCTGACGAAGAGGATGAGAAGTCCTCCAACGACTTTGGCAAGAACATTATCCCCAACCTGCTGAACGCCGGTCACAAGATGATGGCCTATAACTTTGACGGTTACTGGAAAGACGTGGGCACCATCGACTCCCTGTGGGAAGCCAACATGGAGTTGCTGGGCAAAACCCCCGATTTCGATATCCGGGGCGATGAATCCACTAAGATCTATGCCCGTAACGATGCCATGCCCTCCTCCTATATTGATGAAAACGCCAAGACCGTCAACTGCTTCATCGCTGAAGGCTGTGAGGTCTACGGCACTGTGCGCCACTCCATTATTTCCGTTGGCTGTTCTATCGGCGAGGGCGCTCTGCTTCAGGAAAGCGTGGTCATGCCCGGTGTTGTAATTGAACCCGGCGCCATTGTCCGCCATGCCATTCTGGGTGAAAACTCCAAGGTCTGCCGAAATGCGGTTGTAGGCGGCGCCTTTGAGCCCAAGGAAACCAAGCAGATCAGCGTCACCTCCAAGGGCGCTGTTGTGGAAGCAAACACCGTGCTCCTGCCCGGTGAAATGATGTAAGGAGGGAATCGCAATGAAAGCAATGGGTATTATTTTCGCAAATGACGGCACCATCGGTTCCCTGACCGAAAAGCGCACCATGGCCAGCCTTCCCTTCGGCGGACGTTACCGCCAGGTGGACTTTGCCCTGTCCAATCTGTCCGCAGCAGGCATCCGCCACGTGGGCATCATCACCCGCCACAGCTACCAGAGCCTTATGAACCACATCGGTTCCGGTGAAGAATGGGGCATGGAGCTTGAAGAGGGCGGTCTGGAATTTTTGACCCCCTACGCCATGAGCCGTACAGACAACTACCGCGGCAAGCTGGAGTCCCTGTACTCCGCCATTGGCTTCCTGGAATACGGCAAGGATGACGAGTATGTCATTATGATCGACTCCGCTGTGCTGAGCAACATCGACCTACAGATCGTTCTGGATGCCCACATTGCCAGCGGTAAAGAATTGACTGTGGTCACCAAGGCAGGCATTGCCAACGGTGAAAAGCAGCTGGATCTGGCACTGAAGCTGGGCGAGGGCGGCAAAATTCTGGACATGGCTGTTGACTATGTGGCACCGGCTGACTATGTGGCCTCCATGGACATCTTCGTTCTGTCCAAGAAGTGGCTGACCCGTCAGGTGAAGGAGCATATCGCCCACGCCCTGTACCACATGGATCGGGACCTGGTCCTGGGTATGTGGCAGACAGATCCCGATTCCATCAATGTTTACCAGTTCAAGGGTCTGGCTATGTACAACGAATCCGTGGAGGAGTACTTCCAGAACTCTCTGCTGCTGAACAACAAAACTGTCCGCAACGACCTGTTCCATTACAATCACCCGGTGTTTACCAAGGTCCGTGACCGTGTTCCCACTTATTACGGTGAGGAGTGCCAGATTGAAAACTGCATCATCGCCGACGGCTGCATGCTGGAGGGCAAGGCTTCCCACTGCGTACTCTTCCGTCAGGTAACGCTGGAAGCTGGTGCGGAAGTAGAAAATTGCATCATTATGAATGATACCGTGGTTGGCGCTGGCAGCCAGCTGAAGAACGTCATTCTGGACAAGGATGTTGTGGTCCGTCCCGGCTCCAAGCTGGTGGGTACCCCCAGCAATCCCATCATTGTTAAGAGAGGCGAAATCGTATGAAAATAGCCATTTTGGCTTCCGAGGGCGCTCCCTACGCCAAGTCCGGCGGTCTGGGGGACGTAATGGAAGCGTTGCCTGCCGCACTGGCCCGCATTCTGGGCAATGAGGTCGTACTGATCCTGCCCTACTATAAAAAGATCCTGCAGAATCCCGCCTATCAGGTGGAGCTGGTGACGCAGTTCCATGTATCTTTGGGCTGGCGGCAGCAGTATGCCGGTATCTACGCCCTGCGCAACCGCACCGACGGTGTCCAGGTGTACTTTATCGATAACCTGTACTACTTTGGCGGCCGGGACGGCGCTATTTACGGAGATACGGACGACGGCGAGCGTTTTGCTTACTTCTCCAAGGCCTGTCTGGATACGCTGGTTGCTTTGGATTTTATCCCCAACGTGATTCAGTGCAACGACTGGCAGACCGCACTGGTTCCTACCATGCTCAAGGCTCAGTTCGCTCCCCTGATGCCGGATACCAAGGTCATGTTTACAATCCACAATGTGGAGTATCAGGGCTGGGCAAACAGGGACTTCTTCGACGATGTACTGGCGCTACCTCCGGAATACCGGCCCTGTCTGGATATGAACGGATCTGTGAATGTGATGAAGGGTGCCATTGAAACGGCCGATCTTGTTACTACCGTTTCCGAAAGCTACGCCAAGGAACTGATGTATCCCTACTATGCCCACGGTCTGGACAATATTCTCTCCGGCAACGCATGGAAGCTTACGGGTATTACCAACGGCATTGATATCAACACCTTTAACCCCCTGACCGATCCTGCCCTGCCTGCCCATTACTGCGCGGAGGACTTTGAAGCAGGAAAGGCGGCCTGCAAGGCTGCCCTGCAGGAGGAAGTGGGTCTGCCTGTCCGGGCGGATGTGCCCCTGATGGTAATGGTCACCCGTCTTGCCGGCCACAAGGGACTGGATCTTCTGGTGTATATTGCACGGCAGCTTCTGTGGGAAGAGGATTGCCAGCTGCTGATTCTGGGAACCGGTGAAAGTCAGTATGAAGAGTTCTTCAAGAATCTGGCCCGGGAGTTCCCCGACCGCGTTGCCGCCAAGATCACCTTTAATCTTGGTCTGGCTGCCCACATTTACGCCGGCGGCGACATCTACCTGATGCCCTCCAAGTCGGAACCCTGCGGCTTGAGCCAGATGAACGCTATGCGTTACGGTACTGTTCCTGTTGTCCACGCCACCGGCGGTCTGAAGGACACAGTTCCCCCTGTGAACGAGGACGGTGAAAACGGTCTGGGCTTTACTTTCCAGAGCTACAATGCTGATGATTTTCTGGGCGCACTGAAGCGCTGCATCCACCTTTACAAGGACGCCCCGGAGAAATTTCACGCCCTGCAGCGCTGGGATATGCAGCAGGACTTCAGCTGGGATAAGCCCGCAGCCCGCTACATGGATCTGTTCCGCCAGATGCTGGGTTGGTAATCTCATAACAAACCAAGCGCCACGGCAGAGCCGTGGCGCTTCATTTTTCCTTTTATTTCTTCCGCTCCAGTGTGCTGTAATACCACACACTTCCAATAATCAGCACGCCACCTGCTACCTGCAGGCCGGTGGGCACCTCCCGGAACAGGAACGCAGCCAAAACAGCGGCCACCACCGGCTCACACAGTTTGGATGCGGACACAAAGGAAGGGGCAAAAAATTTCAGACACCAGCTAAACACGCTATGTCCCAAAATGGTGGAACATACCGCCAGCCCCAGCCCTATAAGCACTGTACTCCAGCCCCCGGCAAACAGGCTGTGACCCTGTACCCCACACAACCCAACCAACACCAAGGCACAGGAGCCGTAGACCACATAGGTATACACCGTGGTGGACACATTGACCCGTACCGCCCTGCCTATCAGCATATACACCGCAACAGCCACTGCCGCCAACAGGGATAAAACGTCCCCGTACAGGTGCATGCCTCCCGCGCCGGAATCCGACCAGGCAATAAGTCCATTTCCCACAAACGCCACAACGATAGCCGCTATCGCTTTTATGGACAACCTTCCCTTCATAAACAGGCAGTAGCCCAAACTGACCCAAATGACCTCCGTTGCCACAATGCTGGTGGAGCTTGCTACAGAGGTATGTTTTAGGGATTCAAACCACAGGGTAAAATGGATCGCCAAAAACACGCCGCTGAGCACACACAGCAGCACCGTTTTCCTGTCCAGGCTGCGAAACTCCTCCCGCACTGTCTTTTTCCCTAACGCCACCGGTGTCATCAGCAGCACCGTCCACAGCAGCCGCAGCGCCGCCGTCACGACAGAGGGTGCGGTGGAAAGACGCACCAAAGCAGCGGACACAGACACGCCCAATACGCCAATAACGATCATGACCATGGGGCATTTTTCAAAATATTTCATATTCTCTCTCCTTGCGCACCTGATGCAGACATTGCTGTGTACCTGAAAAATCTGCGGGGTACTTTATTTGCCATTATAGCAGTGTCCTGGGAATATGTAAATGCCAGACTTTCTTCTTCCCTTTTGTAAGAATCTGGTGTATAATCCTATTAGTAAATTCCAGAACACATCAGGAGAACCGTATGCGTATTCTGTTTGATTCCAAAGAGCTTATTTATAAAGATCCCTTTGGCACACTTGTACCCGGGCAGACCTGTACGCTGCGGGTCCATGTCCCCGCCACTGTGGGGGCTGTGCGGGTCGAGTGCATTCTGACCCCCGATGGCAGCAGTGATATATCCACAGTAGTCATGACCTGTACCTCCGAAAAAGGCGCTTACCATATTTTTGAAGGCAGTTTTTACCTCCAGAAGCATGGGCTCTATTTCTACTATTTTCGCATTTACAAGGAGAGTGACTCCTTCCGCCTGTTTAAACAGGGCAATGACACCAACATGGAAGCCGGAGACCTATGGCAGATAAGCTGCATCCCCGCCGATTTTACCACCCCCGATTGGGCTAAGGGCGCTGTGATTTACCAAGTATTCCCCGACCGGTTCTCTTCCTGCGGCAAATGCGACCTGACGGGAAAGCTGGAGCCTTATATCCTCCACAAAAACTGGAACGAGGAAGTCCACTGGCAGCCCACACAGACCGGCGAAATCCTCAATAACGATTTCTACGGCGGTAATTTTCAGGGAATCACTGAGAAGATGGACTACATCGCCTCTCTGGGCACTACCATTTTATACCTGAACCCCATCAGCAAAAGCTTTTCCAGCCACCGCTATGATACCGGCGACTATAAGACCCCGGACCCTATGCTGGGCACGGAAGAGGACTTTACCCGCATGTGCGAGGCAGCCCACGCAAGGGGTATTAAGGTCATTCTGGACGGGGTCTATTCCCATACCGGCTCCAACAGCCTGTACTTTAACAAAAACGGTACTTTCCCCGGCACCGGCGCCTGGCAGTCCCCGGACTCCCCCTACCACAGCTGGTACACCTTCTACAACTATCCCAATTCCTACAACTGCTGGTGGAATTTCGACACCCTCCCCACAGTGAAAAAGATGGACCCGGCCTTTATCGACTATATCATCACCGGGGAGGATTCCGTAGTAGCCCACTGGCTGAAGTTGGGTGCGGACGGCTTCCGTCTGGACGTGGTTGACGAACTGCCCGATGAATTTGTTTTGCTGCTAAAGCAGCGCATCCGCCAGCTGCGTCCCGATGCCCTGCTCATTGGCGAGGTGTGGGAGGATGCCTCCAATAAAATCGCCTATAATGTGCGTCGGCGATACTTCACTCAGGGCATTCTGGATTCCTGCATGAATTACCCTTTCCGCACCGCCATCGTAAACTTCCTCCGGGGTTTCGACGACGGCAAGGCATTGAAAGATACCGTTATGACCATTGCGGAAAACTATCCCCCGCAGGTGCTGCCCTGCAACATGAATCTGCTGGGCACCCACGATACTGTGCGGATTCTCACCGCTTTGGTGGACAATTTTGAGGGTTCCCGTCAGGAGTACGCCCGGCGTAAGCTCTCCCCTGCTCAGAAAGACCTGGCCCGGGACAGGCTGCTGATGGCATCCTTCCTGCAATATATGCTGCCGGGCGCTCCCAGCATTTACTACGCCGACGAGGCAGGCATGGAGGGACACAAAGACCCCTTCAACCGCCGCACCTACCCCTGGGGCGCAGAGGATCAGGCGCTTTTGACCCACTACAGGCAGCTGGGTACCCTGCGGAAACAGGAACAGGCACTACAGTTGGGTGCTATCCGCTTTTTCTGCGCGGAGGGTCGGAAACTGGGCTTCACCAGAACCTGGCAAGGCAGAAAGCTCCAGATTTATGTAAACCGCAGTGACAGTGTTTGGGAGATTCCCGCCGGCAAAGTGCTGTTGGGACATGGTCTGAGTGAGGTTGCTCCCGCGTGGCTTCACCTTGCGCCCATGGGTTTTTGTATAATTCAGGAGAACTGATATGGAAAAAGAACTGTTTTTAAGCGGCTATTGCCGCCAGAGTGACTGCAGCCGCATGGTAACCGTGGTAATCGAGGACGGCAGCCTGCAGGAAGCAGACTGCTGCTTTGAGACCTGTGTCTATGCCCCCAACTGCACCGTGGGAGAAAAGATTCGGGAAGCGCTGCAAACCACATAGCCCTTACAAAAAACCGCCAGCCACCAAAGGCTGACGGTCTTTAACGGTTTCCGCGTGACTTGACCACAAATTGGACTATTGTTTTACCGATTATAACGCCGTCTATAGATTCCAACCAAAAAGTATCCCCTCGTGACCCCCACAGCAACCCCCTGCCGTTGTGAAGGCAACGGCAGGGGGTTTTTTACAGCAGTAATGGATTGGACAGCAACCCAACCGCCAGTTTTGCGATTTCCTCCGGGGTCAACCGGTAACCATCCTTATGCCACTCCAGCAGCATGGACATCATACCGCAAACCGCAAAGGATATGGCCATTCTCTGAACCTGTGGGGACCACTTTTTCTGGTAACCGGGCATAAGCTGCTCTTTCTCTGCCAACAGCAATGAACGCTGCACGATAATACCCGCAAGCTGGCTGCGTTCCAACGCGGCAATAAAATTCCGGCGTTCATACCAGAAACGGAAAAACTTCTTCATATCCTCCAACGGCGTGCCGCCCCGGAACATGGGTGTGGACTCATCGTCATAGAACTCCATGATGGTATGGTCCACCAGTGCGAACAGCGCCCCCTCCTTGCTGGAAAAGTACCGGTAGAAGGATTTTCTGGGAATATTCAATCCGTCACACAGATCGCTGATGGAAATTTCATCAAACCGCTGCCGGCACATAGCCTTCAGCAGTCCCTGCTCCAACGCCCTCTGTCTGGAGGCGGATTTTTCGGTTTTGCAAAGCTTATACACTAGAAAACCTCCCAAATATTACTGCAAATAGTATATCACAATCCGTAACATATGCAAGCATTTTGTTTACTTTGCCGAAAAATTTCTTGTTTTTCGTATTCTTCCTGGTAGGGATTGCCTGTTTGCCGCCCACTGTGTTACACTGTTGAAAAGACTTCCGGGAGGATTGCTAACGTGAAATACATAAAACAACTCCTTTATATTCTGGGCTTTTGCTTTGCGGGCTATGCCTTGGAACAACTTCTCCCTCTGCCTGTGCCTGCCGCCATCTATGGCATGGTGCTGATGTTCACCGCTTTGTGCACCGGGCTTTTGAAGCCGGAACGGATTGCGGACACCGCCCAATTTCTTATTGGATTGCTGCCTATTCTATTCGTAGCGCCGGGGGTACAGATTCTGCGCTATTGGGATCTGATTAAACCCCAGGCAGGGGCAATTCTCCTGATTTGCGTTCTGTCCACTTGGGTGGTTTTTGCGGTCAGCGGGCTAACCGCCCAGCTCCTGCTGAAAAAGAAAGGAGATAAAGAAGATGACAGCCTTTCTTGCTGATGCAGCCCTGTTTCCCCTGGTGCTTACTCTGGGTGCTTACCAGATCGCCCTGTGGCTGCAAAAGAAGCTGAAAAATAACCCTCTTTGCAACCCTATTCTGGTATCCATCCTGCTGGTAATTGCTGTACTGCTGGTCACCGGGGTTTCCGTGGATACCTACAGTTCCGGCACAGCCTATATCCAGTGGCTGTTGACCCCGGCAACAGTATGCCTTGCACTCCCCCTCCACCGTCAGGTGCAGATTCTGAGGAAAAACCTTCCGGCCATTTCTATTGGTATCGCAGCGGGAACAGTGACAAGCCTTGTGTTTATTCTCCTGTGCTGCAAGGTACTGGGACTTGACCGGCAGGTGAGTGTATCTCTGCTGCCCAAGTCCATTACCACCGCTATGGGAATTGTCCTGTCCTCCAAAAACGGCGGAATGGAATCGCTGACTACCGTTGCCATTATTGTGACCGGCATTTTGGGCAATATCAGCGGCAGAACCCTGTGTAAACTTTTAAAAATCACCCACCCCATTGCCCAAGGTGCGGGCTTTGGCACCGCCTCCCATGTGATCGGCACCTCCCGGGCGTCGCAATTGGATCCGCTGGCAGGGGCTGTCAGCAGTCTTTCCCTTGCGGTTTCAGGTGTTTTGACCGCGCTGCTCTTCCCTATATTCTGCCTGCTGGCTTAGATAAAAACAGGAAGCAAATGCTTTTGTTTCCAGTTTTTTCTTTCTTCATAAAAAGTACCAAAAACCCCCTCCGGGGGATTGAGATAAGTTGACGAATTGTGTTCAAAACAACAATTGACTTTCCTGCTCCAAGGGAGTAGAATAAGACTGATACACTATGCACCTATGGTGTATGAGGTTTTATGAGAATCAAGTTTTTAGGAGGAAATCACTTTGAAGGATTGGGCATTCACAACATCTGTCGAAGAGATGGAAGCTGCCACCAACCGGCTGTTGGAAACCGCAAATAAGGTTGGCGCTGACACCTGGCAGAAGAGAGTCAAAGATCAGACTCCCCACTGTGGATTCGGCGAAGCTGGTACCTGCTGCCGTATCTGTTCCATGGGCCCCTGCCGTATTACCCCCAAGAGCCCCAGAGGCATCTGTGGCTGTGACGTACACGGCATCGTCGCTCGTAACTATTTGATCTTCACCGCCGGTGGCGCTGCTACCCACTCTGACCACGGCCGCGAGATCATGCACACCCTGCACCAGACCAAAGAAGGCGGCAACTATCAGGTTAAGGATCCTGAAAAGCTGATCCGCATTGCCAAGGAATGGGGCGTTGAGACCGAAGGCAAGGACATTTACGATCTGGCCCATGAAATGGCTGAGGTCGGCCTGATGGAGTACGGCAAGCCTTTCGGCACACAGAAGTTCGCAGAGCGTCCCCCCCAGCACACCAAGGATCTGTGGGCAGCTGCTGAAATCACTCCCCGTGCCATCGACCGGGAAGTTTCCCAGTCAATGCACATGACCCACATGGGTTGTTCTTCCCTGGCTGAGGCGCTGATCCGCCAGTCTCTGCGGGCAGGCCTGTCCGACGGTTGGGGCGGCTCCATGATGGGCACTGAGTTCTCCGACGTTATGTTCGGCACTCCCCGTCCCATCGACACTGAGGCAAACATCGGCGTTATGGAAAAGGACAACGTCAACATCGTGGTCCACGGCCATGACCCCAGCCTCTCCGAAATGGTCGTTTACTTTGCAAACGATCCTGAAATGATCGCTTACGCCAAGTCCATGGGCGCTAAGGGCATCACCGTTTCCGG
>JAZNIL010000006.1:0-5299 GCA_045577435.1 Faecousia sp. | reverse complement strand
ATCATCAGTGCAGCCGGTGTTGTCCCTGCGAACTAAACAAGTAACGCGGCGGTGAAAATCGCCGCTTACTGTGCATCATTAGGTGAATTTATGAAAAGCAATAAATTATTTGAGCGAATTGTACACGGCATCTTTTTAATCCTGGGTCTCGTGACCGTTGCCTGCGTGCTTCTGATTACGGTGTATCTGGTGATCTCCGGTATTCCGGCTATCCTGGAGATAGGGTTGTGGGATTTCCTCTTCGGCAAGGTCTGGGACCCGGCAGCATCCAATCCCCAGTACGGCATTCTGCCCTTCATCCTCTCCAGTATCTACGGTACAGCCGGTGCGTTGGTAATCGGTGTCCCTATTGGCTTCTTTACGGCGGTGTATCTGTCCAAGAAAGCATCCAAACGGGTAAAGGAATGGATGTCCGCTGCGGTAAGCCTGCTGGCTGGCATTCCCTCTGTGGTCTATGGACTTGTAGGCATGATGGTGTTAGTACCCGCAATCCGCGAAATCTTCCATCTGCCGGACGGTGCCAGCCTGCTGGCGGCAATGATCGTGCTGGCTATTATGATCCTGCCTTCCATTATCAAAGTTTCCATTACAGCATTGGATGCTGTTCCTAAGGAATACGAGGACGCATCCCTGGCCCTGGGAGCTACACCGGAAGAGACCTGGTTCCGTGTCAGCGTTCCTGCTGCCAAAAGCGGTATCGCCACAGCTGTGGTGCTGGGTGTGGGCAGAGCCATCGGTGAAGCGATGGCGGTGATGATGGTCTCCGGTAATGTAGCGAATATGCCCTCCCTCTTTGAAAGTGTCCGTTTTCTGACTACTGCCGTTTCCAGCGGTATGGGATATGCGGACGGACTTTACCGGGAGGCACTGTTCTCTATCGCACTGGTGCTGTTCCTGTTTATTATGCTGATAAACGCGACACTAAACTTCTTCTTGAAAGGAGAAAAAAATGAGAACTGTTAGAAAGAGAGATTTGTTCCGCTGGACCCTCCGGGGAAAGCCTTATTATCTGCTGGCAGCGGGAAGCTTTGTGATCCTGCTAGCTATCATTGGAGCTGCACTATGAAGAAAAGAAATGTATATGTCTGGGCCATGCGTGTTTTCATGTGGCTGGCTGCGGGCATCACAGCTGCGCTGACATTATTTCTGCTTGGGTATGTGTTGGTGAAAGGCTTGCCCAATATTACTTGGGAACTGCTTTCTACAAAACCCAGTTATCTTCGCGGAACGGTTGGTATCCTGCCGGATATCTTAAATACCCTCTACATTATCCTAACAACTATTTTGATTGTACTGCCGCTGGGTGTGGGAGCAGCGATCTATCTGACGGAATATGCCACCAACAAGCGATTGGTGGGCATGATCGAATATGCTGCGGAAACCCTGTCCGGTATTCCCTCCATTATTTACGGTCTGTTTGGCTCACTCTTCTTCTGCTTATTTTTGGACCTGGACAAGAGTCTGCTGGCGGGTAGCCTGACACTGGTTATTATGAATCTGCCCACCATTATGCGTACCACCCAAGAAAGCTTAAAAACCGTACCCCAATCCTATCGGGAGGGAGCATTTGGCCTGGGCGCAGGCAAATGGAGAGTGATCCGCACGGTAGTGCTTCCTAACTGTGTGGAAGGTATCATCACCGGCTGCATTCTGTCTGTGGGCCGGATTGTGGGAGAATCTGCTGCACTGCTGTTTACTGCCGGATTTGCCCATGCCCTGAATGGCTTCTTTGAGGGACTGTTCTCTTCTGGTTCCACACTAACTGTGGCACTCTATGTCTATGCAACGGAAGACGGTAACTTTGAGGTAGCCTTCGCCATTGCGGCTATTTTGATGATTCTGACTCTGCTGATCAATCTGAGCGCAACGCTGATCGGTAAATACTTCGAGAGGAAAAATAAAGCATGAGTATCATTTCCACAAAAGATTTGTGCCTGTGGTATGGAAATTTCCAGGCACTGAAAAATATCAACATTGAAATTCCAGAGCACAGTATCACTGCTCTGATTGGCCCTTCCGGCTGCGGCAAGTCTACCTTTCTGAAGACATTGAACCGGATGAATGACCTGATCCCCACCGTAAAAATCACCGGCGAGGTGATGTACAATGGTCAGAATATCTTTGAAACGGATGTCAACAACCTCCGCAAAGAAGTGGGCATGGTGTTCCAGAAACCCAATCCCTTTCCCATGAGCATCTATGATAACATTGCCTACGGTCCCGGGACCCATGGGATCACCAATAAAGCACAGTTGGACGAGATCGTGGAAAAAGCCCTTCGGAGTGCTGCCATCTGGGACGAGGTAAAGGATCGGCTGAAAAAGAACGCACTGGGAATGTCGGGCGGTCAGCAGCAGCGCCTGTGCATCGCACGGGCCTTGGCTGTGGAACCGAAGGTACTGCTGATGGATGAGCCTACCTCTGCCCTTGACCCCATTTCCACTTCCAGAATTGAAGATTTGGCCATGGAACTGAAAAAGGACTATACCATCGTCATCGTCACCCACAATATGCAGCAGGCAGTTCGCATTTCCGACCAAACTGCCTTCTTCCTGCTGGGTGATTTGGTGGAGTACGGTAACACGGAGGCAATGTTCTCCCAGCCTAAGGATCAGCGCACCGAAGATTATATTACAGGAAGGTTTGGTTAATATGAGAGACTTATTCCAGGAGCAACTGAATGAATTAAAGCGGGAACTGACCATGATGGGGGCAGCCTGTGAGGAAATCATTGCACTGGCGTCCAGTGCTCTGACCGAATGGGATGCAGAACTGGTGCAAAAGGTAAATACCATTGGTGCGCAGATTGATGAAAGTGAGCGCACCATTGAAACTATTTGTATGAAGCTGCTTTTGCGGCAGCAGCCTGTTGCCCGGGATTTGCGGCAGATCAGTGCTGCCATGAAAATGATTACCGATATGGAGCGAATCGGCGATCAGGCGGAGGACATCGTGGAGATCGTTCCCTATATGAACGCCCATCCCGACGAAAAGTATCCTAAGATCCGGGAGATGGCGAAAGCCGCGCAGTCCATGGTCACAGAGGCTGTGGATGCTTATGTTAAGCAGGATCTGGAACTGGCAAGAAAGGTCATGGCTCATGACGATGTGGTAGACGATTATTTTACACAGGTTAAGAATGGCATCATTGATATCATTGCCGCCGAACCTTCCCAGGGCGAGTATGCGCTGGATTTACTCATGATCGCCAAGTATTTTGAGCGCATTGGTGACCACTGCACCAATATTGCTGAATGGGTAGAATTTTCCGTCACCGGTGTCCACAAGGACTGCCAGTAAGATGTAAAATGTATGTAAAGTTCGTAGAAAAACTTGAATTTTACTACTAAAACAGCTAAAATTGTAAAAAACGCGAGGAGGTGCCCGAATGATCTGGTGTGTAGAGGATGATTCCAGTATCCGGGATATTGAAGTGTATGCTTTAATCTCTACCGGGTTTGAAGCCAAAGGTTTTGAAGACGGTGACGGTTTTTGGGATGCGCTGCAGTCCGAGAAGCCGGAACTCATCGTGCTGGATGTAATGCTTCCCGGCAAGGACGGTGTCACTTTGCTAAAAATGATGAAGGCATCGGAGGAATTTCAGGACATTCCCGTGATCATGGCCACCGCCAAGGGCAGCGAGTATGATAAGATCCAGAGCCTGGACTTAGGTGCGGATGATTATCTCGTCAAGCCTTTCGGAATCATGGAAATGGTCAGCCGGGTGAAGGCTGTGCTTCGTCGGTGCAAACCGAAAGAATCCTCCAACTTGCTGAAACTGGACGGACTTGTGCTGAATCTCGATGAGCATACGGTTACCGTCGACGGGGAACGGGTGATCCTGACCTACAAGGAATATGAACTGCTGCATCTGTTCCTGTCTCAGCCTGGCATTGCATTTACAAGAGAGCAGCTGCTCTCCTCCGTATGGAATACAGAGTATGCAGGTGAGACCCGGACAGTGGATATGCACATCCGTACCCTGCGGCAGAAGCTTGGTCGCTATGGTAATATCATCGAAACCGTCAGAAATGTAGGCTACCGACTGGAGAACAACTATGACAAGTAAAATCTTTCGTTCTACAGTCTTTGTTGCGGTGATTGTGCTGCTTTGCTCTCTGGGGATTGTAATGGGTGTCCTTTACAATCACTTTACCGGGGTGCAGGTAGAACAGTTGAAAGACGAACTGAGTTTGGCTGTTACCGGTACGGAGCAGTTTGGTAATGCATTCCTGGAGAATGTGGAGGCAGACCGCTTTCGTGTGACCTGGATCGATGCCGATGGCACGGTGCTGTTCGATACCCACGTGGATGAGAGCACCATGGAAAACCATGCTGACCGGGAAGAAATTCGGGAAGCCTTTGAGACCGACTCCGGCAGTGCGGTGCGTAACTCTTCTACGCTGACTGAGCAGACCTACTACGAGGCGCGTCGTTTAACGGACGGAACGGTGCTGCGTATTTCTGCCAATCAGGCATCTGCATGGGCACTGATGATGGATTTACTGTGGCCCATTATTCTCATTGCTGTGCTTGCTATTGGTCTTTCTGCGCTGCTTGCTCGGAGAATGGCTACCAAAATCGTGGAGCCGCTGAACAAGCTGAATCTGGAACAGCCCCTTTCCAACAATACTTACGAAGAACTCTCACCCTTGCTGCGTCGGATCAACCAACAGAACCTGCAGATCAATGCCCAAATGCGGAAACTCCAGCGTAAGACCGACGAATTCATTCAGATCACCTCCCACATGCAGGAAGGTCTGGTTGTGCTGGATAAGGAGACTCATATCCGCTCCATCAACTCTGCTGCCATGAAAATCTTTCGGGCAGAAGAAACCTGCGTGGGCAGCAGCTTCTTCCAGGTAAACCGGAGTAATGCGCTGCGGCAGGTACTGAACGATGCCTTGGATCATGGACACGGAAGCACAGTACAGGAGCAGGATGGCAGAGCCTACCGCTTTGATATGAGTAGCATCCAATCTGAGGGGAAACTTCTTGGAGCTGTTATTCTGGCAGTGGATGTAACGGAATCCCAAAACGCAGAACAGATGCGCCGGGAATTCTCTGCCAATGTGTCCCACGAGTTGAAAACACCCCTACAGGGCATCATTGGCAGCGCCGAGCTACTGGAAAGCGGTCTGGCAAAGCCGGAAGATACGCCCCGGTTTGTGGGGCATATCCGCAAGGAAGCATCCCGCTTGGTGAATCTGATCGAAGATATCATCCGTCTTTCCCAGTTGGACGAGGGTGTGGAGTTGCCTTCCGAACAGGTGGATATCCTACAACTTTGCCAGGATGT
>JAZNIL010000005.1:0-13961 GCA_045577435.1 Faecousia sp. | reverse complement strand
AACGATATTGTTCGATACGTACGGGCGATGCAAAACCAGACCGGTGCCGCAATCTCCGTCCATACCATTGCGGACGGACAGGCCGAAGCAAGTCGGAGGCCAAGCGGTCTTAGGAAGACAATTAATTAAGGCAACTCCTTGGCTCACAGAACGACATGGCTACGATCCGACTTAACGATATTGTTCGATACGTACGGGCGATGCAAAACCAGACCGGTGCCGCAATCTCCGTCCATACCATTGCGGACGGACAGGCCGAAGCGGTGGAGTTTCTGGTAGACGAGACCACCAGAAATAAAAATGTGCCCCTGAAGCAAATGAAACTGCGGGACAATGTTCTGGTAGCTAGTATCACCCACGGAACAACCACGTCGATTCCAAACGGTAATTCCTGCTTTGATCTGGGAGACACGGTGGTAGTGGTCACCAGTGGACGGGGTGTGCTTCAGCAGCTCAATGATATCTTCGCGTGATGAGGGCTTGCCATGAATTTTAAGATGATGGGGCGGTTTATCGCCCAAATTGTGGCACTGGAAGCGGTATTTATGCTCCCTGCCATGTTTATCAGCATGGGCTATGGGGAAACGCCGGCGGTAAAGGCGTTTCTTATGACCATTGGCATTATGCTGCTGCTGGCTGGGGCGATGTATGCTATTTGCCGCCGTGCAGGCAGTATCTTTGGTGCCCGGGAGGGTTTGGTGTGTGTAGGCCTGAGCTGGATCGTCATGAGTCTTTTGGGCGCGCTGCCTTTTGTGCTAACCCAGCAGATTCCTAACTATCTGGATGCCTTTTTTGAAATCGTATCCGGTTTTACAACCACCGGTTCTTCCGTCGTTGCCAATGTGGAGGGCCTTTACAAGGGAATTCTTTACTGGCGCAGCTTCAGTCACTGGGTGGGCGGCATGGGCGTACTGGTGTTTCTGCTGGCTGTTGTTCCCGGCAGTAAGGGTGCTGGCTTTACTATGCATCTGCTGCGGGCGGAAAGCCCCGGCCCGGATGTGGGTAAGCTGGTGCCTAAGATGCGTCAGACCGCGCTGATATTGTATGTAATCTATATTATGATGACGGTGGTAAATGTGCTGTTCCTGCTTTTTGGGGACATGCACTGGCTGGATGCCCTGTGTACGGCCTTTGGAACAGCCGGCACCGGCGGCTTTGGTATACGGAATGACTCCATGGCAAGCTTCAGTCCCTACATACAGAATGTAACCACAGTGTTCATGTTCCTGTTTGGTGTGAACTTCAGCTGCTATTATCTTCTGTTGTTGGGACAGTTTAAGAGTGTTTTTAAAGATGAGGAGCTGCGGCTATACGTAGGACTTGCCCTTGCCTGTGTGGTGGCATTGGTGCTTAGTATTCGTCCTCTGTACGACACTCTGGAACAGACCATTCGCCATGCGGCTTTTCAGGTGTCTACCATTATGACCACCACCGGTTATTGTACCACGGATTATGATTTGTGGCCGGGTATTTCCAAGGCAATCCTGATGCTTTTGATGATTGTGGGTGCCTGCGCCGGCTCCACCGGTGGCGGACTGAAATGTATGCGTGTGCTGCTGCTGTTTAAAATTCTGCGCCGGAATATCCGCCAGATTTTGAACCCTCAAAAAGTACAGGTAATCCGCAGCAATGGCAAGGTGGTAGAAGAGAAAGTTCTGGCCAATATGAATGCTTATCTGGCGGCCTACATCATTATCATTATACTATGCACCCTGGTGCTGTCACTGGACGGTTTCAGCTTTGAAACAAACCTGTCGGCAGTGCTTGCCACCTTCAATAACATTGGTCCGGGTATGGCCGCTGTGGGTCCCACTTGCAATTTTGCCGCGTACAGCGGTTTGTCCAAACTGGTCATGAGTGCTGCCATGCTGGCAGGCCGATTGGAAATTTTCCCTATTCTGGTGCTGTTTTCCGGTAGCACGTGGAAGGGAAGATAAGAATTAAAGATTTAAGCGCCGTAATGCATTTGCATTGCGGCGCTGATTTCAGATATTTAAACCATCAACAAATTTTTTTATGGCATCGAAGCTTTCATCGCTAATGGCATGCTCCATTTTGCAGGCATCCTCAGACGCGGTTTCCGGGCTGACACCCAGATGGGTAAGCAGCTTGCTCAGCAGCGTATGGCGCTGGTAGATTTTGTTGGCAATTGACAGGCCCTCATCCGTCAGGGTGATGAAGCCGTCCCGGTTTACCTCAATACAGCCGTTTGCCTTCAAAATACCCACTGCCCGGCTGACACTGGGCTTGGAGTAGCCCATATGCTCGCTGATATCAATGGAGCGGCAATGACCGTTTTTCTTAAGTAACAGGTGGATGGTCTCCAAATACATCTCCCCGGATTCGTAAATATGCATATGTGAGCCTCCTTACAAATTACTTCCTGAATATATTACCACAAAATTGGAAAAAATGCAACAGAAACAGTCATTCTGGTTAATTTGTGAAAGAAATAACCCCATAGGTGTTCGGCCACCCTTGACAGTATTTATTCCCCGTGCTATGATATATGGGACAATTTGATAACCATTTCGTGGCATATCTGGCGGTGAACCGGATATGCTGAACAAGATAACCGGGTGAGATTCCCGGACGGTACCGCCGCTGTATGTGCTGATGGTTGGGTCTATGGCGAAAGCCAGTCACTGGGAAATCCCGGGAAGGCAAACCCAAACCGCAGAAAGCAGTCCTCTGCAAGGCACGAGTCAGAAGACCTACGAAGTGGATTCTCCCGCACCTGCGAGATTACGGGTGTGTGCTTTGTCGCAGAAAAACGGCTGCGGCGTCTGTTACAGGCGCCGCAGCCTATCTTGTTTTAGGAGGAAAACATTATGAACAAAAAAAGATTGATCCTGATTGCCGTCTTAGTGGTGGCACTGCTTGCTGTTATGGTGGGTATTTTTGCCCTTACCCGGCCGGAAACTGAGGCAGGCGATAAGACCATTACCGTTTTTGTTGTCCACAAGGACGGAAGCGAGAAGAAGTTTACCTGCAAGACCGATGAAGAATATCTGGGTCCCGTGCTGGTGGCGGAGGAAATCGTGGAAGGCGAGCAGGGCGAATTTGGCCTGTATTTCAATACTGCTGACGGTGAAACGGCGGACTACAGTGTAGACGGCGGCTGGTGGCAGATTTTTGCGGGCGAGGAAGCGGCCCTCACCGGCGCCGATGGCATTGCCATTACCGACGGCGGCGTATATAAGCTGGTGTATACCATTGGATAAGAAGATTTCTTTAAAAGAATGGATACTCTTCGGAGTGCTGGGTTCCCTGACCTTTGCCATGAAGCTTGTAATGGCGGGCCTGCCCAATATTGAGCCGGTATCTCTGGCTATTCTGGTCTACGGAGTGGTTTTTGGCTGGAAGGCACTGTTTCCCACCTATGTGTATGTGGCGCTGGAAATTTTGTACTTCGGTCTGGGGATCTGGAATCTGAACTATCTGTATGTGTGGGCAGTGCTGGCAGTAGCGGCCATCTTACTGCGGAACATGCAAAGCCCCTTTGGATGGGCATTGCTTTCGGGCGTCTTTGGACTGTTTTTTGGCGCCCTGTGCGGAATTGTGGACATTTTTATCGGCGGCTTTGCCTATGCGGGAGCAAAATGGGTATCCGGTATTCCTTTTGACATTGCCCACTGCCTGGGAAATTTCACCCTGGCACTGATTCTCTTCCGCCCTTTGCGAAATCTGCTAGGGAAGCTGTACGGGAGGATGGGAAAGTAGGCTGAAGACTTTAAGGAAAGCTGCCGTTTTCAAAGCCTATCATAGGAAAAAACTTAACAACATCGCAAAAAAGTTACCGGCCTTAATGGTCGGTAACTTTTTTAGGGGAAACTTACTGCAGACCCTGCTCGTAAGCCTCGATCATCTTCTTGACCATCTGGCCGCCGACGGAGCCTGCCTCACGGGAGGTCAGGTGGCCGTTGTAGCCGTTCTGCAGGTTAACGCCGACTTCCTGAGCAGCCTGCATCTTGAAGCGGTCCATTGCCTCCCGAGCCTGGGGAACATTGATCTGGTTATTGCTCTTCATAACGATTCTCTCCTTTTGCTTTCTTCGGAAAGGGGACACTTTCCGAAGAAAGTATCATTTTCTTTCCGTAGTGGTATTTTTGCCCCAAAAAAGAGAATAACACATGTTTGTTTTCGGAAATGGGTGTAAATTTTGGAAACAGACTTGCAGTAAATTGGATTGGGAGATGATTTGCAGCAGACTTTGTGTGCAATAAAGTTATGTAAACCACCACCGGTTTTTGATGGATACCCATGGCAACTGTGAAGTTATTGATAAGCATCCGGCAATACCCCCTTTTGGGGCGCAGCCGGTGAAGTATGTGGCTTTTACCGGTCGGGATTTTATTATAAAACAATGAAAAAATTTTTGAAAAATATAACAGACAAACAAAAAATACGGATTCACTTGGTTTTAGCAGGGTGAAAATTCTGAAATGGCAGGAAACGGGCGGTAAAAGCCGCTTGCAATTTAAAAAGTCTTTCGTATAATACAGGCAAACACGGTAGTGGTCTTCAGATGATGCGATATTGGAGGACTTTCTTATGAAAAACTATTATCTCGTGTTATCAGCATTCAAGGGGTATAGGTTGCGATACACAGCCGCATTGGTGGGAACTTTTGTATACGCCCTTTTGTCACTGCTCCCCACAGTGATCATTAGTAGGATCGTGGACGATGTTTTGTCTAATCAAAACAATTTGCTTTATGACGCCCGGATTTCCCTGCTATGGGAGTATCTGGCGGCTTTGGCGGTCGTCACGATCCTTTTTACGTGCATGAGCATGGCAGTACGCCAAGTTTGCCACCGTACGGGTCTGCATGTAGCCATGGAGCTGCGGTCCAAATTGTATGCCAAACTCCAGACGCTGGATCATTCTTTCTACGCCAAAAACACCAGCGGTGAGCTGATCTCCAAGCTCACCGCGGATATGAATGTAATTTATGAATTCATAGGTGAGAGTCTGCATGTGCTGATCCGTGACTGTGCTTCGCTGATTTTCGCCCTGGTGATTCTGATGAACAACAGTATGATTGTCACCGGTATGCTAGCGGCATTCATGCCCATCATCGTGGTGCTGACTGTGGTCGCCCACAGGGCAACCAAATTTTTGCACCGGCGGCTTCGGGACAAGTTCTCAGCTATCAACAGCTATGTGAATGAAAATCTGGGTGCTTACCGGGTGGTCAAAGCGTTTGCCCAAGAGGAATATGAGATAAGCCGACTGACAAAGCACAGTGAGCAATACCGAGATATGGCGGTGGACAATACCCGCAGGCGGCTGAATTATGCTACACCAATCCACTTGACCGCTGAACTGATGCGCATTATAGCCCTGTGTGCCTGCGGCATTATCATTTTGAAGATGCCGGGAACGTCCCTGACGGTGGGCGGGCTTTATATCGCTACCACCTATGTGTACACGATTGTAGCCCATGTGCGGGAGCTTTCCACCATCGTTACCGCGTTCCAGCAGTTTGGCATGTCTGTCAATAAGGTTACCAGCCTTTACGAAACAGAGCCGGAGATTGAGAGTGTTGACCACATCCACAGTCAGGATGGTAAAATCCATAAGATTGAGTTCCGGGATGTGACACTGGTGCTGGACGGACATAGAATTCTGGATCATGTGAGTTTTACTATCCGGTCAGGACAGACGGTGGCCATTATGGGTCCCACCGGTGCGGGCAAAACCATCCTGATTTCCATGCTTTTGCGGTTGTATGATCCTACCGGCGGCCAGATACTGATTAACAATGTGGATATCCGGCAGTTGGATCTGGGAAGCCTGAGAAAAATGATTGCCTTAAGCACCCAGGATGTGTTTCTGTTCTCCGATACCATAGATGGGAATATTGCTTACTCTAACCCGGACCTGCCTTTTGAGGAGGTACAGGCCTTTGCTGAGTGTGCCCAGGCGGCGGATTTTATTGAGAAGCTGGCCGATGGTTACGAAACGGTTATCGGTGAGCGGGGAGTGGGCCTTTCCGGAGGCCAGCGCCAACGGATTGCCCTTGCCCGGGCAGTGGCGAAAAAATCCTCTTTGATTATCCTGGACGATACCACTTCCGCCGTGGATATGGAGACAGAATCCCAGATTTTGAAGGAACTGGGAAAGATTAGAAATAAAATCAAGATCATCGTGGCGCAGCGTATCACCTCAGCGGCGGATGCGGATAAGATACTGGTGATCGAAGATGGCAGAATTACCGAAGAGGGTACACATGAACAGTTGGTTGCTCGTGGCGGTTATTACACCACCATTTATAACATCAGCCAGCAGGGACGTACGGAGGTAATGACAAATGGCCAGGAATAAATATGATATTGATGAATCCCTGGAAACGCCCTTTAATATCAATAATTTCCGCCGTTGCGGAAAGTATGTGGTCAACAGCATGAGGGAACTGGTAATTGGCGGTGTACTTAGCCTAATGTCGGCTATTTTTGCCCTGTGCGGCCCCTATTTTGTAAAGGCTGTAATTGATATTCTTACCCGGCAGCAGGAGGCCGGTACCTCCGATATCCGGGGGATCGTCATGATTGGCATAGCCTATCTGTGCTGTATTCTGCTTTCGGAGCTATGTGGCTACTTCCGCACCATCGTTGTGGCCAAGGCAGGACAGCAAATCATCCATGAGATCCGTGTGGACGTGTTTTCCCATATCCAGCAGTTGTCCTTTGACTATTTTGAGAGCCGGCCACGGGGAAAAATTCTGGTACGTGTGGTTCAGTATGTGGACAATGTAGCGAATTTTTTGTCCAATGGCCTTATTAACATTGTTGTCCAATTTTTGACCATATTCATCATTATTTTTTTCATGCTCTCTCTGGATGTGTACCTGACGCTGTTTGTTTTGGCGGGGATTCCTTTCTTTGTTGCCTACATGCTGCTTATCAAGAATAGACAGCGCCGGGCGTGGACAGACTTTTCCGCCAAGAATTCCAACGCCACCGCTTATGTCAGCGAATCCATTAACGGCATGCAGATCACCCAGGCATTTAACCGGGAGGAAGTGAACCAAGGTATTTATAACCGGTTGCTTAAGGCGTTGCGTCTTGCCCATATAAAGGGCATTACCATCAATCTGAGCGTGCCGTTTATTATTGAGAATCTGGTGGCACTGGTGCGGGGGTTTCTCTATGTGGGTGCGATTGTGCTGCTGGCAGACCGGCAGTATGAGGCCAGTGTGCTGGTGGCTATGTCCTCCTATGCATCCCGGTTCTGGGGCCCCATACAGAGTATTGGTGATATCTACAATCAACTGGTGAATACCGGTTCGTACCTGGAGCGTATTTTTGATACCATCGATGAAAAGGTAGAGATTCAAGATATGCCTGGGGCTCAGGAACTGCCCCCGGTTAAGGGAGAAGTGGAATACAGGGATGTTACCTTTGCCTATGAGGCAGGAAACAATGTGCTTGAGAATGTAAGCTTCCAGGCCCGACCTGGGCAGAGTGTAGCACTGGTAGGGCCTACCGGTGCGGGCAAGAGTACCATTGTCAATCTGCTGTGCAGGTTTTATGACATACAGGGCGGCACTATCACCATCGACGGGAACAATATCCACGATGTGACCCTGTCCTCCCTGCGCACAAATATGGGGATCATGCTTCAGGACAGTTTTATTTTCTCCGGTACGATTAAGGATAATATCCGCTATGGCAAGCTGGATGCCACGGATGAGGAAATTATTGCCGCGGCCAAGACGGTATGTGCCCATGAGTTTATCATGGCCATGGAAAATGGGTATGACACCCCGGTGAATGAAAAGGGCGCTATGCTGTCCCAGGGACAGCGGCAGCTGATCTGCTTTGCCCGGACCGTGCTGTCCGATCCGAAAATCCTGATTCTGGACGAAGCTACTTCCTCTATCGATACGGAAACAGAACAACTGGTGCAGCAGGGCATTGAGAAGATGATGCATGGCAGAACATCCTTTGTCATTGCCCACCGGCTATCTACCATCATTCACTGCGACACCATTATGTACATTGATGGCAAGGGAATCCTGGAATCCGGCTCCCATGAGGAGCTGCTGCAAAAGGGTGGCCATTATTATAAACTGTATACGGCCCAACTAATGGATGGGGAGCATGCTGCGTTTTCCCATTAAACAAAAACCCGGCAGGTCATTACCTGCCGGGTCATTTGCTGTGTTACAGACTAAAATAACGCTTGGCGTTCAGGAAACTGATGCCGCGGATAATCTTCTCCAGGGCAGCTTCGTTACATGGATATTCTCCGTTTTCTACCCAATTGCCCACCAAATTGCACAGAATACGGCGGAAGTAATCGTGACGGGCGTAACTCAGGAAAGAGCGGGAGTCTGTGAGCATACCTACGAAATTGCCCAGCAGCCCCAGATTTGCCAGGGAAATCATCTGGTCCTGCATACCGGTTTTGGTATCGTTGAACCACCATGCGGAACCATGCTGGATCTTGCCGGGGATGGTGCTGTCCTGGAAGCAGCCAATCAATGTGCCCAACTGGGCGTTGTCCGCCGGGTTCAGAGAGTAGAGAATGGTCTTGGGACATACACCTTCCTCATCCAGTGTGGACAGAAGATGGGCAATGTTCCCGCCGCAGGCGTTCTGGGCGATGGCATCCACACCGGTATCTGGGCCTTGCCGCTTAAAGACGCGCTGGTTGTTGTTTCTAAGGCAGGAGTAATGCAGCTGCATAGCAATATCCAGCCGGGCATAGGCTTTGCCCAGGGTCAGCAAGATTACGGTCTGGAAGCCCTCAATCTCCTGTACCGTCAGGGCTTCGCCACGCAGAGCTTTCTGATAAGCGGCGTCCGCCTGGGCAACGGTGTAGTTCTGGAAGGGAACATAGTCAAGACCGTGGTCGGAAGCCCGGCAACCCCGTGCCTTAAAGTATTCCAGACGTTCCACCAGAGCGTCCAGCAGGTCCTGCATGGTGGGAAGGTTCTCTTTACCCACAGAGGCAGCCAACTGAGCCAGGTATTCCTTCCATCCGGCTTTGTGGATATTCACAGCCTTGTCTGGGCGGTAGGAGGGGCCAACCACAACCTCGATGGTGGGGTCGGCTGCAATCAACTCATGCCATTTCAGGTCATCAATGGGATCGTCCGTAGTGCCGATAAAAGCGACGTTTGCCTTGCGGATCAAGCCCCGGGCGGACATGTCCGGGTCGTTGCGCAGCAGGTCATTACATGTGTCCCAAATCTCACGGGCGCTCTCGGTGGTCAGCGGCTGGGTAATGCCGAAGAACTGCTGCAGTTCCATGTGGCACCAGTGGTACATGGGATTGCCAATGGCCATTTCCAATGCTTCTGTAAATTTCATAAAACGGGCAAAGGGGTCCTGCGCACCGGTGACATAGTCTTCGCTGACACCATTAGAGCGCATGACACGCCACTTGTAATGGTCGCCGGCAAAGCTGCCGTCGGGATTTTCGCCACCCAACCAAAGCTCAGCCAGGTTGTTGAAACGGCGGTCCTCATAGATCTCTCTGGGATTGAGGTGGCAGTGGTAATCTGCCAGGGGCATTTTTTTCGCGTAATCGTGGAACAGGTGTTTTGCGGTTTTGGTTTCCAGCAGGAAATCCTTATCCATAAAAGCTTTCATTGTGAACACTCCTTATGATCATTCTACCCTTTATTATAAGGAAAACTGTATAAAAATCAAGCAGAAACGCTTCGGGTTTACCGAAGCGTTTTGGACATGTAAGGGGGGCGAATGTACCGCTCATGACTGGTAGAGGCGGGCCGGGCATACACCCCGGAAACAAGTCCCAGCATGGCATACAGTGTCACAATGGAGGAACCGCCGTAGCTGATAAACGGCAGTGTCAGACCAATGACGGGGGTAACACCCAGACACATACCTACATTACTGCAGATCTGGAAGATCATGGCGGAAGCTGCGCCAAAGCAGATGATACGCCTCATGTAATCCTGGCTGCGCCAGCCAACCCAGATGATGCGGAATACGATTACTGCCAGCAACAAAAGCACCAGCGCACAGCCTACATAGCCCAGCTCTTCTCCGATGGCTGAGAAAATAAAGTCGGTGTGCTGGGCTGGCAGCGCGCCGCTGGTCTGGGTACGGTGACCGCTGAACAAACCCTGGCCGGTCATACCGCCACCGGTAAGGGAACGGAGAGAACGGGCGGCCTGATATCGGGGCCCAGTACCCAGGGGGTCGATGGTTGGGTCAAACAAAATGGCGATACGCTCTTTCTGGTAGTTACCCAATACATGCTCGTATACAAAGGGAGCCATCAGCGCAATACCCCCGCCGGCCACGGCAAACCAGAAAAGATTTACGCCGCCGGAGAAAGCCATGCCGATAAAAATAAATACAAAAATCAGCGTCACACCCGCATCGCCCGAGAGCACCAGATTCATTCCTGCCAGCAGCGCCAAATGGTAGGCCATGTGGAATACGGAACTGAAGTGGGAGATACGGTTTTGGTGGGCGGCCATCACAGAGGCCATAACTAAAATGTAAGAGATTTTGCAAATTTCCGCCACCTGAATACGGAAGGGGAGAAAAGGAAAATCCAGCCAGCTTCGGTTGCCGTCAACAGTGACACCAAAGGGGATTAACATCAGAAGCATCAGCGTATTGAACACCACCAAAGCGCTGCGGTGCTCCGTAAACCATTCCGCGTCAATAGCGGACACAGCCACATACATAAAAACACCGATTAAGGTGGCACCGATCTGAATCAGAATATAACGCAGCATACCCATGTGATTGGTGGTGCTTGCTACCACCAAACAGCCGAAGGCAGTGGTGACCAGGCACAGAAGCAGCAGTATTAGATCGCCCTTGCGAAAGGCATCCCGGAATTGCCGGATCAAACGGACCATAGCCTCACCTCCTAATAACTTTTATAGTATACCACCGAAGCGACAAAAAGTAAATGCCCGGTTTTGACGGAAAAAGCAGCAGGGCGTACCGCTTGCGGTACGCCCTGGGTTAAAATTTCGTTATGCCAGATAAACAGCCTTGCAGGCCAGCATGGTCATATAGCAGTCCAGCTTGCTTACCAGCTCCATGGGTGCATGCATGTTCAGCACAGGTACACCCGCGTCCACAGTGGGAATGTTCCGGTTGGCCATATAGGCAGCCACAGTACCGCCACCGCCCTGGTCTACCTTGCCCAGAGTGGCTATCTGCCACAGGACACCGGCATCATCGAGCACCTTGCGGATATGACCCATTACCTCTGCGGAGGCATCGGACGCACCGCCCTTGCCCTTGGAACCGGTGTATTTACAGATGGAAACACCGTAATTGAGCATACTGTTGTTGCGGCGGTCGCAGGTCTCCGGAAAGTTGGGATCAAAGGCGTTGGACACGTCAGCGGACAGGCAGAAGCTGTTTTCCAGACACCGGAACAGGTCAGCGCCGGTGGCTACACACAGATTGTTCATAAAGGTTTCGAATGCGCGGCTCTGCATGCCGGAAACACCCACAGAACCGATTTCCTCCTTGTCAGCAAGGATACACACAGCGGTGTGGGTAGGAGTGCCCATATCCAGCAGCGGTTCGATCTCCGCATAGGCGCACACCCGGTCATCATGGCCGTAAGCACCCAGCAGGCTGCGGTCAAGGCCCACCTCCCGGCACTTGCCGGCGGGAACGATACACAGCTCGGCAGACCGGAAGTCTTCCTCAATAATACCATACTTTTCGTTCAGCAGCTTCATAATGTTCAGCTTTACCAGATCAGCGCCCTCGCCCTCCATAGGCTTGGTACCCAGGATCACGTTCAGCTGTTCACCCAATACCACCTGAGCGGCGGTTTTCTGCAACTGGTCAGAAGATAGGTGGATCAGCAGGTCAGAGATCATCAAAATGGGATCGCTGTCATCCTCACCGATGGTGACATTTACCATGGTGCCATCTTTGCGGCAGACCACACCGTGGAGGGCCAGCGGCACAGTGACCCACTGGTATTTTTTAATACCGCCGTAGTAATGGGTTTTAAAATAAGCAATCTCGGAATCCTCATACAGGGGATTGGGTTTTAAGTCCATGCGGGGGGAGTCTACATGGGCGGCGCAGATGTTGGCGCCTTCGTTCAGACCGGCGCTGCCAATCACAGCCAGAATAATGCTCTTGCCGATCACATTTTTGTACACCTTGTCACCGGCCTGCAGCTGCATACCGGGAACCACTTCCCGGAAGCCATGCTCTGTGGCAATTTGTACGGCCCAGGCGGTGGCTTCCCGCTCTGTCTTGCAGGCATCGATAAATGTTCTATAGCGTTTGCAGTAGGCTTCCATTTCCTCCCGCTGGGCTTCGGTGAGCTTGGTGTAACCGTTTTTCTGGGAGGCCAGCAGCTGCTGACGCAGTTCGTCGGTAGTCATGGTATAGTCTCCTTTTTAGTGGTATTTTCTTCCATTATAGTAATCCTGCGGAAAAAGGCAAGGCATTTTTCGTGGAACTGTGCTTGCGTACCGGTGTTTTCCAGGACATGGTCACACATGGCGCGGAAATAGCTTTCCGGCTTTTGTGCCCGGATACGCAGCAGCGCTTGTTCCCGGGTGATGTTGTCCCTTTGCAGCAGGCGTTGTATTCTGCTTTCCTCCGGGGCGGTGATAGCCACAGTAGTATGGCAGATCTGGGAAAGTCCGCCGTCAAAAAGTTCAATGGCATCCACAGCCGCTAGGGTTGAACCACTGCCTAGTATGCGCAAAACTTCCCGCCTTACCGCGCTGTGGGTGATGGTATTCAGATCCAGTAAAGCCTGTTTATCGGAAAAAACAACGCTGCCCAGCTTTTTTCTATCCAAAACGTTTTCTGTAATGGTGCCGGGAAACCGCTGCTCAATGGCATTCAGGAGCGCTTTGTCGGTTTTCAGCAACTGGTGGTAGACTGCGTCACAGTCAATAACGATACCGCCCAATTCCCGGATGGCGTTCAGCGCTGTGGTTTTTCCGCTGCCGGTACCGCCGGTGATTCCAATAATCATAATGCTTCCTCCGCATCAATGATCTGGAAGGCTGCCGCCTTTTTCAGCCGGTTCTGCACTGCGTAAGCCACACCTCCGCCCACAGGACACCGGGCGTAAACCCGCCCCACACTGGGATCGTCCAGTTCCCGCAGAGCGGAAAAAAGTCCCGCGGAGAGTGTTTGTACCTGGGCTTCCTCTCCGTAGGCAAGAGGATGGCAGTCTTTATACAAGGGAAGCTCCTCCTGAAAGCAGAGCACCCGGTCACCGGGCTGGAAATGGGCATGGATATACCGGGCGGCTTTCTCCCGGGAACCGGACACAATCAGCACCTGACACTGGGGGGCATAGTGGCGGTATTTCATGCCCGGTGCTTTTACCACTGCGTCATGGTCAATCTGAGCGGTGACCGCCTTGTCAATTACCAGGTCTCCCAGAACCTCCATAAGCTGCTCCGGAGTGATGCCGCCGGGACGCAGCAACCGGGGACGTTCCTCACTCAGGTCTACAATGGTGGATTCCACCCCTACCCGGCAAGGACCGCCGTCTACGATCATGGGAATGTTACCCTCGTGGTCATGGAGCACATGCTGGGCTGTGGTGGTGGAGGGCTTACCGGAAAGATTTGCCGAGGGTGCTGCCACCGGCACACCCGCCAGACGGATGATTCTCCGGGTCACTGCGCAATCTGGACACCGCACGGCCACAGTAGAAAGCCCCGCGGTGGTGCACTTAGGCACAATATCCTTTGCCGGAAGCACCAGCGTCAATGGTCCGGGCCAGAATCGCTCTGCCAGCCGGTAGGCGTTTTCCGGAATGGAATGGCAAAGCTCCTCCAACTGGGCAGGATCCCAGATGTGCAGGATCAGAGGATTGTCCTGAGGACGCCCCTTGGCCTTAAAAATGTTGGACACCGCCGTCTCATTCAATCCGTTGGCGCCGAGGCCGTACACCGTCTCGGTAGGAATGCCCAGCAGTCCGCCCCGCTTGAGTATCTGGGCCGCCTGCTGCAGCTT
>JAZNIL010000004.1:0-18537 GCA_045577435.1 Faecousia sp. | reverse complement strand
TGGGTGGCGGCTGTCTGTGGAGCTTTGTTCCCCTGTTAATCCTGCTGCCTCTTTACACCGTCATTCGCCAGCCCATCACCTATATCCTCCATGAATCTCAAAGTCGGAGGCCAAGCGGTCTTAGGAAGACAATTAATTAAGGCAACTCCTTGGCTCACAGAACGACATGGCTTCGATCCGACTTATGGGTGGCGGCTGTCTGTGGAGCTTTGTTCCCCTGTTAATCCTGCTGCCTCTTTACACCGTCATTCGCCAGCCCATCACCTATATCCTCCATGAATCTCAGGAGGTAGTGGCGCAGATTGTGGCTGTTGTACAGGAAGTATTCCCCCTGGGTGCCAACACCTATTACCATGAGCTGTCCGCGGCACCCCTGATCCCTCAGGTGGCAGAGGAGCTTAAGGGTATTGTAGCAAACCCCGACACCCTCAAGGGTATTAACTTCAATTTCCTGGGCATTGACCTGGGCGCCATTCCCCAGTTTAATATCCTGGCTTGGGAAGCCTATGACTGGAAGCATATCGGCGCGTTCCTGGTCCCTGTGCTGTCTGCCGGCAGCCAGGTGGTTTCTATGTTCATCTCCCAGAAAATGAACAACTCCGTTGTCACCAATGAGAAGGGCATTGAGGATAAGGAGGCCGCCAAAAAGTCTCAGCAGAACCAGTCCGGCAAGATGATGATGTGGATGATGCCCCTCATGTCATTATGGATTGGCTTTACCGTCCCCGGCGCACTGAGCCTGTACTGGCTGATTCAGGGTGTTTCCGGCACTGTGGTAGACGTGATTCTGACCAACCGTTACCGTAAGATTTACGATGCGGAGGATGCTGTACGCCTGCAGAAGGCTATGGAGCAGGAAGCTCTGGAGGCTGAAAAGGAGCGCCTGCGTGCCGAGCGCCGCGCCGCCAACCCCGACGGTATCACTGAAAACACCAGCAAGAAGAAACTGCAGCGTAAGCAGCAGGAGGAGCAGGCCGCAGCCAAGGCTGCTGCCAAGAAGGAATACGACGCAAAGCGGGGTATCGTGGCGGAAGAGCCTGTGGAGAAGCCCGTTATGTCCGGTATTCCCCAGCGCCCCTACTGCAAGGGCCGTAATTACGACCCCAACCGTTACGCTTCCCAGCCTACGGAGGAATAAATATGGAAAAGACCCACATTACTTCCGGCAAGACCATTGACCTTGCCATTGAAGCAGCGCTGACCCAGCTGGGCCTGGATCGGGACAGTGTTTCCGTTCAGGTCCTGCAGCAGGCCAAGCCCGGCTTTTTGGGCTTCGGTGCCCAGCCTGCCAGAGTGCAGGTGACCTATGAAGCACCCGATCCTGTTCCTGAGGCACCTAAGGTGGCCCTGTCTTCCGCATCCCGCTCCAAGCCCAAGGCCAAGAAGCCCGCTATGCCTAAGGCAGAAGAGCCCGAGCCCGCCGCACCCAAGCAGGAAACTCCCAAGCCTGCCGCTCCTAAGCAGGAGCAGGCAAAGCCTAAGAAGGAACAGGAGCCTGCAAAGGCAGAGCAGCCCAAGGAAGCACCCAAGGCCAAGAAGCCTGCCGCGCCCAAGCAGCCCAAGGAGGTTAAGACCTATGCCCCTGCTGAGCCCGGCTCTGTGGAGGAGAAGATTGAAGTGTTTCTGAAGGGCCTGCTGGAGCACATGGGCTCTCAGGCTGTCCCCCACGCATGGAAAGAGGAAGAAAACACCTACATGGTGGACCTGGTAGGCCAGGATCTGGGTTACCTAATTGGCCGCCGGGGCGATACACTGGATGCCCTGCAGCACCTGTGTAACTATGCCATCAACCGGGGTATTGAGGGGCATATCCGTGTGAATGTAGATGCGGAGGAATACCGGCAGAAGCGGGAGGATTCCCTGCGCCGCTACGCCCATAAGAAGGCACAGCAGGTGCTCAAGGCGCACCGCCGTACCACGCTGGAGCCTATGAACGCTTACGAGCGCCACGTAATCCATGCCACCTTGCAGGATACGGACCGGATCACCACCTACTCCATCGGCACTGAGCCGAACCGCCGGGTAGTCATTGAGTACGAAAGATAACCCTATCATCCCCAGAACAGCAAATGGAGCGTATCAAAGCGATACGCTCCTTTTTTGCGGCAAGGTAATGAGGATTACAGCTTTTCCAGCTTCCAACGCTCACAGTGGGTGGCGCTCTGCCCGGGAAGAATGTGGGTCACAGGACCGAGGGTCTCCATCTCCAGGAAACGCTTGGACAGGAACAGTTCAAAATTGCAGCCCCGGTCCGGGAGTTGGTGGATTTGGGGCGCGTCATAGCCGATGGTCAGCCGCTGCCCCTTGCTCTCCAGTGTGGCAATGCCGTCAGCGCTGTATAGGCCGATCTTGAAATACGGAGCAATGGGTAGATACCGGGCCAGAATCCGGTCTTTTTCAATGGTCAGCCGGGGGTCGGCCAAATTGGTGTCACCCCACAGGGAGATCACCCGCTTGGGTGCGTACCCACCTTTACCAGCGGAAAAACCGATCTCAATCTGCCCACACCCATCCAGGGAGTTCACACCCCAGGAGGCACCGTCAATAGGATGGTCATTGCGGTTGTAGAAATTGTGGGTCAGCAGAATCGTTCCATCCTCACGGAAGGAGATGTCCAGTGTTTTCTGGATTCCCAGGGGTGGCTCCACTTCCTGTTGGATCAGAACACCGTCCTCACGGAGGGTGTAGCTGACAGGAACATCGTCGGGATAGTAGGAATCATCGCACTCCGGAGCAAGCCAAAGGCGGTGTCCACCCCGCAATTTCCATGTATCGGGAGTACCGAAACCGTCGGAAAGGTCAGCGGGCTGCTGGTAGAACAGGTTTTCCATACCCTTTAGGGACAGATGGCGTACCCGGATGCCGTAATCCAGAGCCACACCCACCAGAATTTCACCCTGCTCCAGCCAGAGCATACGGCCCATATCGGGATGCTGGTTAACATAGCTTTTCATAGAAAGGCGCTCCTTTCGTGAAAATACCGCAAGGAGGGGAAATTCCTCCGTTCCTGCGGGAAAAAAGGGGCGGCTGAAGCCGCCCCTTTTCGGTTTTGTGTAATGGATCAGATGGTGCAGTGTCGATTAGACAATACCCATCAGCAGCTCCATGACGTACATCTCCAGCTTCTCGTAGTTGCGCTCTGCGATGCACTGTGCCTGGAAAGCCTTGTCGAACTTCTCGACCTTCTTCTCCAGCTCGATAGCGATCTTCATGGAGTTCTCCAGATGACGGTACTGATCCTCGGGCTTCTGGGTACGCATTGCCTTAACGTCGATACCGACCATTTCGCCGTTGGCACCGTAGTTGTTGTCGCACAGAACCTTGATCTGGTTGAAAGCGCCGCGGAGGGACTCAACGCCGAAGCTCTTGTCCTGGTCGTAACGGCAGCCGTTCTGGTCGTTCAGGTGGACGGAGCCCAGCTTGCCGAACTTCAGTGCGAATGCCATTTCGTTAGCGGGATCCAGGCCAGCCAGGATAGCGTGAGCGGATTCCAGAACTGCGCCAACACGCTTGGGATCCTTGGAAGCAGCGGAAACAGCCATAACGTGGCCGATGGTGCCGCAGTAGGAGCGGTCGATGGGCTCGTTGGGCTTGGACTCGATCAGAACCTTGATCTTGTCGTCGTAGGTCAGCATCTGGTCGATGGAGTCGATCAGCTGGCCGATCTTCTGAACGGGATCCTTGGACTCAGCGCACAGGGTGCCTTCACGAGCCAGCCACAGAACGATGTTCTTGGCGCCCATAGCGTTGGCGATGTCGATGGAGCGCTTTGCTCTCCACATTGCGAAGTCGTAGTCTTCCTTGGAGTTGGAGGTGAAGCCGCCATCGGTGGTGTGGGGATCCTGCCACAGACGGGGAGCCACGAACTCGGGAACCAGGCCGTACTTATCCAGGGTAGCCTTAACGTCCTTAGCGTAGTCGATGATCTGCTTCTCAGTCATGTTGTTCATATCGGGAACAGCGTCATCATCGTGGAACTGAACACCGGACATGCCGATCTCAGCAAACTTCTTAAACTTTTCCTCCATGTCAACGGAGGGGCGTACGCCGGGGCCAAAAGCCTCAACGCCTTCGTTTACGTTCCAGGGACCTGCGGTAAACTTAAATCTGGACATAATCGTTCATCCTTTCGTTGTTAAGTAAAATTCATTTTTGGGATCTCTCCCTGTTTACACTGTCATAATGACACAAGCAAGAAAATCATTCAAGTTTATCTTGCGATTTCCGTAAGACAATCTTGTGTTTCATCCGTTTTTATTTAAAAATCACAAAACAGAAATGTCTTTTTTATGGAAATTTACTTGCGCCCGATTAGATAATAGCGCCCAGGCTCTGTGCTTTCACTTCATCGGCGGCGCGGCGCAGATCGGCCACAGTAGCGCCGGAGAGGATCTTCTCATACATGCTCAGGATCAGACCAGCCAACTGGCTGCCGGCATCCAGCTTGGAAACCTCCTGCAGTACCTGGGCAGCGGCGTCCATACCCTGCTCCATGCCCTCGGCCTCATTGATGTACCGGTGCAGGCCGGCGGCAGCGCCCACAGCGATGTACGCGGGGGTAATGCCCTGTTCCAGAGCCAGAGAGGAGGAACCGATCAGACGGTCATCGGGGCTGAGCTTTCTGCCGGGGTCGCCGCCTACCCGGAAGCAGGTGTCGCCCAAGGCAGCATTGGTGAAGCGGTTCAGCAGATCGGTGACGTGCATTACAATGTCAGCCATGTTCACGCCATACTTGGAGGAAAGAGCCATTGCGCTTTCCAGCATAGCGTTCTGCACCAGAATCCGCACATCAGCCACGTCGATGGACTGGTAGATGTACTGCAGGTTCAGCAGGTCGCCAAGGTAGGCGCAGGTAGCGTGACCCATGTTGTGCACATAGAGCTTGCGCTTGATGTAGAAATCAAAGGGAGCGAAGGGAACCATATTCTTAATGTTGGGAATCTCGCCCTTGAAGGCCGCCTTGTCGGTGGGCAGGAAGCCATACCGCTCCACGCACACACGCATAGGCTCGCCGTCTTTCATTTCCTCGGTCTGGATGGGAACCATACGGCCGATGGAGGCTTCCACAAGGCCAACGGTCTGGTCAAATTTGGCCTTTTCCTCTTCCGTCAGCTGCTCCTTAATCATGCCTTCCACAACAAGGTTGGCATCCATCAGGTTTTCACACACAATGATGTTCAGGGGAGCGCCGCCCGCCGCCCAGCGCTTGCGCAGACCGGCAACGATATTGGGTACGATGAACTTGAGAATCCGGGCACCGACGGCTGTAGCCATGATATCGCAGGCAGCGATTGCGTCGGAGGCGGCTTCTGTGTCATTGCCGTTAACGGCGGTGACATTCTCAATCAGCACATCCTCAAAACCGCTGCTGGAAACGTAGCGCACAGGGTAGCAGCCCTTTTCCTGCAGGTGCTTCACTACAGGCTCTGCCACATCGATGAAGGTGACCCGGTAGCCAGACTGGCTCAGCAGGCCGCCGATGAAGCCGCGGCCGATATTGCCGCCGCCGTACATTACTGCATTCATAAAATTTACCTTCTTTCTAAATTTCAGCGCATCTGTGCGTACAGATCCATGACCTCCGCGGCAGTGCGCATACCGTCGGTAGCGTTGGCGTGGGACAAAGAGCATGCAGCGGAGGCGGTGGCCAGCTCAATGGCAGATTTCAGATCCATACCCTTCCACGCACCATACAGCACGCCGGAGCAGAACGCGTCACCGGCACCCACAGTGCCCACAATCCAGTTTTTGGGCAGCTTCAGACTGGGCACTTCCACCAGGTTGTTGTTCTCGTCCAGACCCATACCCACCTCGGGGCAGTGAATTACGGCCCAGGTGGATACACCCAGATCCTTCATGGCCTTCAGGGCGGCGGGGAAGTTTTCCTTAATCAGCTGGCCGTCCTCGGTACGCAGGGCGATACCGGTGGTGGCGCTGGCCTCTACCTCGTTGATCACGCAGTAGTCGGTGTAGCGCAGAGCAGGGCTGACCAGACGGCGGAAACGGTCACCGGCTTCGCTGACCACGTCGATAGAGGTCTTGATACCCTTCTGCTGAGCTGCCTTCAGCAGGCGGGCCATCTTGGTGCCATACTCCGGATCTTCCTCATCCAGAGTGTCCAGCAGCAGGATGTAGCCAATGTGCAGAATTTCAGCGTCCAGTGTATCGAAAGGAATATCCTCCTGGCAGAAGGCGGCGTTGGCGCCACGGCACTGGTAGAAGGTACGCTGTTTGGTCACATCGTCGGCAAGAACCAGAGTGTAGGAGGTGGTGCCCTCGGCCTTTACGTACTGCAGGTCGATGTTCTTATGTTCACGGAGCTTTTCCATGATGTATTCACCCTCGGCATCGTTGCCGATCCGGCCCAGAGCCACCAGAGGCATCTGGGGGTCCAGCTTTGCCAGGTCGATGATATCGTTGCACACACAGCCGCCGGTGGAGCGGGACATATCACCTGTAACGGTGACCAGCTCGCCGGGCTTGGGGAAATTGCTGATAGGGTAGAGAATATCCACGATCATGTTGCCGGCTACGGCAATTCCTTTTTTGCTCATAGTAAATCTTCCTTTCGGTTGTGTTTATGTGAGGCAGAGGGAGTTCCCGCTCCGCCGGATTTACAAATTCAAAGGGTTTCCTTCCAAAACGCGGTGAGCCAATCCCGGCCCATCTCTTCCGTGGCGAAGGTTTGCGCCTGATGGGTGCTTTTGGGTTCCTGTACCTGCTGGCGCTGGAGCTGCTCCCGGCAGGATTGGGCGGGGAGACCAAAATGACGTTCCAGCATCCGGGACAGATATTTTACGTCGGAGAAGCCGCATACCACGCTTACGTCTGTCAGACACATGGAGGTGCTTTGCAGCAGCTTCAGCGCCCGTTCAAACCGCACGCTGCTGACATACTCCTGAAAGGTCATGTGCAGATTATCCCGGATGAAGTGGGACAGATAGGTGGTAGTCACATTTTCCCTGGCTGCCAGAGCCTCCAGGGTGATTTTTTCGGAATAGTTAGTGTCTATATACTCGGTAATCCGGGTAAGGCGGGCTGTCTTTTTGTTTCGGGAGAGGTAGGCAGCCTCGGTCATCTGCCGGTAGGGCACATAGGAGAGGATTTTGCTGTACAGCTTGCAAATACTGCAGATACAGGTCAGGGCGTACAGGTCGCTCTCGGGAGCCATATAGTCCATCAGGGCCTGCACCATCAGCCCGGTGACCTCATGGCGTTTTTCCGGGGAGAGATAACTGGAAAGGTCGTTTTCCAGAAGCTCCAGATTCCGGAAGCAGGACAGATACTCGCTGCAGAAGGAGTTTGCCACCTGCAGGTAGGCGATCTTGATACCAGCCTGGGAGGAGGCTATAATTTCATGGGATTCGTTGGCGTTGAAAAAGAACAGAGAGCCTTTATAGGCGGAGAAAGAGCGGTCACCGATTTTTACCAGGGCGTCACCCTCCAGCGCCAGACCCAACTCCAGCGCCCGGTGCACGTGGGCGTTGCGGTTGACAATCTGCACGATGCTGGCCCGCACATGGTTCAGCTTGGGGTAGGCAACTACCTCATATTCCTCTTTGATGATCTGACCCACGGAGACCCTCCTTCCTGTCCTGTTTTTCCCAGTGGTAAAAAATCAGAAGGCCGGCCTCAGACCGGCCTTCTGACAAACATACAGAAAACACGCGTGAGCTACAGCTTATTCAGCCAGAGCGCTCTCCTCTTTGCGGGTCCAGCCGCCGTCGCCCATGTAGCCTGCGGGCAGGCCCTTGGGAGTTTCGAAGGTGGACTCCAGCTTATAGACAGTGCCGCTTTCGGCGCTGTTGATGATGCCGTGCATCAGCTCGAATACATGGTATGCCATTTCCTTGCAGGCACGGTTCTTACGGCCCTTCACGATGGACCAAGCCATTTCTGCCGCGCCAACGCCACGGGAATTTTCGGCGTAGCCATGGGTGTGGGGGAACTCAATCTTATCGGACATGGTCTTCTTGATGTAGACGGGGTTGCCAAACTCGTTGGGATTGCCCATGTACAGAATGCCATCGGTACCGTAGATCTCCAGACCGTAGGTCTCGTCCAG
This sequence comes from Faecousia sp., assembly GCA_045577435.1. Lineage (GTDB taxonomy): Bacteria > Bacillota > Clostridia > Oscillospirales > Oscillospiraceae > Faecousia. The sequence continues at coordinate 10,472 of JAZNIL010000004.1, read as the reverse complement.
AATGCAGTCGGAGTTCATGTGCAGAGTGCCCAAAACGCCGTTTTCATACTGCATGGTGGCAGTGATCACGTTGGCATCTTCCAGATCGTATTCCTTGCCATAGTTGGGAGCGCCGATACGGGTGTTGACCCGGTGGGGATCATTGATGGCGGTGAAAGCGGAAACAGCCTTCACAGGACCCAGAATAGAGGCCAGCGCGGTCAGGTAGTAACCGCCCATGTCGAAACCAATACCGCCGCCACGCTTGCACAGGTGGGTCAGGAATTCGCCGTAGATGCCGTAGTTACGGCTGATGGAAGCCCGACAGGATACGGGCTTGCCGATCAGGCCGGATTCCACAATGTACTTGGCAGTCTGGACAGCAGCGCCCAGGAAGGTGTCGGGGGCGACGCCCAGGTACAGGCCCTTTTCGTCAGCCAGCTTCACCAGCTCCTGGCCCTGCCACAGCTCCACAGCGATCATCTTCTCGGAGAAGACGTGCTTGCCTGCTTCCAGGCACTGCTTGATCACGGGGTAGTGGGCAGCGGGAATGGTCAGGTTGATAACCATGTCGATGGAGGGATCCGCGCAGATCTCTTCGGTGGTCATGGCCTTGCAGCCGTACTTCTCAGCCTTTGCCTGAGCAGCGGCGGGGAACAGGTCAGAGCAGCCCACCAGCTCCAGAATCTGGAATTTGCCGCTGGTGATGTTGCTCATGTAGATATCACTGATAGAGCCGCAGCCGATGACGGCAACTCTGACTTTATCCATAGATGTACCCTCCTAAATTACAGGGACAGAATGATTTCACGAATGTTCTTAGCAACCTGGTTGATCTCTTCCTCAGTGGAGTTGACGTTGATACCGGTGCCTGCGCCCAGTCCCTTGTCCACAACACCAACGGAGATGTTTACAGCACGCTCCAGAATGTCGTCGGTAGCGGGCAGCATGTTCTTGGAGTAGGTGCGGTCGCTCATGTGGAAGGGATGGTTCGTGGTCCAGGTCTTCTTGTCCAGGATCTGCTCCATGTTGTTGTATACGTGCCAGCCGGAACGGGCAATCACGTTGGTACCGGCCTTTGCACAGAACTTGGCAGCCAGTTCCTTGGTGTCGAACAGCAGGGTCAGCAGAGTGCCGCACTCGCCTTCGTCATTGATAGTACGGAAGCCGACACCGGGCAGGTCCTGCAGCTGAGCCTTCAGCAGACCCTTCTTGTAACGCAGGGTGTCCAGCAGTTTGGGCAGCTTACGGCCCTGAGCAACAGCAACAGCGCCGCTGAGCTCGTTCATTCTCATGTTAACGCCAACGATGGAGCGGTTGCCCACTTCAACACCCATACGGGAGGGCTTGTGACCCTGGTCGTGGTAACCGAATGCACGCTCGTGCAGTTCCAGATCGGAGCAGCCAACGAAGCCGCCGTCACCGGTGGTGATGGTCTTGAATACGTTCAGGGAGTATGCGCCCATGTCACCCATGGTGCCGCAAGCTTTGCCCTTGTAGCGGGCGCCAACAGCCTGGCAGCAGTCCTCGATGACATACAGGTTGTGCTTCTTAGCGATAGCCATGATCTCGTCCATCTTGCAGGGGTTGCCCAGCATATGAACAGGCATAATGGCCTTGGTCTTGGGAGTGATCAGAGCCTCGATCTTGGTGGGGTCGATGGTCAAAGAGTCATCGATTTCAGCCAGAACGGGGACAGCGTTCATCATAGCGATGGTGGAGATGGATGCGATAAAGGTGTAGCCGGGAACGATGACCTCGTCGCCCATGCCGATGCCCAGAGCTGCCAGGCAGCACATCAGGGAACCGGTGCCGGAGCTGGTAGCAACCACGTACTTGTGGCCCAGCTGCTCAGCGATTTCCTTTTCAAAGGTAGCGACCTTGCCCTGGAAGCCGTCAACACCGGGGGTGCCGTAACGGAACAGGGAAGCGTTCTCAATAACGTCCATCAATTCTTTCTTTTCTTCTGCGCCAAATACATAAGATCCGGGACCGCCTGCCATAGTAAATACCTCCAAAAAATAAATAATAATAATGTTTTTGCAGTGTGGATGGGTGGATGCGCCCTTGCGGGCAGGTTTTGGGGCTGGTCATCCCAGACCCCGGAGGGAAGCACAGGCATGCCGGAGGGGGATTTTGATCCGTTTCCGGCAAAGCACATACTGCCACCCTAGCTTACATATCATTCTAAAGGAATTTTCTTGCGATTTCAATTGATGTAATGTACAAATTACATCGATTTTATTTGTATCTTTTGATCAATTTAGTTAACCGGTTAAGGTGTTGAAAATACTGATAAATATGCCGGGGACAGAATTCCTGTCCCCGGCTTTTGTTACATGATTAGTTTGCGGTTTTGTCTTGACCATCTTGTTCTGCTTCTTCTGTTGCCGCAGCCCGGCGGTGAACAAAAAGGTTGTTTTTGTCGTGGGGGCGGAAAGCCTGCCAGACCAAAAGTCCTACTGCCAGTAGGCAACTGACCGCTGCCAGCACCTGGCTGACCCGAAGATTGCCCCAGTAAAGGCTGTCGGTGCGCAGCCCCTCAATAAATGCTCTGCCCAGTCCGTACCATGCCACGTAGCCCAGGGCGATCTGGCCGTCATATTGGCGCTTTTTGGACAGGAAATGCAGGAGCAAAAAGCCTGCTCCGTTCCACAGGGACTCGTACAGGAAGGTGGGGTGGTGGTAAACGGTCTGCCCGGTGAAGGCGTTGTAAAGACCCATCCGCAGGAAGCTGTCCGTTTCCGAGCCGAAGGCCTCCCGGTTGAAGAAATTGCCCCAGCGGCCCAGACACTGGCCAATGAGAAAGCCCAGAGCCACAATGTCAAACAGAGCCGGAGCGCTGAGCTTTTTCACTTTGGTGTATACCAGAATACCCACCAGGGCGCCCAGAACGCCGCCGTAAATGGCAAGGCCGCCCTCCCAGATGTAGAGGATGCTGATGGGATTGTCGGCATAGTCTGCCCAGGAAAACACGCAGTAATAGACTCTGGCGCAGAGAATGGCAAAGGGGACAATGGTCAGCACTCCGTCCATCAGGTCATCTTCGGTGAAGCCGAACTGTTCTTTCCGGCGCAGTGCGTAGACCACCGCCAGAATCAGCCCCAGGGCGATGATCACGCCGTAAAAATGCACCTGGAAAGAACCAATCTGGAAACCTCTGGGGGGATCCAGCTCCAGTCCCAGGCCGGGGAATGTGATGGTTGTGTATCTCATTGCATTTCCTCCTTAGGATAGATGATGCTCATGCACATGGAATCCTCTGTCACCGCGGCGGCAAGGAAATCCAGCACATCCTGTACGGTGACATCCTGGTAGATGGCGGGGAAGTCAAAGTAGTCGAAGCCGGAGAAGTGGTAGGCGCACACCCGGAAACACACGGAGTTAAAGCTGTCCAGCGCCCGGATACGCCGGCCCATGGCGCTGCGCTTCATCCGCAGAAATTCCTCCTGCCCGATACCCTCTTGCAGCAGCTGCTGTGTCCGTCGCAAAATAGCGTCCTGTACTCCCTCCGGGTCATCGCTGTCACCGGAGGCGGTGAGAATAGCCATACCTTCAATGGTCTCAAAGCCACCCCCGAAGGAGCTGTCGATCAGACCGTCCTGGTAAAGCTGCATATATAGCTGGGAGGATTCTCCAAAGAGCGCCTCTGCCGCAAGCTCCGCGGTAATCTCCGTCCGGACGGCCTGCGCACCCCGCTCCAGCGCCGGACATTTAAAGCCCAGCTGGAGCATGGGCATAGCCACTTCCATGGAGGCGGTGACCAGCTTCTGGGGGCAATCCGGCAGCTCCTGCCAGCGGCGCACCGCCTGTGTAGGAGGTGCGGAGGATGGGGTCAGCTTTTCCGCGGCGGCAACCACCGCCTCCCTGTCCACATCGCCAACCACACACAGCAGCATGTTGTCCGGCCGGTAGAAGGCCCGGTGGCAGGAGGTAAGCAGCTCCGGAGTGATTTGGGCGATGGATTCCTTTGTGCCCAGAATGGGAATCCGCACAGGATGGCGGGCATACATGATTTCCATCAGCTGCTCGAACATCCGGGAGTCGGGGTTGTCCAGATTCATGCCGATTTCCTGACCAATGATGCCCTGCTCCTTCTGTACGCTCTCCGCTGTAAAATAGGGGGTGGACACAAATTCCAGCAGCAGCTCCAAAGCCTGCTGGAAATTCTCGGTGCAGGAGAAGTAGTAGGCGGTCATGTCGTAGCTGGTGAAGGCGTTGGGGACAGCGCCCAGGGCGGCAAACTCTGCCGTCACATCCCTCTGGGGCATGTCAAAGAGCTTATGCTCCAAATAGTGGGCAATTCCCGCAGGTACTTGAAAGAGTTCTCCATCCAGAGTAAATTCTGTGTGAATCGCGCCGAAGTCGGTGACAAAATAGGCAAGCTTTTTGGTAAAGCCGGGGCGGGGGACAATGACCACGGTCAGTCCATTGGAAAGGACTGTGCGGAAAACCTCCTCACCCAGCCGGGGATACACATGTTTTTCCATTACTGCTCCCCCCTTAAGAAGTAGACACTTTGCAGCGTCAGGCTTTGCGCCGCCTGTTTTATATCGGCATCAGTCACTGCCTGTACGGCCTGCATATATGCGTCCGGCGTCAGGTTAAGGCCGCTCAGAGCGGCGGTGGCGTAGTAGTTTTCAATAGAACCGGGGGCATCGTGGATGGCTCGAAGTTGGGTGAGCAGCTGCTCCTTGGCAGATACCAGCTCCTCCCGGGTAAATTCTCCCTCCCGGCAAAGCTGCAGCTGGTGCTGGACTTCTTCTCGTACCAGTTCTTCTTTGTCAAAGTCAATGCCCGCGGATACAACCAAAATACCCTTGCTGCCGTGGTAGGACGAGCCGATATCATAGCACAGGGACATTTTTTCCCGTACCTGCATAAACAGCTTGCTGGTCATGCCCGCACCCAGCAGGGTGTTGCACACCTGCATGGCGGCAAACTGGCTGTGGCGCAGGGTGATGGGGGTGTAGTAGCCCATGCACAGCTTGCCTTGCGCCACGTCCATTACCTCTGTCCGGCAGGTGCTCTGGGAGGGGTGGAAGCCGGTCTGCTCCGGCAGGGACAAGGTCTGACGGGAAAGTCCGGCAAACACAGGTTTTAACAGCTCAGCCACGGCCTCCGGCTGGGCTGCGCCCACGTAGAAAATGTGGATGGGGCTTTCCCGCAGCACCGTTAGATAGTGCCGGTACAGCTGTTGGGGGGTGATAGCACGCACCTGCTCTACAGTGCCGAACTGGGGAATGCCGAAGGAGTCCTCCCGGCACATATCCTTCATCAGCTGGGCGTTGGCGTAGGAGCGCTTGTTGTTGAGCATAGATTCAATGGCGGAAACCAAGTTCTTCTGCTCGCTGCTGACGTAATCCGCCCGGAATGCCCCGTCCTCCAGCACAGGCTGGAACAGGAGCTGCCGCAGAAACTGCAGCATAGGCTCTAATATAGCGTCACCCTGCAGGGCATAGGCATCTTCCATAAAGCCGCAGGACAGGCCGGTGGTCTGGTAGTCGCCTACCCGCCGTACCAGCGTCCCCACGGACGCGCCGTACAGGTCATCCAGTTTCAGTGTGATGGCCCGCATGTCCGGCGCGCAGACGCAGCCCCGCAGCAGTACCGCGGGAAGCAAGGCGTTCAGGGAAGCTTCCCTGATTTCCATTTTCCGAAGAAACTGGATACTCATGGCAGCCTGCTTAAAACGGGTGTCCCGGCAGCACCGCAGGGTAATGCCGGGGAAAAGAGAAATGGTAGTAATCATAAAGGCTCCTAAAAGGGAATTTTTCCTTATTATATATGAAAATTACAGAAATAGATAGAGGTTCCCAAAAATTTTACGCCCTTAGAGGTTGTCATTCTTTTTTATTTGCGATAAAATAGACGAAGATGTACAATGAGGAGTATGCTTATGAGTTGGTTTGAAGTGACGGTGAGTACCAATGCAGCCACCATTGAGGATGTGGCCGCGGCGCTGACCGCTGGCGGGTTTGAGGATCTGGTGCTGGAAGACCAGGCGGAATTTGAGCAGTTTCTGGACCAGAACCGGGGCTACTGGGACTATATTGATGAGCAGCTGCAGCAGAAGCTGCAGGGGCTTTCCTGTATTAAGCTGTACCTGCAGGAGCAGGACAAGGAGGCGGGTCTTGCCCGCCTTGAGGGGATTTTGGACCGTCTGCGGACAGATCCTGCTATGGGAAGTCTTTCCCTCCGTGTGGAAGCGATGGCGGAAACAGACTGGGAGGAAGGCTGGAAGGAGAACTATCCGCCCCAGATCGTGGGAGAAAAGCTGGTGGTGCTGCCCTACTGGTGTGACACGGCGGATTTCCCGGACCGGCTGCCGGTGATTTTAGACCCGGGCCTTACCTTTGGTACCGGCGCCCATCCCTCCACCCAGATGGTGATGCGCACCATGGAGGAGGTGGCAAGACCGGGTATGCGCTGTCTGGATTTGGGCAGCGGCAGCGGTATTTTGTCCATTGCGGCGTTGCGCTTGGGTGCGGAAAGCGCCGTGGGCGTGGATATTGACCCCAAGGCGGAGGACATTGCCCGGGAGAACGCGGCCTATAACGGCATGGAAAGTCCGGCGTTCACTGCCATGACAGGCAATGTGACAGCGGATAAGAAACTGATGGAGCGGCTGGCGCGGCAGGATTATGATTTGGTGCTGGTGAATATTGTGGCGGATGTGATCATCGGGCTGGCACCGGTGCTGCCCCGGTTTGTGAAGGACAATACGGTGCTGATCTGCTCCGGTATTCTGGATGTGCGTCTGGCAGATGTAACGGCGGCGCTGGAAAAGGCGGGCTTTGTGGTCACCGGCACGAAAGCGCAGGAGGATTGGCGCTGCCTGCAGGTAAGGAAAGGAAAACAGGCATGAAAATACCCTACCGAATGCAGAAAATTCTGAAACGGGTACTGACGGTGCTGCTGATTGTGGCAGTGGCGGCGGTACTGGTGCTGGGCTGCTGGTATTTGTGGCTGCAGCGGTTTGTGGTCTACACCCGGGATCAGGGAGCGGTGCTGGATTTTGAGAAGGATCCCGTGCTGCAGCAGGGAGAGCTGGCGGTAAGGCCGGAACAGGAAACGGTGTCCATATATTATAATGAGGGCGAAAATGCCATCACCACCAACACAGAGCTTGTGAAGCTGGTGGGCTATTATGTGGATGAGAAAACCCTTAGAAAAGGTCTGGATGAGGTGCGGGCGCAGATTGCCGCCCTGCCTAAGGGAACGCCTGTGATGATGGATGTGAAGAATATCTACGGTGATTTCTTCTATACCTCCCAGGTGTCAAGTCGGCGCAGCAGCAAGATTGACCCAGCGGCGATGGATGCTCTTTTGGAGTATCTGGACGGCAGCGGCATGTATACCATTGCCCGGTTCCCCGCCCTGCGGGATTACGAGTACGGCCTGAACCATGTACCCGACGGTGTACCCCATTCCTCCGGCGGTTACCTGTATCAGGATGATGGCGGCTGTTATTGGCTCAATCCGGACAGCGGTGGTACCAGAGCCTATCTTGTGGATATTATCCAGGAACTAAAGGCACTGGGTTTTGACGAAGTGGTACTTACGGAATTCCGGTTCCCCCAGACTGACTCTATTTTGTATAACGGCAACAAGACTGAGGCGCTGACCGCTGCCGCTGCAGCTCTTGTGAAAAGCTGCGGCACATCCTATTTTGGGGTATCGTTCACCGGCAGCGGAAGCTGGACGCTGCCTGAGGGCAGAACCCGCCTGTATATGGAAAATGTGGAGCCGTCGGAAGCGGCGGATATCGCGGCTAATTCCGGGCTGCCGGATCCGGATGTGAATCTGGTGTTTGTGACGGATCTGTATGACACCCGCTTTGATGCCTTTGGTGTCATGCGTCCTCTGGAGGGCGCCCACTAAAAGCGGAACAGAAACAGAGGAAAAGATTATGAAGTATGGTTTTGGCGTGGATCTGGGTGGAACCACGGTAAAGATCGCCTATTTTGACGAAGAGGGGAAACTGCTATGCAAGTGGGAGATTCCCACTGTCACAGCAGACGGCGGACAGCAGATTCTGCCGGATATTGCCCGGTCTGTTCTGGAGTATGTGGAGAAAAACAGCATTTGCCGGGAGGATATTCTGGGCATCGGCATCGGCGTACCGGGTCCGGTGAGCGACGAGGGTGTGGTCAACGGCTGCGTCAATCTGGGCTGGGGTGTGTTCAACATTCAGCAGACCCTGACCCAGCTGACCGGTTTTCCGGTGAAGGCGGGCAACGATGCCACTGTGGCGGCCCTGGGCGAGTGCTGGAAAGGCGGCGGACAGGGATATGAAAACCTGCTGTTGGTGACCTTGGGTACCGGCGTTGGCGGCGGTATCGTGCTGGGCGGCAAAGTGCTTAACGGCACCCACGGCTCTGCCGGTGAGATTGGTCACATGGTGCTGGACCGGGAGGAAACACAACCCGGCCCCTGCGGCAATTACGGCAGCGCGGAGTATTACTGCTCCGCGACAGGAATCGTCCGGGTGGCCCGGCGGTATTTTGCCAGCAATGGCACCGATTCCCCCTTGCGCCATGTGGAGAAACTGGAGGCAAAGGACGTGTTTGACGCTGCCAAGGCAGGGGATATTGCGGCCAATGCCATTTTGGACAAGGTTTACAGCTACTTGGGGCAGCTGATTGCCAACGTGTGTAACGTGATCAATCCCCAGGTGGTGGTTTTGGGCGGCGGTGTGAGCAAGGCGGGACAGTGCCTGATCGATGGGGTGTGGCCCTATTTTCTGAAAAACGCCTTCCCGGGAGTAAAGAATGTGCAGATAAAGCTGGCGGAGCTGGGCAACGATGCCGGTGCCTACGGCGCGTTTAAGCTGATTTTATGAGAAAAATAATGGCTGTTTGTTGACATTTGCCCCGCTGTGGTCTATTATAGGGTGTGTACGGGCTCGTAGCGCAGCTGGGAGCGCACCACATTCGCATTGTGGGGGTCGGGAGTTCGAATCTCCTCGAGTCCACCAAAGAAAAAGCCACCCCGCCGGGGTGGCTTTTTCTTTGGTGAAAACGAGGGGAGATTCGAATAATCAAATGCAACGCTCCGGTGGAGCGTTGCTTGCCGCCGGCTGGACGGCGGCAACACAATAATTTTTGCCGCAGGCAAAAATGCAAACGAATCTCCTCGAGTCCACTCCATTAGGGCAGGGTCTGTTTGTTTTTATCGATGAGGTTGTGCTATGTCTGCAAAAATAGATTACAACTCACTGCTGTTTTTTCCAGACCGGGGACAATTGAAGTCTTTGCATGTATTACATCCGCTGGAGAATTGGTTATCAAAACAACACAACATATAATCACATTCATCACAACAACATTCAATGGCTGGGTTGGTTCCGTTGCCCGGGCAATCTTTACCATGGTTGCCGGGTATTAAAATAGTCCCCGTTACATCTATAATCAAATCCATTTCTCCCTTACGCCAATATAGACTATTACATTATATAACGTAATAGTCTATATGTAAAGAGCAATACTAAGATATCATCTCATAAATAGATACCATATGGGAGAATACCTTATGATAAAGTTAGATGTATTGCGGCTCTTGGAAAAGCAGGGAAAGACCAAGTATTGGCTTTATAAGCAACTGGGGATGAGTTACCAGAATTTTAGCAAAATGGTAAACAATCAAACAAAATCTATCCGTTATGAAAACATTGAAACGCTTTGTTTGCTTCTCAACTGTACACCAAATGACCTTTTTATAATTAATGAGGATTAAGAAGTTTCTCCGCTGACGGCTCGACGGAGACGAACATTAATTTTTGCCGCAGGCAAAAATGCAAAGGAATCTCCTCGAGTCCACCCCAATGGGGTGGCTTTTCCTTTGTTGAAAACAAAGGAACCGTGAACAATTAAAAAATGCCGGAGCAATCGCTCCGGCATTTTCATTGTGCTTTTAAATTACAGCAGGGTGGAGAAGTGCTTGATGGTACGGACCATCTGAGAAACGTAGGAGTTCTCGTTGTCGTACCAGGAAACAACCTGAACCTGAGTCATGCCGCCGGGCAGCTTGTTGACCATGGTCTGAGTAGCGTCGAACAGGGAGCCGAAGGTCATGCCGATGATGTCGGAAGAAACGATCTCATCCTCGGTGTAGCCGTAGGACTCGGTGGTAGCAGCCTTCATAGCAGCGTTGATTTCGTCCTTGGTGACTTCCTTAGCAACAACAGCGTTCAGGATGGTGGTGGAGCCGGTGGGAGTGGGAATTCTCTGAGCAGCGCCGATCAGCTTGCCGTTCAGCTCGGGGATAACCAGGCCGATAGCCTTGGCAGCACCGGTGGAGTTGGGAACGATGTTGATAGCGCCAGCGCGGCTGCGGCGCAGGTCGCCCTTTCTCTGGGGACCGTCCAGAATCATCTGGTCGCCGGTGTAAGCGTGGATGGTGCACATAATGCCGGACTCGATGGGAGCCAGGTCGTTCAGAGCCTTAGCCATGGGAGCCAGGCAGTTGGTGGTGCAGGAAGCAGCGGAGAT
>JAZNIL010000003.1:0-53989 GCA_045577435.1 Faecousia sp. | reverse complement strand
TGGCGCTCTACCGGATGAGCTACACCCGCATCTCGGTTCCCAAAGGGAACCGTGGTGCCTCCGGTCGGAATCGAACCAACGACACGCGGATTTTCAGTCCGCTGCTCTACCTACTGAGCTACAGAGGCATGTTGTGGAGAGTAAATCCTCTCCACAGATGCGATTATGGCGACCCCGAACGGACTCGAACCGTCGACCTCCAGCGTGACAGGCTGGCGTGCTAACCGACTGCACCACAGGGCCATATATGGTGGGAACAACAGGGCTCGAACCTGTGACCTCCTGCTTGTAAGGCAGATGCTCTCCCAGCTGAGCTATGCTCCCATGTCACAGGTAATACAGTAACCTGTCGACCTGTCGCATTATACACTTTTTCCATAGTCTTGTCAAGTGTATTTCACAACTCTGGTGAGAAAAGTTGTTAAACACTATCTTGAAAAGAGGTAGTCTACCTAAAAATAGATATATATTGCCGCCTGCAGAACAATTATCACCGGAATACCAATGTAAAATTTAGGCTTTCTGGTTTTATGGCGGAAAATCTGCATACCCAACAAACAGCCAATGCTACCGCCAAGAACAGCTATAGCAAGCAGCGTATTTTCCGGAATACGCCACATGTCTTTTTTTGCCCGGTATTTATCTGTAAGCATAAAAAGAAAACCGGCCGCATTGATTAAAACAAGATAGATAAGCATTGTAAAACCTTTCTGGGGGGAGATATGGTGAAAAAATTATGGATATTACTGCTTGCCCTGTGCCTGACCGGCTGCGGTAAGCCGGTGTACGAAACAATTGGGGATGTTTCGGCAGTTCCTGTAAGCGGGACGTGCCAACAGGTTCTTGTGGAACTGCCGGAGGAAGCGGCAGCGCCGGTTGCCACACAGGAACCGGGGGGAAAAGTATACGACTGCGGGAACTATACCATTACAGTACAGACCTTGGAATCCGGAGATTTGGACAAAACACTCAGAACCCTGACCGGGTATCCCAGGCAGCAGCTGCAGGTGATAAAAACGCTTAAAGAAAAGCTCAGCCGGTATGATACAGTGTTCACAGCGGCGGGGGAGGAGGCTTTGCAGGTAGGCAGAGTATGTATTTTGGATGACGGTGCTTACCACTATGCGGTAACTGCCCTTGCTCCGGAGGAGATGGCCGGACAGCTGCGGACACAGTGGGACACCCTGTTCTCTACTGTGCGGTTGGTGGATGCGGATTTTGATCTCAATACTGGCTCATAGCCTCCATACACATCTGTTTGCAGGCCTGCTGCACCGATTGGGGATAGAGGATTTTAGCTTTCGTGCCAAAGCCAATCACCCAGCTTAAAAACATGGGGGACACAGCCACGTTTACTGTAAAATTAAAATGTTCCGGCCCGTTGGGGATTAGCATGGTGTCCTTGCCAAAACGGTCGATGACCACATTGATGAGACTGTTGTGGAATTGCAGCTTCACATTCACAGCTTCACCGGAGTACATCTGGAACAGGCGGTTGGCGTGCTGGTGGAAGGCTCTTCCTGTCAGCTCCGGACAGGGTACCCGGGCATCATTCAGGACAGTGATATCTGTCATTCTGTCTACTCTGTAAGAGGTGATGCCGTGGCGGTCAGAAAAGGCCAGCAGATAGCAGTTTTCGTTGTCTTGGCAAAGACCGTAGGGACTGGCGGTGTAGTCCTTTTCCCGGTAACGGCGCTTGCCGCCAAAATCCCAGTCAAAGTACCGGAACCGGATCTGCTTGCCTTGGGTGATGGCCTCATGGATTGCGTCTACATTATAGTAGATGGTCTCGTTCATGCTCTTGACCCGGCCGGAAACCAACACATTACGTTTCATAAGTTTGGCATCCTGCTCGTTACACTGGTCACAGAGCTTTTCAATCAGTTCTCGGGATTTCTTTTCTGTCAGATATCGGCTGGATTGTACAGCGTCGATCAGCAGCTTTAATTCATGGCGCTCAAAGATTCTGGAAGCGATGTAATAGCCGCCGTTCTTGCCGGGTACAGATACAATATCCACACCGTAATCCTGCAGCGCGGCAATATCGGAGTATACGGTTTTTCGGTCACAGGAGATGCTGTATACATTTTGCAGCATGGATGTCAGCTCATTTGCTCTCACGAGGTGATTCTCGTGAGAGTTTTTTTGCAGATAATCTAAGATATAGAAGATCTTTAATTTCTGATTGTCAGATTTTGGCATAACCAGCACCTCCTGCTCACTGTCATTATATCAGCACCGAACCCATATGGCAAAGCTTAATTTGATTTTTTTTTACAAGTGTGATATTGTAATATCTCAAGGAGTGATGGTGATGTTGTATTTAGGATGCCACCTGTCCTCATCTGGCGGGGCAGTGGCTATGGTGGAGACTGCCCGTTCTATCGATGCCAATACCTTTGCGTTCTTTACCCGCAACCCACGGGGCAGCAAGGCAAAGGCGGAAGAACCTGCCGACAGCGCAAGGGCTGTGGAGCTTCTGTCGGATTACGGATTTGGAAAACTGGTAGCCCACGGGGCATATACCATGAACCTGTGTACCGCAAAGGAAGCGGACAGGGCGTTTGCGGCGGAAATCCTGTGTGACGATCTGCGCCGTATGGCGGTGCTGCCCGGAAATTTCTATAACTTCCATCCCGGCAGCCATGTGGGACAGGGTGTTGAAGTCGGAATTGCCCAAATCAGCGCAGCGCTGAAGAAAGCGCTGGAGCCGGACTACCCGGTGACTGTGCTGCTGGAGACTATGGCGGGTAAGGGAAGCGAGGTCGGCGGCAGATTTGAAGAGCTTAGACAGATTATAGATACGGTTGGCAGTGATAAGGTAGGCGTATGTCTGGACACCTGCCATGTGCACGATGCCGGCTATGACATTGTAAACGATTTGGACGGGGTGCTTGCGGAGTTTGACCGGGTGATTGGCCTGGATAGGCTGCATGCCTTGCACCTGAACGATTCCAAGAATCCCTTCTCCAGCCACAAGGACAGACATGCGCCTATAGGGGAAGGTTCTCTGGGGATAGAAACATTCCGGGCAGTGGTAAATCATCCGGCTCTTGCCGGAAAACCGATGATACTGGAAACCCCAAATGAACTGCCCGGGTATGCCGGTGAAATCTCCCTGCTGCGGCAGCTGGAGAAAAATTAGCAAACAAAAGGAGGCAGCCATATGGAAAGAATTATTCAGGCGATTGCCGGAGTGCAGGATGCCTATGCCAATGTGTTTACCACAGTGTTCCGTTGGGCTGCCCCCATCTTGGCAGTGCTGCTTTTGCTGCGGTGCGTACGCCCTCTGCTCACTTTCCGGCGTGAGCCGGAGATCTGGGCATGGCTGAATTTGAAAGATGGCAGAAAACTGCCGCTGACACACTGGGAAAATGTGGTTGGCCGCAGTAAACGCAGCGATATTGTGATCGACTTGCCTACGGTCTCCCGTAACCACTGCGTGCTGACCCGTTATGATGATGGCAGCTGGACGGTGACGGATTCGGACTCCACCTCCGGTGTGCTGGTGAATGGTCAGCCAACCCAAATTGCGGCGCTTGAAACGGAGGACGTGATTAACCTTGGCGGTATGGAAATGAGCTTGCAGCCAATTTCCCGGCGTCAGGAGCAAAGGCTTGCCCAACTGCGTACCAAGGGATCAACCTTTGGGTATGGCTTTGTCAATGTGGTGTTGCTCACCGTATTTCAGGTTCTGTGTACCGTTGCCTTTGTTTTAGCGGGTTCCAAGCATATTGGGTCTATTCTTGTTGGCTTCGGTGGGATTGCGGCAACCCAGTGGGTGCTGCTGCTGTTCTATGCCTGCATCCGTAAGCCAGCCTTTGAAATTGAAACCATTGCCTTTTTCCTGTGCACCTTAGGTATGGCAGCCATTGCCACGGTGTGTCCCGATGAGGCGAAAAAACAGCTTATCGCCATGGTGCTGGGCGTCATTGTTTTTTTGCTCATTGGTTGGTCTGTGCGGGACTTGGAGCGGGCAAAGAAAATCAGGTATCTGGCCGGTTTTGCCGGAATCGGCTTTTTGGTCATCACATTGGTGTTCGGTCAGGAGTACTACGGCGCGAAAAACTGGCTGACCGTTGGCTCTATGTCCTTGCAGCCGTCGGAATTGAGCAAAGTGTGCTTTGCGTTCATTGGCGCGTCTACCATGGATAGGCTGATGAAAAAGCGCAATCTTATCATGTTCATCGCCTATTCGGCAGTGATCTGCGGGTGCCTAGCCCTTATGAATGACTTTGGTACAGCGCTGATTTTTTTCTGCGCCTTTCTGGTGATCGCCTATATGCGCTCCGGCAGTGTGGGTACGCTGGCGCTTGCTATCACGGCGCTGGCCTTTGCCGGTGTGGTGGCTCTGAAAATCGCGCCCCATGCCCTGCGTAGGTTTGCCACATGGCGGCATATTTGGGAAGACCTGTGGGACGCGGGTTACCAGCAGACCCGGGCGCTGATGTGCATGGCCTCGGGAGGCCTTTTGGGCCTTGGGCCGGGGAAAGGCTGGATGGAAAATGTATTTGCCGCGGATTCCGATGTGGTCATTGCCACCATCTCAGAGGAATGGGGCCTTATCATCGTTGTGATGGCGATTTTGAGTATTGTGGCTATGGCGGTGTTCGCGGTGCGCTCTGCGGCGGTTGGCCGCAGCAGCTTCTATACCATCGGAGGCTGTACCGCAGCTTCTATCCTGCTGGTGCAGGTGATTCTGAATGCTCTGGGAACGGTGGATGTCTTACCACTGACCGGCGTTACATTCCCGTTTTTGTCCAACGGCGGCTCCAGTATGATGGGGGCATGGGGACTTTTGGCCTTTGTTAAGGCAGTGGATACCCGCCAGAATGCCAGCTTTGCTGTGCGTGTAAGTAAAGAGGGGGTGCAGGAGCATGAATAGAATCGCGGCCCGGGCGGGCATTACCTTGCTGATCGCTCTGTTACTGGTAGCAGGTTTGGGTTTCTTCCTGGCAGAATTTGTGACACAGGCGGATAACTGGGTGATTACCCAAGGTTCTCCCCATGTGTACAATGGCGGCAATATTGGCACGGGAATCATTGTTGATAGGGATAATACGGTCTTGCTGGATATGAACGACGGCCGGGACTATGCCCAAAACGAAGCCCTTCGCAAGTCGACTGTCCATTGGCTGGGTGACCGGAACGGCAG
The DNA here is from genome assembly GCA_045577435.1 of Faecousia sp. Lineage (GTDB taxonomy): Bacteria > Bacillota > Clostridia > Oscillospirales > Oscillospiraceae > Faecousia. The sequence continues at coordinate 48,834 of JAZNIL010000003.1, read as the reverse complement.
CGTCAGCGCTCCTGCACTGGCGGAATACTCCGGTGCCATCGTAGGCTATGATTTTCTCACAGGTGTGTATTCCCATGGGGATGCTACCGGTGTTGCCCACATGACCCTGAGCGCTGAGCTTCAGCAGGCGGCTTTGGATGCGATGGGCGTCTATTCCGGCACAGCGGCTGTCTACAACTACAAGACAGGGCAGCTTCTTTGCTCGGTGACTACCCCCACCTTCGACCCGGACAATGCCCCCAATCAGGAGCAGGCGCAGGACTATGACGGCCTGTATGTCAACCGCTTTACCCAAGGAAGCTATATTCCCGGTTCTATCTTCAAAGTGGTCACACTGGCTGCGGCGCTGGAGGAACTGCCGTATATCCGGGAGCAAAGCTTCACCTGCACGGGAAGCCATCAGATTGGCGGAGAGGAAGATCTCATTACCTGTGAGGTGGTTCACGGACAGCAAAGCCTGCAGGATGCGTTCCGCAACTCCTGCAACTGCGCCTTTGCTCAGATATCCCAGCAGCTTGGCGTAGAAAAGCTGGCGGAGTATGTGGAAAAGTTTGGCGTTACGGAAATTGTGACGTTTGATGGAATCACCACCCAGGCGGGAAACTTTCAGGTTGAGAACGCATCCCAACTAAGTGTTGCCTGGAGCAGCATCGGTCAGTACGAAGACCTGATAAATCCCTGCGGATTCCTTACTTTTATAGGCGCTGTCGCCAACGGAGGCCGGGGTGTTGTGCCGTATGTGGTGGAGCGTGTTCAGGTGGGCAATGAAACCACCTATCAGGCAAGAAGCCAGATCAGAAGCCGCATCATGTCTGAGAAAACCGCACAGACCATTGCCGAATTTATGGAGTATAATGTGCAGACTCTTTATGGTGCGGATAACTTTCCCGATTTTACAGTCTGCGCCAAAACAGGCACGGCCCAGGTTGGCGGTGACAGAAAGCCGAACGCAATGCTTACCGGTTTTCTGGCAGATGAAGAACTGCCTCTGGCGTTTATCATCTGTGTGGAAAACGCCGGTTACGGCAGCACGGTTTGCCTGCCCATAGCCTCCCAAGTGCTCTTTGCCTGTGTCGAAAAATTGTAAAATTGGGCAAATTGTGTGTTTTGCACAAAGGACAAAGAGGAAAGGTAAATAAGTTTTGTACTTTGATAGGTTGACAAATGTCCGCCAGAGAGATACAATGATACAAAAATCATGGAGGTACATCACATGACTGCTTATACTTGTAAAAAGTCTAATCAGTTTGGCTGCTGCTCTACATCCGCAGCGGCAGGTACCTCTGCGCCCATGCTAGGAATTTTGGACACTGTCTTGCCGGCAGTGTCCATTCTTCTTGACGTATCCATTGTGAGTCTGACATGTTGAACATAACCGTTTATCTGGTATAATCAAGCGGTTGTGGGAACTCCTGTAACCGCTTCTTTATGATATTTTTTCTTGCTAAGAAAAGGAGAAGATGAAAATGAAAAAAGTTTTGGCACTTGTTCTGGCAGTCATGCTGGTAGCGGCAATGTTTGCCGGCTGCGGCGCAAAGGCTGACCCCAAGGTTTTGAAGATTGGTATGTCCGGTCCTCTCACCGGCGGCGCTGCTGTTTATGGCGCGGCTGTGGAAGCTGGCATGAAGATCGCAGTTGAAGAGATCAACGCAGCTGCCGGCGAGGATGGCCTGAAGATCGAGTTCAACTCTCAGGATGACGAGCATGACAACGAAAAGGCTCTGAATGCTTATAACACCCTGAAGGACTGGGGTATGCAGATTTTTGCCGGCGCCGTCACTACCGGTCCCTGCCTGTCCATTGCTCCGGCCACTGTGGAAGACCAGATCTTTATGATGACCCCCTCCGGTTCTTCCGATAAGATCGCCAACACCGGCAGCAACATCTATCAGATGTGCTTTACTGACCCCAACCAGGGCGCCAACGCCGCACAGCTGGTGTCCGACAAGAACCTGGCCACCAACATTGGTATCATCTATGACAACTCCGATGACTACTCCAAGGGCCTGATGAACGGCTTTAAGGAGAGAGCAGCAGAGCTGAATCTGAACATTGTGTGCGAGACCTCTTTCACCACTGATAACAAGAACGACCTGACCACCCAGGTTACCCAGTGTAAGGACGCCGGTTGTGACTTCGTGTTCCTGCCCTTCTATGCGGAGCAGGCGGTTCAGGTGCTGACCTACGCCGACAAGATTGGTTACGAACCCACTTTCTTTGGCTGCGACGGTATGGACGGTGTTTTGACCATCGACGGCTTTGATACCTCCCTGGCAGAAGGCCTGATGCTGATGACCCCCTTCAACCCCGATGCTCCTGAGTCCGCTGCCTTTGTTGCCAAGTACCAGAAGGCTATGGACGGTGTGATCCCCAACCAGTTCGCTGCTGACGGCTATGACGTGATCTATGCCATCTACAATGCTTGTATTGCCACCGGTATCAATGGCACAACTGCCGCTGATGAGGCATGCGCAACTCTGATGAAGTACTTTGCTACTTATCAGTTCACTGGTCTGACCGGTACCGGTATGACCTGGGACGCTGCAGGCATGATCTCCAAGGTTCCCGCCGCTGTTGTTATCCAGGACGGCAAGTACGTAGCTCTGTAATTCAAAGCTTATCCATTATTGGGATGGGAGGGAAATCCTCCCATCCCAAACGTGCGTCGACAGTCCATAAGAGCGGCTTGTAAAAACCGCTGTTATCGGCTGTCGAGAAAGAGAGGTTGATTATGCAAATATTGCAGTATTTGATCAATGGCATCAGTATCGGCTCGGTCTATGCCATTATCGCGCTGGGCTATACCATGGTTTACGGTATTGCCAAGATGTTGAACTTTGCCCACGGTGATGTAATCATGGTGGGTGCTTACATTTCCTTCTGTGTAACTAATTATCTGGGGCTGCCTGCTATTGTGTCGATTTTGGCGGCGGTGCTGGTATGTACTGTCTTGGGTATTCTAATCGAGGGGTTGGCCTACAAACCCTTGCGGGGTACACCTAGCCTGGCAGTGCTGATCACTGCTATCGGTGTGAGCTATTTTTTGCAGAACGCTGCTCAGTTGATCTGGGGTACTGCCTCCAAGAATTTCACCAGTGTGGTTACTATGGAACCTATTCACCTGTTTAACGACGGACTGGTGATTACCGGAGAAACGATTCTGACGGTTGTTGTTTCTGCCCTTGTTATGGTGGGCCTTACCCTGTTCACTACCAAGACCCGTACCGGCAAGGCAATGCGCGCTGTTTCTGAGGACAGAAGTGCTGCTCAGCTTATGGGCATTGACGTAAACCGGACCATTTCCATTACCTTTGCTATCGGCTCGGCTCTGGCAGCGGTGGCGGGCGTTCTGCTTTGTTCCACAGTTCCTACGCTGCAGCCTACCACCGGTTCTATGCCCGGTATCCGTGCGTTTACCGCAGCCGTATTTGGCGGTATCGGTTCTATGCCCGGCGCTATGCTGGGTGGCTTGCTGCTGGGAATCATTGAGACCTTCAGTAAGAAGTACATTTCCACGGATTTCAGCGATGCTATTGTGTTTGCGGTGCTGATTATGATTCTGCTGGTAAAGCCTGCGGGCCTGCTGGGTAAGCAGGTGCAGGAGAAGGTGTAAGGTGGCTGCTATGAAGAAAATGCTTAATAATAAGACTTTCCGCAGCAATCTGACCATTTACGCCAGCGTAACAGTTGCCTTTGTAGTGATGCAGCTGCTGTCCTCCTTCGGCCTGCTTGGCAGCGCCATGAAGGGTTATCTGGTGCCCGTATGTGTATATATCTCTCTGGCGGTTTCTTTGAATCTGTTGGTGGGTATTTGCGGTGAGTTGAGCCTTGGTCATGCGGGCTTTATGGGCATAGGTGCCTTTAGTGGTATCATTATCGCTGTGATGCTGCAAAATCTGATTCCCAGTGGTTTGCCTCGTCTTGGTGTCGCTATGATCGGTGGCGGTATTCTGGCAGGTGTGTTTGGCTTCCTGATCGGTATTCCTACCCTGCGCCTGCGGGGTGACTATCTGGCAATTGTGACCCTTGCTTTTGGTGAGATTCTCAAAAATGTGTTTGGCAATCTCTATGCTGGTGTAGATGCTGATGGTTTCCATTTTGCGTTCAGTGCCGACGGCTTTACCCTGCTGGAGGGTGGCAAGATGGTCATTGACGGCCCTGTGGGTGCTACCGGTACTGCAAAGCTGGCATCCTTCCCCGTAGGCTTTGCGCTGATTCTCATTACACTGTTTGTGGTTCTGAATCTTGTCAATTCCAAGGAAGGCCGCGCCATTAAGGCTATTCGGGATAACCGGATTGCTGCGGAGTCTGTTGGTATCAATGTGACAGCTTTCCGGATGAAGGCCTTTGTGATCTCCGCTTTTTTGGCAGGTATGGCTGGTGCGCTGTTTGGCCTGAATTTCTCCTCTTTGACTGCCTCTAAGTTTAACTTCAACACCTCTATCAATATTCTGGTGTTTGTGGTTTTGGGTGGTATGGGTAACATTTTCGGTTCTGTTATTTCCGCTACAGTGCTTTATATCCTGCCGGAGGCTTTGCGCAGCCTGGAGGATTACCGTATGATCCTATATGCGGTGGTGCTGATTGTTGTAATGCTGTGCACATGGTCTCCCAAAGTCAAGGGTTCTCTGGAAGTTGCTAAGCTGACAGCTAAAGAAAAGCTTTCAAAGATTGGAAAGAAGAAACAGGAGGTGGCTGACCATGAATAATTATTCCAGAAAAATGGTGGAAGTCACCAACACTACCCTGCTGCGTGAGCAGGATCAGGGCAAACTGCCTGTTTTGGACGTAAACAATCTGGGTATTGATTTCGGCGGCCTAACTGCTGTGGATGGCTTTGATATCACCATCGGCCCTACCGAGATTTCCGGTTTGATCGGCCCCAACGGCGCTGGCAAAACAACCATTTTTAATTTGCTTACCAGTGTTTACCAGCCCACCCGGGGAAGTATTCTCCTCAATGGTGTCGATACCAAGGGCATGGATACGGCAAGGGTGAACCGTTTAGGCATTGCCCGAACCTTCCAGAACATTCGCCTGTTTGGGGATATGACGGCCCTGGACAATGTAAAAGTGGGCATGCACCATCACATCAAGTGCTCTTTGGCGGAATCCATTCTCCACCTGCCCGGTTATTACAAGGCAGAAAAGGCCGCAAATGCCAAGGCAATGGAACTGCTGGACTTTATGGGCCTGGCTGATGTGGCAGATCACAAGGCAGGAAGCCTGCCTTATGGTGTCCAGCGCCGTCTGGAGATTGTCCGGGCGTTGGCAACCAATCCCTCTATTATCCTGCTGGATGAGCCTGCCGCTGGTATGAACCCCAGCGAGACCGCGGAACTGATGCATCAGATCCGCCGTATCCGGGATACCTTCCAGCTAGCAATTTTCCTGATTGAGCATGACATGAACCTTGTGATGAATGTGTGCGAGGCCATTGCGGTGGTGAATTACGGCCGCATTATCGCAAAGGGCACACCTGAGCAGATCAAGACCAATCCCGCTGTGATTGAAGCATACCTTGGTAAGAAGGAGAGTGAATGAGCCTATGCTGAAGATTGAAGATATGCATGTTTATTACGGCGCCATTCACGCTGTCAAGGGCGTTTCCTTTGAAGTAAAAGATGGAGAAATCGTGGCGCTGATCGGTGCCAACGGCGCCGGCAAGAGTACGATTTTAAAGACTGTTTCCGGACTAATGCATCCCCGCAGCGGTTCCATCACCTTTATGGATCAGAACATTGCCCACACAGATGCCCATAAGCTGGTGCGTCAGGGCCTTGCCCATGTGCCGGAAGGCAGACGGATTTTCCTGCAGATGACCGTTCAGGAAAATCTGGAGATGGGTGCGTTTACCCAGAAGGAAGTGTCCAAGGAGGATCTGGATCAGGTGTTTACCCTGTTCCCCCGGCTGTTTGAGCGGCGTAAACAGATTGCCGGTACGCTCTCAGGTGGTGAGCAGCAGATGCTGGCCATGAGCCGCGCCTTGATGAGCAAGCCCAAGCTTATGATGCTGGACGAACCCTCCATGGGTCTTGCCCCCATTCTGGTGGATCAGATCTTTACCATTATTAAGGAACTCCACGCCGCAGGCACTACCATCCTGCTGGTGGAACAGAACGCCAGCAAGGCTCTGGAAATTGCAGACCGCGCCTATGTTCTGGAGACAGGCAAGATCACCTTGAGTGGTACAGGTAAGGAACTTGCACAGTCTGATGAGGTGCGCAAAGCCTATCTTGGTGGTTAAATTTTAAACACCCCCTGCATAGAATTTTGCGGGGGGGTGTTTTTATGTGCTGGCGAAATCAGCTGTGGGGGAGTATGCTGCTTGCCTTTGGCATAGGCGTGTTGGTTGGCCACTGGATTGGAAATGGACTGCTGGTGTGGATCATTGCGGTGTGCTGTATTTGTTGCTGTTTTGGCATGCACCGGAGAAAATGAGTCATAAACTTGTCCGCTGAGAAATATACTTTAGTATAAAGCTGGATTAAGGAGTGATTCGTTTGGAATTACAATTTCAAAATACCCCATTTTTCTGCCTGCACACACTGTCTGATCAAAGGCACACCCAGGAACAGACCCAAGAGGTGCGGCTGACAGATGCCATGCCGGATGTGGGGACGGTTTTAGGTGCCTGGGGGCAGGTGTTGCTGAGAAGTAAACAGTGGTCTGGCAGCACCATCACCTTGTCCGCTGGTGTGATGGCCTGGGTGCTCTATGAGCCGGAGGGTGGCGGCACACCCTGGATGGTGGAAAGCTGGGTGCCCTTTCAGGAAAAATTTGATTTGCCGGACAGCGGGGGAAAAGAGGGCGTAATCCATTGCGGTTTCCATCTTTGTGAGGTGGATGGCAGAAGCGCTTCGGCAAGAAAACTGTTCGTCCGTGTAAATGTGGATACCGCGGTGCAGGCTCTGATCCAGCAGCGTATGGATGTCTGTACCCCCCAGGATGTGCCGGAGGATGTGCAGCTTTTACAGCGTACATATCCGGTAGTCGTGCCTATGGAGGCAGGGGAAAAGCATTTTGAGCTTGAGGAAGATTTAACCTTGCCTTCTGGCATGCCTGCTGTGAATAAAATCCTGTGCTATCAGGCATACCCGTCTGTGCAGGAGCAAAAGGCGCTCTCTGATAAGGTAATCTTCCGTGGGGATGTGACGGTGCACTGCCTTTATATGGGTGAGGATGAGCGGCTCTACGGATGGGATACGGAGGTGCCATTCTCCCAGTATGGCCAGTTAGACCGGGAGTATGAGCCGGATGCGTCAGTAGAGGTTACTGCGGTCCCTACCTCTATGGAATTGCAGCTGGGGGAACAAGGACAGCTGAAGCTGCAAATGGGCCTTGCGGGCCAGTTTGCGGTCTGTCAGCGGCAGCTGATTCATGTGGTGGAGGATGCATACAGCCCCATTCGGAGTGTAGAGTTATTTACCGGCAAGCTGCCGATACCTGCAATTCTTGACAGGCAGGAGCAGAAAATCATGGCAGAGCAAACCATTCCCGGTGAGGGCATGCAGATCGTAGATACCGCTTTTTTCCTAAGGAACAGTAAACTGGCTGTTGGGGAGCAGAATGTGGCTGTTGACATGGGTGGCCAGTTTCAGCTTCTCTACTATGATCTGGAGGGAAAACTGAGGACAGCGGATGCCAACTGGGAGCAGGGATGGTCTATGGATGCCGATCCGGGGATTTCTATTCACACCCGGCTGACCCCACAAATGCCCGTGGGACTGCCCAGCGGAACAGGTGCCAATGTGCAGAGTACCATTAATCTGTCCGCAAAAGCAGTAACTAATGAGGGCTTTTCTATGGTATGCGGATTAAACCTGGGTGAGGTTGAGATCCCCAGTGGAAACCGGCCGAGTCTGATCCTACGAAGGGCAGGCGGGGATGACCTTTGGACAATTGCCAAAAAAAGCGGTTCGACGGTTGAACGAATCCGAAACGCCAATAAACTCACTGATGAACCGGATGCGGACCGTATGCTCTTAATTCCTTTAAGTTAAATAGAAAAACCGCCGCTGTGTTAGGCCAATGCAGCGGCGGTTTCGGCGGTTGTCGCATTTGGGGAAATGTCCGCCTGATATAAGTTTATGGGGTTGCGCCTATTAGAATCAAGGGAAACCTGTCGACAGAGTTATAATTGTTACGGCTGAAAAATGCAGACATTTCTAAGCCGTTTGCTTCTGGAGACATAGACAGTAGTTATTGCGGCAATTTTGGCAGGTATGGGGATGATATCACTTGTTTTTGGGAAATATTGGTGTTATAATGGCTTGCGTTAGACAGTGCTGAATTAGCATTGAACAATTATGTACAGAAGGTGTTTTTATGACAAAAATTGATATTTACTCCGGTTTCCTTGGTGCCGGCAAGACCACACTGATCAAAAAGATGATTGCGGAGGCTTATCAGCAGGAGAAGCTGGTGCTGATCGAGAATGAATTTGGCCAGATTGGAATTGACAGCGACTTTTTGCAGGACGCAGGCATTCAGGTTACAGAAATGAATTCCGGGTGTATCTGCTGCAGCCTGGTGGGCGACTTTGGAAAGGCTTTAGAACAGGTGATTTCCCAGTACGCTCCTGACCGGATTATTATTGAACCCTCCGGTGTCGGTAAGCTGTCCGATGTGATTGCAGCTGTAGAAAAGGTCACCGATGGAAATGTGGTGCTGGGCAGCGCGGTTGCCGTTGTTGACGCTGGTAAGGTAAAGGTGTATATGAAGAATTTTGGTGAGTTCTACAACAATCAGGTGGAAACTGCCGGAACGATTCTGCTGTCCCGTACTGATTCTATCCCCCAGCAGAAACTGGATGCCGCTGTGGAAATGCTGCGGCAGAAGAACCCGGATGCCACCATTGTCACTACCCCTTGGGATGAGCTAACAGGGCGGCAGATCAAGGAGGCAATGGAGGGAAAAGCCTCTGTTTCCCATGATTTGGAGGAACTGGAACGTCACGCTCATCACCACGATGAGTACTGCTGCTGCGGTCACGACCTCCACGAGCACCACCATCACGATGAGCATTGCTGCTGCGGCCACGACCACCACGAGCACCACCATCACGGTGAGCATTGCGGCTGTGGCCATGACCACCACGAGCATCATCATGCAGATGAGGTGTTTACCTCCTGGGGTACAGAGACTCACAAAAAGTTTACCACCGAAGCAATCGCCCAGGCGATGCATGCGTTGGATAGCGGGGAATATGGCACAGTTCTTCGGGCAAAAGGTATTCTGCCGGGAGAAGAGGGTACTTGGATCCACTTTGACTTTGTGCCTGGGGAAACCGACCTGCGTACCGGTAGCGCTGCGGTCACCGGAAAAATCTGTGTGATTGGCGCCCGGCTGGACGAAGCCGGTGTGGCAGCCCTGTTTGGCCTGTGAGAGGTAACGGCATGAACCAGATCCCAGTATATGTATTCACCGGGTTCCTGGATTCCGGAAAAACGAAATTCATCCAGGAAACTCTGGAGGACGGACGGTTTAATGCAGGTGAACGTACGCTGCTTTTGGTCTGCGAGGAGGGAGAGGAGGAGTATGACTTCTCTGTCTACCCCCACCCAAATGTCTATCTGGAGATCGTTGACCAGCAGACAGTGACCACCAAACAGCTCCGGGAACTTGCAAAAAAATACAAAGCCAAGAGGGTTGTGGCGGAGCTGAATGGTATGCAGCAGGTTGGGGATTTGTACAGCCGCTTTCCGGAGGAGTGGGTAGTGGCTCAAGAGGTTATGTTCGCGGATGCCACCACCTTTATGACCTACAATGCCAATATGCGTAATCTTGTCATGGACAAGCTGGTGGGTGGACAGATGGTGGTGTTCAACCGTCTGCAGCCCGGCAGTGACATTATGCCTTTTCATAAGATTGTCCGTGCGGCGAACAGAAATATAGACATTCTCTATGATTATACCGACGGAACAACCCAGTTTGACGAAATAGAAGATCCGCTGCCCTTTGATATTAATGCGCCCATCATTGCCATTGCGGATGACCACTATGCGCTGTGGTACCGGGATGTGACGGAAGAGCCGGAGAAATATCAGGGAAAAACAGTGCGCTTTAAGGCGCAGGTAGCAATGCTTCGCCGGGAGAAGAACAAGATGTTTGCTCCGGGGCGGTTTGTAATGACCTGCTGCGAAGATGATATTCAGTTCTGCGGCGTACCATGCTACTATGATGACGCAAAAGCTTTGGAACCCAGAAGTTGGGTGGATGTAACCGCCACCGTCACAGCTCAGAAGCATGCTTTGTATCAGGGGGAACTTGGCCCTCTGCTTACCGCTCTGGAGATAACACCTGCTCAGCCTGCTGTGCAAGATGTGGTAACCTTTTAGTATTCCTCCCCGTCCGTACAGGGCGGGGAGATTTTAGAACAAAAAATCGAAAATACGCAAAATAGGGGATGCATTTTTTCTTCATATATGTTATACTGTTAAAAACAGGAAAGGAGGGGCCTTATGTATCAGCCTTTGGCGGACCTTTTGCGTCCGACGAATCTGGATGAGGTATTCGGTCAGGAGCATATTCTGGGTAAGGACGCAATCCTGCGCCGTTTAATCGATTCCGGTAAAATCCCCAATATGATTTTCTATGGCCCCAGCGGAACAGGAAAAACCACGGTTGCCAATATCATTGCCAAGCAGACCAACAGGACCCTGTACCAGCTCAATGCCACCACTGCCTCCACATCCGATATAAAGGATATTGTGGCTCAGCTGGATACCTTTATGGCACCCAATGGGGTGCTGCTGTATCTGGATGAGATCCAGTCCTTTAATAAAAAGCAGCAGCAGTCACTTTTGGAGCATATTGAAAATGGTAAGATCACCCTGATCGCTTCTACTACTGAGAACCCCTATTTTTATGTGTTCAACGCCATTTTAAGCCGCTCCACGGTGTTTGAGTTTAAGCAAATTGACGCTGCTGCGGCGCTGCAGGCGGTCAAGCGGGCAGTTAACTATCTGCAGGAGCGAAGCGGTCTTCAGGCGCATGCAGAAAGCGGTGCGCTGGAGTATATTGCCTCTGCCTGCGGTGGAGACTTGAGAAAAGCCATGAACGCGGTGGAGGTGCTCTTTTCCGCCGGACGACCGGATGGAGACGTGCTGGAGATTACCTTGGCGGATGCCAAGGCGGTTACCCAGAAAAGCGCCATGCGGGCGGACCGTGACGGAGACAGCCACTATGATCTGCTGTCCGCCCTGCAAAAATCTATCCGCGGTTCCGACCCGGACGCCACTGTACATTATCTTGCCCGGCTTTTGGAGGTTGGTCAGATGCAGTCCGCCTGCCGCCGCCTTATGGTCATTGCGGCGGAGGACGTAGGTCTTGCCTATCCTATGATCATACCCATCGTTAAGTCCTGCGTGGATATGGCGTTTATGCTGGGCATGCCTGAGGCAAGAATCCCATTGGGAGACGCGGCGGTGCTTATGGCCACCTCACCCAAGTCCAACACAGGCCATGTGGCTCTGGACGCGGCTCTTTCTGATGTACGCAAGGGTAAGACCGGTGATTTCCCACGGCATCTGCAGAATGTCCATGCGGATACCTACACCATGGAGAGGGAACAGGGGTATCAGTATCCTCACGACTATCCCGGAAATTGGGTGCAGCAGCAGTATCTGCCGGATGCGCTGGTGGGCACAAGCTATTACCACTACGGAAATAACAAGCTGGAACAAGCAGCGAAGGCATATTGGGACGCCATCAAAGGAAAGTAGGAATACTATGGATATTCGTTTAAATGATATTCTGGTTATGAAAAAGCCCCACCCTTGTGGGGAGAAACGATGGCTTGTTCTTCGCACCGGCGCGGATTTCCGCCTTAGGTGCATGGGATGTGGCCATGAGCTAATGACCCCCCGCTTCAAAGCGGAAAAAAATATCCGCCAGGTAATCCGGGAGGAATCCTCGACATAAATATGCGGCAGCCGTGTAAACAGGCTGCCGCTTTTTTGCGCCAATTGCGCCTTTGCATGGAAAGTAGATGGGACAGGCCGATTGTTGCTGTGAAATACACCACCCCATGCGACGGCATATTTTCCTTATGTAGGTTATGATTGCAGTGAGGTGAGGCTGTGGACATTTATCTGGATGTTGTGATGGTTTTAAATTTCGTCATAGATTGGTTTCTGCTGATGGCAGCGGGGCGGCTTTGTGGCTATCCTGCCGGTATGGGGAGATCGGCTTTGGGAGGACTCATTGGCTGCCTGTACGGAGGTGCCTGTATTTTGCCGGGGTTTCGATTCTTGGGGAACTTCCTGTGGCGGGTGGTGTTTCTGCTGTTAATGGGTGCGGCTGCTTATGGCCTTGGCGTTAGTGCATTTCGCAGAAGCCTTGTGTTTACCTTTTTGTCTATGGCACTGGGTGGCATCGCACTGGGTGTGGGCAGGGGGGGCGCGGCGGGGTTAATGGCGTCGGCTGCGTTGCTTTTCTTGTTATGTGCCCTGGGTTTCCGTGAGAAATTAGGAAGCGTCTGCTATATACCGGTTGAGCTGGAATGGGGGGATAAACGGATGAAACTGACAGCCTTGCAGGATACGGGTAACACGCTGCGGGATCCGGTTACTGGGCAGCAGGTGCTGGTGGTAGCGCCGGATGTGGCACACAAGATCACAGGATTAACCGCTGAACAACTGCAAACCCCGGTTGAAACCATAGGCCTGATCCCGGGGCTACGGCTGATTCCCTACCACACAGTGGGGCAACCGGAAGGAATGATGTTGGCCATGAAATTGCCCAACGTGAAAATCGGCTCATGGCAGGGAAGCCGTGTGGTGGCGTTCTCACCCAATGGACTAAGCACAGATGGAACCTATCAGGCGCTTACAGGAGGGAATCTATGAAAATTCGTTGGAAAGAATTGTTGCAGAGGTTGGGGTTGTTACCCCAGAACACAGTGTTTTATATTGGTGGAACAGATGTTCTTCCTCCACCTATGAAGGGCGCACAGGAGCAAGAGGCGTTGACGCGCCTGGAGTCGGGTGATGAGACTGCCAAGCAGCAGCTGATTGAGCGAAATCTGCGTCTGGTGGTATTCATAGCCCGCCGCTTTGAAAACACCGGGATCAATCTGGAGGATATGATCTCCATTGGTACCATTGGTCTAATCAAGGCCATTAGTACCTACCGGCGGGATAAGAATATCAAACTGGCAACGTACGCATCCCGGTGCATAGAAAATGAGATTCTCATGCACATCCGAAAAATCAGCAATCAAAAAACAGAGGTATCCTTGGATGAGCCAATTAATATGGATTATGATGGCAATGAGCTGCTCCTGTCGGATATTTTAGGAACAGATGAAGACATGATTTTGCGGCCATTGGAGGATGACGTGGATCTTTGCATTTTGCGCCAGGCAGTAAAGCAGCTGCCCGACCGGGAACGGGAGATCGTGGTAATGCGCTTTGGTCTTGAGGGACGGCAGGAACTGACACAGAAAGAGATAGCACAAAAAATGGGCATTTCCCAATCCTATATATCCAGGTTAGAAAAGAGAATTATGCAGAAATTGAAAAAAGAATTACTGAAACAGACCAGTTGCGTGTAAAAAAGCAAAATAATACTTGATAAACCGCAATTTTCATGCTACAATCGATAAAAATATATATCGATATAAAGTTGTGCTGAAATGAGGGGTTCTATGGAACGTAAAGGGATATCAAAGGCTGTGCTGAAGCGCCTGCCCGGTTATTTAAGTTATCTGAAGGGCTTGCCACAGGGAACAGCCACATATATTTCTGCCACTGCCATAGCAGCCGCTCTAGGCATGGGTGAGGTGCAAGTGCGTAAGGATCTGGCAATGGTTTCTGATGGTGGCCGTCCAAAGGTGGGGTATTTGCGAGAGAGCTTGATTGAGGATATCAGCCAGTTCCTTGGCTGTGATAATACCACAGATGCGATTTTGGTCGGTGCAGGTAAGCTTGGACAGGCACTTATGGGCTACAACGGGTTTGATGAGTATGGTCTGAATATTCTTGCTGCATTTGACGCAAAGCCACACAGCAGTGCCACAGATGAGGGCAAGCCTATCTACCCCATGGAGAAACTGACAGAATTTTGCCGGGAAAATATGGTGCTCATGGGGATTATCACAGTACCCGCACCCTATGCCCAACAGGTGTGTAATCAGTTGATTGAAAACGGTATCAAGGCAATCTGGAATTTTGCGCCCGTTCATTTGGATGTACCCCAGGACATTTTGGTGCAGAACCAGAATATGGCGACCTCACTGGCAGTGCTGTCTATGCACCTGCAGGCCCGTATAAAGGATAAAAAATAATTGTCATAGCTTACCCCGGCAGCAGGTTGCTGCCGGGGATCCCCTTGTCAAAAAATAGGGGTTCTGTGCCTATATTTGGCACAGAACCCGGTTTACTTATTTTGCGGGCTTGAAGCTGTCCTTCAGACTGACAGAGCGGTTAAACACCAAATGCTCCGGTGTGCAGTCCTTACTGTCGGGGCAGAAATAACCCAGACGCATGAACTGGAAGGAAGCAGGTGCTTTTGCACTCTGCAGGCACTTTTCTACCTTACATCCGGTAAGAATTTCAAGAGAATTGGGATTCAGGCAGGACAGGAAGTCCTTTCCGGAGGCGTCGGGATCGGCATCGTCAAACAGGTTGTCGTACTGGCGAACCTCAGCATCGCAGCAGTTGCCCGCATCAACCCAGTGGATGGTTGCGCCCTTGACTTTCCGTCCATCGGCGGGATTGCCGCCCCGGGATTCGGGATCATAGGTTGCAAGCACTTCCAACACATTGCCGTTTTCATCCTTCACACAGCCGGTGCAGGTGATTAGGTACGCGCCCTTCAGGCGGCACTCCGCACCACCTGGTGTGAGCCGCTTATACTTGGGAACAGGCACTTCCAGAAAATCATCTGCTTCGATCCAGATATTTCTGGAGAAAGTAACCTCTCTTGTGCCGGTGTTCTCGTCCACAGGATTGTTTTCAATCTGGAAGGTTTCGCTCTGCCCCTCGGGGTAGTTTGTGATGGTCAGCTTCAGGGGCTTTACCACCGCCATGACGCGGGTGGCGGTTTCATTCAAATCTTCCCGCAGGCAGTGCTCCAGAAATGCGTACTCAATGGTGTTGGGAGATTTCGCCACACCTACCCGGTCACAGAAGTTGCGGATTGCTGTGGGGGTATAGCCCCGGCGGCGCAGACCGCAAAGGGTGGGCATGCGGGGATCATCCCAGCCGGAAACCCGGCCTTCCTCTACCAACTGGCGCAGCTTACGCTTGCTCAGCACGGTGTGGTCGATACCCAAACGGGCAAACTCGATCTGCCGGGGCTGGTGGGGAACAGACACATTTTCCACCACCCAGTTGTACAGGGGACGGTGGTTTTCAAACTCCAGAGAGCACAGGCTGTGGGTGATTCCCTCCAGTGCGTCCTGAATGGGGTGGGCAAAGTCATACATGGGATAGATGCACCACTTATCGCCCTGACGGTGATGGTGCATATGACGGATACGGTAAATCACCGGGTCACGCATGTTAAAGTTGCCGGAGGCCAGGTCAATCTTGGCTCTGAGGGTGTATTGGTTGTCTTCAAACTCACCGGCACGCATCCGGGCAAACAGATCCAGACTCTCCTCAATGGGACGGTCCCGGTAAGGGGAGATGGCGGGTGTGTTCAGGTCACCACGATACTCCTTAAACTGTTCCGGCGTCAGCTCACAAACGTAAGCCAGTCCCTTGTTGATCAGCTCTACCGCAAATTCATAGTCCTTTTCAAAATAATCGGATCCAAAGTAGAACCGGTCACCCCAGTCAAAGCCCAGCCAGTGGATATCCTCTTTAATGGCTTCCACAAATTCCACATCTTCCTTGGTGGGGTTGGTATCGTCCATACGAAGGTTGCACAGCCCCCCAAACTTCTCGGCGGTGCCAAAGTCAATAATCAGTGCTTTGCAGTGACCGATGTGCAGGTAACCGTTAGGTTCGGGCGGAAAGCGAGTGTGCACAGTCTGTCCGGCATAGCGGCCGCCCTCTGCGATATCCTCTTCAATAAAGGCGTGGATGAAATTCTTGCTCTCAGTAATTTCAGCCATCTTTGTCATCCTCTCTTTTACTCAAAATTCTGTACTATTATAACCGAAGCGCTTGGATTTTGCAACAGCAAAGGAAGTTTTCTCCATAATATTCTATGACGGAAGAGATTTTTGGTTGGCAATCTATAAAATTTACAAAAACATTTAGGAAAAAAAGAAATTTGTGGTTGTCAATTGGCCTGTCTTATTATAAAATAGGGAAGAATAAGGAAGGAGTGATTAGGGTTGTCCGAAATCAAATATAAGCGCGTCATGCTTAAGGTTAGCGGTGAGGCGCTTGCCGGTGAGGCACACCGGGGTCTGGACTTTGATGTGATCAATTCTGTATGCACAGCCATTCGGGAATGTGTCAATATGGGTGTGCAGGTAGGTCTGATGATTGGCGCGGGAAATTTCTGGCGTGGTGTAAAAGACGGGGCTGATAGAATGCAGCGCTCTCATGCAGATGCTATGGGTATGCTGGGTACGGTGATGAACTCAATCGCTGTGGCGGATGCTCTGGAAAAACACGGTGTGGATGCCCGGGTACTTAGCGCTGTGGAGATGCATAAATTCTGTGAGTACTTTACCCGTGACCTTGCTGACCGTTATCTCAATGAGGGCAAGGTGGTTATTTTCGCCGCAGGTACCGGCAATCCCTATTTCTCCACCGATACAGGTGTGGTGCTCCGGGGCGTGGAGATCGAGGCGGATGCGGTGCTGATGGCAAAAAATGTGGATGCCATTTACTCTGCAGATCCCAACAAGGATCCTAACGCAATCCGCTATACCCAGCTTACCTATGACGAAGTCCTGGCCAAGCACTTAAAGGCCACTGATTCCACCGCCATGACTCTGGCGATGGATAATAATATGACACTCGTGTGCTTCGGCTTGGCAGAAGAAAACAGCATTGTCCGCGTGGTACGCGGTGAGCAGATCGGCACAACTGTAAAAACGAAATTTTGAGGAGGATAACAACTATGAGCGTTGATTTTAAGGATTATAGCAGAAGAATGGATAAGGCTCTGGACCATTTGGCAGAGGAGTTTGGTGCTGTGCGTGCGGGCCGTGCCAACGCTAAGGTTCTGGACCGGATTACAGTGGAATATTATGGAAGCGAGACTCCCCTTAACGGTGTGGCTACTATTTCCTCCCCCGATGCCCGCACATTGGTGATCGCCCCTTGGGATACCAAGTTGCTCAAGGATATTCAGAAGGCAATACAGACCAGCGAACTGGGCATCAACCCTCAAAACGACGGCAAGGTGATTCGTCTGGTATTCCCCCAGCTGACAGAGGAGCGCCGTAAGGATCTTGCTAAGCAGGTCAGAAAGTACGCGGAAGAGGCAAAGGTAGCTATGCGTAATATCCGCCGTGACGGCATGGATTATCTGAAGAAGCTGAAAAAGAATTCCGAGATTACTGAGGATGAGCAGAAAAAAGCAGAAAAAGATCTGCAGGATATGCTGGATAAGTACACCAAGAAGGCAGATGAGGCTCTGGCAGCCAAGGAAAAGGAACTGATGGCAATTTAACAGCCGGAAAGAATTGGGGGTGCTTGCACCCCCAATCGGTTACTATACCCTTTTTGGAGGATTCCCATGGCACAATTGGAAACAAATAAGAATACTCTGCCGCCTCCCCGGCATATTGCTATTATTATGGACGGCAATGGACGTTGGGCTAAAAAACGTGGACTTCCCAGAACAGCCGGACACGCAGCCGGCGCGGAGGCGTTTCGCCGCACCGCCAACTATTGCCGTACTTTAGGTGTGGAGTATTTGACGGTATACGCGTTTTCTACGGAAAATTGGAAACGTTCAGAGGAAGAAATATCCGGCATTATGCGGCTTTTGGGTAAATATTTGAAAGAAGCCCTGCAGGATATGGAAAAGAACCACGTCCGGTTCTGCTTCTTTGGCGATTTGACCCGTCTGAACCCGGAACTTCGGCAGCTTTGCCTGGAGGCGCAGGAAAGAAGCCGGGGATACGATGGGGTTCAGGTGAACTTCTGCCTGAATTACGGAGGCCGGGATGAGATTATTAAGGCAGCCAGAGCCTTTGCCCGGGATGTGGCGCAGGGGAAATGCAGCCCGGATTCCCTGACGGAGGATCTGTTTTCAAGATACCTGTATTCATGTGATGTACCCGATCCGGAGCTGATTATCCGTCCCTCCGGTGAGATGCGCACCAGCAATTTCCTGCTGTGGCAGTCTGCGTACTCAGAGTTTGTCTTTATGGATGTGCTTTGGCCTGATTTCGGACCTGCGGATTTGGATGAGGCCATAGCCCAGTACCACCGGCGCAGCCGCCGGTTTGGAGGCGTATAAGCTATGAAAACAAGAATTATTGCTGCTGCGGTACTGTTACCCCTGTTGCTGGTTGTGTTGCTGGTGCTGCACAGTGTGTTCACCGGTATCCTCTTTGGACTTCTGGCTGCTATAGGTACCTATGAACTGCTGTGGGCCACAGGGTTTGTGAAAAATATAAGGCTGATTATTTACTGCGCCCTTTTGGCATTGTTTCTGGGTTTGTGGAGCAGTCTGCAGCTTTCTCAGGCCTGGCTTGTTCTGGCGCTGGTGCTGTTTGCATCTGTGCTGTATGGAGAATTGCTGGCAAGTCATGCAAAGCTTCCCTATCAGCAGGTGTGTGTTTGCTTCGTGGCAGGTTTGGTCATTCCCTTAATGCTTACATCTATTGCCCGGATCCGCAGCCTGAATAACGGTGGGTTTTACGTATTGCTGCCCTTTGTGATGGCGTTTTCCTCTGACACCGGCGCGTATTTTACCGGACGTGTTTTTGGCAAACATAAGCTGGCTCCGGTCATCAGCCCCAACAAAACAGTTGAGGGAGTCATTGGCGGTGTAGTTGCCGGCGTTGCTGTGATGGCACTGTACACGCTGGTTTTGCAGTTATGCGGATTCAAGGTGAACTATCTGTATGCTGTTATTTACGGCGTGGTGGGTTCTCTGGCGGCTGTATTTGGAGATTTGAGTTTTTCTGCTGTGAAACGGCAGACGGGCATAAAAGACTATGGCAATTTGATTCCCGGGCATGGAGGAGTACTGGACCGTTTTGATTCCATGACCGTAGTAGCGCCCCTTGCGGAGGTGCTGCTGTATCTTTTGCCTTTGGCGGTGAAATAATGGTTACATGTGTGAGTATATTGGGCTCTACCGGCTCCATCGGCCGGCAGACCCTGGATATTGTTGAGCATCTTAATCTGCCTGTGGCGGCTCTAAGCGCCGGTTCCAACACGGAACGGATGGAACAGCAGTGCCGAAAATATCGGCCAAAGCTGGCTGTGATGGCCACGGAGGAGGCGGCGCGGGACCTGCGGCAAAGACTCTCCGACCTGCCTGTTCAGGTTATGAGCGGGGAGGAAGGTTTGATTGTGGCTGCCACCATTGCGGAAGCGGATTGTGTGATCACCGCTATGGTGGGAATGGTTGGTTTAAAGCCTACCCTTGCCGCCATTGCCGCGGGTAAACGTATCGGACTTGCCAATAAGGAAACACTAGTGTGTGCCGGTGAGCTTGTTATGGCGGCAGCCAAGGAAAATAACGTACAGATTGTACCTGTGGATTCGGAGCACTCTGCTATTTTCCAGTGCCTGATGGGCAGCCACAGCAAGCAGGAAATCAAGAAAGTGATCCTGACCTGCTCCGGCGGGCCGTTCTACGGAAAAACCAGGCAGGAACTGGGAATTGTTACCAGGGCAGATGCGCTGAAACACCCCAACTGGAAGATGGGCGCAAAAATTACCATTGACTGCGCTACCCTTATGAACAAGGGCCTTGAAGTAATCGAAGCAATGCGGCTGTATGACCTGCCCTTGGAGCAGGTGGATGTACTGATCCACAGGCAGAGCATTGTCCATTCCATGGTGGAGTTTACAGACGGCGCGGTAATGGCTCAGCTGGGTTCACCGGATATGCGTTTGCCCATACAGTTGGCTATGACTTACCCGGATCGGGCAGAATGTGTGGTGGAGGCTCTGGATCTGACTACCTGTGGACCGTTGACCTTCTCCAAGCCGGATATAGAGGCGTTTCCCTGTCTGGCATTGGCAAGAGCCTGCGCAAAGGTGGGCGGCACAGCCTGTGCGGTAATGAACGGAGCCAATGAGGAAGCTGTCGCGCTGTTCTTAAATGACAAAATCGGCTTCTATGATATTTATGACCTTGTGAAACTGGCTGTAGACACAGTTCCCTTTGTGGAGCACCCTACGCTGGAGCAAATTTTAGAATCTGACTGGCAGGCCCGTGAGGTGGTTCGCCGGAAAATCAATGAACGAGGACTCCAATGAGCATTATTTTCGCGATCTTACTGTTTAGTTTTCTCATCTTTATCCACGAACTTGGCCACTTCGTGGCGGCAAAGCTGTCGGGCGTACAGGTGAATGAATTTGCCATGTTCATGGGCCCTGCTATTGTGAAGTGGGGAAAAGGGGAGACCCAATATTCCATTCGCTGCATCCCCATCGGCGGCTATTGCGCCATGGAGGGTGAGGACGAGGATACGGATAATCCCCGCT
The DNA here is from genome assembly GCA_045577435.1 of Faecousia sp. Lineage (GTDB taxonomy): Bacteria > Bacillota > Clostridia > Oscillospirales > Oscillospiraceae > Faecousia. The sequence goes on along the minus strand of JAZNIL010000003.1, from coordinate 28,249 downwards.
CCTTCCAGAAAGCGGCTTGGTGGAAACGGCTGATCATTTTGATTGCCGGCTCTGCCATGAATTTTGTGGCAGGAGTTTTGATTCTGCTGATCGTCTTTTCACCGGCGAAACAGTTCGTTGTGCCCGAAATTGCTTCCAGCGAGACCGGCTGTACCGTTGTCCGGGAGGATGGACTGCATGTAGGTGATGTGTTTTTGGAGATGGACGGAGAGAAAATCTATGTCCACTCCGACTTTTCCACAATCCTGACATTAAACCCCGGCGACTACCATGACATCGTGGTGGAGCGTGACGGCAAAAAGGTGGTTTTGCAGGATTTTTATATGGAAAAACATCTGTTCACCGAGCCGGATGGCAGCCAGTCCCAACGCTATGGCTTTAGCTTTGCCGTGCAAGAGGCTACTTTTGCAGGAAAACTCCAGTATGTTTGGAACACGGCCCGGAATATCATCCGGTCTGTGCGGCTAAGCTTGCAGATGCTGATTTCCGGGCAGGCAGGACTTACCGATATGGCAGGCCCGGTGGGCATCGTCCAGATTATGAGCGACACAGCCCAAAACGCAACGTCCACACTGGATGCGGTACTGAACATGCTGTATTTTGGTGGCTTTATTGCCATAAACCTTGCAATGATGAACATGCTGCCCATCCCCGCTTTAGATGGCGGACGTGTCTTTGCGCTGCTGGTGGTTACCGCAATCCAGACCGTCACCGGTAAACGGGTCAATCCCAAAATCGAGGGGTTTATCCACGGTGCAGGTATGATCCTTCTGCTTGCGCTGATGGCATTTGTGATGTTTCAGGACATCTTTAAAATTTTTAAGGGGTAAACATTATGACGAGGCAAATCAGTGTGGGTGGAGTCCCCATCGGTGGCGGCGCTCCTGTGGTGATTCAATCCATGCTTAACACCAAAACCACGGACGTGACCGGTTCTCTGGAGCAGATTCGCTGCCTGAAACAGGCGGGCTGTCAGATCGTCCGTCTGGCGGTTCCTAATTTGGAAGCGGCAAACGGATTTGCCCGGATCTGCCATGAGTCGGAGCTGCCGCTGGTGGCGGATATCCACTTTGATTATAAGCTTGCCATTGCCGCGGCAGAGGGTGGCGCGGCAAAAATCCGCATCAATCCCGGCAACATTGGCGGTGAAGACCGTGTACAGGCGGTGGTAAGCGCATGTAAAGAACGTAATATCCCCATCCGCATCGGTGTCAACGGGGGAAGTCTGGATAAAAAGCTGCTGGAAAAGTACGGTCATCCCACGGCGGAGGCGTTGGTTGAAAGTGCCTTTCAGCACATAGCACTGCTGGAAAAATTTGGCTTTTATGACACCTGTGTTTCTATGAAATCTTCCACTGTGCCAACTATGGTGGCAGCTGCACGGCTGTTCCGCAGCAAATGTGACTATCCCATCCACATCGGTGTGACGGAAACCGGCCCGGTGCGCATGGGACTAATGAAATCTGCCATGGGAATCGGCGCGCTGCTGCTAGACGGTATTGGAGACACCATCCGTGTGAGCCTTACGGACGATCCCGTGGAAGAAGTGTATGCTGCCATGGATATTTTAAAGGCAGCGGGACTTCGGCGGGAGGGCGTGAATATTATCTCCTGCCCCACCTGCGGAAGAACCCAGATAGACCTGATAGGCCTTGTGAACCGGGTGGACGAAGCGCTGAAAAACTGCGAAAAGCCTATTACCGTTGCGGTTATGGGCTGCGTAGTCAACGGCCCGGGAGAAGCCCGGGAGGCGGATATTGGCATTGCCGGCGGAGATGGCTGTGGCATGCTGTTTGAAAAGGGAGAGCAGATCTGCAAGCTGCCCTATGAGGAGCTGCTGCCCGCCCTACTTAAGCGAATTGAGCAATTATGAGGATGTTATGAAAAAACCCGTGTTCTTTCTGAATATGTTTTCGGACTATGAGCCGCCTGAGGATCTTGCCCAGATCCTGTCACAGGCGGCTGTTGCTGCTGCAGATATTGATCCGGAAACACGCCGTGTGAGCGTTGCGGTTCATTCTCCTACATACATACCCCAAAGGGTATTGGACAGGGTGAAAAATGACATTGCCCGGCTTTACGGACTTGTCCATCTGGAACTGATTGCTGCCCATCCGGCGGAAGAACTGTCCAAAGTGGAAAGTGATGAGCTGATGAATCTGTTTGTCAGCTGCGATTCCATGTGCCGGGGATCTCTGGCAGGCGCTGCATGGCAGTGGGAGGAGAACACTCTGCATATCCATCTTGTTGCCAACGGGAAAGCTGCGATTGAGGAATGTATTCCTGCTGTGTGCCGCAATCTGCGGGAGCGGTTTGCCACGGATGTATCCATCTGTGTCCATCAGGGGCAGCCCTTGGAAGGACAGGCTCTGTATGAGGCTATGGAAAAAATGCGTGAGAATGCGCTCAATGAGCTGCCCAAGGTGGTCATTAAGGATAAGCCGGCAGCAATTAAGGAAAACACCGAGGCAATCTTCAGCAAACCCTTTAAGGGAAAGAGCATCCCCATGAAGGATCTGAATCTGGATATGGGCATTGTGATCGTTGAGGGCAAGGTGTTCGCTGTCGAGCACAAGGAACTAAAAAAACGCAATGCATGGGTTATCAATTTTGATATGACCGACAATTACGGCTCTGTCCGGATCAACCGTTTTATGGAGGACAATGAGGCTAAGCCCATTCTGGATGGTGTGAAAGTAGGCTCTGTGCTGAAGGTTCAGGGCCGTCTGCAGGTGAATAAATTTGATAATGAGATGGTCCTGCAGCCAATGGCCATTATGCCCGGAAAGATGGAAAAGCGTACGGACACTGCCGAGGGCATGAAGCGTGTGGAACTGCACCTGCATACCTCTATGAGTAATATGGACGCGCTGACCAGTACCAGTGCGGCTATTAAGCAGGCTGCTGCCTGGGGTCACCGTGCGATTGCTATCACAGACCATGGCTGTTGTCAGTCCTTTACCGATGCCCTTCATACCATTGAGGGCAGGGGCGGTCCGCCTATGGTGGCCGGCACGGACCAGCCGATAAAGATCCTGTATGGCTGTGAGGGTTACTACGTTAATGATGTGGATGACCGGGTGGTCGTCCATGGTCAGCAGGACATGTCCTTCTGCGATGAATTTGTGGCCTTTGATTTGGAGACCACTGGTTTGTATGCCAACACTGACCGTATTATTGAAATCGGCGCTGTTATTATTAAGGACGGTAAGCAGCTGGACAGTTTTCAGAGCTTTGTGGATCCGGGACAAAAACTGGATGCAAAGGTGGTGGAACTGACCGGAATTACCGATGATATGCTCCAGGGCGCTCCCAAAATTGAGGAAGTATTCCCCAAATTTCTGGAATTTGTGGGCAACCGTGTTCTTGTTGCCCATAACGCGGATTTCGACACCGGCTTTGTCCGGCAGGAGTGCGCCCGTCAGGGAGTTCCTTATACCTTTACTTCTGCCGATACCTTTGTGCTGTCCCAAAACCTTATGCCTAAGCTGAATAGGCATAAACTGGATATGGTTGCCAACGCTCTGGGTCTGCCGGAATTTAACCACCACAGAGCCAATGACGATGCTGCCACCTGCGGATTGATTTTTGCCAGACATTTGCAGACACTTGAACAAATGGGTGTTCACAGTCTGCAGGAAATCAACAGGGCTATGGAACCCATCCGATCCCCCATGCGGATGAACGATCGTTATAACCAGCACATAGTTCTGTTTGCAAAGAATCAGTTGGGTCTGCGGAATCTGTATCATTTGATATCCCTCTCCAACCTGCAGTATTTTAAGCGTTTCCCTAGAATCCCCAAGTCGGAGCTGATAAAGCACCGGGAGGGACTGATCATCGGCTCTGCCTGTGAGGCAGGCGAAGTGTTCCAGTGTGTCTTAAGTAACAGAAGTGACCATGAACTAAAGCGGATTGCCTCTTTCTATGATTATCTGGAGGTTCAGCCTATTTCCAACAACGCTTTTATGCTGGAAAAGGGAAAAATTAAGGATGAAGAGGGCTTGCGGGATTTGAACCGTCGTGTTGTAGCGCTGGGAGAGGAACTGGGAAAACCGGTTGTTGCCACCGGTGACGTTCACTTCCTGAACCCAGAGGATGAGATTTACCGCCATATTCTTTTGGCCACAAAGGGCTTTGAGGACTGTGACCGTCCTAATCCACTGTATCTGCGGACGACGGATGAAATGCTCCGTGAGTTTTCCTATCTTGGAGAAGAGAAGGCTTACGAAATTGTAGTTCACAATCCAAATATGATTGCGGACATGTGCGAGAACAAGGACAATATGCGTCCCGTGCCCCACAATCTCTTTGCGCCCAAGATCGAAAACTCCGTGGAGGATTTGAAAGATCTGGTCTACGGGAAATTCCACAGGCTGTATGGCGATAACCCGCCTGAGGTATTCGTCAAACGTGTGGAAACAGAACTGAACGATATTATCACCTGCCACTACGATGTGATTTATATGTCCGCCCAACGTCTGGTGCAGAACTCTCTGGAAAACGGTTATCTGGTGGGATCCCGTGGTTCTGTGGGTTCGTCCATTGTTGCCTTTATGTCCGGCATTACGGAGGTTAACTCATTTGCGCCCCACTATCGCTGTCCTAATTGTAAACATACCATTCTGGATGTCCCAGCGGACTGTAACTGCGGCGCGGACCTGCCGGATATGGCCTGCCCCAAGTGCGGCGCCCAGCTGGAGAAAGATGGTTTTAATATCCCGTTTGAAACCTTCCTTGGATTCGGCGGCGACAAGGTGCCGGATATCGACCTGAATTTCTCCGGTGAGTACCAGTCAGAGGCGCACAAATACTGTATTTCCATGTTCGGCGCATCCCACGTGTTCCGCGCCGGAACAGTGGGTACCGTGGCGGAAAAAACTGCCTACGGTTACGTGAAGAAGTACCTTCAGGAGCGGGAAATGACCGCGCCCAGCGCGGAGATTAACCGCCTTGCTGCCGGTTGTGTAGGTGTACGTCGTACCACAGGTCAGCACCCTGGCGGTCTGGTGGTTATTCCTCAGGAAAATGAAATCTGGGACTTCTGTCCGGTGCAGCACCCTGCGGATGACCCCAATTCCGACCAGATTACCACCCATTTTGAGTACCACTCCATGGAAGAAAACCTGCTGAAGCTGGATATGCTGGGTCATGATGATCCCACCATGATTCGTATGATGGAGGATATGACCGGGGTGGATGCCAAGACAATTCCTCTGGATGACAAAGGAACCATGTCCATTTTTACCAGCTCCAAGATTCTTGGGTATGAAAATGATAAGATCCTCGGACCCACCGGCGCGGTAGGTGTGCCGGAGTTCAACACCCGCTTTACTCGTGGCGTTCTGCTGGACACCAAGCCGACGAAATTTGACTTCCTGGTACGTATCTGCGGCTATACCCACGGTACAGACGTGTGGCTGGGTAATGCGAAGGATCTGATCGTGTCGGGTATAGCAAAGGTGGATCAGACCATTGGCGCCCGTGACGATATTATGATCTACCTGATCTCCTGCGGCATGCCGGAGAAGCGGGCATTTAAGATCATGGAGTCGGTCCGTAAGGGAAGGGGACTGCCCCCGGGAGCCGAGGAAGAGATGGTTGCCGCCGGTGTTCCCGATTGGTATATCGGTTCCTGCAAGAAAATCAAGTATCTGTTCCCCAAAGCCCATGCGGTTGCCTACTGTATGATGGCATTTAGAATTGCCTGGTTTAAGGTCTACCATCCATTGGCTTTTTACGCAGCCTATTTTTACCGCCGCAGCCAGAAAGGCGGCTTTGATGCGGTGCTTATGACCGGCGGTATTGAAAAGGTTTTGGCAAATATTGACGCCATCGAGGGCAATGAGGATGCCACCGCCAAGGACGAAGATCTGCTGACCACGCTGGAGGTGGCCTACGAATACTATTTGCGTGGTTTTCAGTTCCTGCCCATCAGCATTTACGAAAGTCATGCCACAAAGTTCTTGATCAAGGACGGCAAGTTGCTGCCCCCGTTTGTGGCCATTTCCGGTCTGGGCGAAAGCGCAGCCTGGGATATTATGAACGGCCGTGAGGGCAAGACCTTCCTGTCCATCGAGGAAGTTGCCGCTGCTTGTCCCAAGGTTTCCAAGACACACTTGCAGATGCTGAAAGAAGCCGGTGCCTTTGGCGACCTTCCGGAAACCAGTCAGGTAAGTCTATTCTAAAAAAATGAACCCAATGGGTGCCGCCCAAAGGGTTCATTTTCTGTTTATCTCAAAAAGTGCAATATTTTATGCCCGTGTCTCTTGAATTATTCCGTAATTAAATTGTTTCTAAAGATAAATATATATGTCATAAGGGAGACGTGTAATGCAATATGCAGAACGGATGATTTCATCTACGCTGGACTATTGAATTGTGTCCCAATATGAGGAAAACCAGAAAGTTCAGTTAGATAAGGTCATCTTATGCCAATATAGCAATGGTGTAACACTACATAATAGTAAAGATTTTGTGTTGTTTTTTACAGGTTCTGCTGTTGCTTTCTTTTCATGTTTGTGTTAATTTGTCAGTGTTCTAATCACAAACATGGGAGGTATTACCATGAAAATACTGAAAACAGCAGTGGTAGGGCTGGGCCGCATCGGCTGGGCACACCATATACCCCAGATTCTTGGGAGAAAGGAACAATATAGCCTGGTTGCTGTGGTTGATGTATCTTTGGAACGTCTTGCTGAGGCAAAGGAAAAGTACGGCGTCAACGGATACACGGATATTGCCGAAATGATTGGTGCTGAAAAACCAGATCTTGTAGTAGTAGCTTCTCCTACCCATCTGCACGAAGTGCAAGCCTGTACTGCGATGGAGATGGGATGCGATGTGTTCCTGGACAAACCTATGTCCAGTGACTATGAATCCTCCTGCCGGATTGTCCGGTGCGCTGAAAATACCGGAAAAAAGTTGCTTGTATATCATGCCACCAGAGTATCCGACGAGTGTAATCAGATAAAGGCACTGATTGAAACAGGTAAGATTGGCGAATTGGTCCGTATTCAGCGCAGCAGGCTTGGTTACTCCCGGCGTAATGACTGGCAGTCTTTCCGTAAATTTGGCGGCGGAATGCTCAATAACTACGGCCACCATCACATGGACGAGATGCTCTACATCACAGGAGAGAAGATTTCCCGCCTTTCCTGCTACATTAAGACTGTGGCAAGCGCGGGTGATGCTGAGGATGTGGTGAACATCCAGCTGATCAGCGAAAGCGGTGTGATCCTGAATGTGGATATTAACCAGGCTGCGGCACTGCCTACACCTGCCTGGGCCGTTTATGGAAAGTACGGTGCCATAGTCAGCGAGGTGGCAGAGGACAACGTTATGCAGTTCCGTATGCGCTGGTATGATCCCAGCGAGCTGCCGCCTGCTGTGGCGTCAGAGGAACTGGCTGCGGCGGGCCGCCTGTATGTCAATGATCTCCCGATCCCTTGGAAAGAGGAAGTCTATCGTCTGGATAACAGCTATGAGATTCCCTTCTACCAAAAAGTGTATGAGTATTGTGCTCTGGGTCAGGAACCCTTTGTGCCTATAAGACAGAGCCTGTACCTGATGGAGCTGATTGACCGCTGTTACAAGGATGCGGAGAAATAACCCAGTATGGTGAATACTGATTGTTCGGGCAGTATTTGTGCGCCATTTGGAAGGTTACAAACCTTCCAAATGGCGCATAAACGTATAAAGTTTGAATACTATATATTCCTTCATGCAATCGGCCCAGTATGAAAAAAAGAATTCTATTAGTAATATTATATGTAATTCTAGTAATATTATATGTAATTCATAAAAAACAGAACATTATTAACCCTTCAAAACAACAAAAGTTACAAAATCATAGGAACATCTTTGGGCAAATTACATATTGCTATATGACGGAAAATGTGTTAATATTCTCTTAACAATCTTGGCGTGCTCCGGGGTTGTATTTTGTGGTTTTGGCACTGTAAACGGATACGGTGTCAAGACAAATTTAAGGAGGAACAAAAATGAAAAAACTGATTGCTCTGTTGCTGGCACTGGTTATGGTCGTTGGTCTGGTTGCCTGTGGCACACCTAAGGATGATGGCAAGTTCAAGGTTGCTATCTCCGTTGCTGAGTACAACGAGTGGAACAAGCTGTACGAGGCTGTCATTAAGGAGAAGTGTGAGGAGTGGGGCTGGACCTACGAAATCTTTGACTCCAAGCAGGATGCTTCTACTCAGATTGATCAGGTTAACTCCATTATTTCCCAGGGCTTTGATGCTATGACCATTCAGGCCGTTGACAATGCTGCTCTGGCTCCCGTTGTTGGCAAGGCTGCTGACGCAGGCATCATCGTTGTTGACCACTACGGCTTTGCTGATGAGCTGGGTATCAGCGATAAGATCTATAAGGTGCTGTTCGGCCAGAAGGAATCCGGCATTCTGCAGGCTCAGACCTACATTGATCAGGCCGGTGACTCCGGTAAGGTTGCTATCATCGCTGGCTTGACTGGCGCTGACAACGCAATGGCCCGTACCGCCGGCTTTATGGAAGTCCTTGAGAAATACCCCAACATTGAAGTGGTTGACACCCAATACTGTGACTGGGATACCCAGAAGGCACAGACCGCTGCTGAGAACATTCTGACCGCTCACCCCGACCTGAAGGCATTCCTCGTTCAGGACGACGGCATGTCCAAGGGCGTTTGGAACGCCATTGAGGCCGCTGGCAAGGCAGATACCTGCAAGATCGCGTCTCAAGGCTTCTATGACTACTCCATCGATTATCTGAAGAGCGACAAGTTCATGTTCACCATTACTTATCCTGCCGGTTTCTTCTCCCGTGACGCAATGGACGTGATCAAGTCCGTTTCCGAGGGCAAGGAAGTTGAGCGTGTAATGTACCTGGGTATGGAGCTGGTCACTAAGGAGAACGCTGACGTTGCACCTCACGACTAATTCGTGAACCTTCTAGCTTGACCGAGTAACTTAAATGCATCAAAAGCCGGGTGTTTGCACCCGGCTTTTGAAAAGAAGGAGACGTTTCTGTGAATAATCAAGTTTTTTTCGAGATGCGTGGCATCAGTAAGTCTTTCCCCGGCGTAAAGGCGCTGGATGATGTTGGCTTTTCTGTTGCAGAGGGTGAGATCCGTGCCCTTGTGGGTGAAAATGGCGCGGGCAAATCCACACTTATGAAAATTCTGAACGGCAACTATAAGAAAGATGCCGGTTCTATTATCATTGATGGCGTTGAAGTGGATATTACCAATCCACAGGTAGCTGATGCCAATGGTATTACCATTATTTTTCAGGAGCTGAACCTTGTAGATGAACTGTCTATTGCGGAAAATATTTTCGCAGGCCGACTTGCGCCCAAGGGTAAGCTGGTCAATTGGAAACAGATCAATCAGAAGGCAAAGGAACTGCTGACCCGGATTAGCTTCGATGTGGATCCAAGAAGGCTGGTTGGCAGTTTGACTGTTGCGGAGAAGCAGATGGTGGAAATTGCCAAGGCACTTAGCCACAATTCTCGTATTATTTTGATGGACGAACCCTCTGCAACACTTACGAAGAAAGAACTGGAAGCTCTTTTCCAGATCATTCGTGACCTGAAAAAGGGCGGAATTGCTGTTATATATATATCTCACCGAATGGAGGAAATCTTCGATATCTGCGAAACAGTTACGGTTATGCGTGACGGCAAGATCATTGGCACCCGTGATGTGGACAAGGTCACACAGGACGAACTGGTGGAGATGATGGTTGGCCGTGAGGTCAGCAGTGCCTATCCCAAGCGGAATGTGCAGATTGGTGAGGAAATCCTCAAGGTTGAAAACCTCTGCCGTAAGGACCGGAAGCAAAATGTCAGCCTTAGCCTACGTAAGGGTGAGGTTTTGGGCATTGCCGGCTTGGTGGGTGCCGGAAGAACAGAGATCATGCGGGCCATCTTTGGCGTTGATTATGTGATTTCTCTTGATGTATACGTCAATGGGAATCATGTCAAGATCACTGACCCCGCCTCCGCCAAGAAACATGGCATTGCTTTTTTGACTGAGGACCGTAAAGTGGAGGGGCTGACCCTTGACTTCGCTGTAAAGTCTAATATTGTATCTGCTGATCTTGGCTCTATTGTAAAAAATGGTTTCACAAACGCAAAGCAGGAAAACGAGATTGCGGATTCCTATATCGAAAAGACCAGAATTAAAACGCCCCACCGCAATCAGAAGGTTGGTAATCTGTCCGGTGGTAACCAGCAGAAGGTGGTTGTCAGCAAGTGGCTGAATACCAATCCTGATATCCTGATTATGGACGAGCCTACCCGCGGTATCGACGTGGGAGCAAAGTTCGAGATTTATGAGATCATCAATGAGCTGGCGGCCCAGGGTAAGTCAATTATTCTTATCTCCTCTGAGCTTCCCGAGGTTTTGGGTATGAGCGACCGTGTCCTAGTTATGAAGGACGATGCGATTGTTGCAGAACTGACCGGTGAACAGATAAACGCCGTGGAAGTGATGCGTCATGCTCTTTAACCCTGATAGAGATAAATATCGGAAACTTTGATGTGTTCCGTTGGTCTTAAGAGGAGGATATATGAATAGTACAGCTACAAAACGCCTTGAAGCCAAGAGTATTGGCCAATGGGTGAGAAACAATACGAACATTCTTTTGATGTTCGCTCTGATTATTGTGGGTGCAGTCACCTCCAAGAACTTCTTTAGTGGCAGCAACCTTGCAAATGTGCTCCGGCAGATTACAGTGAACGGACTATTGGCTGTTGCCTGTACTATGACGCTGCTAGTCAACGGCTTTGACCTTTCTATCGGTCACTGTATGGCATTGTGTGCTGTTTTGTGCATTGGTATGGAAAAATCCACAGGAAGCGGCCTGGTGGGTATCATTGTGGCGTTGGCGGTGGGTCTTTGCATGGGCCTGTTCAATGGCTTTTTAATGAAGTTAGTCCGTGGTGGTTCCGGTGAAGGTTTTATGATTACACTGGCAACCGGCATGATGGCCCAGGCACTGGCAAAATGGTATTGCAATGGCAGCGAGATCATCCGTATCCAGATTCCTGAGGAACTGGATTGGTTCCGCACTTTGGGACAGGGAGATATTCTGGGCTTCCCGGTTTGTGCGCTGATCTGGATCGGCGTGATGGTGATTCTGCAGATTATTATCAAAAAGACTACCTTTGGCAGGAAAATGCTGCTGACAGGCGCTAACAAGAACTCTGCTTTCTTGGCAGGTATCAATGTAGGTCGGGTGAAGGTGATTGCCTACACTGTGGCCGGCCTGTGCTGCGGTATCGCTGCGGTGATCTACTCTGCAAGATTCAACAGCGCTTCTGATGGCGCCGGTGTTGGCGGTGACTTTAACGGCGCTGTCTGCTCCATCATCGGTGGTAACGCTCTGTACGGTGGTCACGGCGGTATGGTTCAGGTGTTCATTGGCGCGGTCACATTTGGCCTGATTACCAATATTTTGCAGCTGCTGGGCGTCAGCACAGCTGTGCAGTACATTGTTCAGGGCGCTGTCCTGCTGCTGGCCATCAACCTTGACCACTTAAAGAAGAGGTGATTGCTATGACATTGGTAAAGAGAGTTTTCACTCATTATCGCATTCCTGTGCTTGCAGTAGTGCTGTTTGTCATTATGTCTTTGGCAAACAGAAACTTTGGCTCTGCTTATAATATGTATGCCATTGCGGACGCAATCTCCGGTTACGGTATCGTAGCCATTGGCTTCACATTTATCTTGCTGGTCGGACAGTTAGATATATCCTTTGGTTCTGTTATGGCACTGTCTGCCTGTGTTTTTATGATGATGCTGAAGGCAGAAATGAACTTTGCGCTTGCTATGGTAACAGCGCTGGCCATTGGCTGCCTGTGCGGAACCATTACCGGTTTCTTTGTGGCAACATTCCGCCTGTCACCTTTCATTGTGTCCATGACCATGCAGCTGGCCTATAAGGGGATTGCCTTGACAATAACCAAAGCGACTCCTGTTTCTGTACCCCATCCTGTGCTGCAGGCGATTAATAACATCAAACTGTTTAATATCATACCCATCGTCTTTTTCCTGTTTATCGCACTTGCACTGCTGACGGAGTTTATCTTCCGCAGAACCCAGTACGGCAGAAACCTGTATCTGGTGGGCGGAAATGTTAGCGTTGCGGATAATATGGGTCTGAAATCCAGAAATTACATCTGGAGTGCATATATAGCGCAGGGCTTGTATGCCGCAATCGGTGCCGTAGTTATGATGACCCGTCAGTTCTCCGCTTCCGGTAACCTAGCACTCAATGGCCCCATGAATGTGATTCCTATGGTCATTGTAGGTGGTACGTCAATGGCAGGCGGTAAAGGCGGTGCTATCAAGACCCTTTGGGGCGTCCTTTTAATGAACATCATCTACAATGCTATGACGATGTTCTCCATTCCGGCCGCCCTGCAGCCCTTTGTCAAGGGCTTGATCCTGCTGATTGTTATCGTCAGCGACAAGTATATGGAAAACAGACATGCAAAGGTCTGATTATAGAAAGGAAGGTATAAACCTATGAACATTTTGGCAATTGGCGCGCATCCCGATGATGTGGAAACCATGTGTGCCGGCACACTTGCTAAGTATGCATCCCAGGGCCATAAGGTCTTTATCGCCACTGCTACCAGCGGCAATATTGGTTCCGCGACCCACACCATGGAGGAAATCGCTGCTATCCGGAAGCAGGAAGCGGCTAATTCCGCTGCACTGATCGGTGCGGAGTACATTTGTCTGGATTATGATGATGAGATGTTCTACGAGACCAAGGAGGTTCGTTTGGCATTCATCAATCTGGTACGCCACTGCAAGGCTGATGTGATCTTTACCCATAGCCTCCATGACTACAATCCCGACCATATGCTCACCGCAAAGATTATCTGCGATATTGCTGTTATGATCCCCATCGCCCACCTGAAGACTGAGGAAGAACCCTACGATGTAATTCCTTCTATCTGGCATTGGGAGCCGGTGAATGGCATGGGCTTCCAGCCTACTGACTATGTGGACATCACAGATTTCTTTGAAACCAAGATGAAGATGCTCAACTGCATGGAGAGCCAGAAGGCTTGGATGGCAGCCAATTACGCATCCCTTGGTGGTGATGAGGAGCGTTTCTTTGATACTATCCGTATCCTGTCTGAGTTCCGTGGAATGCAGTCCGGCGTTAAGTACGCTGAGGGCTTTGTCCGTTCTCTGGATGGTATGCGTACCCGTTTCACTGAGCGTGTTCTGCCTTAACACAAGTATGTTAAAAGGGGCTGTTGCAGAATAAAGCAACAGCCCCTAAATTATACGAGAGTCTACATCCTATGGGTATAGGGGCGGCCAATGGCCGCCCCTACAAATTATAACGATAAAACTGGGCAATTTGCAACAATCCCTTTTGAGTATATTTTACTTTACGGACAGATCTACGCTCCTGCGCAGTATGCTCATAGCGGGCACCGGTACAGGCAGCTGTATCTTAAAGCGCATTTGCGGTGTTCTTGGCTCGTCCAGGGGATTTTCCTCCATGTCCTTCATAACGGGGACTTGGAAGGAGGATGGTCGCAGATCCGGCCCTACAAGCTCCATAGTATCCCCGGCGGTGAATTTGTTGCGGAGGCTGCAAACGGCAAGGCCTGTATCGTCACAGCTTTCCACCAGAGCGCAGATTTGCCACTGGCGGATATAGCGGGAATTTTCGGTGTACTGGCCCGGATATCCGTAGTAAAAGCCTGTAGAGTAGATCCGGTGAGACACATGATCCACCTCATCACGCCAAACTGGGTCAATGGGTCTGCCTGCGGTCACATCATCGATGACGTGTCTGTAAGCGCCGGTCACAATGGCTGCGTAGTAGGCGGATTTTGCCCGGCCTTCAATCTTTATACTGTCAATTCCCACATCCATCAGATCCTTGATATGGTCAATGGTGCACATGTCCCGGGAGTTGAGAATGTATGTCCCTTTCTCGTCTTCGTACACAGGGAAGTATTCCCCAGGGCGCTTTTCCTCCATCAGCGCGTATTGGTAGCGGCAGGGCTGGGCGCAAGCTCCCCGGTTGGAATCCCGCCCGGTCATATAATTGCTAAGCAGGCACCTGCCGGAATAACTGACACACATTGCGCCGTGACCGAAGGTTTCGATCTGCAGATCTTTAGGTGTTTTTTGCCGAATTGTTGCCACTTCCTCAAGACTCAGTTCACGGGCAAGCACCACACGCTGGGCACCAAGGTCGTACCACGCGTTGGCGCACTCGTAGTTGGAAATTGACTGTTGGGTTGAGATATGCCGCTGGCATTTGGGCGCGTATTTCCCCGCAAGGGTAAACGCACCCAGATCCGCCAGAATCAGTGCGTCTACACCGGCATCCTGAAGGTGCTCCAGATATGCCGGTAAAGATACAACTTCATCATTTCGGGGCATAGTGTTTACTGTGACGTGCACGCTCACCCCGTGGCTGTGGGCAAATTCCACAGCCTTTGGAAGCTCCTCTGGGGTAAAGTTGCCCGCAAAGGAACGCATACCAAAATCGGTACCTGCCAGATATACGGAATCCGCCCCGTAAAGCACAGCCATTTTCAGCCGTTCCATATCCCCTGCCGGGCTTAAAAGCTCTAGTTTTCTATCCATTACAACCCCAATCTCTCCAAGACACGCAGGTGGCCTTCGTAGGTTTCACTGAATACATGCTCCCTTTGCTCACGGTCATAGACGAAATAGTGGTAATTTGTATCATTGGGATCCAGCGCGGCGTACAGGGCGAACGTGCCGGGATTACAGATGGGTCCGGGAGGCAGACCCTGGTGATTCCGGGTGTTATAGGGACTGTCGAAGTCTAAATGCTCCGATGTGAGCTGGTTAATCTCTCCAAAATAGTCACCAATGGCATAATAAACAGTGGCGTCAGAATCCAGGAAGGGATAACTTGCCTGATTGGTCACACGATTATAGAAAACGGAAGCAATATTGTAGCTTTCTACATCCGTTGCCATCTCCTTTTGTACGATAGATGCAATGGTCAGTGCTTTGTGCAGAGTCAACGGGTTTTCCTGAATATATTCTTCCCCATACCCATTGGATGCCAGCATTTCGGCATAACGCTGCTGCAAAAGTGCCAGGTCTTCATGCATCAATTCGGTGAAACGGTCGTCAAACTCATCCAGGAACTTTTCAAGAACACGTTTGGGTTCATCGTCTGTGTAGAAGGTGTAGGTGTCAGGGGCCAGATAACCCTCCAGGCAATACTTATCACCACGGGACACATCCTCAAGGAACCAATAATCGTCCAATTCACCCTCAGCAGCCCACTGTTCCATCTCCTCTACGGTGCAGACCTTGTTATCTTCCAGAATTTTAAAAATCTGGGCGCAGTTAGCGCCTTCCGGGAAGAGAACATCCACCACTTCACGGGCGGGGGCGTAAGAACCCATGCCGTTGATCATGGCGTTGTAGTCCAGCTGGGCGTTCAGTGTAAAAGTGCCAACGCTGATATTATCGGCCTTGCCGGTAATTTCCGCAAAGAACTTGAATAGACCCGGATAGTTAATCAGCTTGGCATTGCCCAGCTTTTGGGAGACGGACTCAATATCATCGCTTTCCGTAATAGTGATGGTCACCTGTTGATCCTTTTTACCAAAAGCCATCAAATCCGCACAGCACACCCAAATGGTGCGCCCAAGAGATACACCGATGGTAACGATCAGCAGCAGCCAGATAGCTGTTGCCAGTAGGTGGGGGATTCCCAGCAGACCGTACCCCTTTTTCATACAGGGACGGCGTTTTTCAATAATCTCAGCCTTCTTTTTTCGGGACTTCGGCTCTGGTTCTTCCTTTTGGGGGGAATCTTCCTCTGCGTCAGGCTGGGGAATGGGCTGAACCACAGGTTCAGCGTCTTCCGGGGTAGTGTCAGTTGGTATGTCATCCCAGTTTTCTGCCAAGATGTTTTCCAGATTCAACTGATCCGGATGCCGAAGACCGGCAGAGATCAAGGCTGTCTCATCCAGCCCAAAATCCTGGGTGTTCTGGGTTTGCCCCAGGACATTGTCCAGCCAGTTGTCATCATTCAGCTCCGGCCGGTTTGTGTTTTGATTATCCATAATTTCCTCCAAAGAATCAGCGAATCACGATCTGAGAAGCGATTTTCTGACAGACTTCATGACCTTTGAGCGTTTCTACCAGCTTCAGACCAAAGGGAATCGCGCAGCCTGCAGAGGTTCCTGTGATCAGCTTTCCGTCCTGTACGCAGGCTTGGTTCTGCGCCATCACTGCGCTTCCCATACCGCCCTCACAGCCTGGGTAGCAGGTGGCGTTTTTTCCGTCTGTAATATGCAGGTCAGCCAGAACGGTTGGGCCGGCGCAGATGGCGGCAACATATTTTCCGTTTTCCCATGCGAACGCCAGGGCGTCCATAGCGGGCTTGCTGGCTCTGGCGGATGCCACACCACCCAAGCCACCGGGAAGAACGATCATTTCAAGATCGGTCAGATCCATTTGATCGATAGTGATATCGGCTTCTACACCAATTCCGTGAGCACCGTAAACAGTCTTGCCGGTAACACCTACCGTCAATACTTGGATATTGGCACGGCGCATCAGATCCAGGGGTGCGATTGCTTCTGTTTCTTCAAAACCTGTACCCAATAACAGATATACCATAGTTTAACCCTCCAGACAGTGTTTTACATATGTGTAAACTTCGTTGTGTATGTCTTCCATAGTACGCAACTTTCCATCCCGTACACAGGAGATAACGGTCCAGTTGTAGAATTCAGCGGCCTTACGTCCCATTTTCCTGCAGGTGGCAAGGTAGGAAGTGTCCTTTTCATGAATGTCTGCCTTTGTATTGGTATCCTGCTCTCTGTGACGCAGCAGCATTTCCGTAAAATCGGTGGGCACATCCAGATAAATAGTCAGATCCGGACGGGGAAGCCCCAGTTTGTTGTATTCTAGATCGTACAGCCACTGCAGATATTGCTCCTGTTCGCCTTCAGGCTCTTTGGAGGCCTGATGTACCGCGTTGGAGGTGGTGTACCGGTCAGACAGAACAAGACCTCCATTTTCGTACCAATTGCCCCAATCCATCTTGTAGGAAGCGAAACGGTCAACCGCATAGAATGTGGATGCGGCGTAGGCGTTCACATCTGTGGGCTTGGAACCAAACTGACCGCCGAGATACATCCGGATCAGCGCGGAGCTGTCCTGATCATAACGGGGGAATACAATGCGCTGGAACTGAATGTTTTCACGGTCCAGACGCTCGGACAGAAGCTTAAACTGAGTAGACTTACCGGAACCGTCTGTTCCTTCAATTACAATTAGCTTTCCCATATTTTCAACAATGCCTCCTAAAATTTGAAGACCTTTCTAGATACAAAATATCAACATAAAATATATCACAATTTCTGCCTTTTGTCCACCCACAGGCTGGCGCCAAATCTTAATTTTCTGTGAAAGGAGGAAACTTGGGGAAAACACGTTGCAAAAAAAGAAAAAAACTGTTAGAATATACTCGTTTAAATACAGCTAAAGGACGAAAATAGAGAAATGGATGACAGTAACATTACCTTTGCCGAGCTTGGCCTTTCCCAGCAGATGCTCAAAGCGCTGGAGAAGAAGGGTTACGGCTACCCCACAACCATACAGCAGTTGGCAATTCCTTCCTTTATGCAGTGGAAAGATGTGATTGCAAAAGCACCCACCGGAACCGGAAAGACCTTTGCTTTCGGTATCCCTATGATCGAGCATGTGGATGCTGACTGTCCGGAGGTACAGGGATTGATTCTGGCGCCTACCCGGGAATTGGCGATTCAGATCGGTGATGAGCTTCGTGGACTTTTGACTTATTATCAGGGTATCCGTGTGGCGGTGCTTTATGGCGGCGCGGGTATCGTAGGGCAGGCAAAGCAACTGGAGAAAAAGCCCCAGATCGTGGTAGCTACACCGGGCCGTCTGATGGACCACTACAACCGTAAGAATATTCGCTTAGATAAGATTCAGACAGTTGTGCTGGACGAAGCGGATCGGATGCTGGACATGGGCTTTTTTAAAGACGTGACCCGCATTATTGAGAAAATTAAGAACAGAAAAAATCTGGGTCTGTTTTCCGCAACGATCTCCCAGGAGGTCATGACGGTATCCTGGATGTACCAGCGGGATGAGGTGGAGATCACCGTAGAACCCAAAATGGAGGACCGGCCTGATATTGATCAGTACTGCATTACCGTTTCCCCTCTGGAAAAGGCAGAAACCACACTTCGGCTGATTCGCACCCAGGGATACGAGCGGGTGATGATCTTCTGCAATACCAAACACATGTGCCAGCGGCTGTGCGATGATTTCCAGCGGGCCGGAGCGGATTGCGACTGCATCCACGGCGATATCCGCCAGAGCCAGCGGGAGCGTACTATGCAGCGCTACCGTGACGGAAAACTGACTATTTTGATTGCTACGGATGTTGCCTCCCGAGGAATCGACGTGGATGATGTGGATTGCGTTGTCAATTTTGATATCCCTGAGGAGAATGAATACTACGTCCACCGTATTGGCAGAACCGGACGGGCAAAGCGCAAAGGTATCGCTTGGTCGGTGATCGGCAATTTCCCGGAGAAAGCAAAGCTGGACGAGATCGCAAAATTCTCCAATTACACTATTACCCCTATGCTTCTGGGCAGTGACGGCAGCCTGACCGAAGAACAGGTCAAGGCTCCGGTGATTAAGAAGCGCTTCCGTTGACCCCCCGGGAGCAAGGCTTTCTGCTGCTGACAGGAAGCCTTGGAAATCCGGAAAGAAAAGCGCTTACGGTTGCCCAGTTCCGTACTTTGGCATCCCGAGTGCAGAACAGAGCTACAACAGAAACAGGAACACAGCTGGATCTGGGTGTCCTGAAAAGGCTGGGTTACGATGAGCAGATGGCGCTGCGGATCCTTTCTTTGCTGGATGAGGGAGATTTGCTCCACAGTTATCTGCTTCGTGGGCAAAAAAAGGATTGTTTCCCAATTACACGGGTCAGCGAAAACTACCCACTGGTGGTTCGTAAACGCCTAGGTCTGGACAGCCCCGGCTGTTTGTGGGCTAAGGGGGATACGCAGATATTGAACACCCCTAAGATATCTCTTGTAGGCAGCAGGGTCTTGCAGGCGCAGAACCTTGCGTTCGCCCGGGAGGTGGGAAAGCAGGCTGCCAGACAGAGTATTACTCTTGTTTCCGGAAATGCCCGGGGAGCTGACCGGGAGGCGCAGGAGGCTTGCCTTGATAACGGCGGCCGGGTTATTAGTGTGGTGGCGGATGGGTTGGAAAAATATCCGCTGCGAAAGAATATTTTATATCTTTCAGAGGACGGATTTGACCTTCCTTTCACTTCTCAAAGGGCATTGAGCCGAAACCGGGTTATTCACGCACTAGGTATGGCAGCAATCGTCTGCCAATGCTGCCTGAGAGAGGGTGGCAGCTGGCACGGCGCCGTACAGAACCTAAAGTACAACTGGAGTCCTGTACTTTGCTTCCGGGATGGCTCTGCCGCGGCTGAGGAGCTTGTTCAAATGGGGGCTGAATACGTAGATATGGAATCATTGACTGGCCTTTCTGCCTTGGCTGGGTCTGTCTCACAAATAAAAATGGAGGAACTTTTATGAGCAGAGCGGATGAACTTTACCGTCAGACATGTCTTGATATTTTGGAAAATGGTTTTTACGATACCGATCTTCAGGTGCGCCCCCATTGGGAAGACGGCACGCCTGCCCACACGGTTAAAAAGTTTGGTGTGGTAAACCGCTATAACCTAAAGGAAGAATTTCCCCTTATGACCCTGCGCCGTACCTATTGGAAATCTGCTTTGGACGAGCTGCTTTGGATCTGGCAGAAGAAGTCCAACCGTATCTGTGACCTTGGCAGCCACGTGTGGGACGAGTGGGCAGGCGAGGACGGTACCATCGGTAAGGCCTACGGTTACCAGCTGGGCATTAAATACCAGTTCAAAGAGGGCGAGTTTGACCAGGTGGACAGAGTTCTGTACGACCTAAAGCACAATCCTGCCTCCCGGCGTATTTTGACCAGCCTTTATAATTTCCAGGATCTCAATGAGATGAACCTGTATCCTTGCGCCTACTCCATGACCTTCAATGTTTCCGGTAATACCCTGAACGCAATTTTGAATCAGCGCAGTCAGGATATGCTGGCAGCTAACAACTGGAATGTTTGCCAGTACTCCATGCTGCTGATGATGATGGCACAAGCCTCCGGACTGGAAGCGGGCGAGCTTGTCCACGTGATTGCGGATTGTCATATCTATGACCGGCATATCCCCGCTGTCAAGGCAATGCTGGAGAGAGAGGGCTTTGACGCGCCCAAGGTGACACTGGATCCGTCCATTACCGACTTCTATCAGTTCACAAAGGACAGCTTTAAGGTAGAGGGCTATCAGTACCACGATTTCAATTTTGAAATTCCCATGGCTATTTGAGGTTTAGTATGGAACTAATTGTTGCGGTATATGATGATTGGGGTATCGGCAAAGACGGCACCCAGCCTGTTGCCCTGTCGGCAGACAGGAAATTCTTTCGTCAGACCACCAAGGGTGCCATGGTAATTGTAGGCAGAAAAACGCTGGCCGATTTTCCCGGCGGACAGCCGCTGCCTAACCGCGTGAATGTTGTACTCTCCCGGCAGAATATTCAAATTGACGGCGCTGTGGTGTGCAATACGCCGGAGGAAGCTGCCAAGGTGGCAGAGACAGCGGAGCGGGCAATGGTCATCGGCGGCGGCAGTGTGTACAGGCAGATGCTTCCTATGTGCGACACTGCTTATGTGACAAAAGTGCACGCCATGCCGGAATCGGACACCTATTTCCACAATCTGGATACTGACCCCCAGTGGCACATGGAGGAGATTCTCCAGTCCGGTCAGGAGAATGGGATCGATTACGAAATGTGCCTGTATAAAAAATACGAAAACGGAATCGAGGATGCCTAAGCATCCTCGATTTCTTACTGAATGTGGGTATGGTTATTGATATGATCCTGGCAGTAGCAGTGGTAGCCGCTGCACCTGGAGCAGTACCGGAACTCAAGCTCCGGGTTGGAAACATCGGTTCGTCCACATACGGTGCACTTATGGGTGTACGGCACCTTTACTGTGGCGGTGGTAGCCTGATAGGAACCGGCAGTGGGGAAGGGAACAACCTTTTTCACTGCCCGTTTCTTTTTGAACAGCCGCCGGGCGTTTAACCGCCAGGATAGGGGAATCACATTAAGAACATCTTTTCCAAAGAACAGGAAATAGTTGGCAATGGCAATCAGTGGGAACAGGTTGTAGGGAAAGTAAACCACAGGGAAGGAGAGCCGGATCACGTCCGCAAAGGTCAGCACCAGATCTATCAAAGCAAAGATCCAAGCCCGTACCGGGATGATGAAAAGGAACAGGAACTGGGCATCCGGGTACATGGTGGCGTAGCCAAGGAACAGACTCATGTTGAGATAGGTTACATTCACAGGGGAATTGAAAACCAATCCATAGATGTCCATCAGGAGCACACCGGTAAAGTAGAATAGGTTAAATTTCAGCGTTCCCCAGCTGTTTTCCATAGCCCGTCCCAGGGAATAGTAGCAGAAAAGGCCAATGACGGTTAAAAGAACATTGCCTGCATTATAGGTAAAAGTATAGGTAAACAGCCGCCAGATCTGGCCCCGCAGGATAGCCTCCCGGTCGAAATGGAGAGCATAATAGAGGGTATTGCTTTCATCAATCATGCTCATAAAATACACGATGGCGCTGCCAATCGCCACATAAAGCATCAAATTGGGGATGCCCCAGCGGCGGTTTTGGAAGCAGAAACGGTCAAAACGTCTGCGAAGATTTTTCAAGTATCTCAACTCCTAAATAGATTGGAACTATCATATCAGTTTTCCATAAAAAAGTCTATATAGGAATTATGAACATTACAGGTGAAAATTAATAGTTGACAAGTGAGAAATTTGCGGTAAAATGTCTTGGTAACTGCATATGCGCCTTATCAAGAGTGGTGGAGGGACCGGCCCTATGAAACCCGGCAACCTGCAGAGAGGAAATACCTTCTCGAGCCTGGTGCCAAATCCGGCGGCAACGAAAGATGAGGGTTCGATTTTGCGCACATCGAATCTTCGGTGTGCGGTTTTTTCTTAGAAAAAAGGAGAATTGTATATGGAGAAACGTTTATTTACTTCTGAGTGTGTGACCTGTGGTCATCCCGACAAGGTGGCGGATGCCATTTCCGACGGTATTCTGGATGCCTGCCTTGCTCAGGACCCCAATGCACGCGTTGCCTGCGAAACCATGGTGACTGCCAATTTCTGCCTGATTTGCGGTGAAATCACTACCAACGCTGTGGTGGATTATCCTGCGGTGGCCCGTCAGATCATCAAGAAAATCGGATACAACAATCCCTCTGACAGTTTTGATTGGGAGTCCGTTGAGATTCTGTGCAAGATTCACACCCAGTCAGCTGACATCGCTTTGGGCACCAATGATGAAGTGGGTGGCGCCGGAGATCAGGGTATGATGTTTGGCGGTGCCTGTACACACACCCCGGAGCTGATGCCCCTGCCTGCTGCTTTGGCACGGGCTCTGGCCAACAGACTCACACTGTGTGTACAGAGTAACGACCTGCTCCGTCCTGACGGAAAGACCCAGGTCACAGCGGAATTGGACAGTCAGGGAAACGTGGTTGGCATTGATACCGTGGTGGTCTCTATTATGCACAGCCCGGATTTTGAGATCAGTGAACTTAGAAGATACATCCGGGACGGCGTGATTGCCCCTGTTTTGAAGCATTACGGTTTTGATATTTCCGGTGTGAACCACATTCATATCAACCCCACGGGAAATTTTGTTATCGGCGGCCCTAACGGCGATACCGGACTTACCGGCAGAAAGATCATAGTAGATACCTATGGCGGATGGTTTTCCCACGGCGGCGGCGCCTTCTCCGGTAAGGATCCCACAAAGGTGGACAGAAGCGGCGCTTATATGGCCCGCTACATGGCCAAGAATCTGGTAGCTGCCGGTCTTGCGGAAACGGTGCAAGTACAGTTGGCCTATGCCATCGGTGTGGCAGAGCCTGTATCCGTTCGTGTGGAAACCTACGGCACCGGAAAGCTGCCGGATGAGGAACTGACCAAATTGCTGCGTCAGGCTTGCGATCTTACCCCGGGCGGCATTATCCGGAAACTGCAGCTGCGCCGGCCTATTTACGGACAAACCGCGCTGCAAGGGCACTTTGGCGTTGAGGGATACCCCTGGGAGCAAACTGAACTTGTTGAAACACTTAAAAAACTTGCCGAGTTGTGAGAAGGGGCATTGCAACATGGGTTTAGTTGTCAAGTACAGGTCATTTTATAGAAGCGTTTTTCATGACCGAGACGATGGCTAATTGTGATACACCTTCCCTTAGCGGCTGCGTAAAACCTAAGTGACTCATCAAAATTGGTGAGTCGCTTTATATTTTCTTTGCAATTCGGCAAGAATGTGTTATGATATTATATAAGAAAGCAATGCGGAGGGATAGTATGCTTGATTATATCAGAATTGCATGTGCGGTGCCTGCGGTAAAACCCGGCGATACAAAGCTGAATACCCAGCAGATCTGCAATTATATTGAAAAAGCGGACGATCAGAACGTGGACTTGCTCCTGTTCCCGGAGCTTGCTATTACCGGCTATACCTGCGGTGACCTGTTCTTCCAGGATGCCCTTTGGAACGATGTAAAAAAAGGCATCCGGCAGATTGCTAAATATTCCGGTGCCCACCCTGATATGCATATTGTTGTCGGTTCTCCGGTTCGTCTAAAGGGTAGCCTGTTTAACTGTGCGGTGGTGTTCCATGCCGGTGTGATTCGTGGGATCGTCCCCAAAACTTATCTGTCCGGTGACGAGGGCCGTTGGTTCCTTTCCGGCAGCGATGTCCTGCAAATAGTTAAAGGACAGGATGTGTTCGGCTGCCAGGAGCTGGGCGATGCCCCTCTGGGAACGGATTTGCTGCTGGAAATGGCCGGTGGCGCAGTGCTGGGCATTGAGCTTTGCGAGGATGTGAATGCACCCATCCAGCCATCTACCATGCTGGCTCTCAATGGCGCCAATGTGATCGCGAACCTGTCTGCCTCCAATGAATTGGCAGGAAAGGGAGAGCTTCGCAGGAACGTGGTCAGGCTGCAATCCGGTGTATGCAATTGTATCTATGCCTACTGTTCTGCCGGATACACCGAATCCACCTCTGATCTGGTCTATTCCGGCCACAGCATTGTTGCGGAAAACGGACGTATTCTTCTGGAGAATGAGAAACTGCCGGATACAGATTATATGATCCTGCAGGACTGCGATCTGGGGAAAGTCAACGCGGACAGAATGAAAAACATTTCCTTCCGCAGTGCCGCCGCAAAGCACGCCTCCACCGGTTACACAACCGTGCCTTCGACAGGTAGGGAAGAGCTTCGTTCCGATGGCAGATTGTATCAGCTTCGCAAACTGCCCTTTGTTCCTTCCGATAAGGCCTCCCGCATGCAGCGGTGTAAGGATATTTTCCAGTTACAGGTCACAGGCCTGAAGCAGCGGCTTGCCACCATCAATGCAAATCCTGTGCTGGGTATCTCCGGAGGCTTGGATTCTACACTGGCTCTTTTGGTGGCTGTGGAGGCAGTGCGTCAGCTGGGACGGCCTGCATCCAGCGTTTATGGTGTTACTATGCCTTGTTTCGGCACCTCTGACAGAACATACCGTAACGCATGGGATTTGATGCGTATTTTGGGGATTAGCTGTAAGGAGATCAGCATTAAGGATGCGGTGACCACCCATTTCCGGGATATTGGACATGATATTTCCGTTTGCAACGGAACTTTTGAAAATTCCCAGGCAAGAGAGCGGACACAGATCCTGATGGATTACTCCAGCACAGTTAACGGCATTGTTGTGGGAACAGGAGATTTGAGCGAACTGGCTTTGGGTTGGTGTACCTATAATGGTGACCATATGAGCATGTATGGTGTCAACGGAACTGTGCCCAAGACGCTGATCCGCTGGATCATTGAGGCGGTTTCTCAGGACGCAGTATTTGCCCCGGCCAAGGCGGTTCTGGATGATATTCTGGATACACCCATCAGCCCGGAATTGCTTCCCCCGGACGCCTCCGGTAAGATTTCCCAGCATACGGAGGATTTGGTTGGACCTTATGCCCTTCATGACTTCTTCCTTTACCATGTGCTGCGTTATGGCTTTAGTCCTAGTAAGATATATACACTGGCCTGCCGAGCCTTTAAGGACGATTTTGATGGGGAAACCGTTAAAAAATGGCTGTCTACCTTCTACCGCCGTTTCTTCACACAGCAGTTTAAACGCAACTGCATGCCTGACGGCGTGAAGATTGGCACCATTGGCCTTGGCCCCAGAGGGGACCTGCGTATGCCCAGTGAGGCATCTGCCCGTGTGTGGCTGGACGAAATTTCATCACTGTAAATGTGCAGGGTGCGCTTTTTGCGCACCCTGTGTTTATTTACAGCAGAATGGGCTGAAGCTGTTTTCCCTCCAATGCGTATTGGAGCGTCTTTTCAATTTGTGTAAAATCAGCAATCATACTGGTAGGTTTTTTCCCAGGGTCATCCTGCCCGAAAGGCACAAAATAATAGTTCTTTCTGTTTAGAAGCCTGCCGATGTTCTCTGCACCTCCGGAGAGAGCGTCATTTGTCGATACTGCTAAGATGACAGGTCGACCGTTGCGTAAATGGCTTTTCACAGCCATAGTCACTGGCGTGTCAGCGATGCCGTTAGACAGCTTTGCCAGAGTGTTCCCTGTGCACGGGGCGACAATCAGAGCATCCAGCAGCTTTTTTGGACCTATTGGCTCTACCTGCTCAATGGTATGCAGGGGCATAGTACCGCAGATCTTTGCTGCTTTTTCGATGTGTTCCGTTGCAGTACCAAACCTTGAATCTACGGTGTAGCTGTTATGGGAAAAAATGGGGATGAGGGTGTGCTCTTTTGCCAGTGCCTCCATCACAGGAAAAACAGAAGAATAGGTGCAAAAAGAACCGCATAGGGCAAAGCCAATGTTCATATTGAGTCCTCCTTTTCTTTTAACAGGCGCATGATTGATTTTGCAATCAGTGTTCCGGAACTCTCTGGTGCCAACCGGCCGGGCAAACCACGGGCATGGATCACATCATCTCCCTCCATACCGCGGACAGAAGCAAGATCAATTTTCACAGCATTGCTGCTGCCCAGGGGCAGAACTTTCTCAGGAACGGTGTTGTAGATGATCCGGTATTTGGCGGCGTCTGCGCCGTGAATGGAAGATGCCTTATAACCAAGGGCACAAATCATAGCCCGATCGGTTTCTTTCCTTGCGGCAATAGTTACATCCGCCCCTATTTGTCTGAGCAACCGGGCAAGGCATTTACCAATCCGACCCCAGCCGAAAATAAGTACCGGACAGCTGTCCAAAATAATGGGAAGCTCACTTAGAGCATAGGAAATGGCGCAGTGGGCAGTGATGTTTGCGTTCTCCGCAAGATAAACAGGATCCTGCAGCAAATCCAACATTTTGTATTTTAACAGCTTGGGGTGCCTTAAATTGCCTCCAACAACGGTAATGTCTTTAGGTAGACTGGCCAGAATTTCATCCAGGGAACCTCCACCAATAACAGTTCCGTCAGGGGCAAGGCTGGGAACTGGCAGCAACAGATGGGTAACGCTTTCTGTTGGGGTGCGGACAAAGGAATATTTCTTTTCTAAAATAGATACTGCTGTACTGGAGGCACGGTTCCCGCCAACACAGTAGAAAATACATGGTTTCATAAAAATCACCCTTTCACGCCAGAATATGCCCAAGGTATTTTAGTTGTGCTTGATTTTTTGTAGGGTAAATGTATAATGATAGTAAGAGGTGAGTGTTATGCAAAGACTGGGCTTTATCCACGATATGATGGACGTGAAAGTTCTGATCCTATTTGTTGCTTCCCGCGCCAGTTACCCTATGACCACCCAGGAGGTCTACGAGCTTTGCTATCAGGACGAGTGTCTAAGTTATTTTGATGTATGTACGGCTTTGCCGGAAATGGTAAACTCCGGCCATTTGACAGTCAGCACTGATGAACGCTATACAATTACAGAAAAGGGGAGAAGCGATGGGGCGCTGACGGAGGATTCCATTGCCTTTACCGTAAAACAGCGGGCGGAAAATGCGGTGTCCCGGTTTAACCGCCAACTTCGCCGCAGCAGCTTTGTGAAAAGCCAAATTGTCCCAAGGGAAACAGGTGATTATTCTCTGATTATGTCCCTTGATGATGAAAGCGGTAATCTCATGACCCTGGAGCTGATGGCGCCGGATCAGCGTCAGGCGGTTCGCTTGGGTAAACTTTTTGAGAGAAAAGCTGAAAATGTTTATAATCTGATTATGACTGAGTTGTTGGATGATGAGGATTCTTTGGATGATTGACCTTGTCAGATGGTGACAATCATGGTATAGTCTAATTACACCGGATGACCGGTGAAACGAAAGGAGCTACCGCATATGAAATTTCAGTTTAGTGAGAAGAAGGTTAAGCTGCCCGGAAACGTCCATGCTTATGCTGAGAAAAAGGTAATGAAGCTGGCGCGGTACTTTGAGGAGGATGCGGAAGCACTTGTGGTATTTTCGGTTGAAAAAAACCGGAACAATGTAGAACTCACAGTACACGGCGCTGGAACATGGTTCCGTGCCCACGAGAGCACTTCCGATATGTTTGCGTCCATTGACGCTGCAGTTGGCACCATCGAAGGGCAGATCCGTAAGAACAAGACCCGTCTTGCCCGGCGGCTGCGCCAGGATGCTTTTACCCGTACGGTGGAGGAAACCTCTTTCGCCGCAGAGGAGAAGGAAGATGACCTGAGCATTGTCCGTGTTAAGAGCTTTGCGTTTAAACCCATGACCCGAGAGGAAGCTGTCCTGCAGATGAATCTTTTGGAGCATAACTTCTTCGCTTTCCGGGATGAAGATAATGGCGGTTCTTTTGCTGTGGTCTATCGTAGAAACGATGGCGGTTACGGGCTGATTGATGATGATATGAGCTGAAAATGAATATAAATCAGGGTCTTGTAAGAGATCCTGATTTTTTCGAAAAAAACCGAAAAAAGAGCTTGACAAAGTGGGGTGTATCTGGTAATATAACGAAGCGCTTCCGCGAGGGAGCGCAAAACAATGCCACAGGATAAAAAACTTGTAGGAAAAAGAAAAAAGTTCTTGACAAGTGGGAGA
>JAZNIL010000002.1:0-29539 GCA_045577435.1 Faecousia sp. | reverse complement strand
GTATACGAGGATGAGCTGGTCTACGCCTTCCGGGACATCGCCCCCCAGGCCCCTGTTCACGTTCTGGTGGTGCCAAAACTCCACCTGGAGGACTGCCGCCAGGTCAGCCCCGAAAACAGTGCCGTAGTGGCCCGTATTTTTGAGGTGATCCCCCAGATCGCCCGGGCTGAGGGCCTGGATGGCGGCTATCGGGTGGTATCCAACTGCGGTGCCGATGCCGGCCAGACCGTGCAGCATCTGCATTTCCACATCCTGGGTGGCAGAAAGCTGACCCTGGAAATGGCTTGACATTTCGCCTTTTTTCGCTATACTATAATCAATCGCAAAACAAATCGATCTTCGGGGAGCCGGACGGATCCGGCTGAGATTGGGTATGCGTACCCTGACCCGTGAACCTGATACGGTCAGTACCGTCGTAGGAAAAGATGCATAAATGGGATACCTTGTGTCGCATTGCACCTAGACGGGTTTGCAATGCGGCACTCTTTTTGACCTATGCTGTCAAAAAGAACACAAATAAGGAGGTATTCTCATGGAAACAACCACACGCAATGTAAACAAGCTCCACCTGCGGGTGCGGGCGCTGTGCGAAGGTGCCATTATGCTGGCCACCGCACAGATTCTCAGCTACATCAAGCTGTTCCCCAGCATGCCGAACGGCGGCTCTATCACCTTCGCCATGTTCCCCATTATGCTGTACGCGCTGCGTTTCGGCCTTGGCCGGGGTCTGCTGGCAGGTCTGGCCTTTGGCGTCCTGCAGCTGATTTATGACGGCGCTTATGCATGGGGCTGGCAAAGTATGCTGCTGGACTATGTGCTGGCATTCACCCCCCTGGGGCTTGCAGGACTTTTTAAGGGAAAGGCTTGGGGCATTTTCCCCGGCGCCGTAACGGGAAGTATTGCCCGTTTTATCATTCACTACATCAGCGGCGTTACCATTTACCGGATTTATGAGCCCACTGAGATTCCAGGCCTTGGCAGCTTTGACAACGCCGCGGTATATTCTCTGGTGTACAACGGCTCCTACATGCTGCCCTGCATGCTGCTGACGTTGGCTGTAGCCGCTGTGCTGTATGTTCCTCTGAAAAAGTACTACGCCGGTCAGGATCTTCTGAAATAAACCGGTTTGTCAACAACCGTGAACACATTGCCACAAAAAACGGCAGACACACCTTATCTGTGTGTCTGCCGTTTTCATGCCCCTTAACCCATCCGGCGTAGGAGTTGCTCGGGATTATCCCCGTAATTGAGCGCCGTTTCCTTTGTTATTCTGCCATCCCGGTAAAGGGCCAGTATAGACTGGTCCATAGAAAGCATGCCCTCATTCCCCCCGGCAGCAATGGCCGCGGGAATCTGGTGATTTTTGCTGTCACGGATCATCGCCCGAATCGCCCCATTCATATGCATAATCTCAAAAGCAGGCACCAGTTCCCCATTGCAATCGGGCAAAAGCTGCTGGCAAACCACTGTCCGCAAAACATTGCTCAGTTGAATCCGAATCTGTATCTGCTGGTCTGCCGGAAAAATATCCACAATCCGGTCAATGGCGTTCACCGCACCCCGGGTATGCATGGTTGCAAAGAGCAGATGGCCAGTCTCCGCGGCTGTCATAGCGGTACGGATGGTCTCCAGATCCCGCATCTCCCCCAACTGAATCACATCCGGCGCTTGCCGCAGGCATGCCCGCAGCGCGGACAAGAAATCGCTGGTATCCACCGCAATCTCCCGCTGACTGACAATGCTCTTTTGATTTCTGTGCAGATACTCAATGGGATCCTCCAGGGTAATCACATGGTAGGCACACTGCCGGTTGATCCGGTCAATCAGACAGGCCTGGGTGGTGGACTTGCCGCAGCCGGCAGTTCCGGTGAAAATCACCATGCCGGTGGTCAGGTCCGCCAGTTTCATTACCTGCTGCGGAATACCCAGCTGCTGCCAGTCAGGGATAGCAAATGCCACCACCCGGATCACCGCCGCCAGAGAGCCCCTTTGGCGGTAGGTATTCACCCGGAACCGGGCAAGTCCCGCCACCGCAAAGGAAAAATCATCATCCCCACACTGACGGAAGGATTCCATATCCCGATTTGCCAACCGGTATATTTCCCCTAAATATTCCTCTGCCCGCCCGGGCAGCAGCCGCTCCCCCTCAAGGCAGGTCAGCTTTCCCCCCAGCTTATAGCTTACGGGACTTCCGGGGATCAGAAACAGATCCGACGCACCATCTTGTGCTGCCCGGGTCAGATAATCCATCAAACATGCCATTGTGATGCTCCTTTTACGATCCCTGCCATACAGGGAGATTTTCATTTGTCTGCCACAGTGCCGTGGAAACCGCCTGCCAGCGCAGAACGGTATAATCATCGGCTGCCACCTCTACCGCCAGAACCTGAGTGTCCGAAATAGCGCAGGCATAGGAATATATGCCATTTTCCCGGGACACCTGGGGTGGGATCTGTCCCACACGCAGCTGTGCCAAAATGCGCTCCGCCTGACAATCCGCCCGGTAGTAGCCGGTTACTGCCGCCTCTGTCCTGTCTGCCAGGCGGATATCCGCCTGAGCTGTGGATATACACAGTAAGGCAAACACTGTAAGGCATAAAACAGCAAAAATTACCAGTAGGGAGCTAAGACCTACCACGGGGATTGGGGCGGTGTTCTTCCTATCCATCCCTGTCCACCTCCTGCCAGCAAACCTCCAGACTTGCCAGAACCGTCTGCCCCTGCCGCACCGATACCAGCGCCGAGCCAAGGCCTGCCAGGTCTGTCCGGTGCGAGGTGAGGGTCATCACATAGGTATCCCCGGTGGGTGTTACCTCCCAATCCCCATCAAGGTACACGGTAAAGCCGGTGTCATCACCGCAGCCCCCCAGAGCCTTTGCCGTTTCCTCCAAATCGCCCCTGTGGTGCTTCAGAAGTTCACAGGCGTTCTGGGCATGCACCAGGGCACGGTCCTGGGCAGCGCTCTGCCGGGAAGCCTGGTCTGCCCATAAAAACGCCTGTAAACACAAAGCCGCAGCCAGCGCAAACAGCAACAGCATACACACTTGCTCCACCAGACTTAAAAACAGCTTATTCTTCATCGCTGTACCCCCCGTCCCGCAAGTGAAGCAACACCTGGTCAAACACCCCATCCACGGATATCCTGGCTGTGAGCAGGCCATCCTCTACTGCCACAGAAAAGGCCTCCACCGGCATGATTTTTTCCCCATTCTCCGGTAGAAACCCATCCCCATCCACCGTAAAAAGCTCCATCAGCCACCCGTCGTGGCAGTACACCCGGGTCACATACGCCTGTCCCCGGATATGCTGGCCAATGCACAGAGCTTCCCCATCCCCAAAGGGCGCAACATATACCCCATCCGGGTTAGGGGCCTGCCGCACACGGGTGGCAATGTACTGGGTGCAGGTCCGGCTGTTATAGGACTGCTGATCCCTGAGATTCAGCCGTCGGTAGATCCGGGCACCACCAAGCAGCACTGCCAGAATACATAGGGCGAGCAATGCAAACATCAGCAGTGCGGACAGGTCATGCATGGAGAATTTTCTTCCACTGTTTTTCATTTTCCCTTTTCCAAAACCGTAATTTGCGGCATAATGTTATCGGCAAATATCTCGTAAAAAACATGATACCGGCTTGTGTCGATCTGCACACCGTAGTGTTCTTTCAAATAATCCACAGTAGGGGGATAAATTCCCTCCGCAGCGTAGCATGCAACCGCACTCCGCCGCAGGGCTGTTTCCAGCTGCTGCCCCCCCTGGTTGCTATACCCCCTGTCCAGAACATGTATCGCTGTGAACAGGCATATGACCACAATTACCGCCAGAATACTTGTGAAAAATCCTATAAAGGTTGTACTTTTGGCCGGTCTTTTCCGAAACATTCCATCACCCAATCGCACTCATAATCTGCATTAGCGGCACCATCACAGACAGTAGTACCGCCCCCACCAGCACACAGGCAACCGCCACCAGTGCAGGTTCTATTTTGCCTGCCTGCCGCTCCAGGGATTCCTCACCCGCTTCCAAAAGCCGCTGCGAAATAGTTTGCAGCACCTGCTCCCCACGTCCGCTGCGGATACCCGCCTCCAAAAGCCGGCTGTGGGTTTTATCCAGCATACGGGTCTGGGTCAGGGCATAGGGCATAGACGCTCCGCTGTCCACCAGCTTTCTGCACTGCTCGCACCTGGCAGCAAAGGCAGGTGCTTCTTCCTCCGCCAACCGACATACCAGCGTCAACGCTTCCGGTACAGTCATACCGCTGCTTATGGCAAGGGTCAGTGCCTGCATAAACCGGGCGGAGTTGATTTTCCCAAACACGCCCCGGTCTCCCAAGCGCTTTTTGACAACCCGCAGCACAGCCCCGCGCACCGGGGTGATCATCCCGGCAACCAGGACTGCTGCCATTAGAACACACAACAAAGGAAGTATTTTCTTCAACGTACTTCCCAAGGCCAGCAGTCCCCCGGCAAACCCTGTAAGCCTGCTGCCAAGCTGGGCGTAGACATTATCAAAAACAGGCAAAACCCATATAAGAAGCACCATCACCACCGCCAGCAGTACTGTCAGCAGAATCGCCGGGTATGTAAGAATCGACCGAATCCGCCGGTTCATCCGGTCCCGCCTGTCATAGTACCGGGCAAGGGCGTCCAGCGTTTCCTCGCTTTTTCCCACCTGCTCACCCACCTGTAAGAGTGTGGATACATAAGCGGGAAAGCGGTGCGTCTGCGTAACCACTGCGGCAAGGGACGCCCCTTCGTCTGCCTTAGCAGCCATCTGTTCCAGCATGGCCCTCAGGGCAGGACTGGTTTCATCCTCCTTCAGCAGCAGCAAGCCATCCGCGGTGCTGAATCCACCGTGGAGTAAATAAGACAGAGCAAGGCAGAAATTACCAATCTGTTCATTTGTCAGCATCCGTTTTTTCATAAAAGCCTCCGATGCAGCAGGTCAGTAAAAATACTTTGCGGTGTAGTTGGTA
Organism: Faecousia sp.; assembly: GCA_045577435.1. Taxonomy (GTDB): domain Bacteria; phylum Bacillota; class Clostridia; order Oscillospirales; family Oscillospiraceae; genus Faecousia. Next base: position 24,564 of record JAZNIL010000002.1, on the reverse strand, counting down.
CCATCGGTAAGGAAAGGCAGCACCTCTGCCCCACCGGAGGAAGCGAAGGTGGGATCCATCCGCTGCCAACTGATACCATCAAAGAACACAATACCCTCCACCCATCCGGTACTTTCCGACCAGACGTTGATCCAGGCATGGTATACATCCCCGGCGTATCCCACCACCAGCTTGCAGGGAACATTCTGACTGCGGAGCATGCCTGTCATCAGTGCGGCATAGTCAAAACAAATACCACTCATGCGCTCCAGCACCTCATCCAAATCCGGCACATAACCGCTTTTCACATTGGCTGCCAGTTCTGTGTCATAGGTCATCCCCTTGACCACATAATGATATACCTCAGTCACCTTCTGCAAAGTGTCACAGCCATCACAGATCTTAGCGGCCTGGATCACTGCCAGCGGTGCGTCATCGTAGTTGACATACTGATTGGAGTGGAGAAAGGGTGCGAACTCATCTGTCATCTCCACCTGGGCAGTCAGGGATAATACGGTTGCGTATTTGTTGTCCACTACATTTTTATATATGCCAATCTGATATGTTCCGTTTTCATCAGACAGGGGGAAGGCCGCCCACTTCTGGGGTGTCAGGGTATAAGTATAGGTGGTGGACGGGCCTTTCACCAAAGCCTTCAGTTTCTGCTGGGTTTCTGCTGTATACTGCACCATCACATAGCCATCGGCTGTGTTGGAATAGTCAATAACAGCCTCTTCATTGCTATGCACCAGCGTTCCTGATGCCACCGTGGTGGCTGTCAAAGGGATAGCGCCATCCCCGGGCAGGGATTGGGCCTCATTCTCCAGCGGATCAGGGGTTCGCACCGGCTGGGATGTCTCCGGCACTTCCGTTTCCCGGGCAGAGATCGTTTCCTCCGTCTGCCCCGGCTGTGTGGTTGCCTGCAAAGGCGTAATATCCACCATATAATCCTGCCTTTCCTCCGCCGGGGGGGTGGCGCAACCCCACACGCTCCCCAGAAGACACAGCGTCATCACAATGCTCAGCAGCCGGAATGTCCAAAATTTTTTCGCCATACTTTTCCCACCTCCGGTGCAAAAATCCCATAGAATGGGCATTGGTCTTTTCCAAAATAAGTATATCAACAATCCGTGTGTAAGTAAAGTTTTTTGCCAATGGTATTGAAAAATCTGTGCATCCTCTGGTATAATGAGAAATATAAAATCTTTAAAAAGGGGGGCTTTACTGTGTCAGATATACTGAAGATTAAAATGCTGGGCGGTTTTTCCATCCAGTGGAAAGACCAGATGATCGATGACCACAGCAACCGGATGCGGAAGGTATGGCTGTTGCTTGCCTATACCATTTATTCCCGGAACAGCCGCATCACCCAGTCTCAATTGCTCTCCCTCCTGCAAGGATCCGGCACGGAGGAGCTGGAGGATCCGGCTAACCGTCTGAAAGCGCTGTTTTACCGGGCCCGGACCATGCTCAACGGTCTTGCGCCCAATGCCGGGCATGGGCTGATCGTGCGAAAAAACGGTACCTACGCCTGGAATACGGACCATCCCCTCACGCTGGACGTTGAGGAATTTGAAAGGCTTTGCAGCGCTGCTTCCACCGCTTCGCCAGAGGAGTGCACCCCTTTATACCTGCAGGCACTGGAACTGTATACCGGAGATTTCCTTCCAAAGCTCAGCACGGAATCCTGGGTCATGCCCATTTCCGTTTACTACCACAATATGTACCTAAACGCTGTCCAGTGTGCCCTCACTGGGCTGGCGCAGGCAGGCCAGTGGGAGAAGGCCGCCCAGATTTGTGACAACGCGCTGAAAATTGAGCCGTACAGCGAGGCGCTGTACCAGCATTTAATGCGCTGCCGGATGGCGTTGGATGACCGGGCAGGCGCGGTGGCAGCCTATGAGGAAATGAGCGAGGTGCTCTTTGAAAACTTTGGTGTGATGCCCTCAGATGAGAGCCGCAGCCTTTACCGGGAGGCTGGCAAGCAGTCCAGCTACCAGACCGTCCCCATCGGCACCGTTCGGGAACAACTGAAAGAAACGGTGGACAGAAAAGGCGCGATGTTCTGCGAGTATGACTTTTTCCGCCTTTTATATCAGGTGCAGGCAAGAGCCCTTCTGCGCAGCGGCGATGTGGTACATATTGCGCTTCTGTCCCTCCACGGGCCTAATCGGGAAACCCTTGCCAGGCGGAGTCTGGACAAGGCAATGGAGAACCTGCGGGAGCTTGTAATCGGCAACCTCCGGCAGGGTGATGTGGTATCCCAGTGCAGCGTATCGCAGCTGATTATCATGCTGCCCCAGGCAAATTTCGAAAACAGCTGCGCAGTGTGCCAGCGGATTATCAAGGCCTTTAACCGCCAATATCCCCACTCCCCAGCAGACATCCATTACAGTGTTCAGCCCTTGGAACCCACCGTATCCCAGCAAGCAGGGGAATCCTGACTATATCATGCAGACTATGGCCCAGAAACTTACGTTTTTGGGCCATTTTTGTTTATGGAAAAAGGTGGTGTTCTGGGATGAAGTGTCGGGAATAGACCACCTATCTGGGCCAGATGCCATCCAGCACAGACTGCACCACCCAGCGGGTGTCATAGATACCTGTTCCGGTACAGGTGGACAAGGTCAGAATGTAGTCGCTTGTGGTAGGAATCCGCTCCTTCTCCAGCACAGAGCTGTTCACAAAGTGCTCCAGCGCAGCGCTCTTTACAGCTTCGTCAGGATAATAAAGACGGTATGTATCACTGTCAATAGGGGCTTCGTAGGCAGAAAATACCTGATAACGCCGCAGGTCATTATCCGTTAGGATGTAGATATAGGGATGGGAGTCCCGATACTGCTGATGCCGGTACTCCATTAAAGAGGCAAACACTGTGCCGTTTCGCATATGGTGTCCATAAATAATGGTATTAAAGTCCAGCATATTTTTTCTGTTCTTGCACTCCAGAAAAATACTTCCGGAGCTGCTGTAAGAGCCATCCCAGGCATGATAGAGATAATCCTCATTGTCGTAGGAACGCATTAGGGGAAAGGAAATATCACTTTCGGGAATGTGAATCCAGCCAATCACATCCTTGTTTACCTGCTGCAATTGGGTAAGATCCGTATCAAACAGAAAAGAAACCGCCTCATCCAAAGGCTCTGCCTGTACGGTCTGGGAAACCTGGGGCAACTGAGGCGGATCTGTGGCTTCCGTGTCCGGAGGAAGTGTTTCTGGTGTTTGTACAGTCTGGTCTGTATTTGCCTGAACAAGCTGCTGAGCCTGCGCGTTGGCCTGGGCAGCCAAACGGTACTGCAAAAGCTGCCGTACCATCATTGTCATGCCTAAAATAAAGGTAATACCTAATAGCAGTGCCATAATTCTGCGGTACCATTTGTCCATGGATACACCCCCTTGCAACCATTTTATGGTGACAGTATAACAAAAGCCGGTTATAAAAGCAGTGACATTTCCCTATTTCTCCTTCAATTTCTAGCTTCTTTATAATAAAACTGAGCTCCCATGAAAACACGGGAGCTCAGCTTTAGGTATAACGTCTTTTTTTACCGGAGCTGAAAATCAGGAATCAGGCTTCTTCCTTCTCCTCATTTTCTTCCTTCTTCTTGCCCAGTCCAAGCCAAGCCAGACCAGCACCGGACACAGCAGTCAACGCACCGTAGATCAGCATGGGATCACCGGTCTTGGGCGCTTCTGCCAGAGGAACATCCTCGTCGGGAATCTCGATCAGTTCGCCCTCGTCGCTGGCGGGCTCAGGCTCAGGTTCGGGTTCGGGCTCAGGCTCGGGCTCGGGTTCAGGCTCAGGCTCGGGCTCGGGTTCAGGCTCAGGCTCGGGCTCGGGCTCGGGCTCAGGCTCGGGCTCAGGCTCAGGCTCAGGTTCAGGCTCGGGCTCAGGTTCAGGCTCAGGCTCGGGCTCGGGCTCGGGCTCGGGCTCGGGCTCAGGCTCGGGCTCAGGCTCAGGCTCAGGTTCAGGCTCGGGCTCAGGCTCAGGTTCAGGCTCGGGCTCAGGCTCAGGCTCAGGTTCAGGCTCGGGCTCAGGCTCAGGTTCAGGCTCGGGCTCAGGTTCAGGCTCGGGCTCAGGTTCAGGCTCAGGCTCGGGCTCAGGCTCGGGTTCGGGCTCGGGTTCGGGTTCGGGCTCAGGCTCAGGCTCGGGTTCGGGTTCGGGTTCGGGCTCGGGTTCGGGCTCAGGCTCGGGCTCGGGTTCGGGCTCGGGTTCAGGTTCGTTTTCCTTCCACTGGGCATACAGGGTACGGGTGTTGTCATCTGCAGTCAGGGAAACAATCTGCTCTGCGGAATATGCCTGACCGGTACCATCGGCCTTCTCGTTCCAGCCAATGAATTCATGGTCTTCATAAAGGAAGTTATTCGCGTCCACAGCAATGTCCTTGGAGAGGTCGTATACATTTACCACATTCTCCTCATCGCCATAGGCCAGCTGGCCATCTGCCAAAGCGCCGCCATTGCCGTTATAAAGGACGGTATAGCTGTACTTATCATCCTCTACCCATACGGCGAACAGTTCCTGGCTGCCGCCGTTCACGAAGGTAATGCTATCACCTGCCTGGTAGACTACGCCACCGTCAGGCTCAATCGCCCAGCCGATAAATGTATGATTTCTGCGCTGGAAGGTATTGTCATCCACACCGATGATCATTTCGGTGTCGTAAACATTCTTGACGTTCTCCTCATCAGCCTTGGTCTTGGGGAACAGGCCATAGTTTGCGTTGTAGGTTACCTCGTAGCTGTACTTGACCAGTTCTTCCCACTGTGCGTACAGGATTTCGGTGTTGTCTGCAGCGGTCAGGGTCACAGACTGACCGGCTTCGTATGCCACGCCGGAACCATCACGCTCAGTGTTCCAGCCGATGAACTCATAGCCGTCACGGGCGAAGGTATTCTCATCCACGCCCATTACCTTTTCGGTGTCATAAACATTCTCCACATTTTCTTCGTCAGCCTTGGTCTTGGGGAACAGGCCGTAGTTTGCGTGATAGGTCAGGGTGTAGTCATACTTTTCGTTCTCCAACCAAACCGCATACAGCACTTCCTGGTTGTTCTCAGCGGTCAGACTTACCTGCTGGCCTGCCTGATAGGCAATCTCTCCCTCCGGCTCGGTCGCCCAGCCGAGGAAAGTGTAGTTTTCACGGTCGAAGGTGTTTTCATTGACGCCCATGGTCTTGGCAGTATCATAAACCTGGGATACGTTCTCTTCATCAGCCAGGGTTGCGGGAACTTCGCCGTAGCCTTCGTTATAGATGACGGCATAGTCATACTTGGGGTTCTCCTGCCATACAGCGTACAGCACTTCCTCGTTGTCCTCAGCGGTCAGGCTTACCTGCTGGCCCGCCTGGTAGACAACCTCGCCTTCCGGCTGGGTTGCCCAACCGAGGAAGGTGTAGTTCTCACGGACAAAGGTGTTCTCATCCACCGTGATATCCTTGGTCAGGTCATACACGTTCTGCACGTTTTCCGCATCGCTGTAATGGGTGCTCTCATCAGCCAGGATACCGCCGCAGCCCTCGTAGGTCAGGGTGTAGGCGTACTTGTCATTCTCCACCCATACCGCAAACAGTTCTTTGCTTCCGCCCTGGGTGAAGGGGATGGTCATACCGGCAGTGTACTGCACCGCGCCATCGGGCTCCTCTGCCCAACCGGCGAACCAGTGGTTCTCACGGGTAAAGGTATTCTCATTCACACCGATGGTGTAGGAGTTCTCGTAGATCTGGTACTTGTTTTCTTCATCCGCCACAGTTGCGGGATTCTCGCCATACCCCTGGTTGTAGATGACAGTATAGTCATACTTGGGGTTCTCCTGCCATACGGCGTACAGCACTTCTTCATTGTTCTCGGCAGTGAGGCTCACCTGCTGGCCTGCCTGGTAAACAACCTGGCCCTCCGGCTCGGTTGCCCAGCCGATAAAGGTGTAGTTCTCACGGGTAAAGGTATTCTCATTGACGCCGATGGCCTTGGCAGTGTCGTAAACCTGAGACACATTTTCTTCGTCAGCCAGGGTTGCGGGAGCTTCGCCGTAGCCCTGGTTATAGATCAGGGTGTAGTCATACTTTGCGTCCTCGATCCAAACAGCGTACAGGTCCTGCTTTCCTCCGTTGGTGAAGGACAGGCTCATACCGGGCTGGTAGACTACGCTGCCCTGGGACTGGATTGCCCAACCGGCGAAGGTATAGTGGGAGCGGCTGAACATGTTCTCATTGATACCGATGGTCTTGGAGGTGTCAAACACCTGGACTACGTTCTCCTCGTCAGCCTGGGCTGCGGGATCGGTGTCAAAGTCAGCGTGGTAAATAACGGTGTAGTCATACTTGGGGTTGACAGTCCAGACCGCATAGAGGACCTTGGTGTTATCCTCGGCAGTCAGCTGCACGTTTCCACCGGGCTGCCACAGAACAGTTCCATCAGGCTCTGCTGCCCAGCCGGCGAAGGTATAGTTCTCCCGGGTAAAGGGATTGGAGTTGACTTCCACAGAATGGGTAACTTCCTTGGTGCCGGTGACATTCTCCTCGTCTGCCTCAGTTGCGGGATTCTCACCGTAGCCTGCGTTATAGATAACCGTGTAGTCATGGGTGGGGCGCTGACGGACATAGTTCAGAATAATAACATTATCCGCAGCATTCACGTCGTAGCTGGTATAGGTATAGGTATGTCCCTCATAGGAGGTAAGCTTGGTAATACCGTCCACGATTCTACCAAAATCGTCACCTTCCGTCACGGTGATGGTTCCACCGTCGCGAGTACCCTGGTACTCAGACTCCAGATAGTATTTATGTACAACCTTATAGTCAGCAGTAGCGGGAGGAATCAGTGTACAGTATACGTTCAGTACGTTCTTGCCCAGCAGGCTGATTGTAACGCCGGTAGACATCACATTCCGGCCATTGGCGTCAGTCGCATACTTGAGTTCATAGCCCTGATCGATCAGAGCCTGGCTCAGATAATCCGCAGGGAGCAGGGTGACGGGGTCAGTGTACTCGCCGTCTTCAAACTCACTGTCGTCGATGATTCCGCCATCGGGGTACAGGAATGTAAAGTAGCGTACCAGGGGCTCTGCGGCGGCGAAGGTCTCACCATTGTAGGTAATGCTGCCGGTTTCATTCTGGTAGTATACATTGACGGTGTACTCACGAATGAAGCGGATATAGCGGAACCAGTTGGCATGGCCGTCGCTGGCATAGGTCCAGCTTTTGGAAGAACCGTCGTTGGAGAGGGTGAAGGTGTATGCGGTGTTGCCGCAGCGGCCTACATAGGTCTGGCCGTCGGTGACTTGGGGCCATGCGGAAGCCACGTCTTTAGAAACGTTGCTGCCTGTGATTCGCCACTCACCATTGTCTACGGAGCTCCAGTTGAAGGTCCACTCCTTACCGGCATCATCGGTAAAGGTGAGGCTGTTGATTACACCCTGGAAGCCATAGCCCACAGGGTCGGGCTTAACCGGAGCGCCATGGGCATTGCCCAGGTATTCCTGACCCAGGTAGTACGCATAGCTCCAGTTGCCGGAGCTGCTGGAACCCCCGGACCCAGGGAGTCTTCCACTGGGCGCCGCGTACGCAGCCATTTGGATCATGCTGAAGCACATTACCAGTGCCAGCACCATCGCCAGAGTTCTTTTAAACATCTTTGCCATCATTTCGTTCTCCTTCCTGTTTAGAGAGCGAAATATCGGCAGCCGCGCCGGCATAGTCCTTTGGACCTTAGCCCGCTTGCTTTGCGTCCTATCCTTTCGGATAGTTTGCCATTATCAAATATTTCTTCTCAATTGATTATTTTAGAAGCGGTCAGCCTCATGTTCTACATAGATTGTAACATTGTCCGGTTATAAAACCGGTGATATTTTCCTTTTTGTCTTTCATTATTTGACGGAAGATATATTTTTTATCACATTTCCTTACAGGTCAGCGCCGAGTCCATCAGCAGCACCAGTTCCAGAACACTTCGGAAAGTCTGTTCCTGTCTGCCCTCCTGCCAAATGACCGAACCCTGCCAACTGGCGTTCTGCCTGAATAGAATCCGCACCGCAAAGGTGGCAAGCTGTCCGGTGTACATGTGCGTCTCCACGCAGGGACTGTCGGGCAATGTGGCAGGTGCCGCAAAGGTGCGTATTGCGGAAAAGGCTCTGGGGTAATCCATCTGATCCAGTGTGTTCTCTATGCCCTGGATGAACCGCATCAGGTTACTGAACGTCCGCCCTTTTGACAGGTAAGGATTATAAAACCTGCCTTGGGGAACTCCATCACGGTATGCGTCAATACATACCAAGATGGTCCTGTACTCCTCTCCCCATACTTTTGTTGTCATTTACGGGCCCCCTCTCGGTGATCTGCCAACTGTCTTAATATGTATTCTTTATATCACAGCCAGGTTTCAGAACCGGTTATATTTTCACTATCCATTTTCATAACTGGAAAAAAATTTCCGCATCGCACATACAGTTTTTCTTGCGCCGGTGTTACAGCTTTGTTATCATATAGTTAAATTACGGAAAATCCACAGGAGGAGTACTTATGAAAGCCAGATCAAAGGATACTCTGCTGCTCATAGGCAGTGCTGACAGTGACCGGTCAAACCTGCATAATATTTTTGCCTCCCGGTACCACCTGCTGGAGACAGAGACTCCCGCTCAGGGCATTTTTCTGCTTGGACAGAACAGCCAATATATCGCTGCTGTGCTGGTAGACATCCCGCTGATCACAGAGAATAACGAATGGATCAACGCGGATGAATTGCGCAGCTTGGTAGAAGTATGCCAGCCCAACACCTCCCAGGAAATTCCGGTGCTTGCCATTGTTACTCCCACCGGCACCGGCTCTGCGGAAGAATACGCCTTTATCCATGGCGTGGCGGATGTGGTACTGAAACCCTACACTACCACCTCCATCTGCAGACGGGTGCAGGTGCTGGTGGACCTCTATCAGCACCAATGGCAGCTGGAAAGGCTGGTGCAGCAGCAAAACGACACCATACGTAATACCAACCAGGTGATGGTGGATACCCTCTCAGCCATCATTGAGCACCGGAATACTGAGTCGGGCAACCATATTCTGCGCATCCGCCGCTTCACCCAAATCCTCCTGCAAGCTGTTTCCCAAAGCTACCCGGAGTACGGATTAGATGACAACATCATCGAAAAGGTCACCAGCGCCGCATCTCTGCATGATATCGGAAAGATTTCTATTCCCGACGGAATTTTAAACAAGCCCGGCCAGCTCACTCCGGAGGAGTTTGAAATTATGAAGACCCACACCACCGTTGGCGGGCAGTTGGTAGAGCAGATGGGCAATATGGGAGACACCCTGTACCTGCGGTACATGTATAACATTGCCCTGTACCACCATGAGCGGTGGGATGGCAAAGGCTACCCTCACGGCCTTGCGGGAGACCAGATTCCCATCTGTGCTCAAGTGGTTGGTCTGACGGATGCCTATGATGCCCTGACAACCCACCGGGTTTATAAACCGGCACTACCCCATACTATGGCCACCAATATGATCCTGAACGGGGAGTGCGGTGTGTTTTCCCCAAAGGTTTTGGAGTGTTTCAAGCGGGTCAGAGCAGACTTTGAAGAGCTTTCCCGCCTGTACGCGGACGGGTATTCCCCGAAATCTGATAACATCCGGGTCCCCCTGCCCGGGCCGGAGCAGAAAATCTACGCCCTGAGCGCCATGCAGTTGTCCCAGTTAAAATACCAAACTCTGCTGCACCACCTCAATGATACAGTGATCGAGATGGATCTGGATAATCAGATTTACCATGTGGTGTACAATCCCAATCCGGACTTTGTCTCCCTGCTCAACAATATCAGCCTCCTGGAGCTAAGAGAAAGCCTGTTCCGGGATGCGTCCCATCCTGATGACGCATGCGACCTGGCCAGACACCTGACAGAGGGTTTTCGCATGCTATTCCAGCAGGATATGCGCAATTACAGCTTCCACTGCCGGTTGTTCAGTCCCCCTGATAATATATACCGGCCCTACCAGGTATCCATACAAAAGATCAGCACCCATAACCCCAATCAGCGCATCCTTCTGATGATCTTCCATCTGCTCACAGAGACTACGGATATTCCCTCTGTCCCCAGAATGGATTCACTGGAAAACTCATCGGCTATGTACGACCTGACCAACGCAGCCCTGCGCTGTGCCGTAGATGAGCGTCTTACCATTTTGGACGGCACCAATTCCCTAATGGCTCTTACCCGATATTTCCCCAATGATATATGGGGTCTGTTCGGCAACTCCCTCCTGCAGATGGTACATGCAGAAGACCGCCAGCGGCTGGTATCCCTGCTCCACAACCCGGAAATCCACTGTGGCAGAGTAGAAGGAGAATTTCGCATCCACAGGAAGGATGGCTCTGTGTTGTGGGTTCTTTGCCGGGCCCGGGCACAAACCACCATCTCGGGGGAGGATTGCCGTTTCCTCACATTGACAGATATTGATGCTGTCAAGAAAAAACTGGATATGCTGGAGTCAGCCGTTTCCCAACATGAGCTTCTGGCTATGCACTCCGGTAACATACTTCTGCGTTGGGACGTGGCAACAGATACGCTCCAGTTTTCCGGTGCCTGGCAGCATCAATTCGGGGACTCGCTCAATTCCAAGGCCTTCTCCAAATATCTGCACAACTCCGCCCGTATCCATCCGGATGATTGGGAGGGCCTGCGGAATCTGACAAGCATGCTGCTTAGCGGAACCCATACCAGCACTGTGGACGCACGGATTGTTAACAAAGAAGGAAAATACCTCTGGAAGCGGATCCGCGGTGTTGCCGTTCATGACAAAAACGGAGCGGTATCCACAATTCTGGCTGTTATGTATGACATTGACAAGCTGAAAACCGATACCTTGTCTCTGGAAATTCAGACCCAGAGGGACGCACTGACAGGGTTGCTGAATAAGGCCTCCACCCAGAAAGCCATTTCAACCCATTTAGCCCATCAAAGGACCGGCTCCACCGGTGCGCTGCTGCTTCTGGATCTGGATAACTTCAAACAGGTAAATGACTCCCTGGGCCACATGTACGGTGACGCGGTTCTGACCCGGGTGGGCACATCTCTGAAAAATTTGTTCCGTGAGCAGGATATCATCGGCAGAATCGGCGGAGACGAGTTTATGATTTTCCTGCAGAATCTGCCCAGCAAGGAGGTTGCCGAGGAGCGCTGCAGGCTGTTGGTAAATGTCCTGCGGGAGCAGTTTAAACAGCTCATGCCCTCCCTGCCTGTGTCGGTATCTATCGGTGCGGTTCTGGTTTCTGAGCAGGATCATACCTATCAGGAGCTATACCGCCACGCAGACGAGGCATTGTACACTGCCAAACGTAAAGGCAAAAACCAGTACAAATTCTACACCAAAGCGGATCAGTACGATGTTATGATAACCCCTGCCTCCCGCAGCACACAGATCGACTCTGACTCCCATCAAAGGCTTAACCAGGGTGCGGTAACCCGTTTCTTCTTCCACTCCCTGTACGAAAGCAAGGATGTGGAAAAAACCATTAACGAGCTTTTAGCGTTCTTGGGCACCCACTTTAACGTCAGCCGGGCCTACATCTTTGAAAACAGCGATGACAACACCCATTGCAGCAACACCTTTGAATGGTGCAACACAGGAGTCACCCCAGAAAAGGACCACCTTCAGGACCTGAGCTATGAAACAGACATGCCCAACTGGCCGGAAGTATACACAGCTGACGGCATGCTGTACTGCACAGATATTTCCCAATTGGAACCCAAGATACGGGAAATTGTACAGCCCCAGGGGATCAAGAGCATGCTGCACTGTGCCATGATGAATCAGGGGGTGTTCCGGGGTTTTGTCGGTTTCGACGAGTGTACCGCCAATTATTTGTGGACACAGGAGCAGGTGGATCATCTGCGCTTTCTGGCGGAAGTGCTGGCGGTGTACCTGATAAAGCATCGGATCACAGTCAAGCTGCAAAAATACGAGAACAAGTAATGTATCCATCCATTACCATAGCTTCTCCGCTCCGAACTTTGCGGCAGACCACTGCCCTCCAATCCACCGACGTTTACGTACAAAAGCGGCTGTTGCAAAATAAAGCAACAGCCCCTAAATTATATGAGAGTCTAGATTCACAGGATGTATGGGCGGCCAGTGGCCGCCCATACAAATTCTAACGATAAATTGGGGCGTTTTGCAACGTTCCCTTTATCCTGTTCTGTTTTGTTATTGCGCCATCTTAAATACTGCCATGCCAGGGGCATTGATAGCCAGGGTATTTACCCGGTACAGGATTTGGGCGGTCTGACCCCGGTTTAGCGTTTCCAGACAGGACAGCTCCACGCCGTTTTCCGCCAACACAGTCAGAGAGGAGCTTGCCCATACAGGCGCGTCCGCATAGGCATTATTGTCCAGTGCCTGCTGGTTTACCGTCAAATCCAGAGCGTTTTGCAGGATCACAGCGGCCTCGCCCCCGGTGAGCGGCCCATCTGTGTCAATGCTGTCAGTCTGGGGCAGCCCCTCCGTCAGACCGGAACGTACCGCCGCTGCCAGATAGGGTTTCAGCCACTGGGGAGTATCGGCAGGCATCTGCACAAGGGCAGCGTCATCAGTGGGAACCTCCAGCAGCTCCACCACCATAGCAAGGAACTGTCCCTTGGTAATTTCCTTGTCGGGGAAGAAGCACTCCTGACCGTTTACCTTCTCTCCTTCAAACAAACCGGTGTTGCGCAGCCATTCCGCCTCAAAACGGCAGTCCTGCCCCAGGGTGTCGGAATACTGCCCCGTTTTGGTGGGCTTGAGGATCTGTACCGTTACTGTGGCCTCCCGGGACACATTTCCCGCAGGGTCAGCCGCCGTAAAAGTGAAGGAATCCACACCCACCTTATTATGCTTGGGCGTATAGGTGAACGTGCCATCCTCCCCCAGTTCCACAGAGCCCCGCCTGGGAGCACGGGCCAAAGAGTAGGTCAGGCGCTCCCCCTCAGGATCGGAAACAGAGAGCTTGCCATCATTGGGCAGGTTCTTATAGGTCTCCAGGGTGCTGTCCTGGGCGACAGGTGCCTTGTTTTCCTTGCCTATGACGGCGATGGACATAGTCGCTTCCTTCTCCACCCGGTTTTCGTAGATAGGCAGATAACATACCTGAACCTGGGTATCCGCCTGGGACTCCACAGGCTGGAAGGTCATGCTCTCCACCTGCTCCCGGGTGAGAATATCACCGGGTTGCAGAATCCGGGTACCCAGCATAACCACACCGGTGTTGCTTTCCGGAATACCGGTGATACAGATCCCTGCCAGCGTGTCCTCTCCGGAAGAAAAATCCTGGGCGGTAAAACAGTAGGTGCTGCCGGACTCCACCTGGGATGCCAGCACGCTGCCACTGATTCCCAAAAGGCTGAACACCGCCAGCGCAAAACAGATGATACGTTTGCAGAACATAGTAAAACCTCCTCGTTTCTGTTCGCAGGTATTGTTTGCCACCAGCACCAGAATTATGCACAGCAAGAAACAGATAGGTATGTGTTTTTCATCCGCATAAATGTATAAAAATTCGTTTTTTGTTGTTTTATTGTATACAAAAAAACATCTTCAGCAAATTTATGCCGAAAAAACGCTGTTTTTTCTAAACTAAAACAGTTTATTAGCTTGAAAATACATTTAATGCTTGCGTTCTAAATCTTTTTTTTGTATAATTAACCCTGTCTTACTTATATCACGCAAGGAGGAAGATTTATGAAAAGACTGATTACCCTGGCACTGGCGCTGGCACTGGTTCTGGCTCTGGCTGCCTGCGGTGGTACTGCAAGTGCCAAAATGACCATGGGCACCGGCGGAACCACCGGCACTTACTATGGCTACGGCGGCGTGCTGGGCCAGTACATCAAGAACAAGGCTGGCATTGAGGTCAACGTGGTTTCCACCGACGGCTCCAAGGCCAACATCCAGGGCATTGCCGCTGGCGACTACCAGCTGGGCACTGTCCAGTCCGACGTTATGGCCTACGCTTGGGAAGGCACCCGCTCCTTTGAAGATGGCAAGGTGGACTCTTTCCGTGTAATTGCAGGCCTGTACGCAGAAGCTGTGCAGCTGGTTACTATGGATCCGGAGATCAAGTCCGTGGCTGATCTGGCAGGCAAGTCCGTTTCCATTGGCGCTCCCGGCTCCGGTGTTTACTTTAACGCCATCGACGTTCTCACCGCTGCCGGTTTGACCGAGGATGACATCAACGCCCAGTATCAGAGCTTCGGCGACAGCACCGACGCCTTGAAAGACGGCAAGATTGATGCCGCGTTCATCGTGGCAGGCCCTCCCACTCCCGCGATCACCGAGCTGTGCACCACCAACAACGCATATCTGGTGCCCATCGATGGTGAGGTTGCCCAGAAGCTGATGGCAGACTGCCCCTTCTACACTGTTCACACCATTCCTGCCGAGACCTACCCCGGCCAGACTGCTGATGTCAAGACCGTTACCGTCAAGGCTACCCTGATCGTTTCCGCCGATGCTTCCGAAGACCATGTCTATAACATCACCAAGGCTATCTTCGATAATATTGACGCCATCACCGCCGAGAACGGCAAAGGCGCTGAGCTGAGCATCGAGAACGCCACCAGCGGTATGACCGTTCCCTTCCATGCCGGTGCCGCAAAGTACTTCGCTGAAAAGGGTGCAAAGGTCGGTTAAGGACTTTTCCGGCTGCGGCAGATTTCTGCCGCAGCCTTTTTCACATTTTGTATAGGAGGTGCCCAATGGCATTATTCAAGAAAAAGGCCGCCCCTCAACCCCAGGAGCCTATGGATCTGGAAGCGGTCATGAAAAAATATGACCAGGAGTCCAACACCCGCGTTTGGGAAGGCACTCCCAAGATGGTGGTAACGGCAGTCCTCGCCATTTTTGCTCTGTTTTGTATCTACGTCACTTTGTTCACCAGTTGGCTGGAGGAGATCCGGCTGACTTCCTTTGTGGCGTTTATCGTTTTTCTGGGCTATCTGGTATACCCGGCAAGAAAAGGAGTCCAGAAGGTAAATTTCCTGCCCTGGTATGATATCGTGCTGATGGTATTGGGTACAGGCGCGTTTCTGTACTTCACCTGCGATGCTTACAGCATTATCCAGCAGGGCAGTGTTTTCCAGTGGTGGCAGATCGCCATCGGTATCATTGGTATTATCTCTCTTGCGGAGGTATGCCGCCGGAGTGTTGGTCTGCCGATCCTGATCGTGGCAGCATGTTTCCTGATCTATGCCCTGATTTGGGGTCTGGCCAATCCCACCCTGTGGGGCAGAGTCAACTACACCGTCCGTGCTCTGTTTTACAGCAAGGAAGGTATCCTGTCCACACCTATTAACGTATGCTCCAAATTCATCGTGGTATTTATCATCTTCGGCGCGTTTTTGGAGCGCACCGGCATCGGCGATTTCTTTATTAAAATCGCAAATGTAGCTGTTGGCCGTTTTTCCGGTGGCCCTGCCAAGGTAGCCGTGGTGGTCAGCGCCATGGAGGGTATGGTTTCCGGTTCTTCCGTTGCCAACACGGTTGGCTCCGGTTCTGTGACCATTCCTCTGATGAAGCGTACCGGCTATAAAGGCGAATTTGCCGCCGCGGCAGAAGCCTCCGCTTCCACCGGTGGTCAGATCATGCCCCCCATTATGGGCGCAGCCGCGTTTCTGATGGCGGACTTCGTACAAATCCCCTATAGCCAGATCGCTCTGAAGGCCATTCTTCCTGCCGCGCTGTACTTTGCCGGTATCTTTGTGGCTGTCCATCTGGAAGCGAAAAAAATGGGCCTGCGGGGTCTTTCCAAGGAAGAAATCCCCCAGCTGAAGCCCCTGCTGAAGCAGCTGTACCTGCTGCTACCCCTGGTTCTGCTGATTTACCTGGTAGGTACCAGCCAGCGCTCCATCGCCTACGCCGCCGCTCTGGCCATTGTGGTAGCCATTGTGGTAAGCATGTTCAACAAAGAGACCCGCATGACCCCCAAGCGTCTTTTGGAGGCCTTTGCCGCCGGTGGACAGGGCATGATTGCCGTGGCCGCTGCCTGCGGCATCGCCGGTATCATCGCCGGTACCATCACCATGACCGGTCTTGCCAACACTCTGATTAACGGCATCCTGACCCTGGCAAACGGCAGAGTCATCATCGCCCTGTTCCTGACCATGATCTGCTGCATCGTGCTGGGTATGGGCGTGCCCACCACTGCCAACTACTGCATTATGGCCGCTACCTGCGCCCCCATTCTGGTGCGTATGGGTGTTCCCGCCATTGCGGCTCACTTCTTCGTGTTCTACTTCGGTATTGTTGCTGACCTGACACCTCCCGTGGCCCTTGCGGCCTATGCCGGCGCTGCCATTGCCCAGGCAAATCCCATGAAAACCGCCCTGACCGCTACCAAGCTGGCCATCGCCGCATTCATCGTGCCCTATGTATTTGCCTTGAATCCGGCAATGCTGTTTGTGGATACCACCGCTTTTGAGGTGGTAAGCATCTGTGTTACCTCTTTTGTGGGAATCTTTGCTATTTCCGCCGCCCTGCAGGGTTATATGGTAAAATCCATGGCATGGTATGAGCGAATTCTGGGCGCTGCCGCAGGACTGCTGCTAATCGATCCCAACCCCATTACTGACGTTATCGGCATTGGTGTGTTTGCTGTGATCCTGCTGCTGCAGTTTATCTCTCAACGCCGCGCTAAACAGCTGGCATAAATGAAAAAACACGGCCCGAAGACTTTGGTCTTCGGGCCGTCATTTTTATTTCTCATAACCCATTGGGTTCTTGCTCTGCCAGTTCCAGGCATCCCGGCACATATCCTGCAGGTTCTTCTGGGCTTTCCAGCCCAATTTCTGTTCACTCTTGGAGGGGTCAGCATAGCAGGTTGCCAGATCACCGGGGCGCCGGGGAGCGATCTGATAGGGCAGCTCCAACCCATTGGCCTTGCCAAAGGCCTTCACCATGTCCAGCACACTGTATCCTGTGCCGGTACCCAGATTGAACACCTCACAGCCGGTGTTTCCGCCAGCGTATTTCACCGCCGCCACATGTCCCTTGGCCAGATCCACCACATGGATATAATCCCGGACACCTGTGCCGTCAGGAGTGTCATAATCATTACCGAAAATGCTCAAATATTCCCGCCGGCCAACTGCCACCTGGGTAATATAGGGCATGAGATTATTGGGAATCCCTCTGGGGTCTTCTCCGATACGGCCGCTTTCGTGAGCGCCGATGGGATTAAAATACCGCAGCAGCACAACGCTCCAATCCTTATCCGCAGCGGCAATTCCCCCCAGAATCTGCTCAGTCATGTACTTGGTCCACCCGTAAGGGTTGGTGCAGTTTCCGGTGCGGCTGGTCTCCCGCAGGGGCATTTCGTTATCCCCTGAATATACCGTAGCAGAGGAGGAGAAGATCAGCTTCTTTACATTAACCTGCTCCATTACTTTGGTCAGCACCAGAGTGGAATTCAGGTTGTTGTCATAGTACCGCCAAGGCTGGGCCACAGACTCACCCACTGCCTTAAGACCTGCAAAGTGGATCACACACTCAATGGTGTTCTCCCGGAAAATGGTCTGCAGCAGCGCTTCGTCCCGCACATCCCCCTGATAAAACCGCAGTTTCTTTCCTGTCAGCTCCTCCACCCGCTGAAGGCTCGTCGGATTAGAGTTACACAGATTGTCAATCACCACCACCTCATAACCGCCTTCCAGCAGTTCTACACAGGTGTGGCTTCCAATGTATCCAGCGCCGCCGGTTACTAAAATTGCCATAATTTCCTCCTTATTCCTTTGGCCCTAACTGCAGCTGCTGGGCATGGGCTTTCATACCCCGGATACAGATATCCGCCACGTCCTTGACCTCCATATCCATCATCTGGCAGCCCTGGCGGATAATATCCCGGTCACATTTGGCAGCAAACTTTTTATCCTTAAACTTTTTCATAAAGCTGCTCACTTCCATATCCGTGATGCCTGCCGGGCGCATTCTGGCCGCAGCCTGAATGATGCCCGTAAGCTCATCCACCGTAAACAGCGCCTTTTCCAGATTGGTTTCCGGCTGGATGTCGTTGATATGGATATAACCGTGGGACAAGATCGCCCGCACCTCCTGCTCTGTCAGCCCCGCTTCCAGCAGGGGCTGCTGGGTATGGAGCAGGTGCTCCTGAGGATACTGCTGATAGTCATAGTCATGAAGATACCCAATAGCCATCCAGTGCTGTACATCCTCGCCGAAATGCTCTGCCAGCGCGCCCATGGCGATGGACACATTCATAGCATGCAGGAACAGGTGTTCTTCAGTGGTTGTCTGGGCAAGCAGCTGCTTCGCCCGTTCCAATGTCAACATGAAGTTCTCTCCTTCTGGGAAATATACTATGGTTAGTGTAATGCATAATTTCCAATTCGTCAACCTTGCGAGAGGTAAAAACAGGCAGTTTTCACTGCCTGTTTTTCTATTAGTCGTTATGCAGCAGTTCCTTGCCGGAGATACCAGGCTGGGTCATTTTGTAGGCGTTGAGGATCTGGTCCAGTTCCTCCTCTGTAAGGATTTTCTGCTCCAGCATCAATTGGCGCACAGGGATCTGCTTTGCCAGTGCTTCCTTGGCAAGCTTGGCGGCCTTGGTGTAGCCAATATGGGGACACAGGGCAGTGACAATACCTACACTGGAATCCAGCAGTTCCCGGCACCATTCCTCATTGGCGGTGATGCCGTTGATACAGTTCTCCACAAAGGTAAGCACCGCATTGTCCAGCATGGAAATGGACTGGAACAGGGACTCAAACACCACAGGCTCAAAGGCATTGAGTTCCATCTGTCCACCCTCCACGGACATGGCAATGGTCATATCGTTACCCACACTCTTAAAGGCCACCTGGCTGACCACCTCAGGAATCACAGGATTGACCTTACCGGGCATGATGGAAGATCCATTCTGCCGGGCTGGCAGATTGATTTCGCCGAAGCCGGTTCTGGGACCGGAGGACATGAGCCGCAGGTCATTGGCAATCTTGGAGATGGTCACTGGACAGCTCTTGATGGCGCTGGAAACAGCGGCAAAGTTGTCAATATTCTGGGTGGCGTCAATCAGGTCGTCGGCCTGCCGGAAGGGAATGCCGGTATGGGCTGAGAGGGTCGCTGTAATATTGCGGAAGTAGGTCTCATCCGCATTGAGTCCGGTGCCAATAGCGGTACCGCCCATATTGATGACAAACAACTCCTTCTTGGCTGCGTGAATCCGCTTCAGATTCCGTTCCACCGCGGAGGCGTAGGCACCAAACTCCTGACCCAAACGGATGGGCACAGCATCCTGCATCTGGGTACGGCCCATTTTCAAGATGGAGTCAAATTCCCTTGCCTTGTTCTGGAAGGCATTATACAGCAGTTCCATCCGCTGTTCCAGGCTTCTGAGCAGCACAAGCGCAGTCATCTTGCCCGCCGTAGGAATCACATCATTGGTGGACTGGCCGAAGTTTACATCGTCATTGGGGTGTACCACAGCGTAATCGCCCAATCCTCCCCCCAGAATCTCGATAGCCACATTGGCAATCACCTCATTGGCGTTCATGCTCATAGAGGTGCCAGCGCCGCCCTGAATTGGGTCTACAATAAACTGGTCATGGAACTGACCGTCCAAAATTCGGTCACATGCCTCAATGATGGCCTCGCCCACACGATCCTCCATGGTATCGGCGGTCATGTTGGTTATAGCGCAGGCCTTCTTGATAAATGCCAGACTGCGAATCATCTCCGGATGCAGCCGGGTACCTGTAATGGAGAAATTCTCCATAGCCCGTAGGGAATGTACACCATAGTAGGCCTGGGCAGGCACAGCTTAAGTGCCCACAGTATCTTTTTCCTGGCGAAATTTTTCTGTTGTCATATGTATCCTCCGCTTACCTTTTATCTCCACTGTATTATAGAGCGTTCCTCTTTGTAAGACGCTTCAAAATACCCCTATCCTATACCGCTGTGGGCAGCGGGAAAGTATTCCTAACGAACGGCAGTTTTCCTATTGAAAACCCCCGCATGACCCACCGCTGTTACGTTCAAAGGTCAAACCCCATCAGTAAAATATTTTTCCACAATCTCGGCAACAATGCCCACGCCAATGGTCACGCTGTTCTTCTCAATCCATTCCTCCCGGGTATGGGTCCCGCCGCCGGCATAAGTACCCACGCACACAGCGGGGATCCCCATGGAATGGGGAATGTTGCAGTCCGTAGAGCCGGACTTGATAGGTACATCTTCCAACGCTGCATGCTTTTTCTGCACCGCAGCACAAAAATCGGTCAGTTCCTGCTGTTTCTGGGGATCCACACCCTTCATGCTGGGACGCTCGCCCACCAGTTCTACCTCTACCTGTCCAAACTGAGCCATACGGTCAAAGATGGCATAGAACTGTTCCTTCATGTACTCCAGGTTTTCGTAGACATCACTGCGGTACTCGCAGAGCATGGAAGCCTGCTGAATAATGGTATTGACGGAGGTGCCGCCGGAGATGATACCCACGTTATAGGTGGTTTTGCCGCCATTCTGGGGGACCTGAATCTGGTAGATCTCCTGGATACCCTGGGCCAGCACTCTTGCAGCGTTCTCATTGCCAAAAGCGCCAAAGGAATGACCGCCCTTGGTCTTGACGGTAACGCTATACCTGTGGGAGCCAACACTCTTGTCAGTAACAGCCCGGTAACCGCCGTCAAAGGTAAAGAAGGCCTGTGTTGACCCGCCGTATCTCTGCATAAGCGCCCTGGTGCCTTTCAGATTGCCCAGGCCCTCCTCACAGGCATTCAGGGCAAACACCACATTGACAGCAGGTGTTTTTTTCTCATCAGCTACCTTTTTCATAATGCTCATCAGCTGGGCAACGCATGCCGTGTCATCACCGCAGCCGGGGCAGTAAATGTTCTCCTCATCCTCCCGGAAAGGCAGAGGCTCTGTATCCGGGAACACCACATCCGTATGGGCGGCAAAAATCACCGTCTTTCTGGGATCTTTGCCTTTCAGCTCCCAGATTACATTCTTCGCTTCGTCCACCTGCACGTCCTGAATACCCAGACTACCCAGTTTCTTCACGCAGTACTCCACACGCTTATCCTCGTAGTGGGACGGAGCGGGGATCGGACAAAGTTCCCTCAAAATCTCATGGGCAAGTTTTTGATAGATTTCCATTACGTTTCCTTCCTATTGTTCAGCAAGACACTCCGTTTCCTGCTGGTAATATTTCTTACTCAACGGTCTCTGCCACTGTTTTCAGCAGTTTCCGAATAGCAAGATGCTGTGGGCAGGCCCTTTCACACCTGCCGCAGCCGATGCACTGGGATGCCCTCCCTCCATCGGCAGTATGCACTTCCTTGTAATAATACCTCGAGCCAAAATCCTGGAACACCTTCTAGGCGTTCAGACAGGCAAACAGCTCCGGTATGGGAATCTTCTGGGGACAACCAGGCACACAGTACCGGCAGCCAGTACAGGCTTGCCATACCTGCGGCACACCTCCAGGCAGGCTCTGGACTGTACAGACGCATCCTCAAAGTCCAGATAGTTCAGCTGGATCTGCACAGTCTGAATTTTGGGGTATTCTGTCAAAATTTGTTTCAACACCTCCGCGGTGTCATGGAAGGAGATACCAAAATAACGGAATTTTCCCTCAGCCTGCAATTCCAGCGCTGTTTCGTATGCCCGACACTGTTTATACTTTTCAAAATTATGGCGGCCCTGGGCGTGCATAAGGTAAAAATCAAAATAGCCTACCCCGCAGCATTCCAGCTGCTGCTGGAAAAAGGGACGGATCTGCGCATTGCTCTGGAAGCAAAAGGAGGTCAGTTGATTGGTAAGTATGTAGCTTTCCCGGGGATCACTTCCCCTGCGCTAAAAGACGTCCCACCAATTCTCCAATGGTCTTCGCCATGCACCAGAAGCCCAGGTCATTGGGGTGGGTAGTATCCACCACACAATACCCCAGACCTACCTCCCGGTAAATTTCCTGTCCGTCTATAAAATACACATTTTTATCCCCACCGGCAACGGCTTTTTCGTAGGACTCCCGGATGACTGCCCGCCTCTCCACATAATTGGGCCAACACAGGTCTGCTGCGCTGATCATAATAATGGGAAGCTCCGGATTTCTGCTGCGGATTTGCTGATAGAACGGGTAATGGGTTTTTTGCAAATGCTCCAAAGTAGGCGCGTTATGGTCGTAGTCATATACGAATACGCTCATAGGCAAACCGGCAATATACTCGCCCAGCTCCGGTTCTGCCCGGCAGCCACCGGAGAAACCAAGGTTGATAATATCCGTGTCCAGCTGCCGGGAGATCATATTGACGTAGCTGTTGCCCGCATGGGAAGCGCAGCCGCCCTGGGTAATGGAGCTTCCGTAGAATACCACCGGCTTTTCATAGCGGTATTTACCGCCGGGCAGCAGCTGGGCATCCTCCTCAATGGCAATATATACCCTGTCCACATCGTTATACAGAGGGAAGTTGATTACAATATCCCGGAGCTTTTTCTCCTTGTCCCGGAAGTAGTAACCGGAGGTATAGCCGTTTTTCCCCATTTGATCCCCGTTGCCGTCATGGCCGTTTTCATCCACACCGGGGTGGAACACTGTGCAGTAGTTACCGTCGGCATACAGGTCAAAGCAGCTTGTGCCGCACAGGGACATATTGGAGTTGGAGGATACAGAGGGCAGGACACATTTCAGCACAATCCGGCTGCTGTCCGTCTTGAAACGGACACGGATACCGGAGGTGTTGGTGTAGAGGTTGTTAACAGACCTGTTGTTTACTTTTTGGGCTACTTCCCCGGGCATACGCTTGAAATCCAGTTCTCCCGCACCGCGGCACAGGCCGTAGAGGGAAAATACAGGTTCATTTATATCATAAGTCTTTAATCCCGCGGAACTGAAAAAATTGCTGTAATTCTCATCCACATCGGCGATATTCTTGTATTCCATGTTTATGACCCTTTCTAATGAAAAACACTTTATTTCACCGTTTGGGTTTCCTGCTGCTGATCACCATGCCAGGTGGCCTTATCCCTGTCCGCCATCCGGTACAGGATAAGATAGGCAACAATTAAACCTGCCATGACCACAGAACCCGCGTAAAAAGCAGGGTTATAGCTGCCAGCCACATCATAGACCGCGTTGCTGATAGGCGCTGCCAGCATACTTCCCACAGATACCAGCGCTGAGAATACACCCATTGCCAACACATAGCTGTGGTAACCAAACAGATCGATGGTCAATAGGGGTATGGTGATGGTGGTAATAGGCAGCGCAAACGCATAAATCATAATTGCCACCATTGCCCCGGTAATTCCCGTCACCGTAGTCAGCATCCACATAGCCATAGCGCCGCAGCCAAAACAGATCAGCAGCGTGCCCCGTACCCCAATCACATCCATCAGCACACCCAACAGGATCTTCGCCGCGGTAAGTGCCAGCAGCATGGTGCTTTGAACCTGCACAGCCTGTTCCTGAGGAAGTCCCCGGTCCGTCAAATGGGCAACCACTGTGGAATAGGGCAGATATACACCGACAAAAGAGATGATAAGCAGTACCACCGCCAGGTAAAACACCGGCCGCCGGGTCAGTTCCTTAAAGGAATAACCCTGAAAGGTATCCTGAGGCATGATGGTGGGGCGCTTTTTCTTCTTCAACAATTCACCCTCACCATAGGGCTTTAGGCCCATTTTCTCCGGGGTGTCCTTTACAAACACAGCATTAAGCACCACCAGCACCATTGCCATGATGGCCGCAAGAAGATAGGCACTGCGCCAGCTTCCGGCATCCATTGCCGCGGACAGTCCAAGGGTACACGCACTGCCGCCCAAGCCGCTACCAGCAGATACCAACCCCAACACTGTTCCCCTGTGACGGTGAAACCAGTCGTTGACCACCCGGCTGACACTGCTGGTTCCGCAGAAGCCCGCAGAGATGCCCAACAAAACCGAACCCATACACAGCTCCAGAACACCTTGGCTACTGGACATGATGAAGTAACCCAACGCAGCTACCGGCAGGGTTGCCAGCACCAGCTTTTTATAACCAAACCGTTTGACCAGCACACCGGAAAACATAATCAAGGCAAAGGAACATAAATTCCTCAGACTGCTGGTGAGAGAAAACACACTCCGGCTGATTTCCAGTCCTTCGCTGACGGGAACCACAAACAGGCTTCCGTTATTAGCAAGGCCAGTGTAAATACCAGCCTGCAGGAACATAACAACCGCAATGATCCAATGGTAATGCTTATGAATAAATGCTTTCATTTTTGATTTGATCCTTTTCTATCCGCCCTCTTAATCACAAGCGGACGGCTACCGGGGAATAACCCTTTTTTATTTCAATCCTTCAAGGTCTCCAGCAGAGCCTTACCTTCTTTAATCAGCAGCTCTGCAACACCCGCCTTAAAGGAGGAGCTGCCAGCTTCGTAGCCGCCCTCATCATAGGCTTCCTGCATGGGGAAATAGCCCTCGCCGCCGTTGGTCAGACAGGTGGGGATTACCACTTCCCAGCCCTCTGCCAGCTTCAGTCCACGGCCAATGCCGGTAAACGGCTCGCCGGGGATACCTACCATAGCCACATCACCAATGCGAACCGCACTGACTGGCATAGTGA
>JAZNIL010000001.1:0-63247 GCA_045577435.1 Faecousia sp. | reverse complement strand
TTACCATTACTGACCTGGAAGGCAATGCCCTGAGCTGGGCTTCCTCCGGTGGTCTGGGTTTCCGTGGCTCCCGTAAGTCCACTCCCTTTGCAGCACAGACTGCAGCTGAGACCGCAGCAAAGGCTGCTATCGATGCTTGCGGCCTGAAGTCCGTCGAGGTCTATGTTAAGGGCCCCGGTCAGGGACGTGAAGCTGCTATCCGGGCTCTGCAGACCGCAGGTCTGGAAGTCGTTATGATTAAGGACGTCACTCCCATTCCTCACAATGGCTGCCGTCCCCCCAAGAGACGCAGAGTCTGATTTCGGAATAGGAGGAATTTTAAGATATGGCTAAGAATATGCAGCCTGTGCTGAAGCGTTGCAGAGCGCTGGGCGTTTCTCCTGCCGCAATGGGTTACTCCAAGACTTCCAACAAGAACCCCGGCGGCCAGAGAAGAGCTAAGAAGTCCGAGTATGCTACTCAGCTGACTGAGAAGCAGAAGGTTAAATTTGTTTACGGCATTCAGGAGAAGCAGTTCCGTAACTACTACGAGAAGGCAGCCCGTCAGGAAGGCAACACCGGCGACAATCTGCTGACTCTGGTAGAGCGCAGACTGGACAACGTTGTGTACCGTCTGGGTTTTGCTAACTCCCGCCGCCAGGCTCGCCAGATGGTGAACCATGGCCACTTCACCGTAAACGGCAACCGCGTGAACATCCCCAGCTATATGATTAAGGCTGGCGATGTGGTTGCGGTTTGTGAGAAGAGCGTTTCCAACAACTTCTTCAAGAAGCTGAAAGAGGATGACGCATTCGTTGCTGCTCCCAAGTGGCTGGACCGTGATAAGAATACCCTCACCGGTAAGGTCGTTGCTATGCCCACCAAGGCGGATATCGACTTCGACATCGCCGTCCACCTGATCGTCGAGTTGTACTCCAAGTAATCGACCCCCTGTTTTGTTCGCTTATGTGCAATTGTGGGGTGCGCAATACACCCCACACACTTGATAAGGAGGGTTAAGATTCATGGTAGAAATTGAAAAGCCCCGCATCACTTGTCTTGATACCCCTGAGGATCCTTCCTACGGTAAGTACGTGGTGGAGCCTCTGGAGCGTGGCTACGGTATGACCCTTGGTAACTCCCTGCGCAGAATCCTGCTTTCCAGCCTTCCCGGCTATGCAGCCACTTCTGTAAAGATCGCAGGCGTACAGCATGAGTTCTCCACCATCCCCGGTGTCACCGAGGATGTGACCGAGATCGTTCTGAATGTGAAGCGGATGATTATGAAGCTCCACAGTCAGGGCACCAAGACCGTGTATATCGATGCCGTTGGCCCCTGCGAGGTTACAGCGGGTGATATCAAGGCAGATGGCGAGGTTGAGATTCTCAATCCCGAGCTGCATATCTGCACGCTGGGTAACGATGCCACTTTTAATATGGAAATCACCCTGTCTCAGGGCCGCGGTTACGTTCCCGCTGACCGGAACAAGACTGCTCAGACTGTGATTGGCGTGATTCCTGTGGACTCCATTTATTCCCCTGTGAAAAAGGT
This sequence comes from Faecousia sp., assembly GCA_045577435.1. Classification (GTDB taxonomy): domain Bacteria; phylum Bacillota; class Clostridia; order Oscillospirales; family Oscillospiraceae; genus Faecousia. The sequence continues at coordinate 61,716 of JAZNIL010000001.1, read as the reverse complement.
GAATTATTCTGTGGAGCCTACCCGTGTCGGTGATAAGACCGATTTCGACAAGCTGACCCTGGAGGTCTGGACGGATTCCACTATCAATGCTAAGGATGCTGTATCCTTGGGCGCTAAGATCCTGAGCGATCACCTGACTGTATTCACCAACCTGTCTGACACCGTCAGCGCCGGTTCTACCGTGGTTGAGAAGTCTTCTGACCGCCCCGACACCAAGCTGTCCATGACTATTGATGAGCTGGATCTGTCTGTTCGGAGCTTTAACTGCCTGAAGCGCGCCAACATCAACACCGTTGCTGATCTGATCAGCAAGACCGGTGAGGATATGATGAAGGTTCGTAATATGGGTAAGAAGTCCCTGGATGAGGTCCAGAAAAAGCTGGAGATGATGGGACTGTCCCTGGCCAGCGAGGAGTCTGGCAGCAACAACTAATTAATGTTATGGCAGACCGTTTTTCGGTACGCCTGTGTCAACCTTTACTGAAGGAGGAAAACGTTCATGTTCGGTACTCGTAAACTGGGCAAGACCAGTGCTCAGAGAAGAGCACTGCTGCGTCAGCAGGTGACTGATCTGCTGGCCAACGGCAAGATCGAAACCACCTTCTACCGTGCTAAGGAAGTTCAGCCGGTAGTTGAGAAGATGATTACCCTGGGCAAGAAGGGCAATCTGGCCGCTTACCGCAGAGCTTTGGCTTTCATTACCAAGGAAGATGTGGCTAACAAGCTGTTCAAGGAGATCGCTCCCAAGTATGCTGACCGTAACGGCGGCTACACCAGAGTGACCCGCACCGGTCCCCGCCGCGGTGACGCTGCTGAGATGGCAGTCATCGAGCTGGTTTGATCTGGTTTCATTAAAAGAAAGAGAGCGTATCGCACAGTTGCGATACGCTCTTTTTACATATCATTTTCCGTGCGCAATAAAGTGAAACTCCGGTACCGTTGACCAGACGGTACCGGAGTCTCCACGAAAAGAGAGATAAGAAAATGAAAAGGAGATTGAGGATTCTGTGTTTACACCATTATTATAACACTTTCTATTTTAAATGCAACACCTAATTTATTTAAATAGCATGAAACAGATAGAAAAATAGATGTTTAAATTGTGTGAAATAAACAATAAATGAACTTTTCGTAACACCTGCGTTTATAGTATTGACATTTTCAAAAAATAAGTTATAGTTAAATCAAATAACTTAGCACTCTTATCGAAAGAGTGCTAAAAATGAAAAGGAGTGTTTGCTATGAATTTTGGAAATTATACTCAGAAATCTCTGGAAGCTGTCCAGAGCGCACAGAACCTGGCAGTAGCAAACGGTAATCCGCAACTGGAGCAGTTACATCTGCTGTCAGCGCTGCTGCAGCAGGAGGATGGTCTTACTGTGCAATTGCTGAGAATAATGGGTGTTACTACGGAAAGTCTTGCCGCTGCTGTGAAAGAGGAGCTTAAGCGTCTTCCCTCTATGACAGGTGGCCGGGAAATGGACAAGTTTTATATGTCCGGGGATCTGGATGCTACTTTCCGGGCAGCCCAGTCCCAGGCACAGATGATGAAAGATGATTTTATTTCTGTGGAGCACCTGTTGCTGGGTCTAATGGATACCGCAAGGGATGGTGTAAAAAAGCTGTTTGACCTGTACCGCGTCACGAAGGAGGCCTGTCTGCAGGCATTGCAGAGCGTGCGTGGCAGCAGACGGGTAACCACAGACAGCCCGGAGGGAACCTACGATGTGTTGACGAAATACGGCACTGACCTTGTGAAGAAGGCGCGGGATCAGAAGATGGATCCAGTGATCGGCCGGGACGAGGAGATCCGGAATGTGATTCGAATCCTGTCCAGAAAGACAAAAAATAATCCTGTCCTCATCGGTGAGCCCGGTGTGGGTAAAACAGCCATTGCAGAGGGACTTGCCCAGAGAATCGTCAAGAAGGATGTGCCTAAGGGATTGCAGGAGAAAACCATTTTCTCCCTGGATATGGGCGCCCTTGTGGCAGGCGCCAAATACCGGGGCGAGTTCGAGGAGCGGCTGAAGGCGGTTCTGGAAGAGGTCAAGGAATCCCAGGGAAGAATCATTCTGTTCATCGATGAACTGCATACCATTGTGGGCGCAGGCAAGACAGAGGGCAGCATGGATGCGGGTAATTTACTCAAGCCCATGCTGGCACGGGGTGAGCTGCACTGTATTGGCGCCACCACATTGGATGAATACCGCCAGTATATTGAGAAAGACCCGGCGCTGGAGCGGCGTTTCCAGCCTGTGATGGTGGATGAGCCGACAGTGGAGGATACCATTGCCATCCTACGGGGACTGAAAGAGCGGTATGAGGTGTTTCACGGCGTGAAAATTGCTGACCCTGCCATCATTGCCGCGGCAACCCTCTCACACAGATATATTACGGACCGGTTCCTGCCGGATAAGGCTATTGATTTGGTGGATGAAGCCTGCGCCCAGATTCGTACGGAGATGGATTCTATGCCAACGGAGCTGGATGCGGTTTCCCGCCGGATTATTCAGATGGAGATAGAGGAAGCGGCGCTGCGGAAAGAGGAAGATCCCCTGTCCAAGGAGCGGCTCTCCCAACTGCAGAAGGAACTGGCAGAGACGAAAGACAGCTTTAATGCCATGAAAGCCCAGTGGGAAAATGAGAAAAACGCCATTGAGTCTGTTCAGCAACTGCGTCAGCAGTTGGAGGAGCTAAACCGGCAGGTTGAGGTTGCAGAGCAGAACTACGATTTGGAAGAGGCAGCGGAGCTGAAATACGGAAAGATTCCCGAATTGCAGAAACGCCTTCAGGCACAGGAGGAAATTGCCCAGCAGGAGAAGGGCAACACCATCCTCCGTGACCGGGTGATAGAGGAAGAAATCGCCCGGATTGTGGAACGGTGGACCGGAATCCCCGTGTCCCGGCTGGTGCAGGGAGAGCGGGAGAAACTGCTGAATCTGGACAACACCCTGCATAAAAGAGTAATCGGCCAGGATGAGGCTGTACAGGCAGTGACCCAGGCTATCCAGAGAAGCAGGGCGGGTATTCAAGACCCCAACCGTCCCATCGGTTCGTTTTTGTTCCTTGGGCCCACCGGCGTGGGTAAGACGGAGTTGGCTAAAACACTGGCCCAGTCTCTGTTTGATGACGAAAACAACCTTGTCCGCATCGATATGTCCGAGTATATGGAAAAATTCGCGGTCTCCCGGCTGATTGGAGCACCTCCCGGCTATGTGGGCTACGAGGAGGGCGGCCAGCTGACGGAGGCGGTACGCCGTAAACCTTATTCTGTGGTGCTGTTTGACGAGGTGGAAAAGGCACATCCTGATGTGTTCAATGTACTTTTGCAGGTGCTTGACGACGGAAGAATTACCGATTCCCAGGGAAGGACTGTGGACTTTAAGAACACCATCATCATTCTAACATCTAACCTGGGTTCTGAGTATCTGCTGAGTGGAATCCGGGAGGATGGCACCATAGAGCAGGCCGCCAAGGAGCAGGTTCAGCAGCTTCTGCGCCGCAGCTTCCGTCCGGAATTTTTAAACCGGTTGGATGAGATTGTTTTCTATAAGCCCTTGACAAAGGACAATGTGACGGGAATCATCGACCTGCAGATCAAAAAGCTGAACGGGCGGCTTGCCCAGCAGCAGATCCGTCTGGAGCTGACAGAAGCAGCTAAGCGGTGTATTGTGGAAGATGCCTACGATCCCCAGTATGGCGCCCGGCCTTTAAGACGGTATGTACAGCACACGGTGGAGACCATGCTGGCAAAAAAACTGCTGGCAGGACAGATACTCCCCGGACAGACCGTGACTGTGGATGCGCTGTGTGGAGAACTGATAATGAAATAAACAAATGCAGCCCGGCTGAGCCGGGCTGCATAAATTTTGCGATATTGTTCTGCTAACGAAAGCTCAGCAGCCCAGATAACCTGCCAAGAGCTTCAGGGTGTTGTATACACCGTCAATGTGGCTGCGTTCATAACCGTGGCTGGCGTATACGCCGGGGCCAATCAGTCCGTGGCGGATGTCGTAACCGGCATGGAGCGCGGCTTCCACATCAGAGCCGTAGTGGGGATACACATCCACAGCGTAATCCGCACCGGCAGCTTTGGCGGCATCTATGAGCTTGCCCACTACCTGATAGTTGTAAGGACCGCCGGAATCCTTGGCGCAGATAGATACCTGCCGCTCAGTGCAATCAAGACCATCGCCAATACAGCCCATATCCACGGAAATCGCCTCTGTGATCCCGTTGGGGAGGGAACCGGAGCAGCCGTGACCCACTTCCTCGTACACCGTTACATGCACCCAGGTTTTCCGGGGCAGGGTAATGCTGTTGTCAGCCAGATACTTGGCAAAGCCAATTAAAATACCCACGGAGAGCTTGTCGTCCAGAAAACGGCTTTTCAGGAATCCGGAGGCGGTGCGGCGGGTACGGGGGTCAAAGCAGACAATGTCGCCAACCTGAATTCCCAGCTTTTTGGCGTCTTCCAGGGAATTTACCACCTCATCCAGAACTACCTCGGTGGTGTCAAAGGACCGTTTTGCGGAGGAATATTCTCCATTTACATGGATGGAGGCGTTGCACAGCTGCAACGTGCCCTCCAGAACCTTGCCGCAGCGGGTGTACACCCGTACATTTTCCGTCTCAGCATTGTTGGCGTTCATACCGCCCAGATTGCACAGCTGCAAACGGCCATCCCCCTTGATCCGGGTAACCATCGCGCCCAGGGTATCGGCATGGGCTGCCAGCAGCAGTCCGTCCTGTTCATCCTTACCGCCCAGATCCACCAGCACGCCGCCCTTTTGGGTGATGGAAGCGTCAAAGCCCAGATTTTGGAAGGTATCCTTTACCCACAGGGCAGCCATCTGGGTAAAACCGGAGGGGGAATCGATAGCCAGCAGCTGGGCGGCCTTTTCCCATGCGTAATCAGCATAGTGTTTTTTCATCATAATGTTAACCTCCAAAAAGTATGTAGTACCATACGCCTACGATCTCCCGCAGGAAGTAATTGATCCGCAGGGATACCCATGTGGTCCGGGCGGGAATACCTACCGCAATTAGATTCTGGGAACGAGCCATAAGACTTGCCCGGTAGAGGTGGTATTCGCTGGATACGATGCCAATGGTATCAGGGGCTTCTCCGGTATGCCGGCGGATCAGTTCCATGGAATAAGCAATATTTTCCGCCGTGGAGGTGGCCTGGTCTTCCTGCAGAATCCGATCCGGCGCAATGCCCTTTTGTGTCAGGTACTGGTACATACAGGCGGCCTCGGAAATAGCCTCACCGCTGCCCTGTCCTCCGGAGACAATACATATGGTATCCGGGTTTTTCACAAGGTAGTCATAAGCGGCGTCCATCCGTTCCCGCAGGGAGAGGGAGGGGACGGTTCCGTGAACAGCCGCGCCTAAAACGATCATATACTGGGGCGCGTCCTCCTCAGAACCCATAGCGGCAGAGCCGATGAAAAATCCGGTAATGGACGCAAGGATGATGCCTATGATTAAAAGAACAGTCACTATAATCCGCAGAACCCGGCAAGCTTTGCAGGGAAACCGCCAAAACAGAAAATACAGACCTATCAGTGCCGCCAGAGAAAAGCAGATCAGGGCGGAAAACCGGTATCCGGTCAGGCTGAGAAAGAATAATCCAAACACACATAACAGGACTACCGGCAGCAACCAGAGGGAATAGTTTCTCTTTTTCATAATAATACCTCCTGTCTACAAAATGATACCATACCCGACAACCGATTACAAGAGCCTAAAAAATGAAGGATAACCTTCGAAAAATGAAAAAAAAAAGGATTAACCATTGAATTAAAAATTTTTGATGGTATAATAAAGAGCTGAGGAAATAAAAACCTTTGCAAAAATTTCTTATGGGGGAAATAACTATGAGCTTTGAAAAAACCGGGCCACAGAGTGATTTTTCTCTGCTGCAGGCAACGCTTGACAAGTATGCCGGTCAGGAAGGCAGTCTGATCAGCATCCTGCAGAGTGCTCAGGATATCTATGGATATCTGCCCAAAGATGTCATGTATTACATCGCTGAGAAGGTTGGTGTGACTCCCGCTGAGGTAGTGGGTGTTGCCACCTTCTATGCCCAGTTCCGCCTGACACCCATCGGCAAGTACCTGATTATGTCCTGCCAGGGTACTGCCTGCCACGTTAACGCCAGTGAACGTGTCAGCGCCGCCATCGCCAACTATCTGGGAATCCAGCACGGTCAGACCACCGAGGACGGCCTGTTCACCCTGGAGCATGTGGCCTGCCTGGGCTGCTGCTCTCTGGCTCCCGTTATCATGATCAATGGCGAAGCATACGGCAACCTGACACCTGACAAGGCAGTGAAGATCCTGGAAGACATTCGTAAGAAGGAGGGCGTATGATGCGTATTGTAGTAGGCAGAGGCTCCTGCGGTATTGCCGCCGGCGCCGGTAAAGTATACTCCGCTCTGGAGAGCATCCTGCAGGATCGCACGGATGTGCAGCTGGGCAGCACCGGCTGTATCGGTATGTGCTTCCTGGAGCCCATTGTTGATCTGTACGACGGTGAGACTCTGGCCCGCCGTCTGGTGAAGGTGCAGGAATCTGATGCCCAGGCCATCGTGGACGCAGCCGCTACCGGCGACCTGTCCAAGGTGGACAGCATCACCATTACCGATGATGACGCCCAGTTCCTGGAGCGCCAGACCAGAATCGCCCTGCGTCACTGCGGTCTGATTGACCCCACCTCCCTGGATGACTACCGGGCAGCTGACGGCTATCAGGCTCTGGAGAAGGTTCTGAAGACCATGACTCCCGAGCAGGTTATCGAGGAAATCAAGGTCTCCGGTCTGGCAGGCCGTGGCGGCGCCGGCTTCCCCACCTGGTTCAAGTGGAACGCTGCCCGTCAGAGCGCTGCTACTCCCAAGTATCTGATTTGTAACGCTGACGAAGGTGACCCCGGCGCGTTTATGGACCGCGCAGTCATCGAGTCCGATCCCCACAACCTGATCGAAGGCATGCTCATCGGCGCTTACGCTATTGGCGCCAGCGAGATGATCGTGTACGTCCGCGCAGAGTATCCTCTGGCCATCACCCACCTGACCCATGCTATTGAGCAGGCCAAGGCAGCCAATCTGCTGGGTGAGAACATTCTGGGCACTGGCTTTAGCTGCAACATGACCATTAAGGCCGGCGCTGGCGCGTTCGTCTGCGGTGAGGAAACCGCTCTGATCGAATCTCTGGAAGGCAAGCGCGGCATGCCCCGCCTGAAGCCTCCTTTCCCTGCACAGAAGGGTTACATGGATCAGCCCTCCAACATCAATAACGTAGAAACCTTTGCCAACGTTGCATGGATTATGAACAACGGCGGCAGCGCTTTCTCCGCAATGGGCACTGAGACCAGCAAGGGCACCAAGGTATTCGCTCTGACCGGTAAGATCCGCAAGGGCGGTCTGGTGGAGATTCCCATGGGCAAGACTCTGCGGGATGTCATTTATGGCATCGGCGGCGGCGCCCGTGACGGCAAGGAATTTAAGGCAGTCCAGATGGGCGGCCCCTCTGGTGGCTGTATCCCCGCTGCTCTGCTGGATACCGTTATTGACTACAAGGCTCTGGGCGCAACCGGCGCGATCATGGGCTCCGGCGGCATGGTGGTTATGGACGAGTCTACCTGCATGGTAGGTATGGCTAAGTTCTTCCTGGACTTCACTGCCCAGGAATCCTGCGGTAAGTGTGTCCACTGCCGTATCGGTACCAAGCGTCTGCAGGAAATCCTAACCCGTATCGTAAACGGTGAGGGCAAGGAAGGCGACGTAGAACTGCTGGACGAACTGTGCAAGGGCATTAAGGACGGCGCTCTGTGCGGTCTGGGCCAGACTGCTCCCAACCCCGTTCTGACCACCATTCGTTACTTCCGGGATGAGTATGACGCTCACATCCGTGAAAAGAAGTGCCCCGCCAAGGAGTGCGTGGCTCTGCGTACTTATAAGATCGATCCCGAAAAGTGCAAGGGCTGTACTGTTTGCGCACGCAAGTGCCCTGTGAACGCCATCACCGGCGAGAAGAAGCAGCCCCACAGCATCGATGCCAACCTGTGTATCCGCTGTGACCAGTGCTACAAGAACTGCAAGTTCGATGCAGTTATCATGGAATAAGGAGGCGAGGACATGGATACTATCAAAATTACCATCAACGGTAAGGAGTGTACCGGCAAGGCTGGCGCAACAATTCTGACCATCGCCGCTGAAAATGGTATTGAAATTCCCAACCTGTGCTATAACAAGAACCTGAAGGTCTACGGCGCCTGCGGCCTGTGTGTGGTCGAGGCTGAGAAAGTCCCCAAGCTGCTGAGAGCTTGTGCTACCGTAGCGACTGACGGTATGGTGGTCTACACCAATACCCCCCGTGTGAAGCAGGCCCGCAAGATCGCTCTGGAACTGCTGATGAGCGACCACGAAGGCGACTGCAAGGGCCCCTGCCACCTGAACTGCCCCGCCCGTACCGATATTCAGGGCTATGTCAAGCAGATCGCTCTTGGCAATGACAAGGAAGCTGTGAAGATCATCAAGGACAAGATTTCCCTGCCCGCTTCCATCGGCCGTGTGTGCCCCCACCCCTGTGAGGAGGATTGCCGCCGTCAGTTCGTGGAGCAGCCCCTGTCCATCGCTTACTTGAAGGCTTTTGCCGCTGACAACGATATGGCATCTGCCGATCCCTTTAAGCCTGTTGTGGCACCTGCCAACGGCAAGAAGGTTGGTATCGTGGGCGGCGGCCCCGCCGGCCTGAATGCTGCCTATCAGCTGGCTGTTAAGGGCTACGCTGTTACTGTGATGGACATGATGCCCGAAATGGGCGGCATGCTCCGCTACGGTATCCCCGAGTACCGTCTGCCCAAGGCTGTTCTGGCTGCGGAAGTGAAGCAGATTGAGGCTCTGGGTGTTGTGATGTGCAACAATGTGAAGGTTGGCAAGGACGTAACCCTGGAGGCTCTGCGTGAGTCCTATGATGCTGTTCTGGTTGCTGTGGGCGCATGGAAGTCCACCGGCGTAGGTTGTGAAGGCGACAAGCTGGATGGCGTTCTGGGCGGCATTGACCTGCTGCGGGAAGTGAACCTGGGCGGCCGTCCCGATCTGGGCAAGAACGTGGCGGTTGTTGGCGGCGGCAACGTGGCTATGGACGCCTGCCGTACTGCTGTCCGTCTGGGTGCGGAGAATGTCTATGTAATCTACCGCCGTACCCGTGCTGAGGCTCCCGCTGAGGATCTGGAAATTGAAGAGGCACTGGAAGAAGGCGTAGAGTTCAAGTGGCTGACCAATCCCGCTGAGATCATCGGCGAGAACGGAAAGGTTACCAAGATTAAGCTGCAGGTTATGGAACTGGGCGAGCCCGATGCTTCCGGCCGCCGCAGCCCCGTGCCTGTGGAAGGTAAGTTTGAGATTCTGGATGTGGATACCGTTATCTCCGCCATTGGCCAGCGCTGCGCGCTGGAAGGCTTTGAGGCTCTGGAACTGACCCGCAAGGGCACCATCGTTGCCGATGAGGCTGTGTGCACCACCAATCTGGACGGCGTGTTCGCCGCTGGCGACGCAACCAACCGGGGTCCTTCCATTGCAGTGCGTGCCATTGGCGAGGCCAATGATGCCGCTGCCGCCGTTGATGCCTACCTGTCCGGCAAGGCACTGATTAAGGCAGAGCCCTTCTACTCCAAGCGTAACCATAAGGATATCGACTTTACCGTATATGAGAAGAAGGAAAGAGCCCAGATGTCCTGTAAGGATCCCGCTTACCGCAAGGGCAACTTTGATGCCGTTATCAATGGCTTCACCGCTGAGCAGGCCCGTGAAGAGGCCAAGCGCTGCCTGGAGTGCGGCTGCCACGATTATGAGGACTGCAAGCTGATTCGTTACGCCAACGATGAGCCCATCCAGCCCGAGCGGCTGGCCGGTAGCAAGCACGAGTGCTTCAAGGAGCAGCGTCTTGTCTCCATCGAGCGTGATCAGGGTAAGTGCATCCTGTGCAACCAGTGTGTCCGCGTATGCCGTGAGGTGGCCGGAAAGGGTATTCTGGGTCTGGTTGGCCGTGGCTTTGCCACCGTTATCAAGCCCGAGTTCAATAACCCCGAGACCATCGCTGTGTGCGCAAGCTGCGGCAAGTGCGAAGATTTGTGTCCCACCGGCGCTCTGAAGATTCTGAAGTAAAATACGTAAAAAAGGTGCAGCCAACAGGCTGCACCTTTTTTGTGCTATAAAACAGCCGTTTCGCAAATTTGCGAAACGGCTGTTTTTCTTGGTTAAACGTCTTTGCTCTTGGTGGCAATTTCCATCAGGCACTTTGCCATAAAGTCCTGAGGTGTCATGGCACCCAGATCCTCACCCTTGCGGGTACGGACAGACACGGTACCGTTCTCCATATCCCGGTCGCCGATGACCAGCATATAAGGAATCTTCTGCAGCTGTGCTTCCCGGATCTTGTAACCCAGCTTCTCGCTGCGGCAGTCGGACTCGGCGTGGATGTTTACGGCGTTGAGCTGCGCGACCAGTTCATTTGCGTAGCCGTGGGCCCGGTCGGTGATGGGCAGAACCTTGACCTGTGTGGGCATCATCCACAGAGGCAGAGCGCCTGCATACCGCTCGATCAGGTATGCCAGAGTGCGTTCATAGCAACCCAGGCTGGTACGGTGAATGATATAAGGAATCTTTTTCTGACCGTCCGCATCTACATATTCCATACCGAACTTCTGGGCCAGCAGCATATCAATCTGAATGGTAACGATGGTATCTTCCTTGCCGAACACGTTCTTGTACTGGATATCCAGCTTAGGACCGTAGAAAGCGGCTTCGTCAATACCTACTTCATAGGAAACCCCCAGATTGTCCAGAATCTGCTGCATGGTTGCCTGGGCGGCTTCCCACTGCTGGGCAGTACCTTCGTACTTAATGCCTGCCTTTGCCGGATCCCACTGGGAGAAGCGGAAGGAGCAGTTTTCCAGCATGCCCACAGTTTCCAGGATATACTTTGCCAGTTCCAGACAGCCCTTGTACTCTTCCTCCAGCTGATCGGGGCGGAGCACCAGATGGCCTTCGGAAATGGTAAACTGGCGGACACGGATCAGGCCGTGCATCTCGCCGGAATCCTCATTGCGGAACAGAGTGGAGGTCTCGCCCAAGCGCATGGGCAGATCTCTGTAGGAACGGGCACGGTTCAGGTAAGCCTGATACTGGAAGGGGCAGGTCATGGGACGCAGGGCGAAGCATTCCTTTTCCTCGTCATCGGGATCGCCCAGAATGAACATGCCGTCCCGGTAATGATCCCAGTGGCCGGAGATTCGGTACAGATCCCGCTTTGCCATCAGAGGTGTCTTGGTCAGCAGGTAACCCCGCTTCTGCTCCTCGTCCTCTATCCAGCGCTGCAGAGTCTGAATGACTCTGGCGCCCTTGGGCAGCAGGATGGGTAGACCCTGACCGATTTCCTCCACGGTGGTGAAGAACTCCAATTCCCGGCCCAGCTTGTTGTGATCCCGCTTCAGGGCTTCTGCCTGGGCTTCCAGATAAGCGTCCAGCTCGTCCTTGCTGGGGAAACCCACGCCATAAATACGCTGCAGCATCTTGCGGTTGCTGTCGCCCCGCCAGTATGCGCCACAGGACTTGGTCAGCTTAAAGCCGTTGTGCCTAACCCGGCCGGTGTGGTCCAGATGAGGGCCGGCGCACAGGTCGGTAAAGTCGCCCTGGGTATAGAAAGAGATCACCGCGTCCTGGGGGAGGTCCTCAATGAGTTCTACTTTGTAGGGCTCATTCATAGACTCCATATAAGCAATTGCTTCTGCCCGGGGTTTCTCGCTCCGCTCCAGACGGACACGCTCCTTGCAGATTTTCTTCATCTCCGCCTCAATTTGGCTCAAGTGGTCGGGGGTGAAGGAGAAGGGGGCGTCAAAGTCATAGTACCAGCCCTCCTGAGTGGCGGGACCAATGGCCAGCTGTACCTCGGGCCACAGGCGCTTTACAGCCTGAGCCATAATGTGGGAACAGGTATGCCAGTAGGTCTTGCGGTACTCGGGGTTTTCAAAGGTGTACAGGTTTTCGTCAGACATAGTATTTCCTCCTTTTTAATGGGGAAAGATATAAAAATATCCACCCCTGATGATTCAGGGGTGGGATACAGAAGTATTCCACGGTTCCACCCTGGTTGCAGATGCGTATCTGCCACTCATTGACGCTGTAACGGGCGCGCCCGACCGGTCATTTCCAACCGGCAGCTCAGAAGTGGTAGCAAGCTTTGCAGGGGTACAGAAGCCTCGCAGCAAACGGCTTCCTCTCTGGGTATCTTTCAAAGCGCCTGATCTTCATCACAGCCTTTAACGCTCAAAATATAGCATATTTCTGCCGTTATGTCAATGCCGGGTTTGTAAACCCTGCCAGGTGGAGGAAACTGCTCAAAGAATGGTAATTTTTTGGTATAGAGGGGAGGAAAAACAAAATATTTTTCCAAATTGGTTTACCATAATCGTAAAAATAGTTGCTTTGAGAGATGGTTGCGTTTTTCGAGGATTTATGTAAACAAATGTAACCTTATCTACAATATATCGTGGTGCCGGGTGGCAAAAATCGGCATATTTTGCCAAAAAGTTTACATAAAATTTATCGCATAATATGATAAAAAGTTGTAGAAAACCGGTGTTTTAAAGGAAACGCTTGACTTTTGAAGACTGATTTGTTATAATACTGACACAATCCATGTTTGGGTTGTATTATTTTGTAACTGATTGATACCACCTATATTTGGTGAAGATAATGAAAAACTCTGAAAGGAGGAGCATTCCATGCAATTCATTGCCCCGTTTGTAGTGAAGAAGGGTAACCGCATAGCACCGGTTGTGGCGCTTGTGCTGGTTGCCAGTGTTTTGGTTGTACTGTTGTCCCAGACAGCGTTTGCCCAGAATACATATGTAATTACAGATGGAGACCAGGTGACTGTGCATACTTCTTATGCCGGAGATCTGGATGAGGTATTGAGCGAGGCTGGTATCCAGCTGGATGAGGATGACTTCTACACAACAAACACAACTGAGGATGGTTCGCAAATCACCTTGCGGCGTGCCCAAACCGTTTCTATCAACTACTGCGGCCAGCAGATTCAGGTAAACTCCTACGGCGAAACGCTGGAGGATATCCTGACCAGAATGGATCTTTCCTATGGCCTGGATTATCAGAGCTCCCTGCCTCTGGAAACAGAATCCTATGACGGTATGGAAGTGACTGTGAACCGTGTGGTGCAAAGCCGTGAGACCTATACCACTGAAACTGCCTTTGAGATAGTGTACTGCTCTGATGATACCCTGCCCGAAGGAGAGGAGAGGGTGATTACAGAGGGTACTTCCGGCCAGAAAATATGCACGGCAGATGTTGTGTACTTCAATGGTGAGGAACAGAAACGTACCATCATCCATGAGACTGTGGTACAGGAACCTGTGGCGCAGGTTGTGGCTGTGGGTACCGGGGAAAATGTGGGTCAGGCCAGAACAGAGCCTTTGATCGGTGATGGCGTGATTGTGCTGCCCACCGGTGAGGTGCTTACCTATACCAGTTCCCAGCAGTTTTTGGCAACTGCCTATACTCGGTATGATGACGGCTGTGACGATATTACATCCACAGGCTCCACAGTTCGCCATGGCGTTGTGGCGGTAGATCCCAGAGTCATTCCTTATGGTACCCGTATGTTCATCGTTTCCAACGACGGTGCGTATATCTACGGACTAAGCACTGCCGAAGACTGTGGCGGCAGTATCAAAAATAACCGGATTGACCTGTTTATGGAGACACTCAGCGAGGCATATGCCTTTGGCCGCCGGAATTGTACTGTCTATTTCCTGGGAGACGCCAATCGGTCATAACCTAACGATTTTCATTGCAAATCCGCCTTTCTTCTGCTATTATAGGCATAGGAAAGGCGGATGCTTTTTATGATAAATGTTTGTGATATTCAGATTATGAAACCCCTTCTGGCGGAGCATGGATTTCATTTTTCCAAGGCAAAGGGTCAGAATTTTTTGATTGCGCCATGGGTTCCGGAGCGGATTGCCGGGGATGCGGGCGTGGATGAGACAGCGGGTGTGTTGGAGATTGGTCCCGGCATAGGGCCTCTGACCCAGCAGCTTTGCCTGCGGGCGGGCAAAGTGTGCGCTGTGGAGGTGGATACCCGGCTGAAGCCCATTTTGGAGCAGACAGTGGGACAGTTCCAAAACCTGCAGATCATCTGGGGCGATGTGCTTAAGCAGGATATCCCGGCGCTGGTGGAGGAGAAATTCCACGGCCTGCGGCCCATGGCCTGCGCCAACCTGCCGTACTATATTACTTCCCCTATTCTGTCTGCTTTGTTGGAGGCGGAGTGCTTCCAGTCGGTGACGGTTATGGTGCAGAAGGAGGTTGCCCAGCGAATCGCCGCAAAACCGGGCAGTTCCGACTACAGCGCTTTTACGGTGTTCTGCCAGTTTTACGCAGAGCCGGAGGTGCTGTTTGATGTGCCTGCCCACTGCTTTATGCCCCAGCCTAAGGTGACTTCCGCGGTGGTGACTTTGCGGACAAGGCAGACCAGGCCTTGGAAGATTCTGGATCAGGAAATCTTTTTCCGCACAGTGAAGGCCAGTTTTGCCATGCGCCGGAAAAAACTGCAGAACGGATTGGCTGCCGGATTCCCGGAACTGGGAAAGACCGGCGCGGGAGATGTGATTGCAGCCTGCGGTCTGCCGGAGAATGTCCGGGGTGAGACGCTGGATATTGGCCAGTTTGCGGCCATCGCCAACGAAATTGCAAGGAGGAAGGGCAATGTTTGAATTTTTGCTGCTGGATTTGGATGATACCATTCTGGATTTTAAAAAATCCGAGCAGTATGCCATCCGGAAAACATTGCTTGACGCGGGAATTACACCCACCCAGCGGATCTGTGATCGGTACAGCAAAATCAATGACATGCACTGGAAATGGTTGGAGTTGGGGCAGATCACCCGGGAACAGGTAATCATCGGTCGCTTCCAGATGCTGTTTCAGGAATTGGGCGTGGACGGGGATTATACTGCCAGCGCATGGCAGTATATGGACAACATGTCCTCTGTCCATTACTTTATCCCCGGGGCGGAGGAGGCTGTGGCAGCGCTGCATAAAAAGTACCGCCTGTTTCTGGTAAGCAATGGCACTGCCAGCGCTCAGGAGCGAAGACTGAAAAGCGCCAATTTGAACAGGTTTTTTGAAAAGGTATTTATCTCCCAAAATGTGGGCATTAACAAGCCTCATAAGGGCTTTTTCGACTATTGCTTTTCCCAGATTCCCGGTTTTGACAGGGAAAAGGCGCTGATTGTAGGTGACAGCCTGTCGTCTGATATGCTGGGTGGCCAGAATGCCGGAATAGCTACTTGTTGGGTCAACCCGGGCGGGAAACCCAGACGGGAGGGTATCCGGGTGGATTATGAAATCGAAGCCCTGAGCCAGCTGGAGAGCTTGCTGGAAAATGTGTAACAAAAAGCAGATATATGGAGCGTTCCATATATCTGCTTTATACTTGGCATAGACTCTTATCCCCAAAGTCTCTCTGTCAGCGCCGCGATAAAGCGGGGGTCTGTTCCGCAGCAGCCGCCTACGATGGACGCGCCCATCTGGACACAGTCGGAAACGATTCCGGCAAATTCCTCAGGGCCCATAGGATAGTAAACCTGATTATCCGGCCCAATGACAGGATTTCCCGCATTGGGCTTACACACCAGTGGGCCTTTCACAAACCGGCGCAGCTTGCTCACAAGGCCGGCGGTCATATCATCCGCCGCGACGCAGTTAAAACCTACCGCCGCAGCTCCGGCCTGCTCAAGTTCTCTTAAAACAGGCCCTACCTCCCGGCCGGAGTATAAAGAGCCATCGGACTGAACGGTGAAGGTGTACAGAACGGTTTCCGCCCCCTCCAGCTCAGCGGCGGTGAAAATGGCTTCTGCTTCCAGTGGGTACATCAGGGTCTCCGCTGCCAGTAAATCCGCGCCGCCCTCCATAAGGCCGGCAATCTGGCGGCGGTAATTGTCCACCAGCAGATCAAAGTTCTCTTCATCAAAGCTGTCAGTATAGGTGGCAAGGGTGGTTAAATCGCCCGCAATTAAGGCGTCCGGCGCGGCAGAGCGGGACAGAGCGACCAACTGGGCATTGATGGCCTCTGTGTGTCTGTGCAGACCTACCCGTTCCAAGGCAATGGGCTGGGCCTGAAAGGTAGAGGCGTAAATAATCTGACTGCCGGAGGCGGCATATTCCCGCTGGAGGGAAACAAGGGGCTCGGGATGTTCCAGTACCCACTGTTCAGTGCAGCAGCCCCGGGGCATACCGGCTTTTTGCAGATTGGAACCGGTGGCGCCGTCCAGAACAAGGACTCCGGCAGAGAGTTTATTTTGAAACTGTTCTCTGGTAAGCATAACATTCCTCCAAATGCGGGATGCTTTCATTATAATGCAGGGGAGGAAATATTGCAACCGTGATTGACGGATAGAAAATAATCTGGTAAACTGAGAAAAGATTTGCAAGAAAAGGAGCAGAAAAATGAACAAAACTGTGTTAAAAAAGTATGCCAACCTGATCGTCCGTATGGGTATGAATGTACAGAAGGGCCAGGATGTGCTGATCCGTGCCAGTCTGGAGCAGCCGGAATTTGTCCAGATGGTAGTGGAGGAGTGCTATAAGGCAAAGGCCCGGAAGGTTACGGTAGAGTGGAATTATGATCCTCTTACCAAGATCCATGTCCGCTATCAGTCGGTTAAGACACTGGGCGAGGTGCCCGAGTGGGTAAAGGCCAAGCAGCAGTACTACTGTGACACCCTGCCCTGCACCTTGTATCTGGCTTCTGAGGATCCGGACGGCCAGAAGGGTATGAACATCAAGAAAATGGCAAAGGGCCGTCAGCTGAGCTATCCCATTTTGAAGCCCTATGTGGATGACCGCAACGGCAAACAGCAGTGGTGTATTGCCGCTGTGCCCGGTAAGGCGTGGGCGAAAAAGGTGTTCCCCGGCCTGCGTACCAGCGTGGCTGTGGAGAAACTGTGGGAGGCTATCCTGACCACCTCCCGTGTTACCGATGATCCTGTGGCTGCATGGCAGGCCCACAATGCCGACCTGAAGGCCCGCTGTGAGTATCTGAACAGCCTGGGTATTGAATCGCTGCACTACACCGCCGACAACGGCACAGACCTGACCGTGGGCATGATCCCGGAGGCCATCTTCTGCGGCGGCGGCGAGACCACCAAGGCCGGCGTGTTCTTCAACCCCAATATGCCCACTGAGGAGTGCTTTATCTCTCCCATGCGGGGCAAGGCGGAGGGTATCGTCTATTCCACCAAGCCTTTGAGCTATCAGGGGCAGCTGATTGATAATTTCTGGCTTCGCTTTGAAGGCGGCAAGGCTGTGGAAGTGGGAGCTGAAAAGGGTCAGGAGCTGTTGGAGCAGATGATCACTATGGACGAGGGCGCTGCCTATCTGGGCGAGTGCGCCCTGGTGCCTCAGAACAGCCCTATTTGCCAAAGCGGTATCTTGTTCTACGAGACCCTGTTTGATGAAAACGCAGCCTGCCATCTGGCGGTTGGCTCCGGCTACACCGATACCATTAAGGACAGCCACAACAAGACCCTGCAAGAGTGTCAGGAAATGGGCATCAACGACTCCATGATCCACGTGGACTTCATGATCGGCTGCGACACCATGGATATCGATGCCATTACCACAGACGGCAAGGTGATCCCCGTGTTCCGCCAGGGCAACTGGGCGTTTTGATAGGCCGCTGCGCACCCCGGAAACAGAAGAAATGGGGAAATTCCCGCTTGCCGGAATTGCAAGAGGAATTATGACAGATTCAAGTAAGTTTTTTTCAAAAAACACAAAATAATGCTTGCAATTTCTCTTTGCCTGTGTTATGATATCCGGGCGATTAAAGATTGCTGGGGCAGTTGCGCCCTTTTAACTTACAAGAAAGAGGTGAACAACATGAAAGAAGGCATCCATCCTAAGTACGAACAGACTACGATTCGCTGTGCTTGTGGCAACACCTTTACCACTGGCTCTACCAAGAAGGATATCAGAGTTGAAATCTGCTCCAAGTGCCACCCTTTCTATACCGGCAAGCAGAAGCTGGTTGACACCGGTGGACGTGTCGACCGTTTCAACAAGAGATTTGGTCTGAAGTAAGTCTCAAAGTCCGTACTGCGTAATTGTAGTACGGACTTTTTTGCGTTTTTTTCTGGTTTTGCTGTACTGTATTGCAGGTTTATGGTATACTTATACCAATAAAGACTATTAAGTGAGGAATTATGGAAGGTAATTTTGAAGAACATGTGCAGGAGCGGGCAGTTCTGGTGGGACTGAACGCCGATAGCTTTACAAAAGCCCAGACAGCTACTGATGAAACGCTGGAGGAATTGGAAGCGCTTCTGAAAACCGCCGGTGGTTTCTGCACCGGAAGAATTTTGCAGAACCGCCATACCCCTGATGCCCACAGCTTTATCGGCGAGGGTAAGGCGCTGGAAGTGAAAATGCTGATTGAGGCCACCCAATCCACCATGGCTGTGTTTGACAATGAGCTTTCTCCCGGTCATATCCGGGCGCTGGAGGATATTCTGGGGGTAACGGTGCTGGACCGGAGCGCCCTGATTCTGGACATTTTCGCCCAGCGGGCAAAGACCCGGGAGGGCCGCCTGCAGGTGGAGCTTGCCCAGTACAAGTACCTGCTGCCCCGTCTGGCTGGCATGGGCGCCAGCCTTTCCCGGCAGGGTGGCGGCATCGGCACCCGGGGCCCCGGTGAAACAAAGCTGGAATCCGACCGCCGGCATATCCGGGAGCGGATTTCCCGGCTGCAAAACGAGTTAGAGCAGGTGCGCCAGGTCAGAGGTGTGCAGCGGGAGCGGAGAATGAAAAATTCCGTCCCTGTGGTGGCCATTGTGGGCTATACCAACGCAGGCAAGTCCACCCTGCTCAATCAGCTTACCGGGGCGGGCATTCCTGCCAACAACCGTCTGTTTGATACCCTGGACACCACCTCCCGGCAGTTGACGGTGTCAGACAATCTGGACGTGGTGCTCTCGGACACGGTTGGCTTTATTGCCAAGCTGCCCCACCATCTGGTGGACGCTTTCCGGGCTACCTTGGAGGAACTGGAATACGCCGACCTTCTGCTGCATGTGATCGACGCTTCTGACCCCAACCGGCAGGAGCATATTGATGTGGTGGAAAGCCTGATTACCAAGCTGGCAAAGCCGGGTACTCCGGTGCTGCAGTGCTATAACAAAACAGACCTTGTCAGTGGGGAGGATATCCCCGTTGGAGAGGGAATCGTAAAGATCTCCGCTGCCAAGGGGTATGGTATGCAGAATCTTCTGCAGAGTATTGAGAAGGCTCTGGGGCACAGCAGACATCACGTTGTGGTGACATTGCCCTATTCCATGGGCTCGGTGGTGGATACCCTCCACTCGGGGGCCCGTGTGCTGAATGTGGAGTATACAGGAGAGGGAATTGTGGCAGAGGCCATTGTTGACCCCATCCTCTATGGACGGCTGAAAGCCTATATCACAAAGGAGTGCTGAGATTTGGAGGAATATCTGGTTCCCACCGGTTATGGCGAGGATGAATTTATAGAGAAAAAGTCCCGCTTTATCGGCAGAGTCTGGCCGGTGGAGACGGAGGAGGAAGCTCTGGAAAAAATCCAGTCCATGAAAAAGCAGCATTATGACGCCACCCATAACTGCTGGGCCTATGTGATTAAGGACGGGGCTATGCGCTTTTCCGACGATGGGGAACCGGGTGGAACCGCGGGAAATCCCATGATGCAGGTGCTCCAAAGGGAACAGTTATACAACGTGGTGTGTGTGGTTACCCGTTATTTCGGCGGGATACTGCTGGGGGCAGGAGGTTTGGTGCGTGCCTATACCAAGGGCGCCAAAATCGCCATCGATGCCGCGGGCAAGTCCATCAAACGGGTGTGGAGTGTGCTGTATGTACCCTGTCCCTACACCTTCTATGAGCGGGTGAAGCTGGAGGTAGCTGCCGCAGGAGGCATTATACGGGACACCCAGTTTGGGGCGGAAGTGGAGCTGGAAATTCTGGTGGCTCTGCCTGATACTCAAACATTTTTAGAAAGACTCACAGACCTAACCTCTGGAACAGTGGAGGGGTTGCAGATAGGTCAGGAATACCGGGCATTCCCGGTGGAGGGGTGATGGTATGACATTGCGTCAGGAATTGGAGCGTCAGGAGCATTTACAGCTGGACCCCCGGGCCGCTTTTTCCGATGAGAGCCGGGGACGCCTCCGCCCGGAGGAACTTAGGGGGGAGGATGTACGCACCCTGTACCAGCGGGATACGGATAAAATCGTCCATAGCAAGGCCTTCCGCAGGCTGATGCACAAGACCCAGGTGTTCCTCCAGCCGGAGGGAGACCATTACAGAACTCGGATGACCCACACCATTGAGGTCTCCCGGATCGCCAGAACCATTGCTAAGGCCCTGGGTCTGAACGAGGACCTGGCAGAGGCCATCGCTATGGGTCACGATTTGGGACATACCCCCTTTGGACACGCGGGAGAGGCGGCACTTTCCGATGTGATGAGAGAACCTTTTCGCCATAACGAGCAGAGCCTGCGGGTGGTGGATATTCTGGAAAACGGGGGAGAGGGACTGAACCTTACCTACGAGGTTCGTATGGGTATTCTGGGGCATACGGGAGAGTATATTCCCCAAACCTTGGAAGGGCAGATCGTCCGCCGGGCAGACCGGATCGCCTATGTGAACCACGATATCGACGACGCTGTGCGGGCAGGCATTTTGGACAGGGAGGATATTCCCAAGTCTGTTCTGAAGGTGCTGGGAAAGAGTCACAGCCAGCGGATCAATACGTTGGTGTGCGATGCCATCAATACCTCCCGGGAGGCAAACAGCATTTTGCTCTCTGCCCCGGTGGAGAAAGCGCTGGATGATTTGCGGAGCTTTATGTTTGAACGGGTCTACCGCAACCCCATCGCAAAGGGGGAGGAGACTAAGGCCAAGGATATGCTTAAGCGGATGTATGAGTATTACTATAAAAATCCGGATGCGCTGCCGGAGGATTTTCAGCCCCAGCTGTCGCTGGACGGCATGGAGCGGACGGTGGCGGACTACATTGCCGGTATGACCGATAATTACGCGGCGGATAAGTTTACCGAACTTTTTGTCCCCACAGGCTGGCATGTCCGGGGATAATGTGCTATAATACTACTTTACCTTAGAGAAAGGAGGCAGAAGCCGTGGCGTTTGAACCCTCGTTTATCGATGAACTGATTGCCCGAAATCCCATTGAGGATGGGGTGGGCCAGTATGTGAGCCTGAAGCGCTCCGGCGCCAACCTGTTTGGATTGTGCCCGTTCCACGGCGAGAAAACCGCCTCCTTCTCCGTTGCTCCGGACAAGGGAATTTACTACTGCTTCGGCTGCCACAAGGGCGGTGGCGCTATCAACTTTATGATGGAGCTGGAGGGGCTGAGCTACCCGGACGCGGTACGGACTTTGGCAAAACGGGCCGGCATGGAAGTGCCGGAGGATGACCAGTACCAGAGCCGTTACCGCCAGCAGGAGCGGCTGTGGGCGTTGATGAAGGAAGCCGCCCGGTTTTTCCACGCGCAGCTGTATGAACCCTCTGGACAGGAAGGCCTTGCCTATGCCCAAAAGCGGGGCATGCCCAAATCTACTTTGACCAAGTTCGGTATTGGGTTCGCTCCCAACACCTGGAATGGCCTGATTACCGCTATGCTGAAAAAGGGCTACACGGAGCAGGAACTGAAGGATGCGGGACTGGTTTCCGAGAAAAACGGGCGGATCTACGATCGGTTCCGCAACCGGCTGATGTTCCCCATTATTGACGTGCGGGGCAATATCATTGGCTTTGGCGGCCGGGTGATGGACGATTCCACCCCCAAATACTTAAACTCTCCCGAGACCATTATTTTTAACAAACGAAAGAACCTGTTCGGTTTAAATCTGGCGAAAAAGAGCAAACTGGGCTATTTGATTTTGGTGGAGGGCTATATGGACGCCATTGCCCTGCACCAGTATGGCTTTGATTGCGCGGTGGCGTCTTTGGGAACATCTCTTACGGAGGAACACGCCACCTTGCTCAGCCGGTATACGGAGCAGGTGTACCTGATTTATGACGGGGATGAGGCGGGACAGAATGCCACCCGCCGGGCTATCCCTATGCTGGAAAAGGCCGGTATTCGCATCAAGGTATTGCGAATGCGGGATGCCAAAGATCCGGATGAATTCCTCAAGAAGTACGGGCCGGACAAGTTCCGGGTGCTGCTGGAGGAGTCCGCCGGACGGGTGGAATACCAGCTTAATGCCATCGCCAGAAAGTATGACCTGCGGGAGGATGAGCAGAAGATCCGCTATGTCCACGAGGCAGCAGAGCTGATCTGCACACTGGACAGCTCTGTGAAGCGGGAAGTTTACAGCGGACGGGTGGCCCAGACCGCAGCCATTACCATGGAAGCGGTGAAACTGGAAGTCAATAAGGCGTTCCGGCGCAGAATGGCCCGGGAACGGAAAAAGCAGGAGCAGATCGACCTGGCGCCAGCCAAGGCCTTGCAGCCCAAGGAACGGTCTATAAGATATGATAATGTGAAGTCTGCCGTGGCGGAGGAGGAAATCCTTGCTCAGGTTATGGTAGAGCCGGCGCTGTTTGACCAGGCAGGCAGCCTACGGGGCGCAGACTTCTCTGTTGCGCTGCTGGGAAAGGTGTTTGACCAGCTGAAAAAACGCCATGGCAGCGGTATGGAGGTATCTCCGGCGGTGTTGGAGGAACTTTCACCGGAGGAAATATCCCACATTACCGGTATCTGGCAGCGGCATCAGGGTCCTGTGAATGAGGATGCTTTTATGGACTGTGTCCGCCGTGTCCTGTCCCAAAAGCAAAGCGCTCAGGTCTCTACGGACGATGACCTGATGGCCCTTAGAAATCGATTGAAGGAAAGCAAAGGAACGAAATGAGTACAGAGCTTCTGGAAAAAGAGAATATACATGTGCCCACCGCGCCCGGAGAGGACGATATGCATATCTTCCTGCAGGAGGTTCGCAGTGTTCCCCGCTTGACCCAGCAGGAGGAACGGGACTTGGCCATGGCCTGCGCCCGGGGAGATGAGAATGCTGTCCGGCAGATGGTGTCTGCCAATCTGCGTCTGGTGGTATCTGTTGCCCGGGAATACGCAGGCAGAGGTGTGCCGCTGCTGGATCTGATTCAGGAGGGGTCTATTGGCCTTTTGGTGGCGGCGCGGAAATTTGACTATACCATGGACTGCCGTTTTTCCACCTATGCCACAAAGTGGATTCGGCAGGGCGTTACCCGGTGCCTGATGAACCACGGGGAGCTGATCCGGGTGCCGGTGCACAGCTTGACCCAGGTGCGGAAGGTTCTGGCAGCGAGGCAAAAGCTGCTGGCGCAAACCGGCAGTGAGCCGGAAACGGAGAAAATTGCCGCCGAATGCGGTATGGAGCCGAAGAGGGTAGAGAAATACCTGGCACTGGTGCCGGAAGTTTGTTCTTTGGACAGTCCTGTGGGTGAAGGGGAGGATAATACCCTCCAGACGCTTCTGGAGGATGTGCAAGCGCCCCAGCCTCAGGAGGAAATGGTGCGGCGTGAGCTGAAACAAATGCTGTCAACGCTTTTGGACAGGCTTACCCCCCGGCAGCAGCAGATTCTTAGGCTGCATTACGGCATGGAGGATGGCATTTGCCGTTCCTTGGAACAAATCAGTAAATTGCTGGGAATCTCCAAGGAGCGCACCCGGCAGGTGGAGCACCAGGCGCTGGGCAAGCTACGGCAGCTTGGGGCGGATTTGGGATTGGAGGATTTCCTGGGATGATGGAGTTTACATTTGAAGAAAGCCCGTGGGAGAAACTGCTGCGGTCACTGCGGCCCGGACAGGCACTTTCTGCCATAGACGCGATGGCCGTGACCCAGGATGTGGAAGAAGAACAGCTTCTGGAGGATCTGCTGGCGCTGGAGGAAGCGGGGATTGCTTTGGATATCTCCGGCCTGCCGGCATACAGCGGCACAGACCAGTCGGCGGTCAGACTGCGGCAGGAGCAGCAGCTGTCCAAACAGGCAGACCTCAGAACAGGTCTGGAGGAAAATGACCCCCTGCGCCTTTATTTAGAAGAATTGGCTTCTGTACCTGCGGCGGGAGATATTCAGCTGCTGGCGCAGCAGTATCTGGAGGGAGACAATACAGCGGAGCAACTGTTAAATCTGTCCCTTTCCCGGGTGGTGGAACTGGCTAAGGAACACACCGGCCGGGGCGTTCTGCTGCTTGATTTGATTCAGGAGGGCAGCATGGGCCTGTGGCAGGGTATCCAGAACTACCGGGGCGGAGGATTTGAGAGCCACCGGGATTGGTGGATCCGGCAGTATCTGGCGAAAGCGGTGTTTTTGCAGGCACGTTCCGGAGAACTGGGACAAATGCTGCGGCAGGGCATGGAGGATTACCGGGATGTGGATCAGCGGCTGCTGACAGAGCTGGGCAGAATGCCCACCCTGGAGGAAATCAGCCAGCAGATGCATATCACGCCGGAGCAGGCCCGGGTTTTTGAGGCGATGCTGGAGGCCGCCCGGTCCAAGCAGCAGGTGGAACAGGCCACAGAACCGGCCCAGCCTGAGCCGGAAGAGGAGCAGGCAGTGGAGGATACCGCATATTTCCAGCTGCGCCAGCGAATTGCGGAACTGCTGGAAACCCTGCCGGAGCAGCAGGCGAAATTGCTGACCCTGCGCTACGGTCTGGAGGGCGGACTGCCCATGACGGCCCAGCAGGTGGGGCAGAAACTGGGGCTTACCCCTCAGGAAGTGACACAGATGGAAGCAAAAGCCCTGGCCAGCTTAAGAAGCCAGGGATGAGGAGGATAAATATGGACAAGAAATACGCCATTGCCATTGACGGCCCTGCGGGAGCAGGCAAAAGCACCATCGCCAAAGCCCTGGCTAAGGAACTGGGATACCAGTATGTGGATACCGGGGCAATCTACCGCACTGTTGCCTACTTTTTGGATCTGCTGGGTGTCAGCCCCAAGGATGTGGACGGCGTGGAGCGCTACATCGATGAACTGACCATTCAAATCCAGTACGATGACGAGGGTAAGCAGCACATGATCATGAATGGGATGGATGTATCCGATGAAATCCGCACCCAGGACATTTCCCAGAAGGCCAGCCTTGTGTCTGCCCACACTGTGGTGCGGGAGATTCTGCTGGATATGCAGCGGGAGGTGGCCAGAAACCATAACGTGATTATGGATGGGCGGGACATCGGTACTGTGGTGCTGCCTAAGGCGGACGTGAAGATATTCCTGACAGCTTCCCCGGAGGTGCGGGCAAAGCGCCGTTACGACGAACTGATCGCCAAGGGACAGAAGGCACAGCTGGATACCATCCTGAAGGAAATCCAGCAGCGGGATTATCAGGATACCCACCGGGAAATCGCACCCCTGAAGATGGCAAGGGACGCTGTCAAGGTAGACACCTCCGAGCTGGACATTGACGGCGTACTGGCGGCTATCAAGAAGATCATTGGGGAGAAAATCCCTGTATGAGCGTCACAGTTGCCAAAAATGCCGGCTTCTGCTTTGGTGTAAACCGGGCAGTGGAACTGGTGGAGAAGGCGGCGCAGGAGGGAGGCCGGGTGTGTACCCTTGGGCCTATTATCCACAACCGCCATCAGGTGGGCAGATTTGAGAGCATGGGTGTAGAGGTTATCCAAAGCCCCCAGCAGGCAAGGGTTGGGGATATGGTGATCATCCGTTCCCACGGTGTGACACGCCAGGTGATGGAAGATTTGGAGAACCGGGGTGCCCGGATCATCGATGCAACCTGTCCCTTTGTCAAGCGGATTCATGGGATCGTCAGCAAGGCAGAAGCGGAAGGGGCGATGCCGGTGATTATCGGTACCCGTTCCCACCCGGAGGTGGAGGGAATCGCCGGCTGGTGCGGCAGCTGCCGGATCTTTGAAACCCCGGAGGAACTGGAAAATTGGGCAAAAACCGGAGAGATTTCCCCGGATTCGCCAATTTGCATGGTTTGCCAAACCACCTCCACAGAATCTTTGTGGAAAAAATGCGGCGAAATCGCAAAAAAACAGTTTACTAATTTAAAAATTTTTGATACAATATGCAAAGCTACTGAATTTCGGCAAAGCGAAGCGGCGCAATTAAGTACGAATTGTCAAGCCATGGTCGTTGTAGGTGACACGCACAGTTCCAACACAGGCCGTCTTGCAATGATTTGCCGGGAGCACTGCGGCCGGGTGGTGCTGGTGGATAACGCCAGCGAACTGGACCCCGGGTTTTTCCGTGGTGTGGCTGATGTTGGAATCACGGCCGGTGCGTCTACACCGGCGTGGATTATAAAGGAGGTCAACAAGACTATGAGCGAAATTATCAATGTTGAGGCTGTACAGGAGGAGAACTTTGCCGAGCTTCTCGAGCAGTCCATCAAGACTTTAAATACAGGAGATAAGGTTACCGGTATTGTTACCGGTATTGGTTCTACCGAAGTCCAGATCGACCTGGGCACCAAGCACGCCGGTTATATCCCTTATGATGAAGTCAGTGCGGATCCCGCAGTCAAGCCCGAGGATATTCTGAAGGTTGGCGACGAGATCGAAGTATTTGTCGTCCGCGTGAACGACCAGGAAGGCACCTGCCAGCTGTCCAAGAAGAAGCTGGACGGCATGAAGATCTGGGACGATATGGCCACATGGTGTGAAGAAAAGACCACCGTGGAAGGCGTTATCACCGAAGAGAACAAGGGCGGCCTGGTTGCTACTATTAAGGGCATCCGCGTCTTTATCCCCGCTTCCCAGTCCGGCATCGCCAAGGGCGGCGACATGACCGGTATGGTGGGTAACACTGTTCAGCTGAAGATCACTGAGGTTAACCGCGCCCGCCGCCGTGTAATCGGCTCCATCCGTGCTGTTTCCTCCGAGTCCCGCAAGGCTGCTCAGGAGAAGATCTGGAACGAGATCGAAGTGGGCGCTAAGTACCACGGCACTGTCAAGTCCCTGACTTCTTACGGCGCATTTGTGGACATCGGCGGCGTTGACGGCATGGTTCACGTTTCCGAGCTGAGCTGGAACCGCATTAAGACTCCCGCTGACGTGGTTGCTGTGGGCGACGAGATCGACGTTTACGTTATCTCCTTCGACCCTGTGAAGCACAAGATTTCTCTGGGCTACAAGACCAGCGAGATGAATCCCTGGAACCAGTTCATGACCAATTACAGCATTGGTGATGTGGTGGACGCTAAGATCGTCAAGCTGATGACCTTCGGTGCTTTCGCAGAGATCCTGCCCGGCGTTGATGGCCTGATCCACATTTCCCAGATCGCTGACCGCCGCATCGGCAAGCCCGAGGACGTTCTGGCTGAAGGTCAGGAAGTTCAGGTCAAGATCACCGATGTTGACGCTGAGAACAAGCGTATTTCCCTGTCTATCCGCGCTCTGCTGGAGAAGACCGAGGAAGAGCCTGCTGCAGAAGAAGCCGAGGCTTAATTCAACCGTATTACATACCGGGGCTGACTTCTGTCAGCTCCGGTATGTGGATTTTTGGGGCTTTGGCGGGAGCATACCCGCTGTGATATCAATTAATTTGGAGGATACTTTATGGTCAAGCATATCGTTATTTACACACTGAAAGAGGACGTTGACAAGCCCCAGGCGGTGGAACTGATCCGCAGCGTGCTGGAGCCGCTGGTGGGCGTGATCCCCGGTCTTACCTATATGGAGATCCGTGCTGCTTATCAGGGCGGCATGGACTATGCCCTGTACTCTGAGTTTGACAGCCGTGAGGCGCTGGTTGCTTACGCGGGTCATCCCGCCCATCTGGCGGCTAAGGAGCATTTCTGGCACATGCTGGATAAGCGTGTCTGCGCTGACTACGATTGCTGAGGTAGGCCGGTATGAAAGCTGTTGTTACTGTGGTAGGCAAGGACCGGGTGGGCATTATTGCCACGGTGTGCGCCGACCTTGCTGCCTTTAATGTAAATGTTCTGGATATCAGCCAGACAGTTATGCAGGGGTATTTCACCATGATGATGGTGGTGGACGTATCCGGTGCTACCTTGCCCTTGGCAGAACTGGCGCAAAAGCTGGAGCAGAAGGGACGGGAGGAAGGTCTGTCCATACGTCTGCAGCGGGAAGATATATTTGAAGCTATGCACAGGGTGTAATCTATGCTGAATGTAAAAGATATTTTAGCTACCCAGGATATGATCGATAAGCGCCACCTGGATATCCGTACCATCACCATGGGCATTTCCCTGCTGGATTGCGCCCATGAGGATGTGAATGTATGCGCCCAGCGGATCTACGATAAAATCACCCGCCGGGCGGAGAATCTGGTAAAGGTGGGGCAGGAGATCGAGTGGGAATTTGGTATTCCCATCGTGAATAAGCGTATTTCTGTCACACCTATTGCCATCGTGGGCAATTCCTGTAATACGGATTCCTATGTGCCCCTTGCCATCGCTATGGACAAGGCGGCCAAAACCTGTGGGGTCAACTTTATTGGCGGATTCTCTGCCTTGGTGCAGAAGGGCGCTACCAAGGGCGACTGGATTCTCATGGACTCCATTCCCGAGGCTATGAAAGCTACCGAACGGGTGTGCGCCAGTGTCAATGTGGGCTCCACCAAGGCGGGTATCAATATGGATGCGGTTGCCAAAATGGGCCGAATTATCAAAGAAACCGCCCGGGTCACCGCGGACAATGACGGCTTGGGCTGCGCCAAGCTGGTGGTGTTTGCCAATGCGGTGGAGGACAATCCCTTTATGGCAGGCGCGTTCCACGGTGTTGGCGAGCCGGAGTGTGTGCTGAATGTGGGTGTGTCCGGGCCGGGCGTGGTGTACCATGCTCTGCAGGGTGTGAAGGGACAGCCCTTTGATGTGGTGGCGGAGACCATTAAGAAGACAGCTTTCCGCATTACCCGTATGGGTCAGATCGTAGGCGTGGAAGCCTCCCAGAGGTTGGGTGTACCCTTTGGAATCGTGGATTTGAGTCTGGCGCCTACCCCTGCGGTGGGGGACAGTGTGGCACGGATTTTGGAGGAAATGGGTCTGGAAGTGTGCGGCAGCCACGGCACCACGGCGGCGCTGGCACTGCTGAACGACGCTGTGAAGAAGGGTGGTGTGATGGCTTCCAACCATGTGGGCGGCCTGTCCGGCGCGTTTATTCCTGTGTCCGAGGATGAAGGTATGATCGCTGCCGCGGAAAGCGGTGTGCTTACCCTGTCCAAGCTGGAGGCCATGACCTGCGTATGCTCGGTTGGACTGGACATGATTGCGGTGCCGGGAGATACCAGCGCTGAGACTATTTCCGCCATCATTGCCGACGAGTCGGCTATCGGCATGGTCAATACCAAGACCACGGCTGTCCGTATTATCCCTGCTCCCGGAAAGCAGGTTGGCGACCGGGTAGAGATGGGCGGTTTGCTGGGCAGCGCCCCAGTGATGCCGGTGCACGGAGAATCCGCGGCGGAGTTCATTGCCCGGGGTGGAAGAATCCCCGCACCTATCCAAAGTCTTAAAAATTAAGCAAAGGGGCTGTTGCTTTTTGCAACAGCCCCAAAATTATACAAGCGTTTACATCCTGTTGATATAGGGGCGGTTATTGACCGCCTGCAGGCGTGATGCTCTGCACAGCGAATCATAAATAACCTGATTGCCAGCGGTAATTACATCTATGCTTGTGATTTGCTGCCACTACAAATTCTAACGGTACATTTCACTATTCTAAACAGGTCTTTTGTCTTGTGTTTTGCCGGGGTATATGTATAATAACCTAAAGGGGGGGGCTGCTATGCTGACAAGAAAAGTATTTAGACATGTTTTGCGGCTGCTGTGTGTACAGTGTACTTCCCAATGCGTGCGGAAATTTTTTGAAGGATCTGATCTAATAGGACTTCCCCAATATCAGAGGTGTATTTATGGAGTTTAAGGTTGATGGCAGAGCGTATATTCTGGATTGCCGTGAGGAAGACGGTATTACATATCTTCAGATTGCCAGAGAGGATACAGAATGTTTCGGGGTAGAATGGGAGTGTCCCATGGTGGATATTTACTCCCTGTGGTCTGCCGGTGCCGGCGCACAAAGAAGTTTGCCGCCGGACTGGTCTATGCGTACGGTTCAGTCCCGGTTGGCTCAGTTTATGCCCCTGCTGACGGCGGTGTCCTACACCGGGGAGAACCGGATGAGTGTTGCGGTATCCGATTGCATGAATCCCATAGATATCTGCGCCGGGGTGAATGAAGAACGGGCAGCCCTGCGGGTACGTGTCCGGTTCTTTACCCAGCCCACAGCCGCTGTATCGGATTACCGGGCGGTGATCCGCATAGACATGCGAAAACTACCCTATGACAAGGCAGTGCAGCAGGCTGCCGCATGGTGGGAAAGCTGCGGCTATAAGCCGGCATGGGTCCCGCCTGGAGCACGGGAACCGGTGGATTCCCTGTGGTATTCTTTCCATCAGGAACTGGAGCCGGAACAGGTTTTGAGAGAATGCCGGGCTTCGGCGGCGCTGGGGCTGAAAACAGTGATTCTTGATGACGGCTGGCAGACAGATAACAATAACCGGGGGTATGCCTGGTGTGGCGACTGGGAACTGGCAACTTCTAAAATCCCGGATATGGCGGAGCTTTGCAGAAGCATCCACCACTTAGGTATGAAGCTGATGATCTGGTATTCTGTGCCCTATGTGGGGGTACACAGCAAGGCGTATGCCCGGTTCCGGGAGTCTCTGCTGAACCCGGATGCACCCGGCCATTGCACCCTGGACCCCCGTTACAAAGAGGTTCGCCAGTATCTGATTGAAATCTATACAAAAGCTGTGAAAGAATGGGATCTTGACGGGCTGAAGCTGGATTTTGTGGACGCTTTCCAGCTAAGGGGTGAGGACAGGCCGGATAGCCGCCGGGACTGCGCTACGGTGGAGCAGGGCGCTGACTGCCTGATGAGGGAGGTTTACACCGCGCTTACCGCTATTAAGCCGGATATCATGATCGAATTCCGGCAGAGCTATGTTGGCCCCTGTATCCGGCAGTACGGCAATATGCTCCGGGTCACAGATTGCCCCAATGATCCTATGGGAAACCGCAGGGGTGTGGCAGATCTGCGGCTGACCAGTGGAAGCACCCCGGTTCACTCGGATATGCTGATGTGGAATCCTCAGGATACGCCCCAATCGGTGGCGCAGCAGCTGGCAGGTGTGCTGTTTGCGGTGCCTCAGATCTCTGTGCGGGTGGATGGGCTTCCCCGGGAGCAATACAAGGTGCTAAAACACTATCTGGAATTCTGGTATGCCCACCGGCAGGTGCTGCTGGACGGCAGTTTTTCTGCTGACCATCCCGAGACTTTTTACAGTCATATCCGGGGGGAAAAGGACGCAGAAGCGGTGCTTGTGGTTTATCAGAATCCGGTGATTTGGGATCATATCCGGAAGCTAACCGTGGTAAATGCCTCCGACAGCCCTGTGCTGTACATAAAAGACCGGGCAGGAGACAGCTATCAGATTACAGACTGTACCGGAGCGCTCCTGCACATCGGCACGGTGGAACAGTCCCTCCAGGAGCTGGATGTGCCTGTGGGTGGATTCTTGGAATTGTACCAACACCAACCATAGGATATATGGGGTGAAAAAAGCCTGAACACAGTGACCCGGTTGAGCACAATGCTTAACCAGGTCTTTGTGTTTCTAAGGGGTGTTCCGCAATAGCCAGATAGTATCCGAAAACGACCGAACAGGGATAAAACATTGAAATACCAAGCCCACTATGTTATAGTTACCTTGCAATAACCCCAAAGGAGGATCACTATGGGTGACATGATCAAAATTGAACACCTAAGTAAAAGTTTTGGTGATTTGAAAGCTGTTCAGGACCTCAGTTTTGGTGTGAGGGAAGGAGAATTGTTTGCGTTTCTCGGTGTCAACGGAGCCGGTAAGTCCACAACAATCAATATCATCTGCGGACAACTGTCCAAAGACGGTGGCAGTGTTTGGATAGACGGTGCGGATCTGGAACACCATCTTGATGACACGAAACGCAAACTCGGTGTGGTATTTCAGCATTCTGTGCTGGATGGGGCGTTATGTGTATATGACAATCTGCAAAGCAGAGCGGCGCTGTATGGCTTAACCGGTGCTGCGTTCAAACAGAGACTTGCGGAATTGGCTGAAGTGTTGGAGTTTGAGGATCTGCTGAAAAGACCCGTGGGCAAGTTATCCGGTGGGCAGCGCAGGCGAATCGACATTGCCCGGGCGCTGATCCATAAACCAAAAATTCTGATTCTGGACGAGCCTACCACCGGCCTTGATCCGCAAACGAGGAAAATACTGTGGAATGTAATTTCTGATCTGCGGAAAAACGAGAACATGACCGTATTTCTCACCACCCATTATATGGAAGAGGTAGCTGAAGCGGATTATGTTGTGATTCTCGACGGTGGAAAAATTTCCGCAGAGGGAACGCCCCTGGAGCTGAAAAATAGATATGCCGCGGATTTTATAACCCTGTACGGTGTGGATGAGGCAACAGTGAAACTGATGGGTGTAGAATATGAACCGGTCCGCGATGCCTACCGGTTGTCCGTTCCCCATACCGCAAAGGCAACAGAACTGATCATCAATCATCCCAACGTGTTTGTTGACTATGAGATTACAAAGGGTAAAATGGACGATGTATTTCTAAATATCACTGGAAAGAAGCTGGAAGGAGGTGCCGCAAAATGAAAACAATGGCGGCTCTCATTAAGCGTAACGTCAAGTTGTTTTTTAAAGACAAGGGTATGTTCTTTACCTCGCTGATCACCCCCGTAATTCTGCTCGTGCTCTACGCCACCTTCCTGGGCAATGTGTTCAGGGATTCTCTTAGGGTGAATTTGCCGGAAACGCTTAGGATATCGGAAGACTTGATAAACGCCCTTGTTGGCGGTCAGCTCATATCGTCGATCCTTGCTGTATCCTGTGTTACGGTGGCGTTCTGTTCCAACTTTCTGATGGTGCAGGATAAGGCAAACGGCAGCGTTAGGGACTTGCGGATGTCACCGGTAAAAGTGTCTGTTCTGGCGGCGGGCTATTTTATATCCACACTGCTGTCCACGCTGGTTGTTTGCTTTGCGGCAGCCGGAATCTGTCTGGTGTATGTGGCGTCGGTTGGCTGGTATATGACAGTTTCTGATGTTTTGCTTGTGCTGCTGGATGTGGTGCTCCTTGTCCTCTTTGGAACGGCATTGTCATCTATTATCAACTTCTTCCTATCAACCCAGGGGCAGATCTCGGCAGTGGGTACAATCATCAGTTCTGGTTATGGCTTTATCTGTGGTGCGTATATGCCAATTTCCTCCTTTAGTGAGGGCTTGCAAAAGGTTATCTCATTGCTGCCCGGCACATACGGTACAGCACTTGTCCGCACACATGCCATGCAAGGGGCATTGGGGCAGATGCAGCTGCGGGGTGTCCCGGCAGAGGTTGTGGAATCCCTCAAAGATGTGTTCGACTGCAATTTGTATTTCTTTGGAAAACAGGTCAGCACATCTTTTATGTATCTGATACTTGGCGGTACGGTGACCGTACTTACCACGGTCTATATTCTGATGAACGCATTGAAGAAAAAGATATAAGAAAAAGCACCGTTGTGAAACGGTGCTTTTTCTGTAAGCCCAGTCATGCATTGGGTTTGCCACACAAGCAGTGTAACCCAGTGGCCTGTGTTCCTTTTATTCTTCCGGAAGTGGGTATTTTGCTTTGAACTGGGCAAAACGCTGGGCAAAAGCCGCACTTTCGTGAAGCTTGCCTGCCTTTAACGCATTTAGATATCCATGGGCCTCCAGTTTGCCCTCAGATACTTGGAGTAACTCAATTGCCATATTCGAGCAATGATCCGCTGTGCGCTCATAGGCTGTCAGCAGATCCTCCAGCACAATACCGTACTCCACAGGGCAAATTCCGTCTCTCAGGCGGCGGATGTGCCGGGATTTGGCCTCACGGACAATTGTGTCCACAACCTGCTGCTGGGGTTCAACCGCAACAGCACCCTTAAGATCAAAGCTGCAGTAGGCAGATACCGTACAGTCCACAATGTCCGATACAGCCCGCCCCAGAACTGCCAGTTCGGCCTTTGCCTTGTCAGAAAACACAATGTTTTTTTCTTCAATTTCCAGTCCGGCCTGAGCAATGGCAGCGGCGTGGTCAGCAATCCGTTCAATCTCGGAAATGGAATAAAGCAGCGTATTCAAGGTTCTGTTGTCCGCCACGGAAAGCTTCTTGT
Source organism: Faecousia sp. (assembly GCA_045577435.1). GTDB lineage: Bacteria > Bacillota > Clostridia > Oscillospirales > Oscillospiraceae > Faecousia. The sequence goes on along the minus strand of JAZNIL010000001.1, from coordinate 27,410 downwards.
TGGACAGCTTTACCATATAGGTACCCAGGGCATCTTGGTACCGGTCTGTACGCTTCTCCAGGTACTCGACCTGTTCCATAACGGCAGTATCGAATTTTTTTGTTAGTCCAATGGCCAGATGCAGTGCCTTGCCAGCGTCCCTAGCCATCTGTCCGGCAATCTCCCGGGCGCGCTGAACAGCCACAGCGGGGGTGGCCAGCAGGCGCTGGTCCAGCAGTTCTGTTTTTTCCGGTTCTCTCACTTCAGGAACGAGCAAATAGGCCAGTTTTACCAGCAACCCATTGAGCGGAAGCAGCACACCGGTTGATACCAGGTTGAATCCCGTATGAATGACCGAAATATCCCATGCCTGCACAGAATTACCCAGGAATTTCCAGTCAATAAATATCCCCAGGCCATAAAATATGACAGCGAACATAACCGCACCTACTACATTAAACAGCAAATGCACCATTGCGGTCCGCCGGGCATTCCGATTTGCGCCAATGGATCCCATCATGGCAGTAACACAGGTGCCGATATTCTGTCCAAGAATAATCGGAATTGCCGCTCCGTAGGTTACCGCTCCGGTAACACATAGCCCCTGCAAAATACCCACAGACGCGGAGGAGGACTGGATGATGGCGGTGAGCACTGCGCCAAACAGGATACCAATGATGGGATTGGAAAAGGAAACCATTAGGTCGCCAAACCATGTTTCGTCTTTTAGAAAAGACATAGCGCTGCTCATCAGGTCCATGCCGGTCATCAGCGCCATGAAGCCCAGCATAATTGTGCCAATACCCCGTTTCTTCTCAGACTTACCCATATACAGCACAATGCCGATAATGCCCACCAGTGGGGCAAGTGTAGAGGGCTTAAAAAATTGGATTAGAAAACTATCACCCTCCAGTCCGGAAAGGGACAGTATCCAGGCGGTGACCGTTGTGCCCACATTGGAACCCATGATTACGCCCACTGCCTGGTTTAGGGTCATAATGCCGGAGTTTACAAAACCCACCACCATAACCGTTGTGGCGGAACTGGATTGAATAACTGCAGTTACCACAGCGCCCAGGAGAAATCCTTTCCATACGGTGCCGCTCATTTTTGCCAGAATGGTTTGCAGTTTGCCTCCTGCCTGCCGCTGCAATGCTCTGCCCATAATGTCCATGCCAAACAGGAACAGAGCCAGTCCACCCAGTAGGGCAATGATGTTAAAAAAGTAAGTTGTCATTTCCGGTTCTCCTTTGGGATAGTATACTCCCTTTGACAAGTTACATGATACTTTTTTATCTACACAGTCGTTTGAAGTCTGTACAAGACTGTTGCTTTACTGTGGCACTTTTTATGCTATAATGATAATAGAAGAAAAGCTTTGACCGCTGCCAATACAAGGAGGGCTATTCTATGAAAATCCAATTTATTGGTGCCACCCATGAGGTCACCGGAAGCTGCACACTGTTACAGGTGTGCGGCAAGACGTACTTGGTGGATTGTGGTATGGAGCAAGGCATTGATGTATTTGAAAATGTGCCGATCCCTGTTTCCGCCAACACAATTGAGGCTGTTTTTCTGACCCATGCCCACATTGACCATTCCGGAATGCTGCCCAAACTCTATAAGGACGGTTTCCGGGGGAGTATTTACGCAACCACCACCACTTGTGACCTATGCAATATTATGCTCCGGGACTCTGCCCACATTCAGGAATCTGAGGCCCAGTGGCAGAATCGGAAAGCACAGCGTGCGGGAGACAATCCCGTAACGCCGGTCTATACCCTGGCCGACGCTGTGGGCGTGATTTCCCGGTTTCGTCCTTGTGAGTATGGGCAAATCATACAGGCAGAAGAGGGGGTGGAGATCCGGTTTTCGGACATTGGGCACCTGCTTGGCTCTGCCTGCGTTGAGCTTTGGTTAACCGAAGATGGAAACACAAAGAAGATTGTGTTCAGCGGAGATGTGGGCAATATCAATCAACCACTGATTAAAGACCCTCTGCCGGTGGAGGAAACAGATTATCTGGTGATCGAGTCCACCTATGGTGACCGTCTTCACGAAAAACCGGGTGATACGGTAGGGGAGCTTGCTAATGTGCTGCAGAGAACATTTGACCGGGGTGGTAATGTGGTGATCCCATCCTTTGCGGTGGGCAGAACACAGGAAATGCTGTACGCCATCAGGCAGATCAAGCAGGAAAGTATGGTCAGCGGCCACGATGGATTTCCTGTATATGTGGACAGTCCCCTGGCTGTGGAAGCTACCGGAATCTTTCTTCAGTGTGATCAAAGCTGCTTTGATGAAGAAACGGCAGCGCTGGTGAAACAGGGGATCAACCCCATCTGGTTTGATGATATCTGCTTATCTGTGACTTCTGAAGAGTCAAAACAGATCAATTTTGATAAGCGCCCCAAGGTCATTTTGTCTGCCAGCGGTATGTGCGAGGCAGGGCGGATTCGCCATCATTTGAAGCACAATCTGTGGGGAGAGGAAAACACCATTCTGTTTGTAGGTTATCAGGCGGAAGGCTCTCTCGGCAGAAAGCTGCAAAACGGCGTGCGGTATGTTCGCCTGTTCGGTGAGGATATTTCCGTAAATGCGGAGATTGCCGCACTGCATGGAACCAGCGGTCATGCGGATCAGGCAGGTTTGTTGCGGTGGCTGGCCGGGTTCAAAGAGAAACCCAGAATGGTATTTGTCAATCATGGAGACGATGGAGCCTGTGTTGCGTTTGGAAAGCTGCTGACCCAAATGGGCTACCATGCGGAAACGCCATACAGCGGAACGGAGTACGATCTTCACACAGGTACAATGACGGTATTCACAGACTCCAAGCCCATCCGGCGGGAAGAAATGACGAAGGGATCTGCTAGGGCCAGGGCTGTTTATGGGGATCTTCTGGCAGCGGCAGAGGCACTGCTTGCGTTGGTCAAGACCTGCAAAGGCCGCACCAATAAAGATAACGCAAAGTTTGCGTCCCAGATCCGTAGTTTGATTGAAAAATGGAAATAAAGGAAAGCTGACCGGCAGAGCTGCCGGCGCCCATGCAAAAAAACAGACACCCACGTCTTTGTGAGTGTCTGCTTTTACGATATAGGCTACCCAACGGCTTCCTGGTTTTTGCCCCAAGCATATGCCGGTTACAAAACAGGGCATAAGGGGGGAATTTTTATCACATTTTATCCGGGGCGGAGAAGCCCAGAATGGAAATACAGGTTTCCAAAACCTGCTTGGTCAGACCCATCAGGGAGATATACCCGGCCTTCAGTGTCTCGTCATCTTCTGTCAGAATCCGGGTCTCGTGATAGAACTTATTGGCAGCGCCGGCCAGTTCATAGATATATGCGCAAATCAGGTTGGGAGCGGAGGCTTTCAGAGCGCTTTCCATAGCAGGGCCAAATTTTGTGATTGCCAGCATCAAATCCTTGGCAAAGGGATTGGCGGGCACCTGAATGGGCAGCTGCTCCCAAGCGCCGTATTTGGCAAGGATACTCTTAATACGGACGATGGTATAGAGGATATAGGGGCCGGTGTTACCCTCAAAGGCGGCAAAACGCTCCAAATCGAAGTTATAGTCCTTGGTGGGCTGGTTGCTCAGGTCGCCGTATTTCAGCGCTGCCAGGGCAATCTTAGCGGTGGTCTGCTCCACCTCAGTTTCATCTACAATCTTATTCTCGATTACCTTGCCCCGGACGAAATCCGTCATGTCCTGAATCAGCTGCTCCAGACGAAGCACGCTGCCGTCGCGGGTCTTAAAGGGTTTGCCGTCAGCACCGTTCATGGTGCCGTGGCCTACATGCTCCAGCTCGGTGTCAGCATGGACGATGCCACTCTTTTTTGCCGCGCGGAAAATCTGCTCGAAATGCAGATTCTGCCGCTTGTCAGTGACATAGAGCATTTTATGGGGTGCCCAGTCCTCCATCCGCTGCACGATGGTGGCAAGGTCTGTGGTGGCATAGATGGAAGAACCGTCGGATTTTACCAGAATACAGGGAGGCATTTCCTTCTTGTCACCTTCTTGAGCTACAGGAATGACCCAAGCGCCCTCGGAAAGGACGGCAAAACCCTCATCCTTCAGCCGCTGCACCATGGGAGGAATGTAGGGGTCAGCATCGCTCTCGCCCAGCCACTTTTCAAAATGGACATCCAGAATGTTATAAATACGCTGCAGATCCGGCAGAGAGATGTTCATAATGTGCTGCCAGATGGCCCGGTAACCCCGGCGGCCCTGCTGCAGCTCATAGGTTGCCCGGTGAGCCTTTTCCGCAAATACAGGGTTAGACTTTTTGGTGGAGGCGGTGGGGTAGATTTCTTCCAGCTGGGACAGAGTGAAAGGCGCCTCTGCCGGGTACTGGCCGGTGTAGTCCGGGTCAAAGTAGCAAAGCTCCGGCTGGCGCTCCTGCAGTTCGGCGATAATCAGACCCATCTGCAGACCCCAGTCGCCCAGGTGCACGTCACCGATGGTGTTGTAGCCAAAGAAATGATACAGCCGCTTCAGCGCCTCGCCAATGATAGCAGGCCGCAGGTGACCGATGTGCAGGGGCTTTGCCACGTTTGCTCCGCCGTAGTCCACTACGATGGTTTTACCCTCGCCGGTTTTTTGAATGCCGAAGCTGGGGGCGGTACGCATATCCTCCAGATAGGTCTGCAGGAAGGAATCGCTGAGCTTCAGGTTGATGAAGCCGGGCATGACCGCTTCGCACATGGAATAATCGTCCTTGTTCAGCTTTTCAACCACCTTGTTGGCAATCTGAATGGGGGCACATTTATAGGCCTTGGCAGCGGCCAAAGCGCCGTTGCACTGATACTCACACAGGTCGGGGCGGTTGGATACTGTGACACGGCCAAAGGAAGCCTCGTAGCCTGCGTCCACAAAGGCCTGCTGCATTTTTTCGGTGATAATGTCAAGAATTTTTTCCATTATTTGTTCTCCTTATTCTGCTCCAACCAGTACAGGTACTCGTCATAAGTGCCGTAGCGGTCAATAATCGTGCCATCGGGCTGGAACGCAATCACACGGTTACAGGTGGATTCCAGCATTTCGTGGTCGTGGGAGGCCAGCAGCACCACCCCGGGAAAAGCTTCCAAGCCCTTGTTGACGGCCTGAATGGATTCCATATCCAGATGGTTGGTGGGCTGGTCCAGAAGCACTACGTTAGCGCCGGAAAGCATCATTTTCGACAGCATACACCGTACCTTCTCGCCGCCGGAGAGTACGTTCACAGGCTTGAAGGCGTCCTCGCCGGAGAACAGCATCCGGCCCAGGAAGCCCCGCAGGTATACATCGTCTTTCTTTACGGAGTACTGGCGCAGCCAATCCACCAGCTCCATGGTGTTGCCCTCAAAATAAGCGGTGTTATCCTTGGGGAGATAGCTGCGGGAGGTGGACACACCCCACTTCACAGTGCCCTCGTCCGGCTCCAGCTCGCCCATCAGCACCTGGAACAGGGCGGTCTGAGCCAGCTCATTTTCACCTACAAAGGCAATCTTGTCATGCTTGCCTACGGAGAAGTACACGTGGTCCAGCAGCTTGACACCATCCACAGTGACGGAAACATCCTTTACCGTCAGAATGTCCTTACCCAGCTCCCGCTCCGGCTGGAAGCCCACGAAGGGATAGCGGCGGGAAGAGCAGGGCATTTCTTCCACAGTCAGCTTGTCCAGCAGTTTGCGGCGGGCGGTAGCCTGTTTTGCTTTGGCCTTGTTGGCGGAGAACCGCTGGATAAACAGCTGCAATTCTTCAATTTTCTCCTGATTGCGCTTGTTCTTGTTGCGAATCAGCGCCTGCACCAGCTGGCTGGATTCGTACCAGAAATCGTAGTTGCCCACATACATCTTAATTTTACCGTAGTCAATATCCACAGTGTGGGTACATACGGTGTTCAGGAAATGCCGGTCGTGGGAAACAGCAATGACCATACCGGGGAAGTCCAGTAGGAAGTCCTCCAGCCAGTTGATAGACTCAATGTCCAGGTTATTGGTAGGCTCGTCCAGCATAACAATGTCGGGATTCCCGAACAGCGCCTGAGCCAGCAGTACCTTCACCTTCAGCCGGGGGTCTGTATCTGCCATCAGGTCGTAATGATTTTCCGTGGGGACCCCCAGTCCCTGGAGGATACGGGAGGCATCGGATTCGGCTTCCCAGCCGCCCATTTCCGCGAATTCCACCTCCAGCTCGGAGGCGCGGATACCGTCCTCATCGGTAAAGTCAGGCTTTTCGTAAATGGCATCCTTTTCCTTCATCACCTCATACAGGTGCAGGTTGCCCATGATAACGGTGTCCATAACGGTGTATTCGTCGTAGGCGTTCTGGTTCTGCTTCAGCACGGATACACGCTGTCCTTCTGCCACGGTGATGGATCCGGAGGTGGATTCCAGATCGCCGTACATCAGCCGCAGGAAGGTGGATTTGCCCGCGCCGTTGGCACCGATGATGCCACAGCAGTTACCGGGCAGGAACTGCAGGTCTACATGCTGGAACAGCCACTGGCCGCCGAATTGCATGCCCAAATTGCTCACAGTAATCATAATTGTACAATAACTCCTCGTGCACATAATATTTCAGCATAATCATAGCACATAATTGTAAATAATCAAAGAACTTTTTTGGAAAGGGTTGCTTTTTTGTGAGATTGTGATATAATTTTAGCACTCGCATAATATGAGTGCTAAAACAAAAGGAAAAGGAGCAAAAGCACTATGGCAAAGAAACAGTTTAAAGCGGAGTCCAAGCGTCTGCTGGACTTAATGATTAACTCTATCTACACCCATCAGGAGATTTTCCTGCGGGAGATTATCTCCAACGCCAGCGACGCCATTGACAAGCTGGCCTATACAGCCCTCACCGACGATAAGGTGGGTATCAACCGGGACGAGTTTGCTATCACCATCACCCGGGCTAAGGATGCGGGTATCCTCACCGTTTCCGACAACGGTATTGGTATGACCAAAGAGGAAATGGAGGAGAATCTGGGCACCATTGCCAAATCCGGTTCTCTTGGTTTTAAGCAGGCCATGGAGAAAAATGAGAATATTGACATTATCGGCCAGTTCGGCGTAGGTTTCTATGCCGCGTTCATGGTGGCCTCCTCTGTGACCGTTATCTCCAGAAAATACGGGGTAGATACCGCATGGAAATGGGTCTCCACTGGCGCTGACGGCTACACCATTGAACCTGCCCAGAGAGATTACCCCGGCACAGATGTGATTATGACCATGAAGCAGGATACCGAGGACGAGAAGTTCTCCCGTTTCCTGGAGGAGTATGAGATTCGCCAGCTGGTGCGGAAGTATTCTGACTATATCCGCTACCCCATCCGCATGGAAGTGTCTAAGTCCCGGGTGAAGGAGGATTCCCCTGAGGATAAGCCGGAGTATGAAAGCTACATGGAGCTGGACACCCTGAACTCCATGGTGCCCATCTGGCAGCGCCCCAAAAAAGATGTGACCGATGAGGAATACGAGGGCTTCTATCGGGAGAAATTCTATGATTTCTCCAAGCCTGCCTCCATCATTCACACCAGCGCCGAGGGCAGTGTGTCCTTTAAGGCGTTGCTGTTCATTCCCGGCAAGGCTCCCTTTGATTTCTACACCAAGGATTACAAGCGTGGGCTGCAGCTGTACTCTGCCGGCGTGATGATCATGGAAAACTGCGAGGATCTGGTGCCGGAGCACTTCCGCTTTGTCCGGGGTGTGGTGGACAGCCAGGATCTTTCTTTGAATATCAGCCGTGAAATGCTCCAGCACAACCGCCAGCTGACTATTATCGCAAAGAATATTGAAAAGAAGATCAAGAGCGAACTGAAGAACATGCTGGAAAGTGACCGGGAGAAGTATCTGGAATTCTACTCCGCCTTTGGCCGCCAGCTTAAGTACGGCGTTGTGGCGGATTACGGTATGAATAAGGCCGCTACTCAGGACTTGCTGCTGTTTTATAGCCACCGGGAGGGCAAGCTGATCACCCTCAAGGAATATGTGGACGCTATGGCTGAGGGACAGGAGAAGATCTACTACCTCTCCGGTGAGAGCACCAGCCGCATGAGCAAGCTGCCCCAGGTGCAGAGCCTGAAGGACAAGGGCTATGATGTACTGCTGATGACAGACGAGGTGGATGAGTTTATTCCCCAGACGCTGATGCAGTACGAAGAAAAACAGTTCTGCAATGCCGCTACGGAGGATCTGGGTCTGCAGACTGAGGAGGAGAAGAAGTCCATTGAGGAAAAGGCGGAGGAGCTTAAGGGCATGCTCACCTTTGTCAAGGACACATTGGCAGATAAGATTCAGGAGGTCAAACTCTCCGGTAATCTGGGCAGCGCCCCTGTGTGTGTAACTCCCGCCGGCGGCATGAGCTTTGAGATGGAGAAGTATATGCGCCGGATGAATCCGGAGATGGACCTCCCCTCCCGGAAGAATCTGGAGCTGAACCCGGAGCATGAGGCTGTGAAGGTTGTGCAGGCGGCGATGGTAGGCGACACCCAGAAAGCTAAAGATTATGTAAACCTGCTCTACGGTCAGGCGCTGCTTATGGCGGAGCTGCCTCTGGAGGACCCTGTGGCCTACAGCGAGCTGGTGTGTAAGCTGATGAAATAAGATTTGAAAAATACGGTGGTGGCAGGCACAAATGTGCCTGTCACTATTTTTGCATAATGGAAATTTTTGGACTTTAAAGCCCGTCCTATTGACTATTTACCCCCAAAACCGTATCATATAAGCATAAAAAGAAAGACGGAGGAACGTTATGGATTACGGCTTTGACAGGGTGATAAACCGTTATAATACCGATAGCGCCAAATTTGATACCGCGCAGGCTCAGGGGTTTCCCCAGGATGTGCTACCCATGTGGGTGGCGGATATGGATTTCCAAGCGCCGGAATGTGTTCTGCAGGCGGTGAAGAAGGCTGCGGATTTCGGTATTTTTGGGTATAGCTTCGCAGGCGATGCCTATTTCAGCGCCCTGAAAGGCTGGTTTTCGGATAACTTTGACTGGCAGATTCAGCGCCAGTGGGTAGTGAATACCCCAGGTGTGGTATTTGCCCTTTCCGCTGCTGTTCGGGCATTGACCCAAAAGGGGGACAGTGTTCTGATACAGCCGCCGGTGTATTATCCGTTCTACCGGGTCATCGACTTAAATGAGCGGGTCAGGGTGGAAAATACCTTGGTGTACGAAAATGGCCGGTATTCCATGGATTTTGAGGATATGGAGCGGAAAATCCGGAATAACAACGTGAAGCTGTTTATCCTTTGCAGCCCCCACAATCCGGTTGGCCGTGTCTGGACACAGGAGGAACTGTCCCGTGTAGGCCAGATTTGCATGAAATACGGTGTGAAGGTAGTTTCGGATGAGATACACTGTGATTTTGCCTTCCCCGGCCATCCCCATACGCCTTTTGTAAAGGCCTGCCCCCAGATGGAGGAGAATACCATTATCTGTACTGCTCCCAGCAAGACATTCAATTTGGCAGGCCTGCAGGTCTCCAATATCTTTATCCCCGGGGAGGAGCTGCGGCAGCAGTATAAAGCGCAAATGGATCGGCTGTGCTACCATGAACCGAACTGCCTGGGTATGATCGCCTGCACTGCGGCCTATCAGGCTGGTGGGGATTGGCTCCGGGCTTGCAAGGCATATATGCAGGAGAACCTTGCCTATATGCGCCGGTTCCTGCAGGAAAACATTCCTCAGATCAAGCTGGTGGAGCCGGAAGGCACGTACCTTGCGTGGCTGGATTGCAGCGCATTGGGACTTTCCAAGGAGGAACTGGATCATCTGTTTATCCATAAGGCCAAGCTGTGGCTGGACAGCGGCAGTATTTTCGGCGCGGTGGGAGAGCAGTTCCAGCGTGTGGTGCTGGCCTGTCCCCGGGATACAGTGGTCAGAGCTATGGAGCAGATGAAGCAGGCCATTATGGGCTGAGCAGGCGAAGTGAAAACGGATAACTTGCCCGGATAATTATGAATTTTCTGTTGTGAATAAATAAAAACAACCCCTGATACAAGAGTGCCTGCTCCTGTATCAGGGGTTGTTTATTAGATTAATTAATAGCACCACTTGTACTTGTGAAAAATTCCCCCAAGTGAATTATGGAAGAACAGCAAAGTTGGCACAACTGGATATAGGAAACGCTGTTAATGCCTAATGGTATTACGGAATCGGGCATAGAGTTTTGTAGCTGCCGTCACCAGTACGATACCCAGGGAAAGGGCAACGGCCAATTCCAGGGTATACACCAGTTTTGTCAGAAACGCGTTAAGATCCATACTTAGGGCGAAGGTGGTGGTATAGTAAAGGGCACCGCCGGGGACCAATGGAATTAGGTTTACGATACAAAATGTACTCACCGGTGTCTTTAAATGCCGGGCCAAAATCTCGGCATAAACGGTGCTGCAGGTGGATACCACGAAATACCGGGCGGGTTCGCTGGGCAGCAGCTTTTCCAACGCCAGAAACAGTCCCCAGGAAAGAAGACCACCCAACGCAGCCCAAAACAGCTTCTTGCCCCTAATATTGAACAGAAAACCGAATCCCAATGTGCCTACACAGGAGGCTGCCAGCTGAATGACCACATCCATCATAATCCACCTCCAAACAGAAAGGTAGTGACCACATAGCCGCAGGCAATCACCAGCGCCAGAAGGGCGGCTTCAATGAGCCGCAGCACGCCGGAAATGCTGTCGCCGGTGAACAAGTCACGCAGGGCGTTGGTCAGACCGATGCCGGGAATCAGGGTCATAATGTTGCCGATGATGACAAAATCCACGTTTTCAATAATTCCCAATTTCCGGAAAGCAAAGGCACAGCAGCTGGCCAGCAGGGAACAGAGGAAACGGTCCAACAGCTTATTTATGTTGATTTTTCCGAAAAAGGCGGACAGGCATCCTACCGCAAAACCGATACCCATAGAGACAGCCAGTTCCATGAGGCTTCTGCCGCCAAAGAACAGATAGAACGCACCGGCAATCACGCCGTAAAACAGGAGGCTTACCAAGGTGGGGTAAGTAGGGCAGTCATCCAACGCCTTCAGTCTTGCCCAAATGGTGTCGACATCCGGTTGCTGCTGGGTGATCCAGCGGACAAGATCATTCAGCCTGTCAAGCTTTTCAATGTCTGTGGTGATTTTTCCGATACGCCTGGTGTGGGTCTGGATATTTCCCGGCTGCGTCTCCACAGATACGATAATGTTGGAGGTAGTGGCGTACACATCTGTGCGGCGAATATCATAGGCGGTACAGATCCGCTGGGCACTTTCTTCAATTCTGTATACCTCCGCACCACACTCTACCATTTGCTGCAGAATCTCCAGTAAACATGACAAAAGCTGTTTCACATCAATACATACCAGAGTACAACCCCCCCTAAAGGAACAGATAAACAAGTAATATTCATTATAAGGAAAAAACGTGGAAAATGCAACTTGAATTTTTGCGGGTATTTGACAGAAAAAAGCTTAGCTGGTAGGAAAAAACGGAAGAATGTCCTTTTTGCGAGGACAATGCTCCGCCAGAGATGAATTTTTTCAACGAAATTCAAAAAATCTGTTGACGTAGGGGAGCAGGAGGGGTATGATATTTTTGGTTAAATTACAATATGGAGTGATGTAAAAATGGCAAAAACCGTGAAGGATATTATGGCCTTGATCCAGGAAAAAGACATCAAGATGATTGACTTCAAAATGGTGGATATCAACGGCCAGTACCGCCACGTGACCATCCCTGCGGAGAATTTTTCCGAGGATACAATGACCAGCGGGATCGGCTTTGATGCTTCTAACTATGGTTACGCGGTTGTGGAAAAGAGTGATATGGTGTTCATTCCCGACCCGGACACCGCTGTGGTTGACCCCTTCTGTCAGATCCCCACCCTGTCCATGACCGGAAACGCAATGATTATCGATGCCCCCCATAACCGCCCCCTGGCCCAGTACCCCCGGAACATCGTTCTGGCCGCTGAGCAGTATATGAAGGATTCCGGCTTTGCTGACACCATGCTGATTCTGCCGGAGTTTGAGTTCTATCTGTTTGATGAGATCGGTTGGGAAGTTGCGCCCAACAGCATCGGCGTGAACATTGACGCCGTCCAGTCTTACTGGAACAGCGCTGTGGAAGGCAAGGGCGTCATCGTGCCCAAGCAGAAGGCTTATCATATTGCCAAGCCCTTCGACGTGGCTTACGAGTGCCGCAGCGAAATGTGCATGCACATGAAGGACGCAGGCATTGAAATTAACTACCACCATCCTGAGGTGGCAGCTTCCGGTCAGTTTGAGATCGAGCCCCAGCTGGGCCAGATGTCCAAGATGGCTGACGCCACTATGATGATCAAGTATATCATCCACAATACCGCGCTGAAGTACGGCAAATCTGCCACCTTCATGCCCAAGCCCATCTACGGCGAGGCCGGCAGCGGCATGCATGTGCATATGCTCCTGCTCAAAGACGGTCAGCCCGTGTTCTCCGACGATGAGGGTTACGCCCGCCTGAGCAAGACAGCCCATTATTTCATGGGTGGTCTGCTGAAGCATATCCATTCTCTGTGCGCCCTCACCAATCCCAGCACCAACTCCTTCAAGCGTCTGATTCCCGGCTACGAAGCGCCTGTGACTGTGGGTTACGCTACCTCCAACCGCAGCGCTGTTATCCGTATTCCTGCTTACGCCAAGAGCCCTGAGAAGCGCCGTTTTGAGCTGCGCAACCCGGACGCTACCTGCAACCCCTACCTGTGCTACGCGGCAATCCTGATGGCGGGTCTGGACGGTGTGAAGAACCAGATCGATCCTCACGAGAATGGCTGGGGCCCCTACGATGTGAACCTGTACAACCTGTCCGACGAGGAGAAGGCAAAGCTGCAGGGTTTGCCCGTGTGCCTGGAGGATGCTCTGGATGCGCTGGAGAAGGATCACGATTATCTCACCGCCGGCGGCGTGTTCCCCCAGGAACTGCTGGATAACTTCATTAAGAATAAGCGGGCTGAGTGCCGTCAGCTCAGCGCCATTCCCCACCCGGCAGAATTTGAAAAGTACTACAACCTGTAAAAGAAATCCCCGGCTGACATAGTCAGCCGGGGGAGTTTATGTGTAGGACACCAGGCTGAAAAATCAGCCGGGTGTTTTTTATATATTGAACAGGAAGTTGACAATGTCGCCATCCTTCATCACATATTCCTTGCCTTCACTGCGCACAAGACCCTTGGTCTTTGCATTGGCCATAGAGCCCTGCTCCTTCATATCCTGGAAGGCAATGACCTCCGCCCGGATGAAGCCACGCTCAAAGTCGGTGTGGATTTTACCGGCGGCCTGGGGCGCCTTAGTGCCCTTTTTAATGGTCCAGGCCCGGCATTCATCACTGCCTGCGGTGAGGAAGGAGATTAGACCAAGTAAGGCATAACTGGATTTAATGAGCTTGTCCAGTCCGGACTCAGCAACACCCAGTTCCTCCATGAACATGGCCTTTTCCTCGGGATCGTCCAGCTCCGCAATGTCCGCCTCCAGCTTGGCGCAGATGGGTAACAGCTGGCTGCCTTCCTGCTCTGCCAGTGCCTTTACGGCCATGTAGTGGGCGTTCTCCTCAGGTTGGTTAATTTCATCCTCTGCCAGATTGGCAACGTAAATGGTCTTTTTCAGGGTCAGCAGGTCGGAGGTGCCAATCAGTGCCATCTCTTCGTCCGTGCCGTCAAAGGTACGGGCAAGCTTCCCCTCGTTGAGATGGGTGAGCAGCCGGGAGAACAGTTCTCCCTCCTTTACAAACCGTTTGTCGCCGCCTTTGGAGGCTTTCTGGCATTTGTCAATGCGCCGTTCCACCATTTCCATGTCAGCCATCACAAGTTCCAGATTGATAATCTCAATATCCCGCAAAGGATCGGTGCTGCCCTCCACGTGGGTCACGTTGGAATCCTCAAAGCAGCGGACCACATGTACGATGGCATCGGTGGTGCGGATGTTGCTAAGGAACTTATTGCCCAGACCCTCACCCTTGGAAGCACCCTTTACAAGGCCCGCAATGTCCACAAATTCCACCACAGCGGGGGTGAATTTTTTGGGCTTGTGCACCTGGGCCAACCAATCTAGTCGCTCATCGGGGACGGATACCACACCCACGTTGGGGTCAATGGTGCAGAAAGCGTAATTGTCCGCAGGAACACCTGCGTTGGTAATGGCATTGAACAGAGTGGATTTACCCACATTGGGAAGTCCCACAATTCCTAATTTCATTTATCTTCATTCTCCTTATTGAAATATAAGTATATTAGAAAGTGTACGGTTTCCAGAGGAAAGGGTATCTCAAAGGACAGGGGGGACAGCATCTGGCTGGCGGCAGTAATAAACGGTGTGAATACCTTCTCCCCGGTCGTTGGGAAGATAGTCGATGCATTGAAAACCGAGCTTGCTCAGGACTTTTAGGTGGCCCACGTTTTCATGCCAGGTACGGGTATAGATAGGGCGTTGAGGAAAAGAGCGGATCATTTCCCGGTAAAAGGCAGTCATTAACCCTTTTCCACGAAAGTCAGGGTGTACTACTGCGGTTGAAGCATATAGGTTTTCTCCCGAGGGAATGTGAGCACCCGTATGATCGATTTTAAAGGACATAAAGCCTGCCAGCGTATCTCCCTCCAGAGCGAGGACAAAGCACTGCTGTTTCATTTCTTCATAATATGCGTCAATTCCACTGCCGAGGGCACTTGCCAATCCTTGCTGTGTGGTAGAGGAGCGGGATGATAGTGGAGGAATAAATTCTTTGTCCCCAAGGATCAAAAGCTCCCGCAGCTGCAAGAGAAGTTGTTCATTTTTCAGATTTTCCACAAGCCTGATTTCCATAAAAAGCACCTTCCTCAAATTTATATTCTATGGAAAAGGAATGAAAAAGTCAAGAAAGAGTTTTACAACAAAGGGGACTGTTGCAGATTTACGCAACAGTCCCGTTCTTATAGCAGTATGGGCTTTTTCAATGCTGCTATTATGTAAATATCCTAATCACAGGGCTGTCAATTCCTGTGTGACACGCAGGAATGTATCAATGTCCTCAGCAGTGTTGCAGTGCAAAGGCGATACACGAACCGCGCCATCCAAGCCGAAGGAGTCCAGCATTCTCTTGGAATAAATACTGGTGGCCAGCCGGTCATAGACAATGACACCCCGCTTTTCATACTCACGTACTGCCTGGGTGTAGCCCAGATTTTCAAAACCCATGGCAAGGATGAAGTCCCGTTTGGTCAGGTCGGGATAATCCAGGAATACCTTCACACCCTTCATATGACGGATACCGGGCAGATTCTCAGTGCCTTCCAGCATACGGTGCAGCAGCGCCCGCTCCTGAAGCTTGATACGCTCTATGCCCTCTACAAACAGGGTTCTGCGGTCAGCACTGTCGTTGTACTGGCTTCCCAGCCAGCAAACGTAGTCTACGATGGTTGTGATGGCGGCATACTGAGCCGGGGCAGGACTGCCCAGCTCCCACACATTGGCGTTGTTGCCGGAGAGCTTGTGGTGGGGCATAGTGGCTACACGATTGCTGACCCAGCCGATGCCGGACCCCCGGTAACCAAAGAACTTGTAGGGCGCAAAGTTGATAGCATCCACCGGAGTTTGCTGCAGGTCCACCACACCGTGGGGTGCGTGCTGGACACAGTCTACAACGATGTACAGATCCGGCTTCTTTGCCCGGGCCTGCCGGATGATTTCCTTGATATCGTAGATAGCGCCGGTAATGTTGGAGGCGTACATACAGCTAAGCAGTAATGTATCTTCATCAATCAGCGCCGCAATGGTCTCAGGATCCACACCGCCGGTGACGGGATTGCTCTGGGCGACCCGCATTTCCCGACCGGTCTTTTTGGAATAATATTCCACAGCGTCAAAAGCGGATGGATGTTCCAGAACAGTGGTGACCATGTTGCTGCCGGGGACGGTTTCCGCAATTGTGCCTACCATCTGGAACATGACCTGGGAGGCGGTAAGACTGGTGATAATGCTGCCGTCCGCGGGTGCGTTCAGGATCAACCGGATGTCATCTTCGCCCTTTTTCTGCACTTCCTGCAGGTAGAGCGCCATGTTATGGATTCGCTCGGGGCAGTCGGGTATGGCGTCCAGCTGCTGAAATTGCTCGCCAATTGCCTTTAGACGGAAAGAACCGCCGGCATTATCAAAAAACAGGCGCTTTCCTACAAATTTGTCCTCATTGATGTACAGAAACTTTTCCTGAACCTGTTCCATAATTTTCGGGCTGAACAGCAAACCGTTGGGATAATCTTTCATTATTGTGCTCCTTTCGTTACAGACATACATTTCCGTTGTTAAGAATCTTCACGTCATCAGCATAGAGGGTAGGAGCGCGGAACACCATGTCAATATGATAGGGGCTATTCACATTGCCGCCAAAACCGGTATTATCGCCGCAGGCAAGATGAACGGTTCCACCGCAGCCCTCATCCTCCAGCATGCTGCCTTGAAGGGTGCAGGCGTTGTTAAGTCCCAGACCGATCTCGCCAATGACGTATACGTTCTCATCGTGGAAGGTCTCCAGCAGATCGGCTAAGATCTCTGCCTGATAGCCGCCCGTGATCTGGGTGATCCTGCCATCCTGGATGGTTAGTTTGATGGGATCTGTGATCAGACCCAGCAGGGGGTGGGGAATGCTGCCGTCAATATACACTACGCCGTTGGCAGTGCCTTCCACCGCGCAGGTGGCGCACTCAATGTCGGGAGGGGAGGAGGACACACCGGACTTTAAACTTTTGCCGTACTGGGGGAAGGGATTTCTGCCCGCAATGGAACAGGTAAAGTCTGTGCCGCTGGCGGTGGTGATTCGGCAGATGCTCTTTCCTTGCAATGTTTCCGCTACGTGGCTGCAGACCTGTCCGGCAGCCTCAAAGTCGCAGAAAAGCCCGCCCGCTGTCATCATCCGCTGGCAGTAGTCCACCATATTCACAAACCGGGCGCCGGAAGCAACTGCCTCCTTTCTGGCCTGAGAATGGAACAGGGAGAATTTTGTGCAGCCGAAAATCACATCGGCATTTTTCATAGCGCCAGCTGCCGCAGCCGAGGGTTCCTGACCGTGCATGGTGCGCTGGTTCATCATTACCATAGAGCGGTTTGGAAATGTCTCCATAGCATCCCATAGAATTTTCGCCACAGGATAGCTGGCGGGGTCAGTGACAATGAGAATATTTTCATGGGGTTTGCAATGGGAACAGGTGGTTAAAAGAATGTTTGCCGCAGAGAATTCTGCCATAATCTTATCTCCTTTTATTTGCATACAGCTTGCATGCAAGATAGCTTTATACTAGCACAAACACAAACTAACTGTCAAGAAAATTCTTGCATGCAAGTTGCTTTTTTGCTATACTGAAGGAAAGTTCGGAAAGGTGTATGGAATATGGCCACAAATTTAAGTCAAACCGCATATGAGCAGCTTAAGCAGATGATCCTCAGCGGGGAACTGAAGCAGGGGCAGGCATTCAGTATTAATGCTATGGCGGACAAACTGCAGATCAGCCGCACCCCTATCACCAACGCTTGCCAGCGGCTGGAAAGTGAGAAGTTGCTGACCATCCTGCCCAAGCAGGGAGCTCTTGTGAATACCATCTCCATAGAAACTGCCTGCGGTATTTATGAGCTGCGGGCGGCAATTGAGTCCTACAACGCCAAGCGGGTGTTTGATCTTCTGGACGAAACGGATATTGCTTATCTTGAAGAATCCATGGCGCGGCAAAAGGACTACGACAAGGCTGGCAGAAGCAAGGCCTTTATGGATGAGGATACCGCCTTTCACAGGCACATTTTAGAGAAAAACCGTAATGATGAGATCCTCAGCACCATTAACGGCCTCTACGACCGGGCATATATGCTGGGCATTACCAACAGCAGCGGTATGCGTCCTGCCCAGTCCATTGCCGAGCATGAAAAAGTGCTGCAGGCGCTGAAGTGCGGTAACCGGCAGGCTTTTGCCGATGCCATTGAGGAAAATATTCTGAACGGATTCCGAAATCTGACCCGCCAGATGGTGTAATGGGAGCAAACCTTCTGCGTAATATTTTCGCCTTGCCTTTCTGGGAAAGGCAAGGCGTTCTTGCATGGGATTACTTTCTTCTGGCATAGATTCGGGCAAGGCCGCCCTCGCTGGTCTCCCGGAACCGGTGACTCAGGTTTACGCCGGTTTCATACATGACCCGGCAGACCATATCGTAGCTGATGTTTCTGGAGCCTGTGAGGTAGTAGCTTAAATTGCAGGCATTCATAGCCCGGCAGGCGGCGACGGCGTTGCGCTCTATGCAGGGGATCTGCACAAGACCGCAGATGGGGTCGCAGGTCAGACCCAGATGGTGCTCCAAAGCGACTTCGGCGGCGTACTCCACCTGACCGATGTTCTGGTCATAGAGTTCTGCCAGCGCGGCTGCGGCCATGGAACAGGCAGTGCCGATTTCTGCCTGACAGCCGGCCTCCGCGCCAGAGATGGAGGCGTTGCGCTTGGTCAGCGAGCCGATGATACCGGCGGTGGCCAGAGCTCTGGCAATCTGCATGTCGGAGAAGCCCTTGGTATCCTGAGCGTATTTCAAAACCGCCGGCAACACGCCGCAGGCGCCGCAGGTAGGGGCGGTGACGATGGTGCCGTTATCCGCGTTCTGCTCGGCAACCGCATAGGCATAGGCCGCCAGCAGCTGAAACTCCCGCAGACCGGGCTCATTCTCCTTAGGCTCTTGCTCATAGAGGAATTTTGCTTTCCTTTGTACCTTCAAACCGCCGGGGAGAATGCCTGTGGCGGAAAGACCGTCCGCAATGGATTGCTTCATCACATTCCAGATGTCCAGCAGGAACTCCCAGATCTCCTCCCCCTCGTTCAGTTCTACATAATCGCTGAGTTTATCGATATAACGCCATTTGCAAAAATCATGGATCTCCGCAAAGGAGTTTTCCGGGTAGACCTCAGGGGAGTCCAGGTGCGCCATACCCGGCACCCGGATATCCCCACCTCCGATGGATTCCACCCGCATGGTACCCAGTACCTGCCCCTCTTTAAGAGCGGAAAAATCCATAGTGTTGGGGTGAGAACCGTCGATGGTCTGTTGGGAGAATGTAACCTGGGTAGGCAGGGGGGACAGAACCTCCCGGACCACCCGATCAGTGCCATGGCCCACACCTGTTTTGCTGAGGGGGCCGTATAGCACCACCTGAAAAGCGTCTGCCTGGGGATACAGGTTTTTAAAATAGTTTGCGGCCCGCTCCGGACCCATAGTATGGGAGGAGGATGGCCCTTTGCCCACCTTGTAGATTTCTCGGATGGATTTCATGGAAATGCCTCCGTTTCTGCTTTTTTATGGATTATACCAGAAAAAACGGGTGAATACAATGGCATTCTTGATACATGGAAAAAATGCCAATATAACATTGACGTGGAAAAATAAATATTGTATCATAATTAAAAAATAAAGGGGGATCTATCCGTGAAAACAATTATCACCGGCGCTTTTCAGCAGGAAACCAACCGTTACGCCGAAGGCGTGACCACAATGGAGATTTTTCAGCAGACCTCAGCTTGCTTTGGCACGGAGGCTGTTCGAAAAGGTTATCAGGGAACCCGAACTGTAATAGGGGCATATTTCTCCTTCTTTGACCAGCATGAGGAGTATCAGTTGATTGCGCCAATGGCCTTGGTGGCATCCCCGGGACCGGAAGTAGCTCAGGATGTTTGGCAGACCGTTATGGACAGCCTGCTGGAGGCGATTGCCCAGCAGGACAAGGTGGATGGAGTCCTTCTCGACCTGCACGGGGCTATGGTATCGGAGGCTTATGAGGATGCGGAGGGCGAGCTTTTACGGAGAGTTCGCCTTGCGGTGGGCAAGGATGTCCCCATTGTGGCATCACTGGATCTTCATGTAAATCTGACCCAGAAGATGGTGGATAACGCGGACGCTCTGTTTGTGTATGATTACTACCCCCATGTGGACAGCTACGAAACCGGTTACAGAGCAGCTGAATGCATGTTCAAGACCCTGGAGGGAAGCCTTAAGCCTGTGATGGCATGGAAACAGCTGGATATGATCCTGATGTACATGCCCACCGAGGAGAAGTCCTTTGCCCCCTTCCTCGCGGAGGCGCAGCAGCTGCGCGGCAGCGGCAAGCTTGTGAATGTGAACATCTGCCATGGTTTTTTTGCCGCCGACGTTTATGACCAGGGTATGGCTGTGGTGGCAGTGGCGGATGGGGACATGGATCTGGCCCAGCAGACTGCCGATGCATTGGCAGAAAAGATGTTTGCCGCCAGAAGAGAACTGACCCGGTCTTTCTACACCTCTGAGGAGGCGGTAAAGCTGGCAATGGAGAGTGAAGAATACCCCGTTGTACTGGCGGATGTGAACGATAACCCCGGCTCCGGTTCTTCCTGTGACGCAACGGAACTTCTGCGTACGCTGATAGACATGGGCGCGCAGGATGTAGCTGTGGCGGTGATGTACGACCCTGAAACCGTGGAACAGGCTTGTAAGGCAGGCGTAGGTGCCACAGCAAAGTTTTCCCTGGGCGGAAAGATAGTCCCTGAGGTGACCGGTGGGCCTATTGAATGTGAAGCTTATGTAAAGGCCATCACAGATGGTCGGTTTATGCAGCACTGCCAGATGAGTGGGGGAAAAATTGCGCAGTTCGGCAAATGCGCGCTGCTGCAGATTGACTCCATTCAGGTCATCGTGTGCAGTTACCGGACCCAACCCTATGACTTGGGAATCTTCCCTCATATGGGTATCCTGCCTGAGCATATGAAGATCCTCATGGTTAAGTCAGCGGCTCACTTCCGCGCGGATTACGGAAAGATTGCCAAACGGATTCTGGACGTGGAGACACCGGCTCAGGCACCCCAGAGACCGGAGCAGCTCCCCCTGAGCCGCAGCCGCAGACCTATTTATCCCCTGGATGATATTTGATGTTTTAAAGGCCGCCAAGGGCGGCCTTTTCCGTATATTTAGCCGGTTGCGTTCTCGCTATGGGCGCGGAGCGCTTCCAGACTCAGCTCCCCCGCCAGCTTGAATAGGGTGTCGGTAAGTACCTGCTCGAGAGACTTATCGGCATTGGACGCAATCCTGCTATAGAACAGAGCCACTGCCGGCTCCAGATATAATGTAACTTGGGTCATAGATGCCTCCTGTGGGTCATAAAAACTTTGTTTCATCCTATGAAACCCTTGACAGCCGTGCTACAATATAAATTACGAAAGTGTAAAAACACGAGAGGTGAAAATTATGGCAAAGGAAAAGAAAGTAGAACAGATCACAGATATGGAGGTCGACTTCGCCCAATGGTTTACAGATGTATGTAAAAAGGCGCAGCTGATCGACTATTCTTCCATCAAGGGTGTGTTCATTTATCGTCCCTATGGCTATGCCATTTGGGAAAATATCCAGAATATCATGGATAAGGAATTTAAAAAGCAGGGTGTTGAAAATGTGTACATGCCTCTGCTGATTCCCGAGAGCCTGCTGCAGAAGGAGAAGGATCACGTAGAGGGTTTTGCTCCCGAGTGCGCATGGGTTACCCATGGCGGCAGCGAGCGGCTTGAGGAACGGTATTGCATCCGTCCCACATCTGAGACCGTGTTCTGCGAGCATTTTGCCAACGTGCTGCAGACTCACCGCCAGCTGCCTATGAAGTATAACCAGTGGTGCAGCGTCCTGCGTTGGGAGAAGACCTCCCGCCCATTCCTTCGCCACCGTGAATTCCTGTGGCAGGAGGGCCATACCATCCATGCCACCGCAGAGGAAGCAAAGAACTTTACAGAGACCATGCTGAATGTATACGCTGATTTCTGCGAAAATGTGCTGGCTATGCCTGTTACCCGTGGCCAGAAAACGGAAAAGGAAAAGTTTAACGGTGCGGAAGCCACCTACACCATCGAGTGCATGATGCATGACCGCAAGGCTCTGCAGGCAGGTACTTCTCATTACTTCGGCGACGGCTTTGCCAAGGCCTTTGGCATTGAGTTTACCGACAAGAACAACCAGAAGACCAACCCCCATGAGACCTCTTGGGGTGTGTCTACCCGTTTGATCGGCGGTATCATCATGACCCACGGCGATAACAACGGTCTGGTGCTGCCTCCCAAGGTGGCACCCATTCAGGTGATCATTCTGCCCATCGCCCAGCATAAGCCCGGCGTTCTGGAAGCAGCCAACGGCCTGAAGGACCGGCTGGCAGCGGCAGGCCTGCGGGTGAAGCTGGATGGCTCCGACAACTCTATGGGCTGGAAGTGCGCCGAGTACGAGATGAAGGGCGAGCCGCTGCGTGGGGGGTGCGGTCCCCGTGATCTGGAAAATGGTCAGGTGGTTCTGGTTCGCAGAAATGATGGGGAAAAGACCGTCGTGAAGCTGGAGGAGCTGGAAGAAGCGGTTGCTCAGCAGCTGGAGCTGGTACATCAGGGTATGTACGCCAAGGCTAAGAAGAATCTGGATGAGCATATTTACGAGGCGCATTCTCTGGAGGAAGCCAAGCAGCTGCAGGAAGCAAACGGCGGCTTCATTAAGACCATGTGGTGCGGCGAGCTGGAGTGCGAGCTGAAGATGAAGGAGGAGGCAGGTATGTCCTCCCGCTGCATGCCCTTCGCACAGGAGAACTTGGGAGATGTTTGCCCCATCTGCGGCAAGCCTGCCAAGAAGATGATCCTCTGGGGCGTTGCGTACTAAGGTCGTATGTAAGAGTATTCTGAAAACGACACAGTCCGGAAACAGACTGTGTCGTTTTGTATTGGTAGTACCAACAGCAAAAGGAGTATGGTTTGTCCGTACTCCTTATTAACGTACATTATGATTTTGCGGAGGCTGAACCTGGGCACAGTAAAACGGCCCAAAGTCAGCCAAGGTCAAGGGGACAGCTGCATGGGCAAAAGCCACGGTCAGCGTCTTCTGCGGGGCAGAATCTCCTCCCGAATCACCTGCACAAGCTGGGCCAGTTCCTGCTGGGTGGTGCCCCGGCAGAGGGAAACCCGGAAACTTCCGTCAATTACTTCCGGCGGAAGCTTCATAGCGGTCATCACATGGCTGCGGTGACCCTTGGCGCAGGCAGAGCCGGCGCTGACGCAAATTTGCGCGTCCTGCAGGATATTAATGGTATTTTGGGTAGGCACACCGGGAATGGACAGGGACAGGATATGGGGCGCTTGGGGAGCACCGTTGATCTTCACTCCATCAAGTTTACATAACTCCAAAACAAGCCAATCCAGCAGCTGTTTTTCCCGGGCAGCGTCCTCCCGGGCGGTTTTCGCCACGGCCTCACAGGCGGCGGCAAAGCCGAAAATGGCGGGCATTCCCTCTGTGCCGCTGCGGAAGCCATTTTCCTGCCCACCGCCTATGAGCAGTGGGGGAAAGGCCTTCAGCCGGGGGCTGATATACAGCGCACCCACGCCCTTTGGCCCATGAACCTTATGGGAGGAAATACTAATCAGATCAGCCCCCAAGGTTTTTGCCTGAAAGGGTACTTTTAGGAAACCCTGCACCGCGTCAGTGTGGAAAATAGCATCGGGGCAGAGTTTGTGGGTCAGCTTTGCCATCTGGGCAATGGGCATTACCGCACCGCTTTCGTTGTTGACCATCATGACGGATACCAAAATGGTATCCTCCCGCAGAGCCTGCTTGAGGGTGTCGCAGCTAATAAAGCCTGTCTCATCCGGCTGCAGATAGGTTACCTCATAGCCCTGCAACTCCAATTCTTTCATGGTGTTGAGCACTGCGTGGTGCTCTATGGCTGTGGTGACGATATGCTTATTCTTTTTGCCGTAGCGTTTTACAGTGGAGCTGATGGCCCAGTTGTCCGCCTCCGTACCGCCGGAGGTGAAAAACACCCGGTCCGGTTCCGCGCCCAGAGCGGCGGCCACCTTGTGGCGGGCATCCCGCAGCGCCCGGGCGCCGTCAATGCCGAAGCTGTACAGGGCGCTGGGATTTGCCCACATCTGGGTCATGGCGTAATTGACTGCCTCCACTGCCTCCTGACAGGGCTTTGTGGTGGCGGAATTGTCCAAATAAATCATAACATTCACTTTCCTACACAGAATCGTTCAAAAATTCTTGCGGTGATATCCTCCCGGACGGTAGCGCCGGTGACCTCACCCATGGCTTCCATGGCGGCCTCCACATCAATGAGCACCGCGTCCGGGGTCTGACCCAACTTAAGTCCTTCCAATGCCCGCAGCATAGCTTCATAGGCTCTGCGGATGGCATCATACTGCCGGGGATTGGTGAGGATGGAGCCGTCACAGGGCATGTTCCCGGCGAACATCTCATCCACCACACCTGCCAGCAGGTCAAGACCCTCTCCGGTTTTGGCGCAAATAGGGATGATTGTCATAAAGGGCAGATCGCTGGGAAGAACCTTCTTGCCAAGATCGGATTTGTTGATCAGCGCCACTGTGTTGGGCAGGTCCGCGCACACACGGATGACTTCCTGATCCTCCTGGGTCAGAGGTTGGGAGCCGTCGCACACAAATATTACAAGATCCGCGTCCTCTGCCGCATGCATGGAACGCTCCACACCGATTGCTTCAATCCGGTCCTGAGTTTGACGGATACCTGCGGTGTCAATCAGCCGCAGCCGTGTGTGACCCAGCATGACGGTCTGCTCCACAGTGTCCCGGGTAGTGCCGGCGATTTCTGTGACAATCACTCGTTCAAAGCCTGCTAAGGCATTGAGCAGGCTGGACTTTCCTACATTGGGCTTTCCTACGATGGCAGCGGTAACGCCCTGCCGGATAATCCTGCCCTGTCCGTAGGTTTGCAGCAGCGTGTTTAGCTCCTGTGTACTGCTTTTCAGAGAAGCGGCATAGTTGTGTAGGCCAAAGTCCTCAATATCCTCGTCCGGATAATCCAGAACCGCATGGAAATGGCTGCAAAGATCTGTAAGACCATTGTAAATGGGATTCAGCTTTTTCTGCAGAATACCGCCCACCTGACCGGCTGCGTTGGCTGCCGCGTCTCCGGTTTCTGCCTCAATCAGGTCGATCACAGCTTCTGCCTGGGTCAGATCCAGCTGACCGTTCATAAATGCCCGCTTGGTGAATTCACCCCGTTTGGCGGGCAGCGCTCCTGCCAGATACAGGCTCTCCAGCCCTGCCGCAAGAACCGCGGGGCTGCCATGACACTGGATTTCCACAGTGTCCTCACCGGTGTAGCTGTGGGGCGCCCGGGTGTACACGGCCATGCACTGGTCGATCACCCGCCCGTTTTTGTCCTGCAATGTGCCCAGCATCAGCTTGCGGTTAGGAGCTTGACACAGGGGAACGCCACTGCTTAGGGTAAAAACTTTTCCTGCCACCTCTGCGCAGCCCTCGCCGGTCAGTCGCAGAATGCCAATGGCGCTGATTTGATTGCCGGTGGATACGGCAGCAATCACATGAGACATACCATAACTTCCTTTATTTCAAATGATACCTATACTATACCATCCCTTTGGCGGAATTTCAATTCTTATCCACATAATCCCTTTTTTTCCGGGTATGCTACCCCAGAGGTGAGCCTATGGAACAACAGAAAGTGTCCTATCCCGGAGACCTGACCGACGAGAACATCAGCCATATTTTCAGGGACGCGGCGGATTTTATCCGTCGGGAGCTGCGTTGCGGGGAGCATACCGTGTACGCCTATGCCATTGACGGACTGATTGCGTCGGCCTACGCATCGGATTATATTTTTAAGCCCATTACCCAGCACCTGTCTGCGGCCACAATGGATGGGCTTTACCGCCATGCTCTGGAGGGGATGATCTACAATAATGTGGCGGTGCCCTGTCAGGATGTAAGTGCGGTGGCCTTTCAACTGGTGAATGGCTTTTGTGTGGTGTTGTTCCCAGAGGTGGGAGCGATTGGATTTGAGGTAAAAACACCGGATAAACGGGGAACTTCCGCCCCGGAGGTGGAAAATACCGTCAAAGGAGCAAAGGACGCCTTTGTAGAAACCATACGTTCCAACACCAGCTACATCCGCCGGCATTTGCGCAGCCCGGATTTGCGGCTGTATGAGACCCAGGTGGGCAGAAGGAGCATTACCAACATTAGCATTGTCTGGCTGGAGGGCATTACAGACCCGGCGTTGGTAGAGAAAATGAAAAGCAGAGTGGCGCAGATAGATATTGATGGCCTGCTGTCCCCTGCGGCAGTGGAGGAGTATATCACCGGTTCCCGTGCAACGGCTTTCCCCCTTTTGCAGTATACAGAGCGGTCAGACCGGTTCTGCCAGGGCCTATTGGATGGACGGGTGGGCCTGCTGGTGGATGGCCTGCCCTTGGGTTATCTTGCCCCGGCAGATCTTATGTACCTTATGGAAAGTCCTGAGGACCGGGGGCGGGATTATGTAGGCGCGTCTGCGGTCCGGATTCTGCGGTATTTGGCGCTGCTCACAGGATTGCTGCTGCCGGGGATTTATATTGCCCTAGCAACATTCCACCAGGCAGTGATCCCCTTGCCCCTGCTGCGTTCCATTATTGAAAGCAAGCAATCCGTTCCTTTTTCCACAGCGGCAGAGGTGCTGGGGCTGCTGATTGCGTTCGAGCTGCTGCAGGAGTCAGGTATCCATTTGCCCCAGGCTGTGGGCCAGTCGGTATCTGTGATTGGTGGTATCGTGGTAGGCACAGCCGCGGTGGAGGCTGGGCTGATCTCCCCGGTAGCGCTGATTATGGTCTCAATCGCCGGCGTATGCGGCTTTGTGCTTCCCAACAGGGACCTTGCCAACGCAATACGTGTCTGGCGGTTTGGGATTGCCCTCCTTGCTGCATTCAAGGGGCTTTACGGCGTGGTGGCAGGAGTGGCTATTCTGCTGATCCATTTGTGGGGACTGAAGTGCTTGGGTATCCGCTACCTTAGCAAGACCAGCAGATTCTTAAGACCGAGGCTGCAGAAAGACAAGTTCCGAAACAGCAAACTAAACCCCCAGGACAGGAGGAAACAGCGATGAGAATAATATTGTATATTTTGATACTTGCGTTGTTGCTTCTGGCGCCGGTGGAGCGGCTGGATGTGGCGAAGCTGCTGCCTGTGGAAGCGGTAGCGGTTTATATGGACGGCAGCGATGTGGTGCTGGAAACGGATACAGAAAATCTGGGGCGTGGAGAAACAGCGGAAGAAGCGCTGGAAGATTTGAAAAAGAATACCGCCGCTATCATTTATCTGGACACAGCAGAATACCTGCTGGTAGGTGAGGGAGCTAAGTCCCACGGTGTGCAATTAAAGGGATATTTGAAAGCTTCTGTAATAATGGGGGACTACTCCGGCGGCAGTGTAAAGGATGAGGCTAAGTATTTGGATGCCCACAGTGAGTCGGCAAAACCGGTGAATTAGAAAAATCGAAAAAAACCGAAAAAAGAGCTTGACAAAGTGGGGTGTATCTGGTAATATAACGAAGCGCTTCCGCGAGGGAGCGCAAAACAATGCCACAGGATAAAAAACTTGTAGGAAAAAGAAAAAAGTTCTTGACAAGTGGGAGA